>JBLHOW010000028.1:0-68333 GCA_047623705.1 Crocinitomix sp.
GTTTACCTTCAATCGAAAAGTCTGGACAAGCAGAAGTGAATATTGGTGGACGACCATTTCTAATTCAAAAACAATTTATTGATGATCTTGAAAAGAACAGCCTGAAAGAAATTGTCAAAAATTTGAAACGCCCCCTCTTAATTCTACATTCCCCGCAAGACAAAATTGTGGAAATTAAAAATGCGGCCGAATTATACCAACATGCTTTTCATCCTAAAAGCTTTATCTCATTAGATGGTGCAGATCATTTATTGACCAAAAAAGAGGACGCCGTTTATGCAGCAAATATGATTGCAACTTGGATGACAAAATATTTTCCTCAACCAGAAGAAGCTACACCTCTTTCTACAAATGGAGAACATGTGGTTGCTCACCTCAATTTAGAGAATAATTTCACAACAGAAATACATACGCCTAACCATCATTTAACGGCAGATGAACCACGTTCTGTTGGGGGCGACAATCTTGGTCCAGCGCCATATGAATTATTAAATTCAGCATTAGGAGCATGCACGGCAATGACTATTAAATTGTACGCCGAGCGCAAAGGATGGGACTTAAAAGAAGTTTTTGTCTATTTGACATATGACAAAAAACACACAGACGATTTAGATCTTGAAACTGAGTTGACAGGAAAAGTTGATCATATTTCAAAGAAAATTGTTTTTGTTGGTAATTTAGATGAAAAACAACGCGCAAGGTTATTACAAATCGCATCAAAATGCCCTGTACACAGGACCTTGCTAAACCAAGTAATTATTGAATCAATAGAAGAAAAACAAACGTGACAGATTTAAAAGAAAAATTCGCACGAACCAGAACCCAAACTGAAAGAATTTGTGCCCCATTAAAAATTGAAGATTATTCGGTTCAACCCATAATTGATGTTTCGCCACCAAAATGGCACTTAGCGCATTCTACTTGGTTCTTTGAACAATTTATACTGCAGCCACATAAGCCCGACTATAAGGTTTACAATGAAGATTTCGCATATTTATTCAATAGCTACTATAATACTGTAGGTACGCGCGTATTAAGACCAAATAGAGGCTTGATGACACGTCCCGTTGTTGAAGAAGTATATGCCTATCGCAAATACGTAACAGAAGCATTGCTTGAATTTTTAGACGGCGATTTTCCTTCCGAATTAATTCCTGTTCTTGAACTTGGAATAAACCACGAGCAGCAACACCAAGAATTGTTGGCGTATGACATTAAGTATATCCTAGGAAATCAACCGTTTTTCCCAGACTATGCGGCACAAACGAGCCTTATTACTGAAAACTTCCCCTCAGAAAACATTCAAATTGATGAAGGAATTTATGAGATCGGTTACCAGTCTGACGCATTTTGTTTTGACAATGAATTAGGAGTGCATAAAGTCTATTTAAATCCTTATTCCATTTCAAATAAATTAGTGACAAATGCTGAATATATGGAATTCATTAATGCAGGTGGCTATACTAATTTTAACTATTGGCATGCAGAAGGCTGGGATTTTATTCAAACTAATAAGCTTGAAGCACCACTCTATTGGCATAAAGTTGAAGGCGAATGGCATTATTACGATCAAACAGGATTAGTTCCTGTAAATGGCGACTTACCTGTTATTCATGTCAGCTATTATGAAGCCTATGCCTACGCAGAATGGAAAGGTATGAGACTACCCACTGAATTTGAATGGGAAGTAGCAGCAAAGCATTTTAAATGGGGGCAATTGTGGGAATGGACAAATAGCGCCTACCTACCCTACCCAGGTTTTTCAAAAAAAGAAGGAGCCCTAGGAGAGTACAATGGCAAATTTATGGTAAACCAGCAAGTTTTGCGCGGCGGATCTATCGCCACTGCAACAGATCATTCTCGCTATACATATAGAAATTTTTTTCCAACACAACTGAGATGGCTTTTCTCAGGAATTCGATTAGCACAATAACACATGATAAGTAATTTTAAAAAAGACGTTTTTGAAGGTTTAACAGCCACTAAAAAATCGCTTAAATCAAAATATTTTTACGACGATATTGGAAGCAGAATTTTTCAGGAGATTATGGAAATGCCTGAATATTATTTAACCAATTGTGAGTTTGATATTTTTCAAAAACAAAGTGCAGAAATTTTTAATACGATAGATTTTAAAACTCACTTCAACTTAATAGAATTGGGTGCGGGGGATGGATTGAAAACTGCAGAATTAATTCGTTATTTATCGGTTCAAAATATCGACTTCACTTACACTCCGATTGATATTTCCAAAGAAGCAAATGAATTGCTTTGCGCAAAACTTAAACTGGAATTTCCACAATTAAGTATCGCCCCTAAAACCGGCGATTATTTTGAGATTTTAAAAGATTTACAAGACAATCAATCGCCCTCTTTATTATTATTTATAGGTAGTAACGTTGGTAATTATTTACCAGACAAAGCGGACGAATTGTTTCAGCTATTTAACCGATCCATGAAAATAGGAGATAAATTGCTAATTGGTGTTGATTTGAAAAAAGATCCAGCCATCATACATAAAGCCTATTTTGACCCACACGGCATAACGAAACGATTCAATTTAAATTTATTGACGCGGATTAATCGTGAATTGGGCGGGAACTTCAACCTTAATAACTTCGATTTTTATGTCAATTATGAATCACGCACAGGTGAAGTAAGAAGTTACATAAAAAGCTTGACGAAACAGGTAGTTGAAGTCGAGGTACTTAATCTACAGGTTGAATTTGAAGTTGGCGAAGTCATTTGGACAGAATTATCAAAAAAGTATGATTTGGATGAATTGGAAATAAGTTTGCAAAAAGCAGGTTTTAAAACCATTCAACACTTTACAGATTCGCAACAATATTTCTCAGATAGCATATTCGAAAAAACATAACTAAGCGTAGATTTTAAATACTAACGTTTTAAATTTGCTTTATCCTTTAAACGTTCCTTCTCCCTCGCGTCGCTATAAACACACATAATGGAATAAAAAATATCTTGATTTGTTGCGATAGGTTCGTAGCCAATCTTTTCTTTACAAAGCGTTACCAAGTTTACATGCGCGTCATTCCCCGCGTCATAAGCCGACTGAGTTATTTTAAATTCAGTATTCTTTTTTGCATTAATTTGATTAAATAAATCTTTATGTATTCGAACAAATAATTGTTCAACAGCTAACTTCAGCGTTTCTTTTACTGACTTTTTCATAACTTTTAAGAATTTTCATTTTCTTGATGCTGGGCTTTCTCTAGTTCCTTGAAGGTGATTTTGGGCACTGCATAATTGAAAAAATCTTCAACGCTAATGTCAAAAAAATTAGCGATAATTGCAAGCTTATCTGCTGGAATTGTTGCAATGGCGCCCTTCTTAATATACTTCCACTTCCTAAACGTCTCAGCACTTACACCTATTTTCTTTGGCAACTGTTTTGACGCAATCTTATATTGGTTATGAGGTAGCTCGTTCATAAATTTGTATAATAAGTATTTATACTTATCATGCATTTTTACGTCTTTTTTTTTTGTGATCATTTGGGTAACTTGGGTTTATAAATTTTCAATTCTCCTACTCCAAATATACTGTATTATTTCATAATATTTAAAATAAAAATAAACAATAAAATAAAAATATTTAAAAGACACACAACCCATCCACATGCTTAAACGCCTAACACAGTGCGTAACAAGCACGATAACCTTCACTAAAATATATTATTAAAACTCAAAACAACTCAATAGCAATGTGCAAAAATGAAGTTTTAATGTAAAATATTACCCAGTTCGGGTTGATTTTTTAGTATATTGCCCAAATATTAAGCACGAAGCCTTTTACTGATAACCCCACCTATCTGGAATAAATGAAAATACAAAAGACCCAAATTAAGAACTTAATAAAGCTTAAGTCTTTAAAACAAAAGGATGTAGCTAAACAAATAGGCGTATCCACCCAAGACTGGAATAACTGGATGTTTAGGAGCGTTTTTCCGCATTACGATAAATTAGAATTACTGGCAGCAATCTTAGAAGTTGAGACTTCTGAATTAATTGATGACGACAATATTACGGAATCTCGAATCTATTATAAAAAAGGTCTTTTACCTCCAATAAACATTTCTATTCCCTTCTACAATCAAAAAGGGAACAATCTTAACTCCATGCTAATTGATCCTGTTTCCCATTTCACAACGGACGATTTCATATACATTCCTGGTTTAAACGCAGACATTGTTATCCCTTTTTATGGCAAGCAAATGGAGCCGGTATTGACTAGTGGCGATTTAATTGCATTAAGGCGTATCAATGATTATTCCTTTTTCAACTATGAAGACATTTATCTTATTGTTACGAAAGAGCAAATGTTTGCCCGTTACATTGCCCCTTCATCAAATGCAACTACCATTACTTTAAAGGCGGAAGGCAACCAAAATGACAACATAGAAATCTCATTATCAAAAGTTAAGGCAATATATTTGGTTGTATCAACCATTAAACGCCGTGCTTTATAAATCAATTAATTCTTTCATTTTATTTTCCCAACTTGCATGATTTTAATGATATTCATGTAAAAAAATCGTGTTTTCAGGTTGATTTTCCTATTTTTAAGGATTAAATCAGGACTAATACCCTTTTCATTAACCCTAAAATGCGCACATGAAAATCAACAAAGAACTAATCAAATTATTGATTAAGAAAAAATCGTTAAAGCAAAAAGACGTTGCCTTACAACTTGAAGTAAGTCCACAAGATTTTAATAATTGGATGTTTCGAGGCATTTTCCCACACTATAATAAATTAGAAAAATTAGCCGATATTTTAGAAACTGACGTCGCTGAACTGCACATTGAAAATAATATTTCAGAACCTTTTACAATTTACGGTAAAAAACTTTCATTTACGCCAGATGAACTCCTTCCTTTTTATGAACTTGACCAGCATGTAGGGCTCTCTGCCATTTGGGATAATGATGGAAGTTTAGAGCCAAAGGACTTTGTTTATTTACCAGGCCTTAACGCTAATTTTTTAATGACCTATTATGGCAATGGAATGGAACCACAACTTGAAAATGGTGATTGGATGGCATTGAGACGCGTTTCAGACCTAACCTTCTTTAATTATGGCAGCATTCATGTAATTGCCACAAAGGAACAAATCATTGTTAGAACTTTAAAAAAGGGAGAACAAAAGGGCACAATTAATCTGTGCACGAACAAAAAATCGATTGATGATATAGAACTGCCAAAAAAAGCAATTAAAGCGCTTTACGTTGTGGTGTCAATTGTAAAGCGGAATTTAATCTAAACCGAAGTTATAAGCTTACTTACAATCTTTCGCAATTTTTAATACTTCACGAATAGAAGCTTTTTTCACGTCTTCGTATTTTTGATACTTCTCTGCAACAACATCCACTGCACAATCACAATATTGCTTGGCTTTATCTTCTCCAATTAATTTACCTGCATTGGTTTCGCAATTGGCAACAAACTCTTTAATTTGTTGTTTTGTCCAATACTTAGCAGCAGCTCTGCCAAACATTTTACAAGATGAAAACACAAGCAATGTAGCAATTAAGAATATGGAAAAATTACGCTTTCTCATTTCAGTTAGATTAGTTTAATACAATAATAATTAATTTATGTGTGATATGAGTTTTATCATTGGTTTCTTTCCATTTATCAGTAACTTTACACTGATATATGTCACAGCTCAAACAACATATTAGTATCGCTTTATTAGCAATAATGCTAATAGGAATGCTTTGGCAAACTTTTATTGTTGTGCACTTTTACATGAATCAAGAGGCGATTATTGAAGCACATTGTGTAAATAAAGATAAACCCGATTTAAACTGTAAAGGACAATGTCACTTAAAAAAACAGCTCAAAACCGCTGTTCCAGATCAAGAAGATCCTAAATCAACACAATCGTCTAAAACATCCATTCTAATGTTTGTTTATGCCGAAACGAATGATGTGACAACTTGCCAATGTCCCGAACATCAAAAAACACAATATCCTGATGGATTTAACGAAACGAGAGATTACGTTTCAGAAGTATTCAATCCCCCGCAGTTTGTTTAACGTGTTAGAATCACGCGCTGTTAAAACGGCCAATTCACAGTTTAAATAAGCATTAAGACGCTCTTAAATTCAAAACAGAGCGTTTGTAAAATTCAAAACAATAAATGAAACAGTTAACTCTGAGCATTATGCTCTGGTTTCCATTTATAAGTTTCGCTTGCGATAATTGTAACATTTACCTGAACCTTTCTCCGAACGACTATAAAAATTCAATTGGAATTTTTATACGACACCGAGAAATGTATGGGGAATACAACCTCGTTGGAGAGATGATTACAACCCGGCATGCGGGACATGGAAACGATATGGCTTTTTGGGGTGAAAAAGTTGTAGAAAATTATTTTACGTACGAATTACGGGGTAGTTTTTTCATTAGGGAAAGATGGAAAACAAGTCTTGTTCTGCCTTTAGCTAACAACCTGCAGCAGATTGGAGATGATCAGCGTTATAATATTACTGGTGTTGGAGATCCAATTATAATGGAATCTTTTCAAGTTTTCAATACAAAGCGGGACACAACTAACAAACGCTTTTCACAGCAATTAAATATTGGAGCTGGGCTAAAACTCCCTTTAGGTAAAACGAACCTCGAATACGAGAACGGCGTTCCAAACTTAGATTTACAACCAGGTACTGGCAGTTGGGATATATTCGCCTTTATAGCCTACACGGCTAAATTAAAATTTATGGGCTTCACAACAAATTTAAATCATAAACGAAATGGATTAGATGCTGAGGATTATAGATACGGAGCAACAACAAATGGTACGTTCAATCTTTTTGGTGACTTAACCTTTAAGCGCTTCACACTGCGCGTTGAAGTTGGTACTTATTTTGAATTTTCAAAAATGGATGAAACGACATACTTCTCAAATGAACTACCCTTTCAACATTATGATACCGGTGGAAATGTATGGTTCGGGAATAGTAAAATTCAACTTTTTACAGACCATTTCGTCGCTTTTCTAGAACACCAATCGCCTTTCAATCATAACCTTAACGGTTATACACAATTATTAACAAAAAATAAAATTAATGCTGGTATTACTTATACCTTTTAAAAATACGAATAATGAAATATTATAGAAAATTAGCAGTTATGATAGCAATTGCAGCTTTATCATTTACAATTACGTCTTGTAAGAAAGATAAAGAAAATCCGACTATAACAGTAACAATACCTGCGCAACACACGCATTTCAATTGGGGTGATGAGGTCCACATTGAAGCAAATTTCGCAGATGACCGCGGTTTAAAAGACTATACGGTAATGTTAGTAGATGCGGATGGAAATCATCAACATGAATTCGATTTTATGAAAACTGGAACAACAAGCGAACTATCCTTTGATTTTCATGATCATTTTATAGTTCCTAATGATGCACCTTTGATGGCATGGGTTAAATTTACAGTAACCGACGCAGATGATAAAACAGGAACATTAACATGGATGCTTCATTTTGACGCATAAAAAATAAGAATTATATTGAGGGAGAATGTTAACAGGTTCTCCCTCTACTAAAAAACAGTATTATGATAAAAAAAATGAAAAACTTCACCAAAATTAGCCTTATAGGCTTGCTTTTAATAGGCGTATCGGCCTGTAATAAAAATGGTGAAAAAATCAATTCAGATCTGAGTCTTTCGTTTCAAACTCAGGTTGGCGGAAGTAATTATGCCATTAATGATGTTTATAGAAATGCAAGTGATGTTGACATTAAATTTGAATCGTTTCAATTTTACTTATCTGATATAAGCATTATTAATTCAGATGGAGATGCAAGATTACTGAGTGAAATCGAGCTTTTTAGATTTGACGCAACCGGCCATTCTAGTTTAGACTTTAGAGTGCCACACGGCGAATACGAATCAATTCAGTTTGGTATTGGTGTTAAAAAAGCACTCAATGAAGCTGATCCTTCGAACTATTCTGAAGCAGACCATCCATTAAACACAATTGAGAATACGTATTGGGGATGGGCAGGCATGTATCGTTTTATTATGAATGAAGGAAGATTTGATGCAGATTTAGACGGAGATTTTGAAGGAATATTTGCTTATCATACGGGACGCGAATTAAGTTATAGAACACTTACTTTAACGCACGATTTTGAGATATCTAAAAAAGAAGCAAATGCCCTCAATTTTACAATTGATCTTTATCAATTATTAGAAAAATCAGGTAACGAAGTGGATGTAACAACAGAACCATTCTATCATGGCAGCACTGAGAATGAAGATATAACAATCCGCATTAGTGATAATATGGTGGGAGCTATTGAAATCACTCCTTAAAACCACATTGAATACAGCAGAATCAACCATGCATACAGTTCACATTTAAAAGAAAAAAATGTGTAAGTTTAAAAAGAATGCAGCGTCAAAGCTTTTTTACACTTACCTATGAAGGTTGCCATATTAATTACGTTTGCTTTATCAATCTGCTTTATATTCATATACAGCCTCATACAACTGAGTCTTATTATCAACTATTTGCGGGACAAAAGGAAAGCGAAACAGACAATTTCAGAACTAACAGATGAAGAGCTTCCAGTTGTTACAATCCAGCTCCCATTATTTAATGAACTCTATGTTGTAGAAAGACTAATCGATTGCATTTGCGCTTTTGATTATCCCAAAAACAAACTAGAAATTCAAGTATTAGATGATTCTGATGATGAAAGCTTTGAAATAGCAGCTAGAAAAGTTCATTTTTATCAATTACAAGGAATTGACATACAACATATAAAAAGACCTGAGCGCATTGGCTATAAAGCTGGTGCATTAGCATACGGCACAAAAATATGTAAGGGCGAATTTATTGCCATATTTGATGCCGACTTTTTACCTGAACCTGATTTTTTAAGAAAAACAGTTCCTCATTTTGCGAATCAAAAAATTGGTGTTGTACAATCTAAATGGGAATATACCAATGCAGATTATTCATTTCTGACAAAAGTACAGGCCTTTGGTTTAAACGCACACTTTACAATTGAACAAGTAGGAAGAAATGCAGGTGACCATTTTATTAATTTTAACGGTACGGCTGGCATTTGGAGAAAATCCTGCATTGCAGATGCGGGTGGATGGCAATCTGATACTATTACAGAAGATTTGGATTTAAGCTACCGCGCCCAATTAAAAGGATGGAAATTTCAATATCTAGAAGAATTAGGTTCACCGTCCGAACTTCCGGTAGAAATGAACGCCCTTAAAGCACAACAATATCGTTGGACCAAAGGAGCGGCTGAATGTGTTGGCAAGAATTTGCCTAAAGTAATTCGTGCTAAAGGAGTTTCTTTTAAAACGAAATTACACGCCACTTTTCATTTAATGAATAGTTCTGTTTTTGTTTTCATTCTATTATTGTCACTTCTATCAATGCCGGTCATTATAATTAAACCAGAGTTAAGCGAATACATATTCCTTTATAAACTTTCTGCATTTTTCATGCTAAGTTGGTTTATTCTGGCAGCCTTTTATTGGATTTCTCATTCTTATGGCAAAAAAGATAAAGGCAAATTATTGCTAAGCTTTATTTTTCAATTCCCCCTCTTTCTTTCCATTTCAATGGGACTAGCCCTACACAACAGTATCGCTGTAATTGAAGGTTGGATAGGACGTAAAACGCCGTTTGTTAGAACACCTAAATTCAATTTAAGTGAAAACGCGAATTGGGAAGAGAACAAATATAATGTGAAGAAAATTGGGCTTCTCACTTATTTTGAAGCTGCGTTGCTTATTTATTTCATTTTCACTTTTAATGAATGCATTAATTATGGCGATTTTGGAATGATGCCTATGGTTGCATTTTTAATTGTTGGCTATAGTATCGTTTTTTACAGTTCCATTTCTCATTGGAAAAAATCAACAAAAACCGTTACTTATGGTCAAACTGCTTAGTATTGTTTTAGTAGGGATTTGTTGCCTAACATTGGTTTCTTTTGACGAAGACGCGGATCAGGCGGATTCAAAACTAACCGTGTTATTCGATAACATTAGAAACAAGGAAGGAAAAATATACGTTTTCATCTACAATTATGAAAATCAATATCCAGACAATCCTTATCTTAATTTTGAAATTAACAAACAAGTTGTTTCTGACTTTGGAACACTTCTGTTTACGATTCCAGAAAGCTTAAGTAAAGGCAATTACGCTATCTCTGTTTTAGATGATGAAAATGAAAATGACGACCTTGACTTTTTTCTAGGATTGCCTTTAGAGGGTTACGGATTTTCAAATAATGTTGCCCCTTTTCTGTCAATGCCAAAATATGATGACCTCTTATTTGATCTGTCGTCCAACAAAAAAACTATTAATCTTACGCTTCAATACTTTATATAATGCGCCAAACAATACTCTTCTTAACGTTATTTATAGTGTCCTCTTCTTTTGGACAAGTTCACAATGACTTTTTTAATCGGGCTGATGTATTTTTTAAAATGTATGCTAAAGATGGCCGAGTAAACTACGAAGCCTTGCGCGATAACCCGGCAGATTTAGATTGGTTGGTTGACTATTTGGCGACAGAAGTTATTGAGAAAACAAGCCGTAAAGCTTATTTAATTAATGCTTATAATATTTTGGTAATTGATCAATTGGTAGATCACCCAAAGTTGGTAGATTCCCCAATGAAAATCACTGGTTTTTTTGATAATAAATCAGGAATGATTGAAGGGAAAAAAATCTCATTAAATGCCTTGGAAAATGAAATGATTCGCCCGGTCTATAATGACCCGCGTGTTCATTTTGTTTTGGTTTGCGGCGGCTTGGGTTGCCCACCAATTGCCAGCTACGCTTACCGCCCTGAAAATTTGGACCTGCAAATGGACCACCAAACGAAACTAGCTTTTAATAGCGGTGACTTTGTTTATGCTGAGATAGATAAAAAAAGCCTTTACTTGTCTCAAATATTTGAATGGTACCAAAGTGATTTTGGCGCCAATACAAAAGACGTTGTGGCCTATATCAACACTTTTAAAACAGAACCTTTCAACGCAGATCATAAAGTGAAATATTATGTCTATGATTGGACGATCAATAATGCAAGCTTTGAAATAATTCCTGTTGAAATTGAAAAACCAGTACTACCGAACAAGGACATGGTTTATAGTTCCAATGGTGATAAAAAAGATGCAGAAGGAATTGTTGAACCAGAAGATAAGTCAAAGGATGTTGAAGTACTGAATGAACTTCCAGAGGATGATGACCTTAAAGAAATTCCGATTCCTGGAGACGGCATTAACTTACAAACCTTTACAGCTGGTAGTTTATTAGCGAAAGGCAAATTTGATTTCACCCTTTTCAATACACTTTACACTGAGAATCGTAGCCTTTGGCAAGGACAAGAATTCACAGGGTTTCGCGCTACGTTTGTAACACATTTGGCGCAAATCACTTACGGAATTACAGAATCAAAACGTATTAACGTAGGATTAGATGTCAACTTTAAAAATTCGGGAAGATCATCTGTCGATTCAACTTATGGCGGAATATCCAATGCCTTTGCCTATGCGAATAATGATTCAGCAAGGGTTGGAATAACGTCTATCGGAGCAAGAATTAAGGTGCAACCTTTTAAAGCTGTCAGCAATTTTTCAATTCAAAGTACATTGTTCATGCCGACTATTAAACATCCAGAAGGTTTCCAAGATCCCGAAGGATTAAACAACCTTTATTGGGCAGAATGGGACCGAATTACATGGTGGAATCAATTATTTATTGATAAAACATTTGGCGACTTTCAAGTATTTGCTGAGTTAGACTTTTTATTCCGTTTCAAACGTTATGATAGTCAAATAGGAATGTTAGATATGCCGGCAAGTGTCTTTGTAAGTTATTTCCCCACTAAAAAAATCACGTTGTATGGGATGACACAGCATGTAGCACGTTTTACGAATAACATTAACGGACACGATCCGATTGTTACAGATTGGGTAATTCCAATGAACTATACTGCATCTGGAATTGGATTCAAATACCAAATCCTTTCTAACTTTAACATTGAGGCCTTGTACACAAATTTTTGGAGAGGCAAGAATTCTGGCCTTGGTGAAACCTTCAATATTGGAGTGAAATTTTTAACGCGTTAGTTCTAAAAAAGTGATTCGGATTATTGTTTTTATTGCACTGTTTTTGGGCTATTTTTCAAATGGTTATGGGCAAGTTTTGGAAACGATTACCTTTGAAGGCGCGACAAAAACGAACGTCAAATACTTAACTGCTTTAATTGATTGCAAGGTTGGAGAGGAATTAGATACCACCACATTAGCAAAAGATTTACAAACACTAAAGAATTTGAACTTATTCTTTAGTGTAGATCATTCGGTAAAGATTCAAGCAGCAGGAAATGCCCACCTTGTTTTCATCATTGAAGAAGCAGTATACCTCTACCCCATCATTTCAGTCTCTGGATTTAAAGATCAGTTCAAATTTCAAGCAGGTGCCAATCAAATTAACTTTTTAGGCAAAGCGCAATCCATTGGTTTTCTTTATCAATACTATGACAGACATTCTTTGTCGCTATTTTATACGGCGCCTAAACATTCCAATGGAAAAACCGGACATGAGGTTGCATTAGCCAAGTATTCGACTGTAGAACCTCTTTATTTCCAAGACACAGCATCCAGTTTCAATTTTGATAATTATTCTGTTTCATTAGGCGGATTTTATTGGTTAGGAAAAAAATTAAGATTAGGATTAGGGGGCATGTATATGTGGGAACAATATGAGCAAATTGATAATGTAGACATTGGCTACCAAGATGATCTATTCAGTTTTAACAAATATCAAATCAGATTCAAAACGGATTATGAAGGCATTAATCAACATTATGAATTTAGAGACGGTATTTCTGCTTCCTTTTTCTCAGAAATGATTCAAACAAAAGATGTACCTGAAGCCAGTTTCTTTAAAGCCACTACCCGCGTTAAATACTTTAAACGCATTGGTAAAAGGGGCAATTTCGGAATCCAAAACCAACTAGGAATCTCAACGAATAACGACAGTCCATTTGCGCCTTTTGTTTTAGACGGCTTCATTAATGTTCGTGGAATAGGCAATAGGGTTGAGCGTGGCACGGCAGAATTCGTTATTAACGCGGAATATTTGCATACCGTGTTTAACAAGAAATACTTTATTGCACAAGTAGCTGCTTTTAGCGATTATGGTGCACTGCGCGCTCCGGGCGCATCAATTGGTTCTATCTTTGAGGAACAAAAAACAAACCTTTATGCTGGCCTTGGTATTCGCTTACATTCGCGTTTTATCTATAAAACCATTTTTAGGTTTGATTTCAGCACAAAAATCATTCAAAATGATAAAAAAGTAGCTTTTACATTTGGTTTAGGACAGTTCTTTTAAAAGCTTGATTCCTGTTTCTTTTTGCTATTATTGTATTTTAGTTGTACAAAGTATATTCAATGAACTTGCTGCGAATTTTAATTGTTTTTTTTCTTGTGACTGCATTTTATTCTATGCAGGCTGCTAGTGCGATTGTTAAAGTTAATTACAATCAATCCGAACTATATCTCGCATATGGCATAGATACTATTATTATTCGGTCAAGTGGGATTGATGCTAAAGAGCACATATTATCGCCAACAATTAAAATAATAAATGAGTTGGGTTTCTGCATCCAGTCAACCCGTTATTGCCAAAATGGAAATTTGTTGGAAGTTGAATTTTATAGCAGAAAAGGAAATATTGTAAAAAAATCCTCTTATGACTATGAGTGTAACGGAACTAAGAGCAGTGAAACAATCTACGTTTATACAAGTGGATTATTAAGCCAAAAACTTATTTCTAATAATCTAAAAACTTATAAACTAACTGATTCCTGGAAATACGATATACGGGATCGTATTATAGGTCATACTAATTATAGATATGACGACCCAAATTGGACAGAACACATACGATTTGACTCGCTTGCCAATAAATCTTTTTTGACTAGAGTCTCTGAATATGGTGAATTAGATTCTATTTCAAGTTCGGAATCTCTTTATAATCAACGGGGACAATTAACTGAAGTACGTCATAGACAAAAACACCGAGTTACATCAATTTACACTTATAGTTACGACAAATACAACCAGTTAATAAGGGAGTTTGGGAGCGGCTTTCCGAGTGAAAAAAATTATGCGGATCGTCAATATTTTTATAGTGATAAATGTAAACTAGATAGTTCTTGGTCAATGGCGAATGTTGAATTAAATATTTACAATAAAACTTATTTTGAATACGACACAAGAGGATTATTGATAAAAGAAACTTATTATGACAATCGAAATAATAATGCATATATAAAATCATACACTTATAAATAATATTATTGTGATCATCATCCATCAAATATCCAAAGCAGATAACCCAAAAGTCGCCAAAATGATTCGAGCAGTGTTTGATGAATATGGAGCTAAAACAAAAGGCACTGTGTATACTGATCTTACAACAGATGCTTTATTCGAACTTTTTCAAGTTGATAATGCTGTATTTTTTCTGGCAGAAGAAAATGGATTAATAAAAGGATGTTGTGGTATTTATCCGACAATTGGTTTGCCTAAAGCCTGCGCTGAATTGGTGAAGTATTATGTGGCAGGAGATGTGCGAGGTACTGGTGTTGGACGACAACTCTATGAAACGTGCGAAGCGTATGCCATTGAACAAGGTTATGAAAATTTGTACATTGAATCTACTCCTGATTTTAAAAATGCCGTTAGAATCTATGAAAAAATTGGTTATAAAATGTTAGATAAACCATTGGGCAATTCGGGGCACTTTGGCTGTGATATTTGGATGTTGAAGAAATTAATCTGAGGCGTCTTTTCCAATCTAACATTTATAAAAAAAATTAAATTTGGGCTATGGATTTTTTAGAACCACTCGGCGAATTATTATTTGAAATCATTATTCCATGGTTCGTAATGGTGCCAGGTTCCTTTATTCGCTGGATAATTGCCAAAATTAGTGGTAAGAAAAAAACGTATCGCGAATTTTACCAAGCGGGTGGATTCTTAACTGGAATCTGCGGTATTTTGTTCTATGTGGGTTTATTTGTATGGATAATTTAAATAATTAGTTGATTTAATTAGTTTTTTACTAATATTATTAGTATATTTTAGACTATGAAAAATCTAATTCGCATTAATGAAGGAACCACTTACGACTATTTACCACTTGGATTTGGTGTTTTAATTGCCAGTATAATCTTATTTGCAGCTCACTGGATTCCAGCAATTATAGTAATGACTATTGCCATTGCAATTATAGCTATTAAAACAGGAATAGAAGTGGACGTAGAAAACCGCCAAATTCGGAAATTCAAACAGTTTTTTGGTTTTAAGTCTGGCAATTTTACGTCTTTAACCAACACTTTAAAAATAAAACTTGTCATGAAACGGTTTGATGCGAAATTTGCTATCCCCGTGAGAAGCTTGGCTTGGCGTGAAGAACCTGCGAAGTTGACCACTTATGATTTAATCATAATTGATGATACTGAATCTGAAACGATATTCAACCAATTCACAAAATATACATTGGCCGATAAAACAATAAAGGCATTGAGCAAAATTGAAAATTTAGATACCTTTAATGAGGTTGCCGCAATTTTACAAAAACAACGACAAATGAGAAGACGTTAAATCTTCTTATCTTATCGTTCTGCAATAGCGCATTGCAATTAAAATAAAGGATTTAAAAAAAGATGAAATAATTGTCCTAATCAATATATCTCAATTGTCATCAAAGAAAAATTATGAAAGAATTTTTACTGATATTAAAAGGAGATGGCATGAATCACTTGTCTCCAGACGAATTGCAAAACATTATGGCCGACTATAAAAACTGGGCTGAAGGATTGGGTGATGATTATATTGCTGGTCAGCGCTTAGAAGAAAACGGAAGCTATCTTGAGTCCAAAACAGCTGCAATAATGACGGATGGACCATTTTTAGAATCAAAAGAGATAATTGCCGGATTCTTTATTGTGCGTGCACCAAACCTGGAGGCAGCAAATGAAATTGCCTTATCCTCTCCTCATCTAGGACTGTATAAGATTGAAGTTCGTCCAATTGCATTTCCAAAAATGAAATAAGTGGAAAAGAACGCAACGCGGACATTGTTGCCCACTTATTTCGAACAGAATACGGCAAATTGATCGGGATATTGACCCGTTTTTTTGGTCCTTCTTATCTGCAATTAGCAGAAGATGTTGTGCAAGAAACACTCATAACCGCATTGGAAAAATGGAGTACTGAAGGAACACCCGACAATCCCACAGCTTGGTTGGTTCAAGTGGCTAAAAGAAAAGCATTGAATCAACTTAAACGTCATAAATTCATGCGCGAACATCAGCAATCCCTTATTTTTAGTGAAGCTGATTCAGAGATAATTGAACCTATTTATCTTGAAAATGAAATTAAGGACAGTCAATTAAGAATGATATTCACTTGCTGTCATTCTGAAATTGATATAAAATCACAAATTGCGCTAACCCTTAAAACACTTTGCGGATTTGGAGTTAAAGAGGTTGCAAATGCACTTTTGACTACCGAATCAACGATTAATAAAAGATTGTATCGGGCTAAGGAAAAAATTCGTCAATCAGATTTACCTTTCGCTATTCCGCAAGGGCACGAACTCAAAACAAAACTAAATACAGTTGGTTTAACACTCTATTTACTGTTTAACGAAGGGTACAATTCAAGCAATGGAAGTACCGCCATTCAAAAAGAATTATGTTTGGAAGCTGTGCGCTTAACAAAACTTTTAGTTGATCATTTTACAGAAAATCATGAATTAAGCGCTCTTTTAGCCCTAATGTGTTTTCACACTGCGCGATTTGAAGCCAGAATTGATGATAAGGGAGCCATTGTATTATTCGAAGATCAAGATCGGAAATTATGGAACAAAGAACTCATTCAAATTGGCATGTTCCATTTTAAAAGTTCCATTCACGCCAAGCAAATTTCCGTTTATCACATTGAAGCTCGCATAGCTGCCGAACACTGCATTGCCAAAACTTTTGACGCAACTAATTGGGGTGCTATATATGCCCAATATCAACAACTTGAACAATTAAAACCCAATCCAATAATAAAATTAAACTTGGCCATTATTCAAAGTAAATTGAAAGGGCTCGAAACATCTTTAAAGGAATTAGAAGCTTTGGAACAACACCCAGAATTAAAGCTTTATCACCTATTACCTGCAACGCAAGGCGTTTTTTCAATGAAGGTGGAGAAATATGATCAAGCGATCTTCTTTTTCAATAAAGCCTTATCATTAGTTCCTTCAACAAGCGAAATAGCTTTTATTAGAACTCAAATTAATAACTGCAATAAAAAGCGCCCAACTCATTAACTGAGCAGGCGCTTTAAAAATTCACCAAGGTTGTCCTTGCCCTGTTTCGCAATAACTTATAAGGCTTTGAGTAAAATGTTCCCAACCTTGTTTTGTCATTTCAAAAGGATCTTGACCTTTCCATTTTTCATCAAACTTGGCATGCGAAAAAATGACGTTACAACCTTGCGTACTTTCTTCAATTTTAGTAATGACTTCAGTTCCCAACCAAGCTGGATTAGGATTTTCAGTACATTCCCAAACCACTTCCTTATTTGGCAATAGACTTAATGTTTTAAAGCCCATTTTAACAATCGTTCCTTGTTTATCAAAAATCAACTCTGACGATTCTCCTGCAGCTTCACCAACTGTTCCAGCTTTTGCCCACCAGTTATTAATTCCATTTTGAGTTGCAACCGCATTATAAATTGTTGCCGCACTTGCATTGATACTTAATTCAAATGTAATATCCATTTCTTTTCTATTTATTGATTAATTTAACCTTGTGACAATTGTGAAATTAATAATAGGACAGCCGTAGAATAAAATTTTCAAATTATTGATTAAACGTGCAAGAACCTTATCAAAAAACTAATATCTATTTCATTCCTGGCCAAGGAGCAGACAAACGTTTGTTTGGAAAAATAAAATTAGATGAGCGTTTTATTGTAAATCATATTACCTATGAAACTCCTACAAAGAATAGCACTATGCGTTCTTATGCAGAAGAATTGGCACAACAAATAGATCAATCAAAACCATTCATTTTAATTGGCGCTTCATTAGGTGGAATGTTGGCTACTGAAATAACCTCATTTCTAGAACCAATGCGAACGATTCTAATTTCAAGCGCGAAACAGCGCAGCGAATTGCCATTTCGATATCGTTTTCAAAAACAATTGCCCTTTTACAAGTTAGTTCCTGCAAGTTTGGTGAAATTGGGCGCTAAAATTTTACAGCCATTGGTTGAATCGGATAGAAATAAAGAAAAAACTATTTTTAAGGCCATGCTCAACGCAAAAGATCCAAAATTTTTGAGCAGAACCGTTCACATGATTGTAAATTGGGAACGGCAAACGGCAGAAGATTCTATCATCCATATTCATGGCAATAAAGATCATACTTTACCAATAAAAAATGTTCAATACGATTATTTGATAGAAGGTGGTTCGCACATGATGTCGTTGACACGTGCTGAGGAAATCAATCAATTAATTCTTGCTGTATTAACACAGCACAAATCCCATAAAGACACATTCATTAAATAAAAATTGTATCTTCATTTGCTCAACCAAATATTTAACCCATGCAGTACTTCAAAGTCTTTCTTATTTTTCTCAGTTTAGCTATTTGCCAAAATGCACAGGCAACCAATTATTACGTTTCTAACAGTGGTGATAATGACAATGATGGACATAGTCTAGAAGACGCCTTTCTAACATTACAATTTACTGTGCCTATTGTTGCTGCTGGAGACACTGTATTTGTTGAAGATGGTGATTATGCTGGATTTGATCTGCGTGATGTCAGTGGAACGAGTGAAAATCCAATTGTATACAAAACTTTAGGAGAAAATGTTGTAATAAATTCTAGCGGTCCAATAAGAGATGATGGAATCAACGTTGAAGAAGCTAATTATATTATCGTTGATGGATTCACCGTTAATGACATGCTTGGTGGTGGCAATGGCATTCGATTTGTGATTGCTGATAATTGCATCATTCGCAATTGTTATTGTGATGGTAACGCAGAGCGAGGAATTTTTACCGGATTTACGGATGACATTTTAATTGAATACAATATCTGCACAAACTCAATTGACGAACATGGAATTTATGTTTCAAACAGTTCGGATAGACCAATTATTCGTTTTAACGAATGTTATGGAAATAATGGCGCAGGTATCCATATGAATGGCGATTTATCAGCTGGAGGTGATGGCATTATTAGTGACCCACTGCTTTATGGCAATATAATATCTGACAATAATGGTGCGGCTGGAATAAATATGGACGGCATAGAGAATCCTACTCTTTATAATAATCTAATTTATAACAATCATTCATGCCAAGGAATAGCCTTATTTCAACAAGATGGGGCAATTGTAACAAGTGGAGCAAAAATTTTCAATAATACAATTATTGTTCCTGAAGATGGAAGATGGGGTATTCTTGTAAAGGATGGAGCCAATGTTGGCACAGAGGTTTATAACAACATTATCATTAATCAACATACTTGGCGTGGATGCATTGCCCTTGAAGACTCAGAAGGTTTCAGTTCCGATTTCAATATACTAAACGACAAAATGAGTGATGATGGAGATGGGGCTACCATAAGTTTGACAGAATGGCAAGCGCTCGGATTTGACGAGAATTCTGAATTAGCAGATGACTTGTATTTAATTTTTGCTGCCGCTGATTTGGATAATTTTCGTTTAATTGAGGCTTCTCAATGTATTGACGCCGGAACGACGTTTGTAGCAGATGTAGTTGATAATGACCTCGATAATAATCCTAGACCTATTGGCCCTGCTTTTGACATTGGCGCCTATGAATATGCCGCTGAACTTTCTCTGAATGATTCTGAATCTATCAATCTTACGATCTACCCTAATCCAGCTGAAGACTATTTTAAAATCGTATACGATCAATCATTGACAGATATTAAATCGATTGAATTGATAGACTTTAATGCAACTATTATTCGCACGTTTCAAGCTAATAGTCAATTTGATGTGAAATCAATTCCAACGGGAATATACATGATTCGCATAAACCTCGATTCGACGCAGGTTGTTTATAAGAAGATACTTATTTATTAGCTTTTGCTTTTTGGATAAGAGTCAAAAACTCTCCCGAAATCGTAGACTTCTCCAAATCTTCAATGGTATCAATATCATTTAATACTTGGAAAAATTTAACTGAATCACCTTTTTCCGCAATCTCTGCCTTTGTAACTTCTAAAAGCTCGGTTGTACTCCATGGTTTGTTTTCAAAAATATACTTCCCTGCAGATTTGGACATTCCTACCATATAATAACCACCATCCTCTGCAGGTCCAAAAACAAAATCGTTTTCGTTTAAAGCGTCAAATCCTTGCTCAATAATCTCATGTTTTATTTCTGGCAAATCTGCACCAATGCCAATTATATTTGAATAACCCAATTGCTGACTTGCTTCAAATGCATTTTTCATTCGATCACCTAAAGATTCTCCAATTTGAACATGTTTAGGACAGTTTACCCACGCTTCTTCGTCAATATGATGAGAATAGTGAACGTGCACATCTGCGTTGCTTACAGCACAGCTCTCGCGTTCAGTAATATGAAATAAAGTTTCGTACACTTCAAACGCCGCCTGATCGCCAATTGTTTTGGCCAACCTGGTTTTTACTTTTCCAAAAAGTTTGTTTTTGGCGAATACGATTAATAGATTTTTTTGCATCAATACTGCGCTTTTCCTTTGTTGAGCCACCGCCCCCACTTTTTGGAGTAGACATGTACCTCATCTGTTTTTTGATTGTTGCGATAAACGGGAAAGCCTTCATTCATCCATTGAATAATGCCACCGTATAAATTATATACATTTTGGAAACCATGTTTCTTTAAACGTGCTCCAATTGTTTCGCTTCTTGCGCCAATGGTGCAATAAACAATGATCAGATCATCCTTATTCACAGTTTGAATTTTCTTTTTTGAAAAAAATAAAAACCCAACATGAACGGCTCCTTTAATAGCTGAGATTTGATATTCTCTCCCCTCACGCGTATCAAGCAAACACATTTTTTGCCCGTTTAGAATTTTACTATAGAGTTCTTTGGCTTGAATAAACGGAACGGATTTCTTGTATTCCTCATTCAACATTTGATCATATTCGGCCTGTGTTTTCCCTTGAGAAAAGGAAACAGATGCTAACAAAAGTAAACCAAGAATACCTAAAATTTTCATTGTAAATTTATGTCAAAGACCCTTGGCAACTTGAACCTTCACCCGCCGTGCATCCAAAACAATGTTGATTAAACACAATATCACGGTTCGCCAGTTCCTCAGCATTAAAATCCAAAATATTTCTAGATTTTTTAACTGCTACAGGCATCTTCAAAATTTGATTAAAATCACAGTCAAATAAATTTCCATTCCAATCAACAGACAATGTATTGGTACACATTACTTCTTTCGCTGCAAAAGGATTAAAGCTATTGGCTAATACTTCAATGTATTCGTTTAATTTTCCTTCTCCTTCTAAATACTCCAAAAAGCGACTTACTGGTAAATTAGTAATGGTATACAGATTGTGAAAATCAATATCAAATCGTTTTCCTAATTCTCTTTTATAATCATCCTCAAGCTTGGCTTGACTTGGTGCAATAAACGCTCCGCCCGGATTATAAACAAGGTGTAGCGGAAGATCTTCTTGTCTTCCGTATCCTAAACTATTTAAGATTTTCAATGCTTGGATTGATCGATTAAACGTTCCATCTCCGCGTTGAGCATCTGTATTTTCTTCAGTATAACAAGGTAATGACGAAATGATCGTTACTTTATGTTTTGCCAAAAATGCAGGATAAGTTTTAAATTTCCCTTCGACTAAAATTGTCAAATTACTTCTGATAATTGTCTCCAAATTACGCTTCGCTAATTCTTCAATTAACCATTTGAAATCTGGATTCATTTCAGGAGCGCCACCAGTTAAATCCACAGTTTTAATACTGGGATTGGCATCAATCACTTCTAAACATTTTTCTAAAATATGTTTTGGTGTGATCTCTTTTCTTCTTGGCGAAGAGTCAACGTGGCAATGCGAGCATTCCATATTACACATATAACCTACGTTAATTTGCATAATTTCTAAACCCTTAGGCTTTAATGGAAATGCACCACAGCCCTTCATTTTTGAAACAAATGAAGTACCTGTAATTGCCGATTGATTTAATAAATCAATTTGAGCTTTTACACTCAAACGTTTTTGTACTGTTGTATTACTCATTTAATGACCAATTATATGGAAGATATTCAACTTTTGCTGTTGAATTAATTTGAACTTTAGAATACTTGTTTAAATATTGAATTAATGTTTGATCATCTTTCACAAAATCAGTTGAATACCAATCAAAAATTTTCGAAATTTGAATTTTCTTAGCAGTAATAATATTGTGCTTTGGACTATTAATATACTCCTTTGTCAACTTTGTCATTCTTGAACTGATGTTTGTTTCAGTATAAGCGTGATTCCAAATTCGAGGACAAGAATAAGAAGCGCAATTAATTGCAAAGTGAATTCTTGCATCCTTCATTTTTCTTAAAATCTCGTTTTCTACATGCGCTAAAGTGAATGTTTTAGCACCCAATTTGACTAATTTTACTGACCAAATATCTTTTCCACTAAAAGAAGCATCTTTCACTGACTTAAGTGGATACTTGATTAAAACAAATTTCAATGTATAGGCATTATATCCATTTACATAATAGGCCTTTTTAGCATTTCTACTCCAATCACTTGATGGAAATGTACCTCTCAACTCTGTGATATATGCATCTAGTGAATCCATTTGGGTTTTCATTCCCTTATAATTCACTTTGCCTGAAGAACTAACATATTTCTGTAAAAATCTATCAAAAATGCTATGATCTGGTTGATCAGAAGCGAATGTCATTCCTGAGACGATAAGCAGGCCGAATAATAATATCTTTTTCATATTTATTTTGTTATTTATGGTTGTCGTTTTAATCTGTAATTACTTACAGTATTCAATTTTATTTTCTCTTTCCCGAAAGATAACAATAATCAGTCCAAGTAACAAAAATTCAATTGAGAGACTCGGTACAGAAATATTTACGCTAAAAACGTACACTTGGATTTTCTCTAAAAGAAAATTGAAGCAACGAATGAAATTCACATTGACGCAACCGAATATTGCAATTAAAACTGTTCAATGCCTTTAGGGCTGACACAATATTGAAGCGGCACATCTGCTTCATGCAAGTCATCAATTTTTTCAATCGGATCAAAATAGTTCAACCCAATAAACTGACAATTTGGTGCACAATCTGCCAAAAACTGATCATAAAACCCTTTGCCATAACCAGCTCGAAACCCCTTTTCATCAATTGCTAGAAGTGGCACCAAAACAAAATCTAAATCTTTAGGTGATATATTTTCCCCGAATGTTGGCTCTGGTATACCCCAATCTGAAACTTTTATTTGACTTGGGTTTTCATATTTAATATGAACTAATTCATTTTCCCCATTAATAACGGGCAAATAAAAATTGGCTTTAATTTTTCTTAGAAAATGCCATGTATCAATTTCTGAAAACCGCTCAATTGGTAAAAAGACACTGATTGCTTTCCCTTCCAATTCAAAGCCACTTTCAGTCATTTCAAAAATTGCCAATGATCGCTCAGCCATTTCTTGCTTAGAAAGTTCCTTTCTTAACTGTTTATATTTTGACCTAAGTTCTTTCTTATTCATTTCAACCTGAGTTCGCTTATTAATTCAATAGTCCACCCGCTAAAGTAATACCAAAAACGAGCATAGCAATTGCGACTACTAAATTGAGCATTTCTAACTTAATTTTTTTCAAAAAAACTTTCCCTGTAATTGCGCCAACTAAAGCGGCTATTAATGAGGTCAGAATCAGGAGCCAATTATGGCTTATTGCCCCATAATCAAAACTGGTTGCGTAAACTGATGTACGCACAACATCAATTACCAAAGCCACCATTATTCCTGTTGCTATAAATACTTCTTTTTTCAAATTATATTTAATCAAAAAAGCCGTTCGTAATGCACCTTGATGGCCAGAAAGACCTCCGAAAAATCCGCTTATCATTCCACCCAACCACAAACTTTTTTTTGAAAAAGCAATGCTCAATACAGGAATAAGTTCAATCAAAGCAAACGCAATGAGGATTAATCCAAACACAAAATTCAAAAGATCTACCTGCATGCCGCGCCCAATTAATACATACTCATAAATGATTTCATTATTAATCTTCGTTGCGAGATATGCGCCCAAGAACGCAGCCGGTATTGCCGCCACTCCAAATGGAATTGCGACACTCCAATTTACATTACGTTTCATTAATAAAAACTTGAATACATTATTTAAAAAATGCACAATGGCAGTTGCTGCAATGGCCAATGTCATGTCTTTAAACATTAAATAGAAAACGGGCGTTAGCATAGTGCCTAAACCAAATCCACAAAAAAATGTCAACCAACTTGCCCCAAAAGAGACAATTATTAATAAAATGAAATCCATTGATTGAAAATAATTAAAAAACTGTACATTTACCTCTATATTATAATCTATTTTAGTTCGATTAATAGGTGGACAAGAATAGCTTATATTTAACCAAACAATACTATGAACGAATTCGAAGAGATTGATGATTATCGCACAACAGATTCAGGCAACAACTACCCGCAGGCATTGCCAAATGCGACAGCAGTACTCGTTTTAGGAATCCTTTCAATTGTTACGTGCTGGATATATGCTATACCTGGTGTTATCTTAGGTATTATCGCTCTTTCATTGCATAAATCGGATAAGGCCTTATATGAATCGAACCGAGTGAAGTATGAAGCATCTTTCGCTAATTCAAACGCAGGCAAAATCTGCGCAATTATTGGTTTATCGCTTTCTGCTTTATTCTTGATTTATATTCTATTTATTTTGGTGATAGTAGGTTCGCACGGCGGATTCAACTACCGTTATTAATTCATGCTCAAATGTCATTGGAAGTCAACATTTGGAGTTGAATGTCCAGGCTGCGGTTTTCAACGTTCGGTAGACTTACTCATTCATGGCGATTTGTGGGGGAGCATTCAACTATTTCCAGCAACAATTCCACTAATAGCAACACTCCTATTTACAGTATTGCACCTGCAGTTTAAGTTTCGCAAAGGAGCCGTGATTATTATTGTGCTTTTTTCCTTGTCAGCGTTCTTGATGTTGCTTAATTTTTGTTTAAAAATGTTCCTTTAGATGTTAGAAGTTATTGATGATGATCTGAAAAATATTTACAAATATTTTATTCCAATTAAATTACTTTTTTTTCTATATGTCTTAATTGGATCGTTTATTCTAACTGCTAGTATCTACCTATTTCAAAATAACATTTATCCTGGCATATATACATTTGCGGGACCATTACTCGGTGCGGCCCTCATTATAAACGGATTAACACGATCAAAAATTGAAGAAATTAATATTGATTTTTCACATGAAATATTCCGCCTTCGCAAGGACTCCCTTTTGTCTTCTAAAAACACAGAAATTAAGTTCAATGACTTGAAATCTGAACTAAGATGGACAAACAAAAATCAGTTTAGCCTTTCTTCTAAACTTAAGATGGTGATTTTTAATAAGGATGAAAAGATTAGTGAATTGACGAGTAACTTTCTAGGTTTTAATAATAATAAACTAAAAAAATTACAGGCTCATTTCAAAGAAATACCGAAATCAAGTTTTTAGGTCTTGTTCTCAATACATCCACCTGAGACGGACCCCCGATAGCTATTGGGACGAACTGACGCTTTGTCTTTTATCGGCAAATAAAGGAATATTGATCCCTCCGAAACTTTTGAGAAACACTGCGAGACGCATTGCTCATTAAAAATTGATCACTGTTAATTGATAACAAAACAATCCAACTAATGACTAATGACTAATGAAAAGGTTACATTCCAGGAATAATTCCCTTGGCTGCTTGGGCCATTTCCATTTCTTTGGTTCGATTCGCTTGTTCTAAGGCACGATTAGCGGCTACAATAATTAACTGTGTAAGTTCAGCTCCTTGAATTTCTTCATTCCAAGTTAAATCTGTAATGACACCATTTCCGTTCACTTCAATTCGCACTGCACCTTCTTTAGCTTCTCCAATTAATTTGATGTGATTCAATCGCTCTTTTGCTTCCTCTGCTTTTTCTTGCATGGCTTGCATTTTTTTCATCATTCCGTTTCCAAACATCTCTTTTATATTTCGTTAATTATTCTTCACAAAAATAAAGAAGTTTAATCGATCAAGTGCTATCTTTGAAGCGAAATTTAACGGATAAAAGGACTATGCAAACAATTATTGAAAACGCTTGGGACAATAGAGCATTATTAGAGAATGAGGCAACTCAAAATGCAATTAACACAGTTATTGCAGACTTAGACACTGGAAAGATAAGAGTTGCAGAACCTTTAGAAGACGGAAGTTGGCAAGTAAATGAGTGGATTAAAAAAGCAGTGGTAATGTATTTTCCAATGCGAAAAATGGAAACAATTGAGGTTGGTCCATTTGAATTTCATGATAAAATGGCCTTAAAGACAGGTTATAAAGAAAAAGGTATTCGTGTTGTGCCTCATGCAATTGCGCGTTACGGGGCTTATATCTCCTCTGGAGTTATCATGATGCCATCTTATATAAATATTGGCGCTTATGTAGACTCAGGTACTATGGTAGACACATGGGCAACTGTAGGTTCATGTGCTCAGATAGGAAAAAACGTTCATTTAAGTGGTGGAGTTGGTATTGGTGGTGTTTTAGAACCTTTGCAAGCGGCTCCTGTGATTATTGGAGATAATGCATTCATTGGATCGCGTTGTATTGTTGTAGAAGGTGTTCGTGTTGGAAACGAAGCTGTGCTTGGTGCGAATGTTGTTTTAACTATGTCAACAAAAATTATTGATATAACTGGAGACGAACCTAAAGAAATGAAAGGTTATGTTCCAGAGCGTAGCGTAGTTATTCCTGGCTCATATACCAAAAAATTTCCTGCAGGAGAATATCAAGTACCTTGCGCATTAATTATTGGAAAACGAAAAGAAAGTACAAATAAAAAAACCTCGTTGAATAACGCCTTGCGTGAAAATGACGTAGCAGTTTAATTCTTGATACATCCGTTTGACATGGACTCGCGATAGCTATCGGGAAGAACTGACTGATTTTCTTTTAAAATTATTTTTTACTCTTGAAAATAGTGTCGTGATTTTGCACGATATACTATTCCATTTTTTCAAAATCACCGGTTTTACATTGTCTTATTCATTAAAGGTTAGGCAAGTACTTTAGAAGTGATTATACCTTGAATTGGCCTTTAACATTATAATTGCAGAAACGACAGCGGTTAAAATCATAATATAACCAATCACAATTAGCGCTTGACCGATTAATATGACTGCCTTGTGCGTATTTTCATATTGTCCATCACTTGGGTTTCCCGCTTGTTTTCCTCCTACTAAGAATGAGAATGAGTCACTCAAGATACTCATTGCATTTGGTAATAATCCTTGACGCTCATCAGCCGATTCGTCTATATCATCAATTGGTTCGGCAGCCGATTTTTTAATTAAACTGAATGTGGCTTTATAGCGAACAATCAGCACGCCTAGAGCAATTAATATAAATCCAAAAAGAATTCCACTGACTGCTGCTAATATTGTAATTAATCCCATGTAGGCTATTTTAATTATTCAACGAAAATTATTTGTATTGATTTAATTCACTACAATGCAAAATAAATCCAAGGAATGAGACATTATACCGAACTGCGTCGTATTGCGTTTATCGGAGTTTGGAAGTGCTCCTGAAGTCAAGGGTAAATAACACAATCAAGGACGCACTACGCGACCACATCTTCATTTAAGCATTGCTCATCTGGTCGAGCACCACAAAAAGTACAATTTTCTCCTTCTTTATTGAACATGGGATTATTACTTGCGCAAGTTCCTGCAAACTCACCTCCTTTTTTACCCCAGATTTTTATTGCTATTCCTGCAAATGCTAATCCTAAAAGTCCAATTGTAATTAGTGCTAATTTCATTTTTATCAAATTTCGTTACAAACTTAAGGATTGTTTTAGTTAAAAACAAAAAAACGCCCTGATCCGCCAAAGGCGAACAGAGCGTTTATCATCTATAAGATGAATAATGTTCTTATATAGAATTGACTACATTTTCTTCAATTGCATGCTAAATGCAATGATGAATCCGATTGAAACAACTGCACAAAGAAGAGAAATAATATCTCCTTGGATTCCAGCGACAAGCATTAAAAGTGCCCAAATACTAGTTACAACAGCGTATAATGTAAATCCGCCTTTGTTTCCTTTCATCATTTTCATTGCTCCCATTAGACCCAAAACATTGAGTAAAATTAAAACAACACAAATAACAACAACAATTGCAAGAGCATCTCCTAATCCTGGCATAATTCCAGCAAGACCTGCAGTATTTCCTAAAATCCAGAACATTCCGATTAATAATAGGAGTCCCCATAGTGCATTCCCGACAATACTTAGGATAGCTAACGTTTTTAACGCTTGTGGTACTTCTCCTGATCCTGCGGAGTTTCCATCAATAATTTCTTCTGACATAATTACTTAGATTTTGGTTAATATTTAGTTTAGTGTTTCAAAAGTAACATTATTCAACTAAATTCAAAACATACTGCCAAAAGAACAATAAATAATTTTACTTCAAATATTTAAAATTAACCCCGTACATAATTACAAATGCTATTGTAATGACTGCTCCAACAAGGATCATCATACCCATTAAACCAAAACCAACAACTGCCATTGGCACTGCAACACTTGCTATTGAGGCTACTAAGTATAAATAGAAACCCGTTTTATTTAATTTCCGCATTAAAAATGCGCCAATTATGCACATAAGCGCAGCAATTAATCCAGTACTTTGTAATAAATAGATATTATCAAGTGCTACTTGCGCAGCTTGAGTGAATTCCGCACCAAAGATATTGGCACTAGGCATGCTATTTAGTAAATCGATATTTGCTTGCTGTTGATCTATGGTTGTTAGATTGTATAGACCACCTAGAATTGCTAAACCACTTCCAATAAATGTTAATATTGTTAATACATTTAAAAATTGAGGTAATTTACCGTCAGAGGCGTGTCCACCAACATCCTCAATAATTTCCTCATGTAATTCGTCTCTGTTCATAATAAATTGATTTAAAAAAAACGCCATTACCCTGTAAGGATAATGGCGTTTTTAAGTGAATTGATACTTAGTTATCTTTAATTTCGTTGAATTCGTCTTTAATGCTGTCTTTCGTTGGCATTTTAAACTCTCCACTGTCCTTAATTACAAATGGAACTGCAGCTACAGCTGCTGTAGCTAATAAACCAATGTAAGCTCCTGATCCGACATAACTAAAGTTTGCTAAAACAAATAGTAATACCAATAAAACACCAACACCTCCTGCAATAGCAACAAACTTCACGTTAGCACTATCAATGGCTTGATTACGATCATCTCCTAAAAAAGCAAATACACCTGCGACAGCGCATACTACTAAAGTCAATAAACCAGCCCAAACAGATAATCCTGTTGCTGAAGTGGACATTCCGAAAAACGAAATACTTATCCAAGGTAAAAATGTTGAAACTACTCCGATTCCTGCGGCAATAATTACGGCTAATCTTTGTTTATGCATAATAATAGATTTTGGTTTAAATATTGTTTATAGGGAATAAAATTAAGATTAAAACTCAAAACTCGGTACTAAGCACGGTTATAATTTTATAATCTGTCCAGATCCAACCCCTTCGGTCTCAATATTTCCGGCATTATGCTTATACAAAACATCCCCCGTTCCATCAATGACTATGAGGGCAGAGGAGTTATCTAAATTAATATATAAATCTGCTGTTGAATTTTGATAGATATACGTATAAACAGAACGGAAACCAATTGCATTTGCAGTTCCATTATTCTGAACTTTCAACTCAGCCTCCTTCGCTTTTCCAGTAAGCGTATAATCTCCAGCACCGTTTGACACTACCATTGAAATGATATCCACATCAACATCTGCTATTAAACTTCCACCCCCGTTTCGCATTTCAACTTTAAATGATTTTCCGCGCACTTGCCCTTCAAAAACAACAGAGTCCGTTGCGTCAACATAAAAGTCTTTTAAATACGGATAATGGATTTCAACCTCCACCAAATCTTCTGGGTATCTTAAGAAATCACATTTATTGTGATTACTCACATACAAGACATTATCTCTATTGTCAAATTCAATTTGAGAAACTAAATTACTGCCACCTTTAATCACTACTTTATAACTATCGTCTTGAAAGATACGGTATTTGATTTTTTTATTTAAATGAAAAGCGCGAATAGAATCCAAAGGAATACTGATTTCAGTGTATTCACCTGCACCTTTTAAACAACTTCTATCTTCTGGTTTAGAACATGACACAGTTAAAACACAAATAAGACTTGCGAGCACACATTTTAAAAACAATTTTAATCCGCTATTTTTTAGTTCTTTCATCTTTCTTCCTACAAGCTATAACCCAATCCCCACTCTAAATAATCTGCTACGCCAACATGCGCCTTAATGCCAATTGAAAAATCCCATGGTCCGTTTCCTTTAAATCTCACCCCTACTCGATTATAAACCCAACCTGCGGGGTTAATTAAGTTCAAAGCATACAAACCTAGACCAAAATATATTTGAGTTTTATAAACAGATAAAGCCATCCCACCGTATCCACCAATTAAAAACCCTTCATAAACGGGTTCCGGTATCACATCATAAAACCAACGATTGGCTTCATTATAAACTAAATCCACGCCAAATTCAGCATCCCAAACGGGGCTTACTCTTTTACGATAAAGTCCTTGTAACGCAGCAACCCCAAAGTTTCTTGGCTGCAAATGATCGGCTACATTTTGTTTTAAACTAAATACAAATTGAAAATGCCATTTTGAAAATTTCCGCACAGTTTCAATAGAATCTAGCGAAAATTTTGGCTGATCGTATACTTGTCTTTCAAAGAAGTTATAGCCTATTGTAGCAAATGTTGTTAACGTATTTAACCCTTGATTGGGTGATTTTAAACTTGCATTTGAAATATGTGAAAAATCTATTCCCGCACCAATGTGAAACTTGTTAAAGTCTTTGCTCCATGAAAATTGCATATTCACAAATCCATTGATATGTGAACCGATTGCAATATTTTTTTGATTGTTGTGCTGGTTAAATTTTTCTGTGATATAACTCAAGCCTTGCCCCAATCTAAAATCTATGAATCCCCATTTTTCACTTTGATAAACTGGAAACTTTGTAAACCTAAAAAAAGACACACTTGTGCCTAAGACCTCTCGGTTGCCATAATCCTGTAGTACAAATGAACCTCCTCTTGTTGGGTAATGATAAATTTGACTATAAGCACCTTTTGACGTGTCCTGCCTTGAGAACTCCAATTCTAAGGCATTTGGTCGGCCTTTAACTAAATGTTGCATAGTTTCTCTATGCGCCATTAAAATACCAGTTCGTGGCGATATGGACATTGAAAACGGACCTACCTGTTGGGTAATTCCATTCTGCAGAAACAATACGAACAAAAAGAGTAAAACTATTCTCAAAATGCGAAGTTTAATTTAATTTTACACAAAACTAAAAAAATGAACCATAAACTGAAAGCGTTTGAACGGTTATTAACGATCATGGATGACTTGCGTGAAAAATGTCCTTGGGATAAAAAGCAAACGCTCGAATCACTTCGCCATTTAACCATTGAGGAAACATACGAATTAGCTGACGCAATTACGGCTGGCGATATGACAGAATTAAAAGGCGAAATAGGTGATTTAATGTTACACATGGTTTTTTATTCTAAAATAGCTTCTGAGACTGGCGACTTTGACATCTCTGATGTACTTAACGCAATATGTGACAAATTGGTTTACAGACATCCGCATATTTATGGTGATGTTGAAGTGAAAGATGAAGAAGAAGTGAAGTCTAATTGGGAAAAACTCAAGTTAAAAGAAGGAAGAAATTCAGTTCTAGAAGGCGTCCCTAAGTCACTACCATCAATGGTTAAGGCTACTAGAATTCAAGACAAAGTAAAAGGCATTGGCTTTGAATGGGAAAATAAAACGCAAGTTTGGGATAAAGTTGAAGAAGAAATTGCGGAATTACATGTAGAGGTTGAAGCTGGGGACAAAGAAAAAATGGAAGAAGAATTTGGAGATGTTCTTTTTTCAATGATTAATTATGCGCGTTGGATTGGGGTTAATCCAGAAGATGCTTTAGCAAAAACGAATCGTAAATTCATTAATCGGTTTCAATGGATGGAAGTGGAAACGAAGAAAGATGGAAAAGAATTTAGTGAAATGAATTTGGCCGATATGGATGTATATTGGGAAAAATCTAAAAGTTATAACAAGTGAGCGGATTAGAAGCTTTAATATATGTCGTGTCAATGTCTTTAGGAATTGGACTAATATCTGGATGGATGGTCCGAAAAAAGGGTTATTCTTTTAAACAATATTTTGTTTCTGGTTTCATTGCTTCTTGCGGTGTTTTGGGGATCGTTTTTAAGATTATAATGGACTATTTAAACTAAGCGACATCATCCCTAAATAATCTAATTTGTTTCCAGATAGAACTTCATTTGTGACAATGTCTAATGCAGTAAATCATTCAAAACTGTTAAATTTGGAAAGGAAACGAAATGTCTCCTCCGTTTTTTCGCTAATTGAAACGCAATTTTATGAGTATAAACGAGATCTTTAAAGATTTCACATCCTCCAGCTCTGCTGAATGGATGGAAAAAATTAAAACCGACCTAAAAGGAAAACCTTTAGCTGTTTTGGCTTCGAAACCTGAACCAGACCTAGAAATTGTTGCGTATCATCATGGTGAGAATTTGGGTGAGAAACTGAATAACGGACTAAGCCGAAATTTGAGCAAACCTGATAATTCATGGAAAATTCGGCAAGAATTTACGGACAATACAAAACTATTGAAAGCCTTGAATGAAGGAGTTGATGCGATTGGTTTGAAATTGGACCATGAAACAAATTTTGACCTTTTAACAGGCGGAGTAGCGTTCGAACATATTGAAAGTGATATTATATTTAGCGATAAAGCCATTGCTTTAAATGCCAACATTCCATTAAATAGTGTTGTTAATTTTGATGTGATTGGAAAGAACCTTGCTTTGGGTAAATGGCAATTTGAATTAGAAGATTATTTAGCTGTATATCAAAAACACGCTCAAAATAAATCGATTTGGATTTCTGGTGCCCAATTTGGAATGGCAGGAGCCTCAACATTACAAGAATTGGCTTTTACAATAGCACATGTTAATGAATATGTTCAGTTTTTGAATGACAAAGGATATCCATTGGCTGAAATTAATGACAAATTGGTAGTAGAGTTAAGTGTGAATGAAAATTACTTCGTGAACATTGCAAAATTCAGAGTCATTAAAGATTTAATACAACTTGTGTTTAAAGGATATGATCCTGCTTACAAGATTACCAACCCAGTAATCTATGCTAAAACTAATTTACGTCATTTGGCAAAAAATGATAAAAACAATAACCCTTTGCGAGAAACCACTCAAGCCATGTCTGCCGTAATTGGTGGATGTGATGTATTGACGGTGACTTATGGTCAGCATGGCACTGCGCAAGAGGTGGAAAGATTTGAAAGAATCGCTAAAAATATTCAATTGGTTTTAAAAGAAGAGGCATATTTAGATAAAGTTGTGGACCCAAGTGGCGGTTCATACACAATTGAGGCCATAAGCGAACAATTATTGACTAAAAGCTGGGCATTATTTCAAGAAATTGAAGCGAATGGTGGACTTATCGCTTCTGTTCGTAATAATTCAGTTCAGGATAAAATTGCAGCTAACCAACAACAGTTGATTGCAGATTTAATAGATAATAAACGTACTTTTTTAGGTGTCAATAAACATCCTAACGCTACAGAGCAGTGGATTAATGTTTCGCCCGAAAACACACTAGAGAATGTAGATTTTAAACCTCTTCTACCTTTTTACCTTGAAAATCATTTCCCTAATAATTGAACCAGACATGAATAGAGTAAAATTTGATCATATTAAACCTGAGTTTCAAACGGCAACCAGTAAAGCTGATAAAACGGAAATATTTAAAACAGCCGAAAAGATTGGAATTCAAAACCATTATACGCAAGCCGATATTGAAGGACTAAATCATGTCAACTTTGTTTCGGGAATTGCACCTAATTTACGCGGCCCTTATTCAACCATGTATACCATGCGACCATGGACGGTTCGTCAGTATGCAGGTTTTTCAACAGCCGAAAAATCAAATGAATTTTATCGAAAAAATTTAGCCGCAGGGCAAAAAGGACTTTCAGTAGCCTTTGATTTAGCAACACATAGAGGATATGATTCAGACCATAAACGTGTAGAAGGTGATGTAGGCAAAGCCGGTGTTGCTATTGATTCTATTGAGGATATGAAAATCCTTTTCGATCAAATTCCGCTGGATAAAATGTCCGTTTCCATGACTATGAATGGAGCCGTAGTTCCGATTTTGGCCTTTTATATTGTTGCGGCCGAAGAGCAAGGAGTGGCACTTAAGGAGCTTGCTGGCACAATTCAAAATGACATTCTGAAAGAATTCATGGTGCGTAATACTTATATCTATCCTCCTGGACATTCAATGCGCATAATTGCTGATATTTTTAAGTATACTTCACAGCATATGCCTAAATTTAATTCCATTTCAATTTCTGGCTATCATATGCAAGAAGCTGGGGCAACGGCAGATTTGGAATTGGCTTATACCTTGGCTGACGGATTAGAGTATATAAAAGCTGGGATTGCTTCGGGAATGGACATTGATAGTTTTGCTCCGCGCCTTTCTTTCTTTTGGGCCATTGGCATGAACCATTTTATGGAAATTGCAAAAATGCGTGCTGGCCGAATGATTTGGGCCAAAATGGTAGCTGAATTCTCACCTAAAAATTCAAAATCATTATCATTAAGAACGCATTGCCAAACATCTGGTTGGAGTTTAACGGAACAAGATCCATATAATAATATTGCACGTACATGTATTGAGGCAATGGCGGCAGCACTTGGCGGCACACAGTCTTTACATACCAATGCATTAGATGAAGCCATTGCTTTACCAACCGATTTTTCGGCACGAATTGCGCGAAATACGCAAATCTATTTGCAGGAAGAAACAGGAATAACGAAAGTTATTGATCCTTGGGCAGGTTCATATTATGTAGAAAAATTAACTGCCGAGATTGTTGAAAAAGCTTGGGGACATATTACCGAAATTGAAGGCTTAGGCGGAATGGCAAAAGCAATTGAAGCGGGAATTCCTAAAATAAGAATTGAAGAAGCTGCAGCACGAAAACAAGCTAGAATAGATTCAAATAAAGACATAATTGTAGGCGTTAACCGTTACCAATTGGATGAAGAGGAAGCAATTGAGATTCGTGAAATTGACAATACCAAAGTACGTCTATCTCAAATTGAACGCCTCAATACAATGAAAGCCAATCGAGACGAAACTGCCGTTCAAGATGCTTTAAAAGCCTTAACTGCTGGTGCTAAATCTGATGCCAACTTATTAGAGTTGGCGGTGACTTGTGCCCGTCATAGAGCCTCGTTAGGAGAAATTTCAGACGCTATGGAGGAAGTTTTTGGTCGCTATCAGGCAACCATTCGCTCTATTTCTGGCGTATATTCAGCAGAAGCTATGCACGACAATGATTTTATAAAAGCCAAAAAATTGGCAGATGAATTTAGCACGTTCGAAGGTCGTCGTCCGCGAATTATGGTTGCTAAAATGGGGCAAGATGGGCATGACAGAGGTGCTAAGGTAATCTCAACTTCATTTGCCGATATTGGCTTTGATGTAGATATTGGCCCACTTTTTCAAACGCCAGAAGAGGCCGTAATGCAAGCGATAGAGAATGATGTACACATATTGGGTGTTAGTTCCTTAGCGGCTGGTCATAAAACCTTAATTCCGCAGGTAATTGCGGAACTTGAAAAACATGGCAGAAATGATATTATGGTTATTGCGGGTGGAGTTATTCCGGCGCAAGATTACGACTTTTTATATGAGCACGGTGTAATGGGGATTTTTGGGCCTGGAACCAAAATTGCAACTGCAGCAATTGATATTCTTGATATTTTACTGAAATTTCACAAAGATTGAACTTGTTAAATTTTCGTTAATGCCTATATTTGTGTAACTTTTGGCACCCTATTTGAGTTAAATAGAAAAAACGAAATACAATGAAAAATTTATTCTTCTTATTCTTATTTACAATTGGCTGCAGCTTTCAAGCATCTGCTCAACCGCCAAATTATGATGATTTATTAATCTATTTTGCGGATGGTGATTATGAAAAATTAGTTTCTAAAGCTGAAAAATATATTGGTAACGATAAGACTAAAAGAGATGCTTTGCCTTATTTGTATTGCTCCATGGGATATTTTGAAATGTCTAAAGACGATATTTTTGAAGAAGATTATCCGAAAGCTTACAACCAAGCGATTGGTATGGCTGGTAAAGGTTTAAAAAAGGACAAAGATGGTTCTATGTATGCCGATAACATAAAATACTATACAAAAATTAAAGAATCTGTTGTAGAAGAAATTCAAAACATGGTTGATGGACAAGATTATAGCCGATTAAGAGGTACTGTAATGAAATTGCAAAGACTTGACCCTGCTGATGTAGGTTCGCACTTTTTATTAGCAGCTTGTCAATTTCAAATTAAAGACAAAGGAAGTGCTAAGATTACGTCTAAAGAAGCACAATTAAGATTGGATGCTGTTGAAAGCGTTGAAGATTGGAGAGAGGTTGATATGGATATGTTAAGAATAGGTGTAATTGAATATGCTCGTTATTTTAAGCAAGCTAGACAACCGGAAATATCTAAAAAAATATTGAATAAAGTGAAACAATGGTACGAAGATGACGAGGCATTTATGGCTGAGTACGACGACATTGTGAACGGATAATCCCCTAATAAGAAAACTAAATTGGAATCCTCTGTGCTTTTTGTGCAGGGGATTTTTTTATGCATAAACGAAACGTTTGAGATTTCAAGTAATTCAGCGCTGATCAACCCTGCATAACCTAATGAGATGTGGCAGGATTACAAATCCTACACAGCCCTAGTCAGTAGTTATTCAACAACAAATCAAAACATTAAACACCGCAAAAAACAACAGTGATACCTCCACTGGACAAGCCGTTAGTTTGAATGATTTTATCCCACAAAAATTCAGTAGTAATACTTTCACAGAACAAGCCGTCAGTTCGAGTGATTTTAATTTTAGAGAAGCTAAAATTAGAATCGTACTGAGAGCAGGCTAGATTTTCACAAACTGAATAGACTCAGATCCAGCAGGCGTAATTATTCTTATTAAATAAGTCCCAGATTTCAATTGTTCAAATCCAAACAGTCGGGCATAACTGCCTTTAGCAAGATATTGAAAAGATAATTCGGCAATAAAAGCACCTTGCAAATTGAATAGTTGAATTTTAACCTGATCAGATTGTTGTACAGAGAACGTAAGCTGACCTTGAGAAACGACAGGGTTTGGATAAAATGCGAGTTCAAAAGGAGATTCATTCGATTCAAATATGGCAATTAAACTATCACCTGCAGTTGGATCAACCTCGATATGCTCATTCTTAATTATTTCCCCTGTTCTTAAATTCTCCCAATGGATAAAACTTTCACCCGGATTGCCTACTGCTGTCAAATCTATTTTATTCGCTGGATAGTATTTGCCAATAAAAGGGAAGCTATCCAATTCAATTGTATTTAATTCAACTATTCCTGCACCTGACGGATACATACCCACAAAAACGTCGAGCGCTGCTTCCTTTTCAAAAACAACGGATAATTCGTTTTGAACAATCCCTACCCTATCATGAAAAAACTTGTCGTAATCATGAAAATTTTCATTCCATTCTTCATATACTCCATACCATTTATAAAAGTGGCGTTGCATTTCGGGGTTCAATTTTTCCTTGGCTTTATAAACATAGTTTATAATATACTCTCCTTCTAAAATCGTATTCATTAAATCGGCATAGCGATTGATGAAATACCGTTGGAATTCGGGATTTTCTAAAATCTTTTTAAAGATGACAACATGGACATTACCTTCTCCATACGGCCCTAGAATATATTCCAAACTATGAAAATCAATTAAATCAGGACCGTAATATTTTACACCAGCGTCCAAATCAGAATAAAAATAACGCCACTGTGGATGCGAAGGAGAATTCCATAATTTTAGATTATTATACGGCCAATCTCTGTTATTGACATAAAGTTCCATAATGAAATAGTCAACCATAGATTCTACATCTAATCGCGCTTTAACCCATTCAAAACTGGCTTCATTCGTCATGTCATTCGCCGTAACAAAATCCCTTAACGCAACAAATTCAGCAGAATCTCCGGCAATCACAATTAACTCTTCTTCTTCTAACAAATTAACCGTTTCGGGATGCACGCCGTAATTACTTGCTGGGTAATACTTATCTAATTTTTCGCGCATGTTATGAATTCCCCAATAAGTTCCGTTGATATAGACAATTACAGGTTGATAGCCCTGTGCATCCACATTCAATTCATGATCCAACAGAAATTTATGTAAAACCCCATCTTTCAAATGTGTTCTATTAAAATCGCTGCCAGAATTACGCAGTAATAAGCGTTTAAAGTCATTCACATCCTTATTATCAAAATAAGGATGAGTGAAGGATTCCTTTTCATAGCGTTCATGTGCTACAAGCCGGAGTGATTTCATTGGACGCGTAGACGAAACCGTACCACCGTGGATCTTAACACCACAATCTAATGCCTCAAGCATGACCATTGCTGTATCAAAATATTCGTAGTAGGCGTGAATTTCAATGTCTTTCCAAAAATTAGCGCCGAAATACGGATATTCCTCTTCAGCATCAGGTCCTAAAACATAAATCCCAATTAATTCGTCTAATAATTCTAAACTGTCCAAATTAAGGTTGACAATGGGTAATTGATGCTTAACTCCGACAAAATACGTACTATATGCCGCAGGAGAAGGAATTAAAGAATCGGCAATTGATACAGCCCGAATGCTGCTTGTTTTTTGTAGAACAAAAGGCCCCGTGTATAAATGAACGTCCAATGGATTGGTACCATTAAATGAATAATAAATCGCCTCGCTATCATCAATTGTATGTAAAGTGATATTTGTGCCTTTATCGTATTTTCCAGAAGCCCGATTAAATTGAGGTTGATTTGCATAGCCCTTATAGCCCGTTTCAATGCTGTTAATTGATACTGGCGTAGGTTTATCAAAATACAACCATTTAGAGCCGTACCGTCCATAAGAATCGTTTGGTTCAAGTTTAGGATAAATAACAGAATCTATCAATTCTTCGGCCGAATTGGTGAGGTAGATATGTCCGCCACCTCTTTTAAAAGAAAAAGGAATGGTAGAAATGAGTTCTGGAAATTCTTTTGCTGAAAGGACAACATGATCACCCGCATTAAAAAGTCCAACTGGCGGAATATGCCATTTTGTGGGGTTCGTTCTATCGTCTGTAATGTAAAATGAGTTGATATCTAAATCAGACCCCGAATTGTTCCAAAGCTCCACCCAATCTGTAAATCCCTCTTCTATATTGTCAAAATTATCAACATTTGAAGGGCATATTTCATTTATGACTTGACTATAACTAGTCACAGATAAGAGCAGTATAAAAAGTGCACGAATGCGATTCATTGGATTTATTCTTTCAAATTGTCGTTTTACTAACGAAGTTTTATTCTTTTAATTGCAAGTTACAATTTAATAATTTGACTTGCCTCTCTTCCATATGTTGTGGTTAGGAATAAAACGTATTGCCCCTCGGGTAAATCGGTCAAATCAATTATTAATTCATGCCTTCCTCTAATGAAATTCTCGGGATAAGAAATCGACTTAACGACTTTCCCTTGCAAATCAATCAGACTAATTTCCACTGTACTGGCGGAGATAATTGAAAAGCCAACTGTTAGTTCATTTTGGCTTGGATTTGGATCCGTTCTTAATTCAAATATAGCTGTTGAATGACACACCACAACCCAATAATCCTGGTCATTTGGGTCTATCTGAATTTGAAGCGTTTCAAGGCGTTCACCTGTGCGCAGATTTTCCCAATATTTAAATATTTCTCCTAATTTAATTTCCGCAGTTAAATCAATTGTATTGGTATTATAATAAGACCCAACGAATGGGAAATCAATCAATTCAAGCGTATTTAATTGAATTGTTGCAGCAGCAATGGGAAACACATCAAAGGTCATTTCAACGGCTTGCGGTATTTCAAAAACTTGAGAAAGTTCGTCATGAATCACGGCCTCGCGTCCTTCTATAAATCCCTTTTGTCCGTTAAACCGTTCATGCCAATCTCCTATCCATCCACACCATTTGCCAAAGTGTTGTGGCATTTCATTGTCAAGTTTTTCTTTTTGCTCGAGTATGCTTCCATAGAGCGCAGCAGGATCAAATGTTGTATTCAATAAATCACAATAACGGTTAATGAAATAGCGGCGAAAGTCATCATTATCAAGCAATGCTTCCAATATTTGGACATGCGGATTTGTATCACTTAAATTATCTAGAATAAAAGCCAAACTCTGCTGTTCCATTAAGCTTTCCCCATTATATTTTAATCCAACATCCATATCATAACATAAATACCGCCACTTCTCATGCCCTTCAGCATTCCAAACTTTTAAATTAAAATTGGGCCAATCTCTATTATTGACGTATAGTTGAATGATAAAATAATCCACAAAGGAATTAATATCTAAGTGATCATTCACCCAATTATAATGGGTTTCATTTGACAAATCGTGGCCCGTTGCATAAGCATTCAAAGCAATAAAATCAGTCGCTTCTCCATCAATTTCATCCAACGATATTTGTCCGAGTAGATTCACCTCATCTAGGTCAAGACCATAATTAGATTGAATATAATATCGATCCGCTTTTTCACGCATATTTTGGATCCCCCAATAATGCCCGTTTATGTAAACCACAACCGGATTATAAGCTAAGAAGTCCACATTGAGATCACTTTGAATAAAATAATTGTGCAAGGCAGCATCTTTCATGCATGAATTACAAAAATCATTTCCTCCATTCCTTAAGACCAATCTTCTAAACTTATCAAGATCCTTATCATCAAAATACTGAAAAGTAAAATAGGTTTTATCATAGGTATTCTTGCCTCTTAATTGAATCGATTTCAAGTCGCGCCAACGCGACCCAATGCCACCAAAGATTTCAATATGACACTCCATGGCGTCATCCAACTGAAAGTCCGTATCAAAATATTCATAATAAACATGTACTTCTTTATCTTCCCAAAAATTAGCACCTAAATGCGGCGGACTTGCCACAGCATCTAGTCCCATCATATATATCCCTGTTTCGAAATCAAATAAATCTAAGCTATCTGCTCCAATATTTACTATTGGCAAATCATGGTATTCGTTTACAAAATAAGTACGGTAAATTGAGGATGAATTTAGCATGGAATCTGCTCTGGCAATTGCTCGGATGCTCTTCGTCTTCACAATGGCAAATGGGCTATCGTAAATAAGGGCTTCCTCAGGATTAGTACCATTCAATGAATAATACACAATTTCACTTGGTAAAACAGGACTGAGAACAAGTTCTGTTTCTGCCGAGTAAGCCCCCGAAATTAAATTGATTACTGGCGCATTCGCATAGCCTTTAAATCCAGTTTCTGTATCATTAGGATCGCCTGGACTGGGTGATTCAAAAAAGTAATAGTGCGCATCAATTAAGCCATAGGAATGATTGGGCTGTAAACGAGGATATGCGATAGAATCAATTAATTCTGCACTTGCCGAGAACATATAAAGCGTCCCCCCTCTTCGTGGAAAGGCAAAATCAATCGTCTGCGGAAGAACGGGATTATCTGCTGCGGTGATTGTTATAAAACCTTCGCTAGGTATTGTCATCAGCGGAAAAGTCCATTGAGCGGGCTCCTCAAGATCGTCTGACATGGTATACCCAGCTAAACTAATCGGCAATTCTGATGGATTATAAATTTCAACCCAATCTAGAAATCCCGCAAAAAAGTCCTCATGAACTTCCGTGTTTGATGGGCATATTTCATTGATTATTTGAGCAAAACTGCTGGTAGTAAAAAGTGTTATGATCAAAAGTAATTTACTCATTATTCAATGTCCGTTAACCAATTTACGTAGAATCTCTCCCATACGTTGGAAGTAGATCATAAAAAAGGTTCTCAATCACAAATTTATTGTTTTTTAAAATAGCAAGCTAGGTCAATACGCGACAATAGTTTTCAAGTAGGGTGGATAACTGAAAGGTTTTAACATATGATAAATCAGCTAACCTTCAGTTTTTTGGCGCTGCCAAAGTTCAAACTTTCATTCTTTATCTGTTTTGCCCTGACCTCCAACTCAATCCAAACACAAAACAATTACTTTGTGGGTGATCATCTCTAAAATTAATATAAGGCACATTGCTCCTTTTAGTTTAAGCTCACTAATCTTTGTTACTTAAAAATTCCATGACTTTTTCATATGCATGATTCAACTCCTCATTTGTTGTGCAATAAGGCGGATTAATAAAAATCACGTTCCCCAATGGGCGCATTAATAAATTGTTTTCTAAGAAAAAATTATACGCTTTCAATCTAATGTCAGAGAAATAACTACTCTCTTCACCTACCTCCACTTCAAGCGACAAAATAGTCCCCAAAGCATTTGCCTTTTTAAACGCGGGATTGTTTCCATGCTTCTTTAAAAATTGTTGATGCGCTTCTGATATTCTAGCAATTGACAACAATGTTTCTTCTTGCTCAAATAAATCCAATGAAGCGCAAATCGCCGCACAAGAAAGTGGATTCCCAGTAAAAGAGTGCCCGTGCAATAATGCCTTACTTGTATCCTCTGACAAGAATGCTTCAAATATTTGTTGTGTTGTCACCGTAAGCCCAACAGGCATAACACCGCCTGTCACGCCTTTCGACATACATACTATATCTGGCGTTTCTGAAATTTGATTAATGGCAAACATAGTTCCTGTACGGTAAAAGCCCGTCATTACCTCATCAGCAATGGTTAATACATTGTGCTTTTTTGCCATTGCAACCGCACTATTCAACCATTCAGAATCATAAATACGCATTCCTGCAGCGCCTTGTACTAAAGGTTCAAATATAAATCCAGCAAAATCATTCGTAGCAAAAAGTTCTTCCATCTTTGCTAAAACTGTTGCCGCATTTTCGGCAGTTGGAAATGGAATAAAATCTACGTCAAAAAATAAATGTTCAAACGGTTTATTAAAATACCCTCTTTGTCCTACAGACATAGCGCCAAACGTATCGCCATGATAAGCACCTTCTATAGCTAAAAACCTTTTCTTATCAACCCCATGATTATGCCAATATTGGTAAATCATTTTAATTCCAATCTCTACGCTTGTTGAACCATTGTCTGAAAAAAACACTTTTTGATACCCCTTTGGAAGACAATTGACTATTCGTTCGGCAGTTTCCACAGCTTTTGGATGCGTGGCACCTGCAAAAATAACATGATCCATTTTCAAAAACTGTTCATGAATTTGCGCAGCCAAATAAGGGTGAGCATGCCCGTGATTAATTGTCCACCAAGACGAATTGGCGTCTAAATATTTTTTGCCATCTGCATCAAATAACCAAGCACCTTTTGCTGATATAATTGCAATAGGATCTGGTGCATTTAAGGCTTGTGTGAATGGATGCCACACGTAATTTTTATCTTTTTCTATTAAACTTTCCTTAATCATTAGTCTCTAGTAATTAGTCATTATACTGGATTGTGATGTATGTTGACTTGTTTCTTACGCCGCTTGTTCTCGATACTATTTTTTGTTTGGCGGTGCCAAATATAAAATCTCTAGATAGTTATCGGGAACAAACGATCTAAATTAAGTCCGAAATATCTTTTACACCAATTGGGCGATCAACCGTAAAACCTTCTCCATATTTAACACCCATGTTGCGTCCAAATTCACTCCACCGTCCTTTTAGGAAATCTAAAAAGTCCATACTTGAAATTGGTGTATTAGGTTCGGTCGATTTAGGATTAAAAAATTGCGTTTTATAGGCTTGAATTGCTTCCAACTTCCGATCAATAAACGGCGTAATATCCACGACAAAATCCGGTTTTAAAAAATGATCTTGAATATAGCCGTACACAGCTTTTGGACGCCATTTATCTTGCGCAACCCCGTTTAAATTAGTTTCAATTTTCAGGAGTCCCGAAAGAAAACATGCTTCTTTTGCTATTGTTGCTCCTTTTCCATGGTCGGGATGTCTATCTGATGTAGCGTTCACTAGCACTATCTCTGGCTGGAAAAATCTAATTTGTTCGATTATTTTTAGTTTATTCGCTTTTGAAAAATCAAAGAAACCGTCGCCTAAGTTGAGGTTAACGCGTTTTGATACTCCCATTATTTCAGATGCATCCGCAGCCTCAGCATAACGCGTTTCAATTGTTCCGCGAGAACCTAATTCCCCTTCTGTTAAATCAACGATTGCCACTTTTTTACCTATGCTAATTTGTTGCATAATTGTTCCCGCAGCAGACAATTCAATATCATCTGGGTGTGCTCCAATTGCCAATATATCTACTTTCATAATTTTTTTATTTAATTCCAAATCGTCCTGAGTATTCTGCAATGATGATTTCTAATTCATCTAGATTCGTTTTCAAGGCGGTTACATTAATAACAATGGGCGTTTTATAATTGCTTAAGTTGTGATTTAACAAGCGCTTAATCGCATTGTTTTTTGCATTATCAATATACTTTTGTGGTTTTCTAACCATCACCAATATATATTTTGATGAAGGGGTCTTTATTTTTGAAATTCCTTTAATGTCTTTCCAATGAATTAAACCCGAACTAATGGAACTAGACTTATCATCAATTCCCTTTCTATTTATCGTTAAACCTGCAACTGAACTTTTAACATTTTTAGCAAAGGTGCCTGCAAGTACCATAAAAAATAAGAGTACGATTACAGAAGCCACTTTAAAAACGGTTGGGCTCATCCAATCTTGATTCTCTCCCAAATAATAAGTCACCAAAAATGACCCTATACCTAAGGCGGAATACAATACTGTCATCAGTATCATTTTTTTTCGATCAATTGCTATGAATACTTCATCTGACATACTTCCTTATTTGTTTGGTGAACTAAAAAATTCTTTGAGTTGAATACCAACTGCTTTTTTATCCCAATATTTATAAATCTCATACAGTAATACTCCATAAACAAGAATATACTGGGCCGTATTTAAAATCATATTCTCTTTAAATCCAGGAGTAGAATAAGCATAATAACTTAACATTATGACGATTGACCAAACTAATCCAAATTTATATTTTGTAAAAATGGATAAGACCAATAATAAACTAATGTACCAAGGGTGAACTGTTGCCGTTAAACTATAATAAATCATAAACGCGAATAGCATGCCTGTGATCATGTCTAAATCCTTACGGTGCGCTTTTAAAATTGCCAATAATAGAATTCCAATTGTCGAAATCATTGAAAGTACTGGTCCTGTAATCATAATAGGATCCCAACCTATTACTTCAAATCCAATTGCGCTTACAACATATGCGATACTCCCATTAAATTGAAAACGAATAAAATACTCGTTAACGCTTTCCATCATATTGGCCAAATAAACAGAATTAAGCATTAATCCACCAACCCCTAAAACAACCAATGCTGTTAGCGCTGTGAACCCTATCGCGTTTTGCCATTTTAATTTCTTGTAGAAAAATGGAATTAGCATAAGTGGAATCAATTTCACTTGTACAGCCAATCCTAATAAGACTCCTGCCCACAACCAATTGTTTTTTAGCGTAAAATAAATAGCTCCCAACAAAAAGAAAATCATTACACCTTCAAAATGTAAATTTCCAGAAAACTCCAATATTATAAATGGATTTAATGCATAAAGCCAAATATTGTGCACGGCAATTTTAAGATGCTCAGCTATCTTCTTCGCGAAGATTATAGCGCCAATATCCGCAAGAATGACAATTATTTTCAAGCCTATTACATTCCCCGCAATACAATCACTCAAAGCAGCTGGAACAAAAAACAAAAACTGATTTACAACGGGGTAACAGGTATAATGATCTTGAGAAAGTTGCTGCATTCCCACAAAAAGCATCCGCCTATAAGAATCATCATAATAGGTTTGATAAATCTCATTTGGACTAAAAAGTTCTTTATGCGTAAAATAATGATGCAGCATATCCGCTGGTTTGCCCTGAAATGGGTTATAACCATCTGCAATTAATTCACCGTCCCATATAAAGCGATAAAAATCATTCGACAATTCTGGTACAGCAAATAGCAGGATTACACGCAAAAGTATTGCAACCGCAAAAAAGTGCCAAAATTTAAGTCCCCATTTATTTAACCAAAAAATATAGAAAGCTGTGAACAGTGCTAAATACTGTGCAATAAAAAATGTGAAGTCTGTACGCAGCGTATTGGCTCCAATATTCCATGTTAAGAGCATCATTAAAAGCACCAATATAATGGGTAAAACAATCTTTTTATTATCTATTTTTATCATAGTTGAATTTCACGCGAAAACATTCAGTTCGTAAAAATCTGCATTTTATCGCAATTTGAACCAAAAAAAAATTAATTTTGCACAATATTTCGAAAGTAAAATGGCAAAAGATAAAAAACAAACGAAAACTCAAGCGAAAGCAGATGAGTTAGACCAATTAACGTCTACTGAGAGTTTCATTGATAAATATAAGAAACCGCTAATTATTGGAGCTGGAGCTTTAGTAGTAATAGTTTTAGGTATCATTGGATACCAAAAATTTATTTCAGATCCCCACGAGCTTGAATCTAGAGAGGCTTATTGGCCTGCATACTATGAATGGGAGCAAGACTCAATTGCTATGGCAATAACTGGCTCGGAAGATTTTGACGGAATGGAAGACATTGCGGCAGAATATTCTGGAACTTCTGGTGGAAACATTGCAAACTATACTATGGCTTTAGCAGCTATGGATGAAGCACAATATCAAGATGCTCTTGATTATTTTGACGAATGTGATTTTGACGACATTATTGTTGGTTCAATGGTACTTGGCTTAAAAGGCGATTGCTATGTAGAATTAGACGATTATGCTTCTGCTGCTGACATGTTTGAAGATGCTGCATCAAGAGAAGTAAATGAATTTACTACGCCAATGTATTTATTAAAAGCTGGTTTAACATACGAAGCACTAGATAATAATGATGCTGCTTTAACGGCTTATGAAAAAATCAAGAACGATTGGAGCAATAGTGACGAAGCGCAAGAAATTGATAAATACATAGCAAGAGTTAAAAACTAATGGCTACCGCAAATAAAAATTTATCTCAATACGAGAAAGGAACAATTCCTCATGGTGCCGATTTTCGAATCGGCATTGTTGTTTCTGAATGGAATGATGATATTACCTCACCATTAATGAACGGAGCAATTGAAGCTTTGCGCGAAAATGGAGTCAAGAAAAAGAACATTATTGTTAAAAATGTACCTGGTACGTTTGAATTGCCACTCGGATGTCAATTTTTGTTAGAAGCAGATGAAGACATGGACGGAGTTATTGCTATTGGATGTGTTATTCAAGGCGAAACAAAGCATTTCGATTTTGTTTGCCAAGGAGCAACGCAAGGCATAATGGCTGTGACAATGGAATACAATACACCGATTTCCTTTTGTGTACTAACTGACAATACCAAACAGCAGTCTATTGATCGTTCTGGTGGTAAACATGGTAATAAAGGAATTGAGAGCGCCGTATCTTTGTTAAAAATGATTGGCTTACAAGAGGACTTAGGTTAAATCTGAATTCCACAAATACTTACTGGCTAAACTTTTGTGCGGCGCCCATTTTTCGGCTATTTCCAACATTAGCTTCTTAATCACCTTTTTTTCACCCTCCAATTTATAATGTCCGATCATTTTTGTTTGGATACCTAAATCATCAATTGGGAAAACATTAGGGCGATCCATGGGAAACATGAGTACCATTTGAACTGTCCACTTCCCTACGCCTTTAATTTGCGTTAAATAAGCTATAATTTCTTCGTCTGATTTTGCATGCAATGTTTCAAAGTCCATTCCGTTTTCAATTGAGAAAACCGCAACATTTCGCAAATAATTAGCCTTTTGCCTTGATAAACCTACAGCTCTTAATTCCTCATCTGAACGAGCCTTCAATACACGGTCTATTGGATATTCATCTGAAAAAAGTGCCAAAAATCGTTTCCAAATGATAGCCGCCACTTTTACAGACAACTGCTGTGATACAATGGATTGTAACAAATCAAAATAAATATCTACGCTTGGTTCTGGCTGAACGGGGTTGTTAACAGATTCAATGATGCGTTTTAGCGTTGCATCTTTTGTTTTTAAAATTGTAACAATTTCCGAATATGGTATTTCTGCGTGATTCATTGAGGTTTTAAATTAGGTAATGGTTCTGAATTTTCAAAAGGAACAATCTTACTTCGCATGGCGGCTTTATCTGTGAAATGACGTGAAATTTCATGCGTTAGTTCAGTAAAATTGTTTGTCCCATCTGCTCGTTTATGATAAAACAACCTTATAGACGTACAGTTTTCATGTTCAAAAATAGAATTTAGCATTGTGCGATCAGATAAACCGCAGGAATGTCCCATTATGGAGACTTGAAATTTATAAGTCTCTATAAATTTCAACAGGTTCCAATAATTGTTATTTTGAAAGTATTTAAACGACTTAATATGTGTAAAGAACTCATTGTCGTTCAGCTGCTCCATATCTGTGTATAATTCATCCATTTCATCTCCAAAACCAAAAACTACTGATTCTGGCTTTACCAAAGTACCGTGTATATCATTAACCGTTGTATAACGGTTCTCCTTTTCATTCAAATATCGTTTCGCTGTTGATGTATAATTAAAATTGAGTAATTGAACCTGCTCCAGGCCTTTGTAATGATGCAAATCCTCCTTGTCCTTTGAAAAATCACTTAATGCTATTTGTCCGAAAAGATATTTTCGAATCTCATCTATAACAACTTCGTCCGATTTATTCATTTGCTCAATCTCTAGAAGATATTCAATGAGTTTTGATTTTAAAAAATTTAATTCAGCATTCAAGTTCGTCAATTTATTACCATAAAATTGATTCATATTGACGTCCTCCTTATATTTTTCAATCACCAATTTAAGTACTTTGAAATATTCATTCTCAATATCTACCCAATTTCCATTAATGCAACTTTTTATTAATGTTGAAAAAAACTTTGTTGCGTCATAGGGAGCAGAAATTGAATCGGTAATAGATGCCAAATCATACTTTAACGAAACATCTATTTCTTCACATTTCTTCTCAAAATCTTCAAAAGTTAACGCTTTATAAATCTCCTCATACTTCCCTCTTGAGTATCGACCGTTGACTTTGACTAGCAAATCTTGATACTCCAACTTTTCTTCAAATTCTCGAACGCAGCCCTTCAAATACCAAAGCAGAAAATCCTTATAATTAGTTTTGAGTCCATGCGCCAAATCAAAACCATTACCAATAATTACAAGCCGATTCATTTTACAAACAAGTTTTGAGTTAAATCAACAATATAATAATAAAGTTTTATCCATTTCTTAGTGTATGTCTTAATCAACTTATTAACATCCACTTCTAACTATTGTTAATCAATTATCAATTTTAATTCATTTTTTTTCTTTGCTGAACTTAAAAATCCACTACCTTTGATTCCCGTAGTTACTAAACAATATTATGTCTAATTCAACTAAGTACATATTTGTGACCGGCGGGGTTACTTCTTCACTAGGTAAAGGAATCATTTCAGCATCTTTAGCGAAACTTTTACAAGCACGTGGATACACTGTTACCATTCAAAAACTAGATCCTTATATCAATATTGATCCTGGTACATTAAATCCGTATGAACATGGTGAATGTTTTGTGACGAATGATGGTGCCGAAACAGATTTAGATTTGGGTCATTATGAACGTTTTTTGAACGTTCCTACTTCACAAGCAAATAACGTTACGACTGGTCGTATTTACCAAACAGTAATGGACAAGGAACGTCGTGGAGAATTTTTAGGGAAAACTGTTCAAGTTATTCCACATATCACCAACGAAATTAAAGAACGAATTCAAATCCTGGGTAAATCTGACGAGTTTGAAATTGTGATTACAGAAATTGGTGGAACTGTAGGTGATATTGAATCTTTGCCTTATATCGAATCTGTTCGACAAATGATGTGGGAATATCCGGATGATTGTTTAGTGATTCATTTAACGTTAGTGCCATACTTAAAGGCAGCTGGCGAATTAAAAACGAAACCTACACAGCACTCTGTTAAATCTTTATTAGAAGTTGGAGTTCAGCCGGATATTTTGGTTTGTAGAACTGAACATCATTTAGACAATAATATTCGAAAGAAAATTGCACGCTTTTGTAATGTAAATCCAACTGCTGTAATTGAATCAATTGATGCTGATACTATTTATCGTGTGCCATTATTGATGCAAGAGGAGGAACTGGATAAAGTTGTTTTACAAAAACTAGATTTACCAGCCAAAGGTGATACAGAATTAAAAGAATGGAAAGCATTCTTATCGAAATTAGATAATCCGAAAAGCAAAATTAAAGTTGGCTTGGTTGGAAAATATATTGAATTGAAAGATTCTTATAAGTCGATTATAGAATCATTTATTCATGCTGGTGCTTATAATGAATGCGAGGTTGAAATTAAATGGATTCACTCCGATCAGATCACACCTGAAAATGTGAAGGATACCCTTTCTGACTTAGAAGGTGTATTAGTTGCGCCAGGTTTTGGTTCTCGTGGTATTAAAGGTAAAATTTTAGCCATTCAATATGTACGCGAAAATAACATTCCATTTTTAGGTATTTGTTTAGGAATGCAATGTGCCGTTATTGAATATGCTCGAAATGTTTTAGGCTGGAAAGATGCACACACGACTGAAATAGTTGAGGATTGCACACGTCCCGTTATTAACATAATGGAGGATCAAAAAACAGTAACGGATAAGGGTGGTACAATGCGACTTGGTTCTTATAAATGTAAACTGTTAGATGGCACTAAAATTTCTGAAGCATATAATGAGGAGGTAATTAAAGAACGTCACCGTCACCGCTTTGAATTTAACAACGCCTATTTAGCCGAATTTGAAGCAAATGGAATGATTGCCACTGGTAAAAATCCAGAAAGCGGATTGGTTGAGGTGGTTGAAATACCTAGCCATCCATGGTTTGTAGGGGCTCAATTTCATCCAGAATATAAAAGTACAGTTGAAAAACCTCACCCGCTCTTTTTGGCTTTTGTAAAAGCTGCTATCGAAAATAAAAAGTAACTCTTTTAAAATATCTTCAATCCTGATTCGTCATCCACATTATAGCACATAATAATGCTTAATAGTGATGCGGAAAAGAGAATAAATATTAATTTTGCACGCGCCTACGGAAAAGTAGACATTAATTTATTTTAGAATGGATAAAAGATCAATCATAGGTTTATTGGTAATTGGAGCAATCCTTTTCATTTTCAGCTATTTAAATGCTGAAAAACCGACAGATGATAAGAAGACGAAAACCGAACAAACGGATTCAACATCACAAGTTTCGGACCCCCTTATTACGAATACAGATTTAGATACAATTGCTGCGGTTTCAGAAGCTCCAGTAAATACGTTGGTTCCTGTATTAAATGGTGATGGTGTTCACTTAACAAATAATATTGGGCAGTTCAAATATAAAGATACGCTTACCGGCGTAGACACTTTATTAAATGATAAATTGACCGCGCCTGTGCCAACTATTGCATCAGCGCCAAAAGGTCCTGAAGAAACGGTGACAATTGAAAATGATTTAATTATCGTAGATATTTCAAATAAAGGTGGGCGAATAATTAGTGTACGTTTGAAGAACTACCTTACTTACGATTCTTACATTAACGAAATTGATGAACCGTTACAACTTTTTGATCGCCAATCAACTTATGGAATTGATTTCTTTGAGGGTGATAAAAAATTCAACTCAGGTGATTACGATTTTAACATTGTTAGCCATACAGATAACAGTGCAAAAGTTGTAATGATTAATCCAACAGGTAAAAAAGTCATTTATACATATAAATTAAGGGATGGAAAGTATGACGTTGATTTAGGCATTAGCTTCAAAGGATTTTCTGATAGAGATGCAGCTGATTTAGATTTTGTATCTGATTTCAAATTATTATCAACTGAAAAGCATTTACCTTCTGAACAACGTGTAAGTACTTTATTCTTTAAATATGAAGATGATTCATATGATTACTTATCAATTGCTGGTGATGATGAAGATGAAGTAGAAGGAAACTTGCAGTGGGTAGCTTACAAACAAAGTTACTTCTCTGCCATTTTAATGAATAAAACAGGTTTCAAACCTAACAGTGATTCAAAAATTGAAGTTATCAATTTAGATGAGGAAGATACAACCTATATCAAACAGTATAAATCAAACTTAGATTTAGGTATTACTAATATCAACAATACGGTTGAGTTAGAATGGTATTTTGGACCAAATGATTATGATGAATTAGCCTTATATGAAAACGGATCTGAAGACGTTGTTGATTTAGGATGGGGATTATTCAGATGGATTAATGTTTACTTCATGCGACCAATTTTCCTTTGGATCTTAGGATTGGGAGTTGGAGCTGGTATGGCCATTTTATTATTGACAATTTTTGTGAAATTATTATTGAGTCCGGTAAACTATAAAATGTACAAGTCATCTGCTATGATGAAAGTACTGCGGCCAGAGATTGAGAAAATCACTAAGAAATTTCCGGACAAGAAGGATGCAATGAAAAAGCAACAGGAAACCATGGGGCTCTATCGAGAGACAGGAGTTAGTCCAATGGCAGGATGTGTGCCAATGCTGGTTCAAATGCCAATCTTGTTTGCCATATTCCGTTTATTCCCATCTGAAATTGGCTTGCGTCAAAAAGGATTCCTTTGGGCAGAAGATTTATCAACTTATGATTCTGTCTTGGCTTTAGGATTTGATATTCCATTCTATGGAGATCACGTAAGTTTATTTACGCTTTTAATGGCCGCTACTACATTATTGTATACCCACTATAATAGCAGTAACATGCAACAACCTACAATGGAAGGAATGCCAAATATGAAATATATCATGTATTTCTTCCCGTTCATGATGATCTTCTTCTTTAATAGTTACTCTTCTGGTTTAAGTTATTACTATTTCATCTCTACTTTAATGACGATTGGAATTATGTTTGCCATCAAGAAGTTTATGCTGGATGAAGATAAAATTCACGCTAAGGTTGAGGCAAATAGAGCAAACCCTAAGAAGAAAAAAGGGAAATCTAAATTTCAGCAGCGTTTAGCTGAAGCACAAAAGATGCAACAAGAAAAACAAAAGGGCAAAAATAAATAGACTGTTAACTGCAGTTATAGTTTATACCAACTTTAGGGTATTTTGTCGAATAGTGAGTAAAATGAAGTTTTGAGACTTCAAAAAGCCGTAACTTTGTACCGTATGGAAAAAGAAAAAAGCACCTCAACAGCTATACCAGCGTTTGTTCCACCTAAATTTTCAACTAAAGTTGGAGGCGAATTTAACGCTACGTTAAAAAAACGTGTTCGGGCTTACTTTAAGGATAATAATATCTCTAAATATGCCAACGCGAATATGAAATTCAAAACGATTTTCATGTTAGCCCTGTATTTTGTACCTTATTTATTAATGATAACGGGGGTTGTCACCAATATTTGGGGAATAATTCTTTGCTGGGCATTACTCGGTTTTGGAATGGCAGGAATTGGAATGACGATCATTCATGATGCCAACCACGGCGCTTATTCAAAAAATAAAAGAGTTAATTATCTATTAGGACGTTGTGTAAATATGGTTGGTGCATTTGCGCCTAACTGGAAAATTCAGCATAATGTATTGCACCATACCTATACTAATATTCAGCACTTTGATGAAGATGTTGATCCTCCAGTTCCAATTATTCGATTTACACCGCACGATAAATACCGTAAAATTCACCGTTTCCAGTTTTTATATGCGTGGTTTTTCTATAGTTTAATGACTGTTTCATGGATTACTGTGAAAGATTGGCAGCAATTATTCCGTTATAAAAAAATGGGATTAACTAAAAATGAGAATGAGAAATTTTCTAAATTATTTTGGGAATTATTAATTTCTAAGGTATTCTATTATTCCTATATTATTGTTTTACCTATCATCTTCATGGACGTTCCGGTATGGGGCATTGTATTGCTCTTATTATTGAAACAAATGATTTCTGGTTTTACATTAGCCGTGGTCTTTATCCTGGCTCACGTTGTACCAGAAGCTGCGTTTCCTTTACCAGACAAAGACTTGAAAATGGAAAACAGTTGGGCTATTCATCAATTAGAAACAACTTCCAACTTTGGCGCAGATAGTCGCATTTTTCAATGGTTCATTGGCGGACTAAATTATCAGGTTGAGCATCATCTCTTCCCTAATATTTGTCATGTACATTATCGTAAACTTTCGAAAATTGTTAAAGCAACAGCCTTAGAATTTGGATTACCTTACTATTCTGAACCTACATTTTTAACTGCGGTTAGAAGCCACACCAAAATGCTTTACAAGCTTGGAAGGCCTAATGCTACTAAAACATAGTTTACTAAGAACGTCCATAAGGGACTGTTCATAATAGAAATTTCGCTACAAAGCCATTCGAACGAAAAAGATTACCTTTGTAGCTCAGGAAACATAAAAATAAAATGGAGAACGAGACGCAAGTATTAAAACCCATTAAATTTTCGAAGAAAATTGGTAATGATTTCAATGCAACATTGAAAAAAAGAGTGCGTGCATATTTTAAGGAAAACAATCTTTCTAAGTATGCTAATACCAACATGAAAATCAAAACGGCTTTCATGATCACACTGTATTTAACACCTTACGTTTTAATGCTAACAGGTGTGGTAACCAACATATGGCTAGTTGCCGCTTGTTGGACAGTAATGGGCTTAGGAATTGCAGGTATTGGTTTATCAATCATGCATGACGCAAACCACGGGGCTTATTCAAAAAATGAAAATGTTAATTATATAATTGGTCGTATTGTTAATCTTGTTGGAGGCTATGCCCCTACTTGGAAAATACAACACAATGTTTTACATCATACCTATACGAATATTCATGGTTATGATGAGGATGTTTCCCCCGCGGTATCTTTACTTCGATTTTCACCAGCGGATAAACATATCCCGATTCACCGATTTCAATTCATTTATGCTTGGTTTTTCTATAGCTTAATGACTGTGATGTGGATGACTACAAAAGATTTTCAACAGTTATTCCGTTATAAAAAAATGGGACTTACTAAAACTGAGAACACGAACTTTGGCAAACTATTTTTTGAATTGGTAACGAGTAAACTCATTTTTTATGTTTACGTAATCGTAATCCCAATGCTAATATTACCAACTCATTGGTTAGTAACTTTAGGATTTGTTTTTATGATGCAATTAGTAGCTGGATTCATTTTGGCAATTGTATTTCAACCTGCACACGTTGTGCCTGAAAATGAATTCCCTATTCCTTCAAAGGATTTGACGATAGACAATAATTGGGCAATTCATCAATTGGAAACTACTTCTAACTATGCTCCCAAAAGTACTATACTATATTGGCTAGTGGGCGGCTTAAATTACCAAGTAGAGCATCATTTATTTCCAAATATTTGTCATGTACACTATAAAAAATTATCCAAGATTGTAAAAGCTACAGCTGAAGAATTTAGTCTGCCTTATCACTCTGAGCCTACTTTTTTCAGTGCATTAAGGAGTCATGGTAAAATGCTTCGACAATTGGGAGTTGCACCTGAAACTGCACCTTTAGGAACAGTTGCTGCAGAAGCCACAACTTAATTCAAATAATACATAAAAGTCTCTCTTTTAATTTGACGGACTTTAACATTTGGTATTTAAATGAAAACATCAGTAAAATTCGGCTTTTTCTTCGCGTTATTATGGATCATAATTGTATTGTGTGCCTTTCTCACGGGTTATTCTGTAGACTTTTTCTTAATCTCTGAAATCCTTAGTTTACTCTTATTAGTAGGCGCCATCTTTCTGGGTCTATTCATGACCAAAAAAGAAAGCGGATATGAGCCGGTAAATGCGTTGCAAGATTTTAAGGTGGCCATGCAATCAGGATTAGTCTACACAATTTTAGTTACTGGTTTTATTTATGTCTATCACAATCAAATTGATCCTTCAATTAAACAAACCTTTATCGATCAAAAATTCACAGCCTTAAAAGCTCAATATCCAGATGTAGCGAGTTTTGAAGCTTTACAAGCTATAGATCCCAAATGGGAAACATTTAGTTTTGATGATTTTATTGAAAATCAAGAAGATCAAGCGACTTCATTTATTGGGCCTTTCTTTACGTCCTTCTTTCATTTAATGGTCTTTTTCATGTTCTCCCTCTTCTACTCCTTTTTTGTGATGATAGTTGTGCGAAAGGTGATTTTAAGAGTGTAGACAATAAGACTTCTACTCTAGCAATTCTTTTGTAAAAGCATTCAAATCCACGCCGTGAAAATTACCTGAACTCATTAAAAGCAGGTTGGTATTTTCCCAAGTGATATTTCTTAAATGCTTTACCATTTCGTCAGAATCTGTAAAAACAGTAACGTTAGCTGTTGCAAAGGCAGTTTTAACCATTTCCGCGCTAATCGGTTCTAATTTTTTATGTTTTACAACGTCGTGCGAAAAGTAGACTATGGCTTCATCTGCTTCTGACATGCAGTTTTCATAATGCGGTAAAAAATCCTTTTTAAGTGATGAAAAGGTGTGCAGCTCCATACATGCCACCAATTTTCTAGTTGGGTATTGATGTTTAACTGCAGCAACGGTAGCCTTTAATTTGGACGGTGAATGCGCAAAATCTTTATAGCCATTACAAGTCTTATTAGATGCAATTAATTCTAATCGCTTTGCTGCTCCTTTAAAACTTTGAATTGCACGATAAAAGTCTTCGTCACTAACCCCAATTTGATTGAGCATTAATTTGGCGCCCAGCATATTTTGTAAATTGTGATCGCCAAATATATTCAATGGTATTCGATTGCCTTCACTAAAGATATACGTTTTGCCATCTACCAATTCATGGTCAGGAATAGTATATGCAATTGCCGAAATATCTGAACGCATTTGCGGAATAATTTGTTTTATAGCTTCATCTTCTTCAAAATAAATCATGCAACCATTTGGCTCCATTTTATCCGTAAAAATCTTGAATTGCTCCACATAATTATCAAATGTTGGAAACACATTGATGTGGTCCCATGCAATTCCACTAATTAAAGCCACATGCGGCGCATACCAATGAAATTTAGGACGCCGATCAATCGGAGAAGAAAGATATTCATCTCCCTCGATTACAATATATTCTGCATCCGATAATTGCACCATACAATCAAAACCTTCTAATAAAGCACCAACTAAATAATCCGTCTCAATATTCAATTGATCCATTACATGCAAAAGCATAGATGTAATTGTGGTTTTACCATGACTTCCACCCACTACAATTCGTTTTTTGTCCTTCGTTTGTTCATAAACAAATTCCGGATACGAATAAATTTTCAAACCTAATTCCTGCGCGCGCAACAATTCAGGATTGTCAACTCGGGCATGCATTCCTAAAATTATAGCGTCAATTTTAGCGCCAATCATAGCGGGATCCCAACCAATTTTATCAGGTAAAATACCATTGGACGAGAGACGACTTTTTGATGGCTCAAATATTTCATCATCAGATCCTGTTACTTCATCTCCCTTTCTCTTTAGTGCTATTGCTAAATTGTGCATGGCACTGCCTCCTATTGCTATAAAATGAACGCGCATAATGATATAATTTTACACTAAATTCATAAAAATACCGCTAGGATTCATTAAAAAAAAGGATAGTTTTCAACAGGCTTTGTTGAACTGAGAAGGAATGTAGAGAAGCGCTTATTGTTTGACAATGCGCATTAATTCGCGTGTTTCGCCAAGTAATTCAACAATGTAAATTCCATTGCCGAAAGCACTTAAATCAATTTCGGTTTGGGTTTGATTGGTAACAGTCTGTTTGTAAATGATTTGCCCCGTCATACTGTAGACTGAAATTTCTTGAACAGCTTCACCAAATACTATATTAAACAAACCCGTATTAGATGGATTAGGATAAACAATATGATTTGCCTGTACATTCTCTACCTCATCAATTCCAACTGCTGTGCAACTGTGATCATATGAATCTAATTGAGAAGTAACTGTCGCATAACGTCCCGTAATAAATGATTTTAATCCTGGGATTACTGTTTCAAATCCCCAACCGTCGGTGATTGTAATATTTGTGTTCACATTTGAATTGAATTGAGCAATAGTGAAATACTTATTTGGATCATCTGCTAAAGCATCTGTAATTAATACTTTAGTTTCATCAATATAAGATTCCAAATTTTCAAGTGAAAAATAATTATCTAAAAGGACACATAAATGATTGAAATATTGGGCGCGATATATTTCGCTTTCCATCACATTTTGCACCAATGGTTTTGTTTCTGTCATCCCTCCATCATAACTCACTACAATATTAGTTTCACTATCTGAAAATGATAAATTATAGTCCCATGGAATCCATTGAAAAGCACGAGCCGTAGAATCATAATACATATAGAAGTTACGCCCGTGTTCATAATACGAATCCCAATTATACATTAAAACATCTGCAGCTAAAACACGCAAATAATTATTCATCTGCAAGACTGTTGCAATACTATCTTCAAATTCATCACCCTCATTAATATTTTCAACAAGATTGATAAAGTCATCCCAATTATCAAGCTCTTCATTCGTTTTTAGTCCAAATTCATCTTGATAATTTACTTTATTTGTCCCTTGCCATTCCAGATTCGTATTATTAATACACTTATACAAATTTCCCTTATCGTTTTCAAACCAATTTTTCAAAAAGCGATCATCAACCTGTTCAACAACTAAATATAATCCCCAATAGGTGTCATTTAAATAAACTTTGGCATAGGAAGATCGAGGGGCAGCTACTCCGGCATCTCGCATAAATTTGTACGCGAGGGCATCTCGCATTATTGTCGGATCGTTAAACCCATTTTGTAAATTTATTTTTTTTAATCCGTCATATTTAGTTCCTGAGACATATTCATTGAAATCAATTTTCAAAGGCTCTTTTAGTCCTTCAGATCCCCAATTGGAAAAATAACCTTTCTCCCGAACTCCAACTGAATCTATAACGGTTCCATCAATTTCAACTGACACCATCATATACTGTTTTGGAGCATCAAACTCTAAGTATTGTGCATAGTAATATTCTAATGAATCCCAATAATCATCATGTTCAAAAGTAACTCGAATCTCATGAACGAAGGATTCATCAAACATGTCTAATCCGTTGTCTTGACCAAAGCTGGTTGTAAATACGAGGGTTATAATACTTAAAATAATGTGTTTCATGGAAATGTGATTTTTACGCGTACGAAATTTGATTAAAAGTAAGATTTATTCAAAATTTTGAAGTGAATTAGTGCCGAATTGTAACGCTCATCTAATAATCGGTTCTAATTCACTATTAAACGTTCTTACATATCATACAATTGCAACGTGCTTAACCCTTAATTTGAATTATCATTTTATTTGAAAAAAATAAACTTTAAGAGTTGAACAACTGCAATCTATACGCATAATTGTATTGGCCAGAGAATTGAAAAATAAAATGATAAACCAATTGACAGTGTGAATTTTAGATTGTATCATAATGCCATGTTTGGTGCGTTTTCTAAATCACTTTGACAGTATACAATGCTATAATTTTATACCATTCATGAAAATTCCATTTGCTATCATTAAATGCAGAAATAACGCAGATCTAATTGATAGAAGATATTATGTAGAGATGCGCTTATTGTATAACAACGCGCTTTAATTCGCGTGTTTCGCCAAGCAGTTCAACAATGTAAACCCCATTGCCGAAAGCACTTAAATCAATTTCGGTTTGGGTTTGACCAGTAACCGTTTGCGAATAAATGATTTGTCCGGTCATACTGTAGACTGAAATTTCTTGCACAGCATCACCAAAGACAACATTAAACAATCCTGTATTAGACGGGTTTGGATAAACAACATGACTCGCTTCTATTTGATCGCCTTCTGCTATTCCAAGAGCTGTACAATTGTGTGCATATGGTTCTAGTTGAGAAATAACGGTAGCATAGCGTTCTTTGATAAATAATTTTAACCCAGGAACCACCTCTTCAAATCCTAAATCATTTACTGATGAAATATTCAAGTCTATATTGGCATTAAATTCACCCATATTGAAATACTTATTTGGATCTTCTTCTAATGCATCAGTTATTAATAATTTAGTTTCATCAATATAGGGTTCTAAGTTTTCAAGATTAAAATAATTTTCAATAAGAATGCAAAGATGATTGAAATATTGCGCGCGATAAATTTCACTTTCCATGACGTTAATTACTAAAGGTTTTGGTGATGAAACCCCTCCATCATAGTTCAATACAATACCGGTTCCGTAATTTGAAAACCCAAGATTATAATCCCACGGAATCCATTGAAAGGCACTAGCTGTTGAGTCGTAATACACAAAAAAGTTACGTCCATTGTCATAATGAGAATCCCAATTAAACATTAAAACATCTGCAGCCAATACACGCAAATAATTGTTCATTTGTAGCGCAGTTGAAATACTGTCATCAAATTCATCCGCTGTATTTATCTTATCAATAAGGTGAACAAAATCATCCCAATTATTTAGTTCTTCATTTGTTTTCAGTTCAAAATCGTCTTGATAACTTATTGCTGCAGTCCCCTCCCATTCCATGGTTGTATTACTTATACACTTAAACAGGTCTCCATCATTGTTTTCAAACCAATTTTTTAAAAAGCGATCATCAATCTGCTCCACAACTATATATAAGCCCCAATAGATGTCGTTTAAGTAAACTCTAGCATAAGATGAGCGCGGTGCTGCAATACCAGCGTCTCGCATAAACTTATAGGACAAAGCATCTCGCATCATTGTTGGATCTCTAAAACCGTTTTGTAAATTCAGCTTTTTTAAACCGTCATATTTAGTGCCAGGTACATAAACATTAAAATCGATTTTTAAAGGCTCCTTTAAACCATCTGAACCATAATTGGAATAAAATCCTTTTTCTCGAACGCCCACAGAATCAATTACGTTTCCATCAATTTCAACTGAGGCCACCATATACTTTTTTTCTGCGCCTAATTCTAAATGCTGTTCAAAATAATATTCTAATGAATCCCAATAATCTTCTTGTTCAAAGTTAATTCGAATCTCATGAACGAATGATTCGTCAAACATTTCTAAGCCGTTATACTGGCCAAAAGTTGTTGCAAAACTTAGCGTAAAGATACCTAGGATGAGCTGTCTCATGAAAATGTATTTTTTTGGGTTAGAGATTCGAAGTACAAGGGTTATATGAACTTGGAATCACTCAAAAATAAGCTTTATTCATTAATTATAAGCAATTTAGCGTCTAAATTTTAAACCATTCAAGAAAATACCTCTAGCATTCATTAAAAGTATGATTAGCAACAAACAAACTTTCTTGAACGGAACTATACGCAATCTAAAGATTGGCTTATTGTTTGACAATGCGTATTAATTCACGCGTTTCGCCAAGCAGTTCAACAATGTAAATACCATTCCCGAAAGCACCTAAATCAATTTCGCTTTGCATTTGACTGGTAACTGATTGATAATAAATGGGTTGCCCCGTCATACTGTAGACGGAAATTTCTTGCACAGCTTCACCATACACAACATTAAACACCCCTGTATTAGAAGGGTTTGGATAAATTAAATGATTCGTAGTTATTTCTACCTCCTCTTCAACACCAACTGTGGTACAGCTATGTGCATAAGAAGCTAACTCAGCGTTTACCGTTTCACTGCGTTCAGTAATAAATCTTTTTAAACCAGGATAAAGGTGCACACCTCCCCAAACATCTACGATTGAAAGATTGAAAGTTAAATTTGCACTAAATATTGGCGTTGAGAAAAATTTATTTGTATCCTCATCTATGGCATCCACAATCAAATCGTGTGTCTCATCAATGTAAGTCTCTAAATTTTCTAACGTAAAATAATTCTCATTAAGGACACATAAATGATTAAAATACTGTTCGCGATAAACCTCATTATCCATGACGTTAATTACCAAAGGTTTTGGCAATCCAACCCAATCATCTGAATGCAAAACAATATTGGTTTCAGAAGGTGAAAAGGACAAACTATAATCCCACGGAATCCATTGAAAAGCGCCGGCTGTAGAGTCGTAATAGATATAGAAATTACGCCCATTATCATAATAAGAATCCCAATTATACAATAAAACGTCCGCTGCTAAAACCCGCAAATAATTATTCATTTGTAAGGCGGTTGAGATGCTGTCTTCAAATTCAGAGAGATCATTAACTTTATCCACAAGATGAATGAAATCATCCCAATTATCTATTTCTTCATTCGTTTTTAATTCAAACTCATCTAGGTAATTCAACATGTTTGATCCTTGCCAAAGTAAACTTGTGTTGTCAATACATTTAAAAAGGTTTCCGTTACTATTTTCAAACCAATTTTTTAAGAAACGATCATCAACTTGCTCAACAACCAAATAAAGCCCCCAATATATGTTATTCAAATAAACTTTAGCGTAGGAAGTCCGTGGTGCTGCAATTCCAGCACTTCGCATAAACCTGTAAGACACCGCATCCCGCATAATGGTTGGATCATTCCACCCATTATGTAGATTTAATTTTTTCAAACCATCATATTTGGTACCTGAAACAAATTCATTAAAATCTATTTTAAAAGGTTCTTTCACTCCCCCTGATCCCCAACAAGACACATTCCCTTTTTCTCTAACACCAACTGAATCGATTGTGGTTCCGTCAATTTCAATACTTGCTAGCATGTATTTTTTTGGAGCGCCAAATTCATAAAGTTGCTCGTAATAATACTCTAGTGAATCCCAGTATTCTTCTTGTTCAAATGTGATTCGAATTTCATGCAAGAACGATTCGTCGAACATTTCTAAGCCATTATATTGGCCAAAAGTTGTTGCAAAACTTAGCGTAAGAATACCTAGGATGAGCTGTCTCATGAAAATGTGTTTTTTTGGGTTAGAGATTCGAAGTACAAGGGTTATATGAACTTGAAATCAATCAAAAATAAGCTTTATTCATTAATTATAAGCAATTTAAACGTCAAATTTTATCACATTCGCGTTAACATCTCTCTTATTCTTTAAAAATGGAATTGGTGAATACTCTTCTCGAATCACGCATAATTCTGAAATGCACTGATGCTGTTTAATGTGCAATTTTATGGGCCAAAATTCATTATTGTTGCCTTAGCAGAATGATTTATCAATCATTTTATTTTTATTGAAATAATACATGCATAATAAATTAAGGGGCGGAAACAACCGCAATCAACGAGCAATAATTATATTTGAAAGAGAACCACAAAAACAACCTATAACATGAAATTATACCCTATAGAAACTGGAAATTTTAAATTGGATGGTGGCGCCATGTTTGGTGTTGTGCCTAAATCACTTTGGCAGCGCACAAATCCAGCTGACAGCAATAATATGTGTCCATGGAGTATGCGTTGTTTATTAATTGAAGATGGAGATCGATTAATGCTTGTAGACACTGGAATGGGAGACAAACAATCCGAGAAATTTTTCAGTTACTATTATCTTTTCGGAGAAAACACTTTACAAAAAAGTATAGAAGACTTAGGGTTTTCAATAGATGATATTACAGATGTAATTTTGACTCATTTACATTTTGATCATTGCGGAGGAGCTATTGCGCATAACGGATCGAATGGTTATAGACCAGTTTTTAAAAACGCAACTTATTGGAGTAGTGAACGGCATTGGAAATGGGCAACTGAACCAAATCGTCGTGAAAAGGCTTCTTTTTTGCATGAAAACATTATGCCGATTGAAGAAAGTGGACAATTGAAATTTGTCAATCGTACTGGTAATTTTACCAAAAATGCTTTTCCAAATATTGATTTTCTTTTTGTGGATGGGCACACGGATAGTCAAATGCTACCAGTCATTAACTATAAGGATCAAAAAATTGTCTTTATGGCAGATTTATTGCCAAGTGTAGGCCATATTCCTTTGCCTTACGTAATGGGATATGATACACGTCCGCTAATGACCTTGGCTGAAAAAGGCGATTTTTTAGCTACAGCAGCCACTAATAATTACATCTTATATCTAGAGCACGACCATGCCAATGAGTGTTGTACAGTGGAACATACAGAAAAAGGTGTGCGACTAAAAGATACCTTTTCTTTAAAAGAAATTGGCTAATTCACGCTAAATCCCTTCAATTTGGGATGAATTCATTATTTTGTAATCTTTTTGATACAAAACGTTAGTTAAGCAAATAAAAATCATCATGAATAAATATTTGATCGAGATTCTAAAAATCCAAAATTCAGTAATTCTTCCTGGCTTGGGTGCTCTAATGGTACCAAGCCAAAAAACAGGGAAAATTGTATTTAATCCGCATCTTAAATTTAATGATGGAAGTTTAGCCCGTTTTATTGCAGATAAAGAAGGTATTGACGAACAAGAAGCGCAAAATAAAGTAGCGAAGTTTGTTCGAGAAATTGAAGCAGAAATTGGGAAAGGGAATTCATACGATATGTTTGAATTTGGCAAGTTCTTTAAAAATAAAGACGGTGAAGTAGATTTCACAATGTACTCGGGTGATGATAAAACTACTGCTACGGTTGCAAAACCTGATCCGAAACCGGAAAAAAAGGTGACAGTACCTGTTGCTGAAAAAGCAGAAACTCCCGAAATAAAAAAGGAAGCTCCTAAAAAGGTCGAAAAGAAACCTGCGGCAAAGAAACCAGCTACCAAAAAGACAACTAAAAAATCAAAAGAGTCAACAGAAAAAACAACCAAAGCGACTGACGATACTAAGCAGTCTAAAAATAAATTCATACCACCTGTGGTTGAAGAGGTGAAGGAAGATTTAACGGAAAAAGTTAAAGCAGTAGAAGAAAAAATAGAAGATAAAGTAGAAAAAGTCAAAGACAAAATTGAAGAGAAAGCTGAATCCGTTGAAAAAGGAGTTGCTGGAATTATTGCAGAGACCGAGGAAAAAGTAGAAGAAAAGGTTGAAGCCATAAAAGAGAAAGTTGAAGAAAAAATTGAGGAGGTTAAAGAAAAGATAACAGGTAAAGAGGACAAGAAAACTGTCATTGCCGCAGCTGACGCTACCAAATCAAAAACTGACGATAAACAAAGTAAAAACACGTTTGTTCCACCAGTTGAATCAGATGCAAAAGCAGAAGATTCAAACAAGAGCAAAGGTGCAGTAGCAACAACTGTAGCTGCTGGAGCAGCCGTTGTCACTGGAACAGTTGCAGCCGCAAGTACAGGAAGCAAAACAGTGGTTGAAAAAACAAAGGAAACCACTATTATAAAAGAAACGGTAGTCAAAGAAGAAAAGAAAAAACGCCGCATTTGGCCGTGGATTATTTTATTGTTGTTGCTTATTGGTATAGCTGTTACAGGTTATTTCTTTAAAGACAAAATCATGGAATTTTTCAATGATGGCGAAGCAGTAGTTGCTGACTCAACTGCTATTGGAGATTCAACAGAAAATGGCCTAACAACAATACCCGTTGAAATTCCAGATTCATTAATCTATGAATCAAATGATTTGACAGATTCAAGCGGAACAGATTTAGACAGTATGAGTAATCCAGTTGATGAAACTGACCCGATCGAAGATCCTATTGAAGATCCAGTTGATGAAGTTGCGCCAGTTGTTTCAGGAACAAATAATGGAAGCTTTCACCTAATTGGTAATTCATTTGGTGAAGAAGCAAATGCAGAACGTTACGTTCAAAAAATGCAAGACAAAGGATATCCTGCTAAGGTATTGGGCCGATTTGATGGACTTTATATGGTCTCATTAAAATCATATGACTCGAATGAGGCAGCAAAAGAAGGACGCAGTTCTGTTTCTGCAGATGCCGGAAGTGCATGGGTTTTTAAGTATCCAAAATAAACATTTATAATATTGTAAAGGCCTGATCCACCTAAGGTGGATCAGGCCTTTTTTTGTGTCCAAATATTTATCGCCCAAGATTGTGGTTGTCGCGACTTAGCTTCTCAAGCCCTATAAAATTGCGAATGTCATCTTGAAAATCAAAAGTTATATCAATATACTTCTCTAAATCTACCTGCTCTAGGTTGTTTTCATCTATTCTCTTCAAAATTATTTTTAAAAAATCGTCTAGTGGTTTACTTTTTCTATCAATAAAGTCAGGCATTATTACTGAGTACTTTGCTCCAGTAAACCAGACTCTATGAATTTTGTCCTTAACTGTTTGACACAGTTTTACTTTATCCTTTTTGTCTTGTTCGGTTTCATTTAATTGACCCCACTCTATTAATAATTCAGTTATTTCTAGTAACTGATCATTGAGTTGCATAAAAACATCTAATTGCCTATCGTATAAATTTTCGCGTAAATTATTGCGCCTATTTTTAAACGAAATCAACACGGCCACAACACTCAGTACTAATGCAATTAAATCGGATAATCCGAAACTATAATCTATTTCCATTGGATAATTTTAAAATTTTGCGCGATTTTTAAAAGCGCTTTTGATTTACAATTGGGTAAAAAGTTGTTTTGTTCCTACAAACTTATTCTTTTTTATTCTAAAGCCAAATACTTAAACATGCTAGCGTTAAATCTGCCACATGCCCAATCCAATGCGGTCTTGTCCCTTTTTATCTTATCCAAATGTCTCATTTACAAGAGACTTAAAACGCCCGAATTAAAAACATGACAAATATCATGTTTGTGGTTGCTTGATATCACCAATTAAAGGACCCATCACGAATACATTTGTAGCGTAATTATATCGTAAAACCAATACGAAATGCAAATAATATTCATCCTTATTGCCGTCAGTATCAGTCTTGCACTGTTCTTTTTAATATCCTTTTTATGGGCGACTAAATCGGGGCAATTCGAAGACACTTATGGCCCAGCCTACCGTGTTTTATTTGATGATGAGGAAGATCAAGAATCAAAAAACAATCAAAAACAATCAGAATGCAAGTAGAAAAATTCAGTTATGACAATCGGATTGTCCGGCTCTTTTTAATCGCCACCATTTCATGGGGGCTTATTGGAATGTTAGTAGGACTATTCGCTTCGCTAGAGTTGGTCTGGCCAGAACTTAATGTAACAAGCTGGTTATCCTTTGGTCGAATAAGACCTTTACATACCAATGCAGTGATTTTTGCCTTTGTTGGTAACGGTATTTTTGCTGGGGTTTATTATTCACTCCAGCGGCTCTTAAAAGCCCGCATGTACTCCGATCGTTTAAGTAAAATTAATTTTTGGGGTTGGCAATTGATTATTGTTGCAGCCGTAATCACCCTGCCAATGGGGTATACAGCAGGTAAAGAATACGCTGAGTTAGAATGGCCAATTGATATTGCCATTACTTTAATGTGGCTTGTTTGGGGTATTAATATGTTTGGAACGATCTTGAAACGTCGTGTTAAGCATATGTACGTTGCCATTTGGTTTTACATTGCAACGTTTGTAACAGTTGCAGTTTTACACCTTGTAAACTCGGTTGAACTACCTGTATCTTTTATGAAAAGTTATAGCTGGTATGCTGGCGTTCAAGATGCTTTGGTACAATGGTGGTACGGTCATAATGCGGTAGCTTTCTTCTTGACGACACCTTACCTTGGTTTAATGTATTACTTCGTTCCTAAAGCAGCAAATAGACCCGTATACTCCTATCGTTTATC
>JBLHOW010000029.1:0-65080 GCA_047623705.1 Crocinitomix sp.
ATAGCTTGATGATTTTTTTATCTTAATACATGGTCAACATAAACCGGTACAGCATGGTCACAATGCTCCGGTTTGGTATGGTCACTTTAAACCGGTATTGGGTGGTCAGTATCACCGGCATCTCCAATACTCATCATTAATATCTCTTAGAGTTTCCCAAGACTTTGATTTTCCATCATGTGAATTAGAGCAAATAATCAAACTTGGCAAATACACATCTGTAAGTATTAATTGGTCATCTTTCTTCGTTATCTCCTTAAACCAATTACCTGAAGAAGCTTCTGAAAAATGTCCAAAATGATCTATACTTTTTGGAGTATAATAATAACTATAATCCGTTTGTGAATTTACTAAATTTACATTGGCACTATGATAATCACTTATTTCAACTTGAGGGTACGACATCAAATAAATGATTAAATGAAGTACTAAAAGAATAACAATTTTAAAAACTGTATTAATCATAATTGATACAAAAAAGGAATAATTTTAACCTCTGAATAAGTACTAAATTTTGACACCCAGAACGCAGACATCATCTAATTGATCATAATCTTGACGCCAGTTTTCAAATACTTCCTTTAAAAGTTCTTTCTGTTTTCCCATAGAGTTTGACGCGATAGAAAGAAGCAGTTTTTTTAGATTGTTTACTTTGAATTTTTTACCCTTTTCACCACCAAACTGATCTGCAAATCCGTCTGAGAAAATGTAAATTTGATCACCCGCGTTTAATTGAAGTGTATACGTTTTGAATGGCGTTGATTGATGAAATACACCAATGGGTTGTCGGTCTCCTTTTATTTCTATAAAGTTCTGCTCTTCGTTAAAACTGGTTCTTATTTTATCTGTGGCTTCAACTTCTGGTTGAACATCAAAAGCTTCACGCGAACCTCTAACGATCCAAAGTGGATTATTCGCGCCGCTCCAATGCAATTTTTTGGTTTTCTTATTCAAGGCGCAGATAGAGATATCCATTCCATCTTTTACTGTTTCACCTCTTTTTCCTAATTGCGATATAACAAGGTCTCTCGTCCGATCGAGTAATAACCCTGTGTCTCGAATATTATCTTCCTTGAGTGCCTTCGTAAGTGCATTTGAACAAACCAATGATACGAGTGCTCCTGGGACACCGTGACCTGTGCAATCGGCAACACTATAATAAACCCAATCTGAATCAAAGTTGGCAACCTCCATCCAAAAAAAATCACCCGCTACAATATCTTTAGGCTGGTAGTAAACGAAACTTTCACCAAGATTTGCTGATAGTTCATCCAAAGGTGGTAATACTGCATTTTGGATGTGCTTGGCATAACGAATAGAATCTTGGATATCTTGATGGTGGTCTTCCAGCTGTAAATGCGCCTTATAGATTTCTATTTTTTGATTTTCGATCTCAATTTTTTGTTTTCTTACAATACGCAGTCGGTTAAATGTAAAAACTAAAAAGAGCAGCAGTAGGCAAGCAGATCCGATTATAAAATATCCAACAAATTTTTCTTTGCGTCCTTCTTCTTTTTTTAGATCAATTATTCGGTTATTATCAGCTTCTTGAACGAGTAATTCTGTGTCATTTTTATTTGACATTTCTCGATAAAGAAATTCTCTTCGATCAGCAAATCCGTTGATGCTATCCCTTAAACTAATGTGAGTTGTGTAATGGTCGTATGCATTAACCGGATCAGCTAGGGATTTATAACCCAGGTAAAGTGCATAGTGCATATTTTTTTGCGACCCCAAGCTAATTTGCTCACCTTCTAAGAGTTCCGTTGCACTTTCGAAATACGTTTTAAGCTCGTTTGATTGATCAGTTTGCGCTAAGAATTCTATTTTAGACACCAACGCTCTCACCTTGATGTCTGGAAAATTAAATCGATTGGATTCGTCAAGCGCTAGATTATAAAATTGTGACGCTTTTTCTAATGAGTCGAGTGCCAAATACCCATCTCCCAGGTTTCGATAAATATAGCATTGAGAGCGACTCACACTTTGTGAAGAAGGAGATTCCTTTTTCAATTGATCGTGAATACGATAAGCTTTTAAATAATGAGTAAGCGCCAAAGAGTCTTCAGCTAAGGCGCTATATTGGAGTCCAATAAAATTATGACAGTTGACAATACCTCGTATGTGATTGAGCTGTTCTTTAATTTTTAGACTTCGGAATAAATACTCAAGTGCCTTATCTTTTTGGCCCATTGTAGAATAAACCATTCCAATATTAATAAGCATGGCGGAACTTCCAGTTGTATCCTGTTCTTCAACAAATTTTGAGTAGCTCATCTTGTAAAAAGCGATAGCCTCATTGTAATTGCGAAGACTGTTATGACTTATCGCAATACGATTCGTTAACTGGGCAGGTGCCTTAATTCCTCTGGCTTCTATTTCTACCAAGAATTGTTCAAGAATTTGCAGTCCTTCAAAGTCATTCTGATTCTGACTATGGACTTGACGCGCTAATGTTAATGCTCTCAGGGAGATACGAAACAAAGGGTCATTTTCGGTTAATTCGGTCTTTGCTTTTCGTAATTCAGCGAGTTCGGTTATTAGCGGATTCAGTTCATTTAAAGCTTGGTCAATATCATAGCCTTGAAGGAATTGAATAGTTGACAATTGCGCTCTCCACTTAATTGTATCTGCTGTATTCGGATTATCGACTAAGCGCTGCAAACTATCCAGGGTCTTTAGTTCTTCAGAACTAAAGTCTTGACCAATGCTCATGTAAGCAATAGATAGTAAATGTACCAGGGTTAATATGAGAGACTTCATATTCATAGTGTAACTCCAATTAGGCAGACGTCATCCACTTGTTCCATATCTCCCTGCCATTTCCTAAATTCTTTTTCTAAATTAACTTGCATGTCAGCTCCAGGTCTATCATAATTATTTTTGATGAATTCTTTGAGGCGTTTCGCTTTTAATTTTTTATTGTGAATCCCACTCTCCTTATCACCACCAAATTGATCCTGATATCCATCCGTAAGTAGAAAAATCTGATCACCCTTCATCAGTTGCGCATGGTGTGTTTTGAAAGGTTTTATGTCTGCAACTTTTCCAATTGGTTGCCGATCGCCCTTTATCACTTCAATTTGATCCGATTCCTTGCGTAATATCCAGAGGGGATTGTTTGCCCCACTCCATTCAACCATTCCTGATTCTGTATCAAGAGCACAAAGCGATATATCCATGCCATTATTTATTCCATGATCTCCTTTATTCAATTTTTGAGTCACTATTTCTCGGGTCCTGTCGAGTAGTGCTCCTGTTGCAAGCTGATGATCTTCTAGCAACGCTTTGCTCAAAGCTGTGGAACAAATAACACTTATCATTGCACCCGGAACTCCGTGTCCAGTGCAATCTGCTGCAGCGAAATAAACATAACCTTTTCTTTTGACTGTTGTTTCCATCCAATAAAAATCACCCGAAACGATATCCTTTGGCAAAAACAGTATAAATGAATCATTAAAAATTTGGTCAATTGATTCTGGTGAAGGAAGCATGGATTCCTGAATTCTCAGCGCATAATTAATGGAATCTGTTATTTCTTTATGCTGTTCGAAAAGGACTTGGTGCGTACTCTCAATGTCTCCTTTTTGTTTGCTAATTCGTTGGCGAAGAATTCGCGTCTGTCTTAATTTTAGAACAACTACTATGAGTATAAATGACAATAATAACCCACTAATAATTGAAACCAAAGAAACCATTTTCTCATGCTCGTTGGCCTTATTTTCTAGTATGATTTTTCGTTCCTGTTCTTTTTGTAAGATAATTTCTTCCTTTTCAAACTCTAGTTTGCTTTGTAATTTGGTTAGTTGATCTGAGAACGAACCAATTGATAGGCTATCCTCCATTTTAACATATAATTCGTAAGTCTCCAAAGCTTTTTTATCTTGGCCAGCTTCCTTAAACGTGCCGTGCATAAAGTATGTTGCATCCTTTATTTTTCCCAAATTTTTTGATTGGATTGCGAAATCCAATCCTTTCTCTCCATAGTTTAATGCTTTATTTATATCCCCTTGTTCCCTATAGATTATACTGATATTACAGTTTAGACTTGATAAAACTCCTGGATCTTTAATTTGCTCACCATTTTCTAATCCTTCTTTATAGTATAAAAGACCTTTCTCATAATCCTTTTTTGTCACGTAGATTTTGCCTATATTATTCAAGGTGTTTGCTATTCCAAGTAACCGGGACAATTCTCGCTTTATCTTAAGACTGCGCTCATAATAAGCCAAAGCGCCATCAAGATCACCTTCATCACTAACAATCTTACCCAAATTATTTAAAGATGCTGCGAGCACACTATTATTTCCATTCTTCTCGGTCAGCGCAATCGACTCAAGATAATAGCGCTTTGCTAAGTCTGGTTGACCTGTTAACTCATAGATACTAGCAATCACGTGCAACGTATTCTCCATTCCATCTTCAAGACCTATACTATTATAAATATTTAGACTCATGAAATTTAACTCAAGCGCTTTCGCATAATCTGCCTTCCAGATATAAGGGTCACTCAAGGTTCTCAATGAAGCTGCTACACCTGCATAATCGTTTAATTCTTTTTTAAGGGCGATAACTTTAATGCCAACTTCAATAGCCTCATCACTTTTACCAAGTTTACCCCAGCAAATCGCAAGGTTACCCAAGGCACTTCCAATTAATTTTTGATCGCCTACTTCCTCACTCAATTCAAGAGAAAGTTCGAAATATTCACTGGCTTTTAAACTCATTCCTTGGACACCAAAGGATATCCCTTGCATATTTCTTGCAAGGGCCTGTTTATTCAAGTTTTCTGTTTCAATTGCAAAATTATACATGAGACTAGCATAATAAAAGCCTGAATCGGGTTGTGTGAATAAGAAACCGTTATATGTTACTTTACGAATAGCCTCCATTCTCACTGAATCTACTTCGCTCACATCCTCCCAAACATTTAAAAGGCTGTCAACATTTATTTGAGCTTGTAAATAAAGAGGCGCACAAAGCAGTATGAGGACTATTTTTTTCAGTTTATTAGATTAATCAGTTAGGATTCTAAATATATGGAAAATAGCTAAGTAGCGGCTATAATCTACGCATGATTCCCATATTTCTTTCTGGAATTTAAGTATTATTTCTTGCTGTAAATGCAGCTTAATTGTCCATTAATATCAATTCCGAACCATTCAATTTCCTAGAATTGTCCTCCAATTTTAAGCTGATAGAAGAATTATTCTGTCATCATAATTCTAAGTCGAATCACTATAAAGGTTAGTGTATGAAACACCGTCCTAATATTAGCGATATATTAATTATTACTCTTCAAAAATGCTTTCAATTCTGAAATAAATTCAGGAAAGACTTCTCTATGCAAAAAATGTCCTGCATTTTTAAAAACTACCGTCTTCGAACCTTTTGGCATTTTTTCTTTCATAGAGGAGACTATATTTTCTGTATAAATTAAATCATGTTCACCTAATAAGAAAAGAATAGGTGTTTCAGGTATTTTTTGATAAAACTCCTGAACTTCAGGTAAGTTTTGATCGGTTGAAAATGAACTATAATATCCAATAGCGGCTTCGGTACGATTAGGGAATTTAAAGGTTTCTTTAATAGCATCACTTGACGCTTGGAAATTTTTGAAATCGGGTGACCATCTCTGGTACAGTCGATCAATGTATTCAAAATTACTCTTGCGGGTATATCTCGCCCCATAATCGCCAGATCCTAACAAGAAAAAATGTCTTCCTGCATATGCTAATTCAGGAGTTAATTCTAAACAAGCTGTGTGAGGTATAGCAATAGAAACAAATTTCTGTACCCTTTCATCTATTAAATTTGTAACCGAGAATCCAATAGCAGCTCCCCAATCTTGACCAACAAGGGTGAATTTGTCAATGGATAAGTTATCTACGAGTTTTACTATATCGCCAGCTATCGTTTTTACTGAAAAATCATTGTCACTTGGGATTCCTGTTGGATAATAACCTCTTAAAAACGGCGCGATAACTCGGTGTGTTTTCGATAATTCACTAATAGTTTCATCCCATGTATTTGCCATATCTGGAAATCCATGTAATAAAAGAATGGTTTCACCTTCCCCTTTTTCGATATAGTAATAATCAAGATTGTTAACGATAGTTTTCTTAATAGGGTGTATGCTAAGATTTGCTAATTCTTCATTCGTTATTTTTTCAACTCGGTTGTAATCTTTTCGTCCAAAAGAACCAATTGCTATCACAATTATTAGTCCGGTTGTTAAACTAATCAATATCTTATTTCTCTTTGTAAATAATCTGGGCGCCTTTTTAGTAAGTAAGTTAGAAGAAAAAGGCATTAGTAATAAGCTAATTATTATTAGTCCAATGCCGAATAAAGGCTCTTCCAAAAAAATTGTAATGCTACCGACTAGTAAAATGATTATGCTTTGTATATATTTTATAATTTTCATTTCAAACGTTATTTTAGGGTTGATTATTTCTATTTATAATGGCTTTGCTATTCCACGCCAAGAAAATTCTATTGCTTGGTCTACTATCTCAGGAGAAATATTTCCTGCTTTTATACTGAGTTCAACCAATGTTATAATGTTGTTGTATGTGAGCATTCCCATTAACATTAAATCCATGTTAATAAACACGCCTAATTCAATTGCATTCTGATATGATTCAAAAATCGGAGCAAAATACTTTTCACTCTCTGCGTGACTTTCCTTGGTGATTATTGGTGAGTGCTCTAATTGATTAAGAAAAGAATATTCAATGGGATTATTTACATAATAAACGTAAATCGCCAATGAGACACTTTTGAATTCTTTTTTTAAATCAACTATATTTTTTGAACTTTCAATTATTACATCTCCAACTTTTTTTCTAATTGATACATAGATTTCGTTAATGATTTCTTCTTTACTTTTAAAATGATGATAAATAGTTCCTACTGCTACTCCTGCTTTTTTTGCAATTTGAGACATAGGGCTACCATTAATACCTTCTTGAGTAATGAGCTTGGTTGCTTCTTTAAGAATTTTATCTTTTTTCGACATTGACTGAACGTTCATTCGGTATAAATGTAATGTTTTATTTTAAGGAGTCAACTTTTGAAGAGTATAAATAATTTGAGGCTCAATTACTTCTAAGGATTGGTATAGGATTAGTTGCATGTTTAACACGCAATTTGGCCATTAATTTTATACCGTGTTATGTTCGTTTTCTCTAATAACTTTAAATTCAAGTAATTTCTTTTCAAGATATAGATGCGTAACGTGTTGAAAAAAAAGAATTGTTTAAAGCTGATATATTGGTCTAAACGCTATGGCAAATTCTATATCGAATCATTCCTTTTTTCAATACGAATAAGGTTCTGCTTAGATAATCGTGTGATTTTGCCATCAAAGATGAAATCGCTTATTTCTGAAGCGTAATCGTAGTAAGGGAAATCAACCAATGCATTTCCTATTTCAATGCACTACAACATCCAGGTAAAACCCATTCGTTAATTGCCGATTTGCGCATCTAAAATAACGAATCAAAGGGATTTTTCAAATTTTGGAAATGCTCAAATTAAACATGAACTAAATTTATAGACCTCGCGAGGTCAGCACTAATAAACAACTTCCACGGTTCCACTCATCTTCGAACTTTTACCTGATTGGTAAACCACTTTTTCTTTATAGTGATACGCTTGAATAAACACCTTTTTTAATCGAGTTTGTTGTCGGCTTTTTTACTTAAATGCCTTTTGAGGTTCTCCATAGGGATGCTTCGGCCCCTTTACCTGATCCTCATCATGAATGCCTCCTACAGAACGAATGTGAGACCCTGGAAATTTTTTATTCAATCTTGTCAGTAAACCTGGGACATGACTTGCGCCAACAATCCAGAGGATTTTTTCGCCATCTTTTAAACCACTAAGCCGACCATGTTGGCTGGCAAGCCATCTTTTGTTCCGCTCTTCGGTGTCCTGAATATCTCTTCCCTCTTTTAAAGAATCCTGCTGAAACTCCCAAATTTTGTGCTCATTTCCTTGTTTGTATGCCTCGGCTATTGTATGGGTTTGCTGCGGACTAAAGCGATCTTGCTGTAAATCCGGAAGCCTATTCGCCCCATCACTTTTATTGGTATGTACAGCATGTGTACGGTCCGCATCAGTTTCAAGTGCTGAAGATCGCTCAACAGCACCATTAACCGCAAGGCGGGAAGCCGCTTCATCAATTGGTGTTGCAATAGCGGTTGCGGCTTCATCATAATTTTTAATTTTCCTCCCTGCAACAAGGCGGTGTCTGGCTGCTTTTTCTGGATTCGCCTTGGCTTCGACCTCTACGTTTAAAGCTTCTGCCATAGAAGCAGGTACAGCCTTAAACGGTAATCCTGTTTCTCCAATTTCGGTAAAAACTTCGTTCCAATGCGTGGTGGTAAGAAATTGTAAGAGGGGATTTGCATGCTCTATTTGCCCGAATCTGGTGGAGTGCTGAGTTCCAAGAATATACAACGTTGCAGTACCATCTATGTGATCTGGTGGGCCAAGATCAATCGGAAATTGAACACTCCAAACGTTCATCCCTGCTGTAGGAGGTTTTACTTTAGCCATAAACCCTGCTTGTTCTTCTCCAAAATGGGTAAGCTCTTCTGGCTTCATTAATTGTATTACACCTTGAGAAGAATTTTTTTTATCTGAATCAGAGGTTTGGCTCACCTGACTTGATAATTTTTGGAGCTGCAGTGGCTGGCTGTTGCTAATATTCTTCATCAATCTTTTTTGTATAATTGCTTCAGGCCGATTATCTTCAAATTGAAATGCAGATGCTCCGCTGTTTTGCTTTTTAGAAACAGAATTAGTAAGTGATTGGCTTTTATCCTTGTGTGTTTTGTCAGCGTGAGAATTCATAATTTTATTTTTACCACTTTTGGTCACCTGTCTATAACATCCGAGTAAACGCCATGGCGTTTATTTCTTTTATCCGTCAGCTAACGAATTGTCTCACTAAGTTAACAAATCAAAGGGACTTTTCAAATTTTGAATATGCTTTTGCAAGACATACAAGATTTATAAATTCAGCAAAAAAAAAACACTAATAAACAATCTCCACAGCTCCACTCATCTTCGAACTTTTACCTGATTGGTAAACCACTTTTACTTTATAGTGGTAAACATTATTTGGCGATAGTTTAAGATCTTCATAGGTTGTCACATCCTCTCGAATCGTATAGTGCAATTTGAACTTCCCCTCATTTTTTGCGCGATAAATTTGAATCGAATAGATTGGTTCAACTGAATTTAAACCCCAGGCTAGGGTAATCACTTTTCCTTCTCGATTTACAACTCCCGAAAAATTAATCGGTGCAGCGCGATAACCTGTTTCATAAGTAACTGAAAGCGGTGCAGAAAAGCTTTTATTATTGGAGCGATCAACAGTTAGAATTTGATATTCGTATTTACCTCCAATTTGGCAAGTCGTATCCAAAATTTGTTCAAATTCCGTTTGAAAATTTAACAGTGTATCAACCTTTGAAACACCTTTACGAACTAAATACTGTCCTGCTAAATCTGTACTTTGCGAATTGACCCATTCCAGATAAATGCCCTTTGGTTCTACTTTATATTTTTTAATCACGCAAGGTACAGGGGCAATAGTATCTGGTTTCATGACTAATATTGGTGTGGTGGATTTTGAATTATTAAAGTTAAGGTCAACCGTTCGAATTTTATAATACACTTCTGAGGTGAGGTTGTCTAATCGTAGGGTGTCTTGATAGCTTAGTTCTGGGGAAAGACGTTTTGTAACTTCTATAAATTCTTCTTTCAATGAATTGGCTCTAAATATTCGGTAACCTTGAATGTCGTTATCTGCAGGTGCGCTCCATGATAAATTTGCAATTCCGTTTTCATTTATTTCGCCTTTAAATGCGGTAGGTTTTTCTGGTGGTTCTTGATCTAGTGAGAAATGATAATAAGGAAAGGATAGGGCTGTATCACCATCAGCCGAAATTGCAGCAACTTTAAAATAATGCCGATCACCAGAAAGTAGGTTGGCTTGATAGGTAAATTCAAAGTTATTGGCGTTTGATTTAATTTTAGCAATGACTTTAAAAGGAGAATCAATATTATCTCCACGTAATAGGACGTATGCACTAATTTTGTCCTCTGGAATATCAGTTCTATATTTTCCAACAATAATTCTAGTTCGCTTGGTTGAACGCACCGTATCAATATTACAGATACCGTTCAAACGTCTTTGAATAAAGACTTCCGCAATGTTTGAATCTTCACCGAGTTCGGCAAAATGATTAATAGGAGTTACCTTGTAATAGTAGGTTTCGCCTTCTGTTACCGCCGTGTCAATAAAATCAATAATTGTTTTATTGGGTTCATATTGTGAGGTTAAATAATAAAGAGGAGTGGAATTCAATCGCTTAAAATTTTTGCCATCTTCAGATTTGAGTAACCAATAACCGCCATAGGCCTTATTTAATGTTTTAGCCTCCCATATTAGATAGACTTCTTTTAAATCAATTCTTGAAGTGCCAATTAATTTGGAACAGGCTTCGTTTTTACTTTTTTGCTTCGTGTTAACTTCTACTTTATCAGCAATATCTGCTGAGCCTGCAAATTGTATGGTATAAGTAAAAGTATTCTTTCCTGCATTCAAGTCTTCCCAATAAACACCTAAAACATTCGCAATAGCTCTATTTGTACTTGCCGAAAGATTGAGCATAAAATAGGGCGCTTGTTTTTGATCTTCATTTACCGCAGAATGCGATATATATTCTTCTATAAAACTAGCGGTAAATGCAGTAATTGTATCAGTAGAAGTTAGCAAGGTTTTTTTTCGATCTGAAAAGGGCAAAATCTCGAATTCAAATTTTTCATCTGTGGCGGTATTGGTTCTCGAAATCGAATAACCTTCATTCAATCCACGAATAAACAAATCAGGAGAAGAAGCTGCCCACCTTAATTGAATTGTATCAGACTTGACAAATGATTGTAAATAGATTTCCCTATCCTGCGAAAAGGAAAAGCTTACGCAAAAACACAAGACGAAAAGTATGAGTTGTTTTTTCATCAGTCAATAATTGTACAATTCTCACCTGCTGCAAAGTCCATTGTCATATCTAAATCAAACAAACCAAAAAGGTTTGCCTCTAAATACAAACCACCATAGACATAAACGGGTTTTGGCATTTTGCCTTGCAGTAACATGGCCATTGATGCAGAAATAATTGTGAAATCGAAAGGAGAACCGGCAAAATTTCCTGCAACACCAGCGTTAATAACACCGTAGGCATAAAGTTGTCCTTGTAAATACCAAAAATTTGCACCAAAGCCATGTCCACTTTCGTCGCAATAAGCGGTTGGTGCATATTTATAAAATGTCATGTCAAATCCAGCTCCAATGGAACCATTGGCATAAACAGAAAAAGCATTCCAAGCATAAGATTCATCAAAACCCACATTTAAACTCATTCCAGTTCCAATTCCATCTCCTAATGCAATTGCATCCTCATTTCGTCCCTCTGCCATTCCTCCTAAAACGCCAGCAACTTGTGGTGGCGGAGGCAGCATTGGAGGTAAGTCTTGCCCAAACATTAAGTATGCTGAGGCTGTTGCAAAATTTAAAAGGTTAACAGAACAAGGAACAGAAGGGGTTCCTAAATGAAAAAACCACAGATCAGGGCTGAGGTAAATCTGCGACCAAATGTCTGCAAAAATTGCACCTTGAAATCGCGCTTCTGCTGTGAGCCGTGTATCTAAAATATGTTCGACATTATCATAGGCAATTACTACTTCTCCACTTACTAAATTTAAAGATGTGGCGCGTTCTGCTTTCGTCGCCATCATATAAGCATTACCCATTAACGTAATACTTTCTAAACCGCCATTTGCGTTAAACGCTATTGCAAATGAAACCTCACCATTTAAGGTTTTTTCTGAGATGATATTTTCATAACCAACGCCAGCTCTAAATCCAACTCCCATATCCACATTTGGAATATAATACTCGGCCATTTCTAATGCTGGAAATTCTACATTCTCTTCAACACTTCCAACTAATTGATCAACGGTTTGGGTGTTTTCCATATGGTAAGATAAACCACCCGATAATTGATTGATTTTAACGCCTGTTGTACCTAATGCAATACTTACAGGAGCTGTTACATCTACTGCCCAATACTTGTAGGTCGGTAATTTTCCGAATACACACCACATTCCCATTTCTGAAATCACGTTTGGAATAGACATATTCAATGCCCCCGCAAATCCATCACCATAAATTGGATCGTCTCTGCGGAAATCTACAAACCCATCCATTGTAAATGCATTCACACTGACGTCAAAAACAATTCTACTAACTGCAAATTTGTCAATTTCCCATTCTTGCTTATCCGTAATATCATTTCTCCCAACATTTGCTGTAATTCTAAATCCACCTGTGACGCTAATGTTCACGCCTTCGTCATCTTCTGCATCTTCTTCTTCGTCTCCTCCTGTATTGGTGAAATTCAATCCCACTTCGGTAGCAATTGTTGGTTGTCCTTGATAAACTCCTAAAGAAAGATGGTTAATTGAGATCCCGAATTTTGCCATTTCGTTCGGGTCTTCGGTTTCTTCGTCAGGATCAGGTTCACCCTGCACCAATGAAAACAAACCAGAACTAACATAAGGTGCTTCGGTGATGACTACTAATTCTTGAAAAGCCATTCCTCTTAATTTGGCGTTTTCACGATCCAGTGTCCAATCACCATTTAGGGTTAATTGTGGCAAGAATTTTTCATCCCTTAGGGTCATGTCCAATCGGGTAGTTGGATAGATTTCGAGTGTTGAACTGAAGCAAGAAACTTCCATAGCTTCCTCTGCACTTATTCCGAAATTATAAATAGCATTTCCGTGTTCACTTTTAGTCACGACAGCGATATATTCAAGCGAATTATTGTCCATGATTGGAACTTGCATTTGACCGACCATCAACCCTGATGACAACTCATTGGTGGTCAATCCCAATTCAAGTGAATCTAGCGAAAATCCCCAACCGCCATCCGTTTGTCCATTGTTTATACTCAAAACATTTGAAGCACCAATATAACCTGTTACACCAGCATCATCAATGAACATATCTCTGGCGTAAAGTGTAGTTCGCTCATCTTCGTCAGAGATGCTTCTGGGTAATTTTACGGAAAAATTTTCTAAATAGAATCCACGCCAAAGACTTATATCTTCGGGATACATTTCATGATAACATGTTGGCATTGCCACACCCACTGGATTCTCAAAATCACTCATATCAACATAGGCGTTCGATACATTAAAATCAAAATCATCCAAGCCCGAAATCTTAAATGGCGAAAAACTGACAGCGGTGAGCATATTGTTCACATCCTGCACATTCACGGTAAATTCAGCACTAACACAGGTGTCTTCATTTGCAGGTTCCAATAAATTCCTCGATAATAAAAATGAACCGTGCAGGTTGACAGATTGAAATCCGTTACAATTCCAATTCACATAATTGCTACCATCACCTTTAAGTGATAAGCGAGTATTGGGCCCCATTTCAATTAAGTGATCACTAACCAACATGAGTTTGGCTAAATCGCCACCAACTACTCCTTCTGGATTAAACTGAATGTCTTTTGCCGCAAAAGCTATTTTTTTGTCAGCCCCGGGAAATTCAATCGCCATATAAGCTGAGAAATACGCCGCATTATTTAAAAAGTAAGCACTGTCAATGGCAATAATGTAGGTAGTCCCGCTAATTTCTTTTACTAAACCAATTGGCAAGGAAGCGGACGTGCTAGGATCGAAATTACCAACTTGCCGATCAGGGTCGTCAACCGCTTCGGTGAGCGCCATAGTGCGCAGATACAGCTCGTTTTGCTGCAAACTATCTTGCGCAAAACCAATATTTTGACATAGAAAAAGACCTATTATCAAAAAATAATGCAATATTTGTTTATTAAGGATTAACCCTACCACTACCTTTTCTTTTGAGTTAACGAACTAATGTCGTGAGAACGAATATAGGAAAATATCTGTGTTTTGGGTTTTTAGTATTACTAACTAAAGGCGTATTTGCGCAAGCCTTAATTTATTCTGACTTGGATTTAAACGACGGTGGATATATTAATCATATCTATAATGATTCATATTCGGACTCTTATATAGTGGTTGGTAATTTTACTGAGATAGGTGGTGTTGCAAGAAAAAATTTAGCCTTTATCGATCGGAATGATTTTAGCGTTCGATCAATTGATTTAATCAGTGATATAGATGGTGAAATCGAAAAAATTGTCGTTCATCAGTACATTTTTGCGGGTTACCGTATGTCCCTTTATATTGGTGGAGATTTTGAAACTGTGAACGGCAGCACACATAAAGGAATTGCCAAATTCAGTTATGTAAGTCCAAGTCCACCAGCGCCAGATGATGCGCCATTCTATACGTTGCATTCTTGGGAACCTCAATTGGTTTATGGATCAGGTAGTACTTGGGCTGAAAATGGAATTGTAAAGGATCTTGAAATTGTTTCGGATACACTTTTTATTGGAGGGAATTTTGTCGCTGTAGATAATAATGCATTGCTTTCTGACCAAAGACCACTTGGCGCGGCAGCTTTTAACATACTCTCAAATGCTGATTATAATGTCTTAAATGCTTCCGCTAATAGTTGTTTAACAAATGATATTGACTATTTCCAAGGTCAAATTTATCTTTCTGGAATTAATGATGAACCTGGGTTTGGGAAATTTGCATTAGGTCGTTATAACCTTGACGGAACTTTTGACACAGACTTTGGTAAGCGAGGATTCAATCTTGTTGGAGAAGCTGGTTTACCCTATGGAGAAGGATACCAAAACTTTGCTTTAGGCGATTCTTCGTTCATTCATTATTGGACAAGTACAGATGGAGAATCGGCCTCAGTAATCATCTATCGGCATGAAGAAATGATCTTTGATCCTACTTCCTTATACTTGTCGGCTAACACATCAAATTGTATCAGTGGCGCAACAGCTTACAAGAATGTTGTATATGTAGCAAGGGATAAGTCCGCTTATATTTTTGAGGCACCTTCAGTTTTAGGAATGCATATTCAAGAAACTGAACCACCACCATTTGACATTGAATGGAACGGTTTTATTGAAACTGTTTTCGACCAAACGAAGCGGGAAAATGTATTTGCAGCAAATAATGTACTTTTCATTTCTAATGATGAATTATCTGCTGCTGAAACAGGAGGTGGGGAACCAGGAATTCCAAGAACCGGTTTGGCCGTTTATTGTCTTGAACCAGCCAATATTGATGATTTCACTGTTTTTGACACAACTATTTGCCAAAGAGATACGCTTACATATACTGCCGAACAAGTAGAATTCGCTGATGGTTATATTTGGGAATTTACAGGCACAGGGATAGATATTGGAGTGACGGGAGCCTTCGAAAATTTAAGCGATACGTTGTTTAATATTGATGTGGACGCTTGGACACGCCAAATTCGTTTTACGCCCGAATTCACTCCTGGTGAACTCAACGTTACGCCGTTTACAACTTGCAATAATAATATTGAGGATGGTGTTTTGATTCCTTCCAACACAACTAGTATTACGATTAATACCAATCCATTACCGAATGCTTTTGCTGGGAACGATACGACTTTGACGTGTGATTTTACAGAGGTAGTTTTGCTTGGACATTCAGATTCTGCGGATGTCATTTTTGAATGGAATAAATTGGGCGGAGATCCTTTGTTAGATGTGCATCCTTATCAAGATACTTTAGTGGATTCTGCGCACACTTATATTTTAACTGTAATCAATGATTTGGGCTGCTTAAATTATGATACAGTTTTAGTGGAAATGGACACAATTCGACCAAATTTTGACGTCATAATGGGTCCTTTTGATTTAACCTGTTCAGATACGGTTAGAACCTATTTAGGATTCTGTAATAACCTTGCCGATACGACTTCTTTTTGGAGACAATTAAGCACAGGTGATACTTTAGCCAATCCAATTGATGTTACCCTACCTGGTCAATATCAATTTTATACCGTTAACAATGAAAATGGTTGCATTGACAGCTTGAATATGGCTGTATTAGTCTACCTCAATCAACCTAGTCCAAATATTGTTATTACAGGTTATGATGATATTCCTGTTATTGAACCGCTTGATACGCTAGATTGTTATACACCTAGCTTAACACTTGAATGCTATTCAGATACCGCCAGTACAATTTTGAATTGGGTAGAAGCGGATAGTACCGATCCATTAGGTGCGATAATCGACATTACTGCAGGTGGAAACTATTATATTTTGGCGCAGAATACCTTGAATGGTTGCTTTAATTATGTCGGATTAAATATTGCAGAAGATTTTACCAAACCAAATGTAATTTTACCGGCAATTACGGCCCTCAATTGTTCCAATGATTCTTTAGTTTTAAATGGGAGCACAATTTTCGCGGACACCATAATGGAGTGGACGGGTGACGGAATTTCACCGAGTGAAAATCCCGTGACAATTTTTGATCATGGAACCTATTATTTAACGATCACCAAAAACGATAATGGATGTGCCGAGGTAGATAGTCTGGCTGTTATTTCTGATAGTAGCATTGATGTTTATGCCGGAAATGATACAATTGTATGTGATGAGAGTCTAGTTTTTTTGAATGTAATATACGGCGGAACAATTTCTGGAATTATTTATTTATGGGATAATGGAACGACAGATCCAGCAGCTGTGTATACAGCCGGAACAGATGAATACGCAATGGTTGAAATTTTTGGAGATGATGATTGTTATGGTTTTGATACCGTTTATATTGCCATTCCACCAGTGCCAGTAATTGAATTTGAAGCATTTCAACCATGCAGAGGTGGCCCAACTGGATCAATCATTGCAAGTCCAATTTCTGGTTTAGCACCATTCGAATATTCAATTGATGGTGGGGCCAATTTTCAAGAATCACCAGCTATAATTGGGCTTGATTTTGGCAATTATACCATTACTGTTAAAGATTCATTGGATTGTTTGTATGAATATTCGGCCGTGATTGATGAGACCAGTGATTTGCCAACACCGCTTTTCATATTTTCCACCTACAATTTTCAAATGGATACAGTAATTGTGGTGGATGTTAGTAATCCTCCAACGGATAGCGTCAATTGGATTTTTTCAGAGGCCTTGGCATATGTGGGGGATTTTGACGGTTCGCCATTAGTTGCATTACCAGATACTGGCAGCTTTATTATAACAATGGATGCCTATTATGGCGATTGTTTGGTTTCTATAAGCAAAGAGATATTTGTTTCAGAATTTGACTCAACCTTTGCGACTTTTACAAATCAAAACGGGATTAAATCAATCGACCTTTATCCTAACCCAACCAATGGAACATTTACTGCTGAAATTGAATTTTACAAAAAGCAACGTGTTGCAATGGGCGTTCAAGATATGTTGGGTTATGTTTATGAGGAACGACAATTTGCCGAAGTGGCTGAATTGGTCGAAGTATTTGAATTAGGACCTGAAGCTGTGAATGGAACATATGTTCTGCGCATAATTTCAGAATTTGATAGTGCTTATCTCACCTTTATTTTAAGTCGATAGTGGGAAACTTTGGCTCTATATTATTCGTTCTACTCGCACTGGTCATTGCGGAAAAATCCTATGGACAAAATTTAGAAAAAATTGGTTCAGATGAAATGTTCAAATTAAAAGGTGGCGTCTCATTTAATACCATCACTTATTTTCAAAATGGATTAACAATTCCAAGTCGAGAACCGTTTACATGGTTTGCTTCTGGAAATTTAACACTGAGTGTATTGGATGTTGCCTTGCCATTTACGTTTACCTATTCCAATCAAGGTAGCAAATACACCCAACCGTTTAATCGAACCGCCTTGCACCCAACTTATAAATGGGTCAAATCTCATATTGGAGTGGTTTCCATGAACTTTTCGCAATACACGCTATCAGGGCATTTGTTTTTAGGTGCTGGGGTTGAAATGACTCCTGGTAAATGGAATATAAAAGTGATGGCTGGTCGCTTAAATAAGGAGATTGATTATGATCCAATTACTAACAATTTGAATGAAATCGTATTTAAACGATACGGATATGGCATTAAGGCAGGTTATGAAAACAAAGGCTATGGGATTAACGCCACTTTATTTAAAGCAAATGATGCTCAAAAATCGCTCAATTTTATTCCACCGAACACCAATATAAAACCACAGGATAATCTGGTAATGAGTTTGGATGCGAAGGCGAAATTAACAGCAAGTATTCACTTAACAGTCGAGTATGCTTTGTCGGCCTTAACACAAAACACATTTGCCTTAAATGATTTGAGCGAAAACAGCCAATCTCCAATTCATAAACTTGTCAAAGGAAATGAAACAACCGATTATTTCCAAGCTTATAATGCTGCGTTGAATTATTCATTAAAGTTTATGAGGGTGGCCTTTAAATACGAGCATATCGATCCTGGTTATAAAACATTGGGTGGCTATTATTTTAATAACGATTTGGAAAATTATACCTTAGCACCTTCCTTCTCTCTCTTCAAGAAAAAATTAAACGTAGCCATCAATACAGGTTATCAACGCAATAATTTATCGAGTGAAAAAGCCGCGACAACAAGCCGTTGGGTAGGCAGTTTAAATACAACCTATGTACCTAGTAAAAGAATTGTTTTAACAGGAACCTATTCTAATTTCAGCACATTTACGCAAAGTCGTCCAACGACTGATCCATTTTATTTTAACGGAGCAGATACCTTAAACTTTTTTCAATTAACGCAAGCTGCGTCTGGTATGATTTCTTATAATTTTGGAGGAGATAGTTTAAAGAGTGCGATCCAATTATTGTATAACTATCAAGAATCAACCAGCTTGAATGGAGATGTAAATAGTAGCGGAGCATTTGGTCTAAATGTGACATCTGAATCGCCAGGAATCCCTACCCATGTCCACCTCGTTAATTTAGGATATACAGCACAATTGATTCCAATGAAAGCGGCTATTACTATCGCCGGAAATGTAAACAGATCAATCTTACCCAGCTTCGTTACGACCTTTTTTGGACCAACATTAAATTTTCAAAAAAGTCTCTTGGATCAAAAAGCCAGTTTGAGCTTTGGATCAACTTATAATAGACAAATTAGAAATGATGCTTTAAGTTCTAATATTTTGAATCACCGCTTTTCATTTAACTTTACACCAAAACCAACGAATGAAAAACTGGGGCAGACTGCACTATCGGCAAACGCCAATTTAATGCAACGTTTTGCTGTTGATCCTTCAATGGTAAATGTTTCGGAAGTGAACGTTTTTATTAATTTGAATTATAATTTTTAATGGGCGGGATAATCCTAATAGCATCTGTTTTCAGATAAATTAAAGCCTATGCGTCAATGCAATACTTTGCAGTTATAAATTATTATTCCAAAATTGTAATAGAGGAAAGAAACAGGTTTTATTTCAAATTCAAAACGAACCAGAAAGCCGAAGAGAATGGATACTTGAATTATTCAAATTAAACGGCGAGAAATATGCTGCAAACCAAAAAATAAAATTTGTGGAAGAGTGGAAGTCATGCCATTGAGTTGTACTCAGAAAAATTCGTTTGGGATAAAATTAATTATATTTATAATAATCCTGTTTAAGAAAATTTTGTAGTTAAAGCTGAGCATTGGGTTTATTCATCTGCGTCAAATTATATTGAAGGAAAAGGAATATTGGCAGAAGTGTTTTGTTTGCTACCAAGGCAACAAACAGTGAGATGAACACTAAAAAGTAAAGCGCAGCAGCACAGCTAATGCGAAGTCCGAAAACGGAATATTGGCAGAAGTGTTTTGTTTGCCACCAAGGCAACAAACAGTGAGATGAACACTAAAAAGTAAAGCGCAGCAGCACAACTACTGCGTAGTCTGTAATGATGCCTTAGAGATCTGAAATTTTAATCGGCTGAATTATTTTACGATTCTTGACTTGAGTCACTACTCATCTTCTCAGCAGAAAACAAGATAAATTGATCCATATAAATCAGAATGAGTTGCGTTAAAGGAAGCGCCAAAATGGTTCCAATAAAGCTCCCAAAAACGAATATCCAAAAAGCAAAAGCTAATATCATTATAGCTGCGTTCATGCCTCTAACACTTTTCATAATCTTCTCAAAGAAAATGGTTTCTTCCAAAATTGACACAAGGATATAAATCGCCAGAATAATTCCAAAGAATAAAAAGAAACTCATGTCATGTTCAATAGAGAGTACCCAGCAACCAATTGCAACGATTGGAAGCGATAAATAATGAAATTGAGCGGCATAACACAGCAAGCCAGCAAAAATCCCAATAATTATGGCTCCTGGTAAATTCATTATTGAAAAACTGATAACGAACAATGCCATGCATATTAAAACGATTTTTGTTCTTTGCTTAAAATAAGCTAAGAAAACAGATTTAAAGTCTTTCCAAACCTTCATTAAGCCATTATTTACAGGAACCTTATTAGAAAAATATTTGTCATATTTCGCTTCAAAGTATTCATAAGTATAAAGAATTACGATCGTATACATCAATGTATAAATGACCATAAAAAACCAATTCCAAGGTGCTTTTTCTGGCTCATTTGGAGTGCTTTCTGAACTACTAAAAAAAGTATAAACCTGTTCTAGAGTTGAAAACAAATCTTTTTCCTGCTCCTCAGTTGTTAAGGTGTCACTGGCCTGTATTTGGCTTTGTACGATTTCACTTTCATAAACTTCATCCGCAAAGCTTGAAACTGAATTTTTAATGTCATTTATTTCATCTTCATTTTGAACAACAAAACTATCAACTGCGTTGACTAAACGTTTGGTGTCATTGATAATGTGATCTCCAAAAAGAAAAACTATACCCACAAATAAAGCCGTTATAAAAAGTAGAAATGAACTTAGGGCAAGGTTTCTATTTTTAATCCATTTTTGGATTTTTACAATTATTGGATTAACCAGGTAAGCGATAAATAAAGCAAAAATAAAGGGCAAAATAATCTCCCCTACAAAATGAAGTAGAATGACGAGACAAACTAAAATAGTTCCTCCAATCAAATAGGCTTTGGTCTTGTCTGAAATGTTCATCTTTCTATCTTACCTGCTGTTTTTTTTAATAACTGTTATTACGTAAATGTAATAAACACTTATTTAAATTGTTTCATTTCTCTTCTTAGAAAATAAGCTGTTAAGGCTGTAGCACAGAAATCTGCAATTGGAAAAGCAAGCCAGATACCAATTAGGCCCATATACTCGGGTAAAATTAGAATGAGTGGAATTAAGAAAAACCCTTGCTTTGTTAACGTAAGTATAAGGGCGAGTCTTGCTTTCCCTACGGCTTGAAAATACGCAGACCCTATTAATTGAACCGCTATTAATGGCGTGACTAGAAAGACCAATCGAAGGGCGTTTGGTGTTTGTTCAAGTACTTCAAAATCTTGGGTGAAAACGCTGACGAGTTCGGTTGGAAAAACCATGATAAAAATAAATACAATTACTGCCAATATTGAGGCGTATAGAATCGACTTTTTTATGGTTTCGCTTACACGGGCAAAGTTATTTGCGCCATGGTTATACCCTATAATTGGCATAAAACCTTGTGCTATTCCCATTACAGGAAATAGCGCAAACATAAGCACGCGGCTAATAATACCATATACTGTAATAGATACCGCTCCGCCGTAATTGTAGAGTAAGTGATTCAAAATAATCGATAATAAACTAACCACCCCTTGTCTGGCCAAAGTTACACCACCAAGTGCCGCAATTTCTTTAACATATTCCAACTCAAATTTTAACCATTTGAGTTTAATTCGGATTTCGCTATGTTTCGATAGAAAAAACCAGACAATAAAACCAAATGCTAGTGCATAAGAAATAGTAGTGGCCCATGCGGCACCAGACATACCTAAATCCATACTTACAATGAAAATATAATCCAATATAATATTGGCAATAGAAGGAATTAACATGGCTACCATAGCAAAAACTGGTCTTCCTTCGGCGCGAATTACTGGGTTACCAGTCATAAAAAGCGCAAGGAAGGGAATGCCAATTAGCACGATAGAAAAATAATCTCTAGCGGGATCAAGTATAGATCCCTTTGCCCCAAATAGGGTCAATGCTTGGTCTTGAAATAAGAAACCTAAGACTAAAAGTATGAGCGCAATTGATACGGAAGTCATGATTTGATTTCCAAAGACATGATTCGCTTTATCCTCATCATTTGCGCCAAATGCGCGAGATATAATGGACGAACCTCCAATGCCAATAGCCATGCCAAAAGAGGCGATTAAAAACGTAATAGGCAATACAATAGTGATGGCTGCAATAGCATCTGAACCAATCCAATTTCCAACAAATATGGTGTCAACCAACATGTTTAGCGACATTACTAAAATACCAATAGCTGCAGGAACAGATTGATTTAGGATTAACCTTCCAATGGGTTTTGTTCCTAATTCTTTTGATGAAGTATTTGACATTAATTGAGTTGTTGTTTTTGATTTATGCGATTTATTTTGCTCGCAATATTATTTTAGTACGTCTCTAAGATTCGCGTCTTTATCAAATACCGATTTTGCGAAAGGACAAAGCGGTATAATTTTTATGTTTTCCTTTCTAGCCTTATCAACTAGCTCCATTAGTAATTTTTTACCGATTCCTTTTCCTTTAAGGGAACTGTCTACTTCGGTGTGATCAATAATTATGAGATTGGGAGAGGCGATAGAATAAGTCATCTCTGCTAAAACTTTATCATTGTCTTCAATAAAAGCAGCTCCCTTCGTATTCTCTTGTTTTAATTTAATTACCATGTACTTTGAGTTAGCGTTCTGTTTTTTTCTTCAAAAGTAGATTGAATTAGTTGAAATCACATTGATCTATATTAAGAAATGAAAATAATTTTCTCATCTAAGCTTTTATTGAACGCTTTTGGATAAGCGAATTGTTTTAATTGGTCATATGCAACAATTAAGTATAATGCCGGCCCTTGGTTTATAAAATAAGGACAAAATTCATGAGTTAAGAGTGGGATAATGAACATAATAATGCTTTAAAATCTAAGTTATTGCGTTTGATATTTGAATCTGGCGCTACAATTCTCAAATCAATAGCTATTGTTCAATAGTTGATTTCGTATAAAGCGAATTTATTATCCCTGTTTTGGCTATCGGGGTATTTTTATTAATTTTAATCACCTTAAATTAAGAGCTCCTATTCAGGATAAATTCACCCAAGATCAGTCATGTCAAAACATGACTTTTCAAAAAACAATTCAATGAAAAAAATTATAATTTTTGTTCTTTTATTTGGCGCAATTAATATAGCGAACAGTCAATCCTTTATAAAGGAAACCTTTACACTCAATAATTTTCAACCCAATCCAATTGAGTCACTTTCAGCGGCTAATTATTCATTAGATGGCACGGGTTTAGACTTGAAATCAGCAAAGAAAAAGGGAGGTTTATTAGCGAAACTTGATAAACCTTTATTTTCCGTATTGAAAGAGAAGGTGGATCAATTAGATACTATTCTAAGGCCGCAATTTTTAGACGATTTTGCAGATGCTTCTAGACGTGATCTTAAGAAATTACAAGATAAAAATTTATTTGATGCTTGGAAAGACAATGTAAGAAGTACAGATTTTGATGTGCTTGCAACGTCTATCGAGAATAGTAATTTAAGAAATGAATATCATGATTTAGTTAGCGCCCTCGCAGATAAGAAAATAAGCCTTTTGGATGAGGGTAAAAGTATGGAGGAGGTTGCAAGAACATTATTTACTGAAAGAAGAAGACTTACAATTCATTATAAGCATATTACACCACCCGAGTTTTTAAAATGGATTTTTAAAAGGAATGAAATCACGTATACAAAGACGGATAAAGGTGATGAATGGGGCGCTACTTTTGATGGACTCTTTAATTCTAAATTGAAAAAAATGGCGAAAATGGATAGTACTGTAACTAAAGCTACCGCGACAGAAGCCCAATTAAATAAAATTTATGAATCAATTGCCAACAGTTCTTCCAGAACATCAGGAGCAACAAAGCAGCAGTTAGGAGATAATTTTTATCTTTTTTTTAAGGATAAAATTTCGGCAACTGAATTGGCTGAGTTTGAAAAAGTTCTAAAAAAATATAGAATGAGATGATTTTAAAAAGATTTTATTCAAACAATATCATTAGGTTTCAACCTAAGGTTTTAACAACAAAAATACCTCTAGAGGTTGAAGAATCGATTTCTGTAGCAGCTAGAGATAGCGAGCTGTTAATTGGCGAGTATGATGTTTTAAATGGTTCCGTTTACTGCGTATTTAGTTATAAGAATTTAAACTATCTTTTTTTGAAAGATAGCGTAATTGAAATCACAGATTCAATAAATATAAAGTATCGCGTAAACTATACAGAGAAAGAAGTAAGTTATATTGAAATATTTAAGGATGAAATAAGTTTAATTAGGGAGGAGTATTTTAATGAGCATGAGCCGTTAATAAATCCATTTGATGGAGAGGACGATTGGGAATATGTAAACTTTGCTTTTCATGTTGCAGGTTACATAGATAAGGCAAAAGAGGCTCCGAATACACCGTTATTCCATAATCATAAGAATTAATATAGCGAGAGTTATTCCAAGAAGTGCTATTCATTTTAAAGGAATCCGAAGTAGTTTAAATAATTCCCTAATTTTGAGTAATACTGCATTTAAATATGAAAGCACTCTTCCTTATTATTCAATTCGCATTTTTGGCGAATTATTCAAAAGCTCAGGACCTTAAAATCCCAATTGAGGGCCTTTATGGGGTGGATTATATCATAGTAAATTATCCTGATTGGCATTTTGATGATGGACCAGTTTTGGTGGAAGATGGTTTTTTGAGAGATCATATGTGTGGATCGAAAACCTATGACGGCCATCAAGGAACTGATTTTGTAATTCGGGGTTTCACGCAAATGGACAGTTCTGTTCACGTAATGGCTGTTGAAGCTGGGGAAATTATTCACGTTACAGAGGACCTTTTTGATCGAGAAACAGATGGAATTGTGGAATACGGTTTGGGAAATTATGTTGGCATATATCATGCGTCATCCAATACCTATTCCTATTACGCCCATTTGAGAACAAGTTCAGTGATTGTTGAAGTTGGGGATTTAGTAATTGCAGGAGAAATCATTGCGGAAGTTGGTAGTTCTGGAAACTCAACCGATCCTCATCTACATTTCGAATTATGGAATCCTGGTGTCTTGACAGATCCAACAATTGATCCTTGGGGAATACCCTGCGATTCTGGAAGCACACGTTGGGAAAGTCCACCAATTTATGACACAACTTATGCCGTTTGGGAATGCGGATTTGTGAATTACGACTCTGTTGAGAATTTTATTCCAAGTACCTGGTATCCTTTAAAGGAAAGATTAGATCTCAAATCAGACTTCAACAATGATGACCCTTTTTTTACCTTTTGGGCGCTCCAATATGGGCTAAAATATGGAGATGAAACAACCATAGAATGGTACGAACCAAATGGAGATTTGTATGCAACGGAAACAACGGATTATTTAACCCAAGATTGGTGGTTTCATTATTATAACCATTCAATTCCAACCCCACCTTTGAGCAAACAAGGAATTTGGAATATGAGGTATTATTATAATGATTCACTACAATTGAGTAAGTCATTTTCCTATGGTCATTTGTCGAATAAAAAAGCACAATTAGAGGTTCAGAACCCAACCTTTTCTAAACTGGATGAAAGAACTTTATTGATAACATTTCCAGATGAGAATTTGTACAACCATCTATTCCTCTATAATGTAGCAGGTGTTATGCTAATTCAAGAGCAGTTAAATGGAGGTATAGAATTGACATTAACACTGCCAGATAATGTTGAATCAGGCATTTATATTATTGCCTTAAGCAATAATGAAACGCGACATGTGCAAAAGGTTGTTTTTGAGTAAGGGGCAATATTAAAATAAGTGTGCTAGGCATTTATTTGGAAGTTGCGTGCAATTAAATGAAACTGAATTTGAAATATATCAAACAAGTAATTGGAGTTGTGCTCTTAGGAATGATTGTGTATGTGATTTAATTCAAATATAAAAGATTCGAATACTCATGAAAGTCTATTCCTCTTCCTTCCGTCAATGTAAGGACAGGATAGACTCTCAATTCAAACTGTATATCTTGCGTGATCTATTAGAACAGGTAAAAATACGCGTATTCAACTCGCTCATAAGTAGTAATTTAGGATATAATCACCTAACTCAATAATTATGAGCACACCAAAATTCAGAATTTATCCGTCAATAGGAATTACCCGAATGGGTAACGGACCAGCAACAAAGGATCAGGTTATTTTTAGTCCAGAAATCCCTTGGGAAAACTTATACGACGATAAGCAAGAGTATCGCACAAAAGCTGGTGCTTTAAAAAAGCAAGCGCAACGTTTTTACATTTATGAATGTGATGACAATGGACAACCAGTACGTATGATTAATCCAAAAGAGTATGACATTAATTGGTCAGTAGAAGTGGCCAACAAAAAACCTTTTTGGTATGATTTTAATAATAGTTTGGATCTTTCAGTAATGGCTGATAACCAAAATTTATCTCCAACTTTTGTTGAAAAAGAAATTGCGCCAGCAGTTGGAGCGAAGCGTAGAAATCCGAACGTTTTGAATCAAGGATTAAGAGAAAAAGGCGCATATGACTACCGTAAAGAATTAGTGAATAGCCCTCCAGCTGTTAGTGTTGATGCAAAACATAAACGAGAGGAAATAAAAGGGAAATTTCCTTATACAAGAGGAAAAAAACTAAGTTTATTGGCTGCTAGTTTCAATGCAGATGTCAAAAAAGTGAACTTAGGGACTGCTGAATACGATAAAGGAACCTTAATTTATTATCCAGCAGATGGTATTTCTGCCGCTTTAAGTCCTTCTGATTTAAATACAGACTTTGCCGATAATTCAAACTGGTATGATGATATTTGTGATGGCCGAATAACAGCGAATATTACACATATAAAAAGTGGAAAATCATACGACTTAACAGATGCCAAAAGTGCCGCTTGGGTAGCTTCTGCGCCACCTGATTACGCGCCACAAATTCAACCAATTTCAACCATGTATGATTTGATTTGTGGTGCTGCGAACGAAACGTATATGCCAGAATTAAGTTTGGTTTTCCCTATGATGTATCGTCTTTATCGCATGCAATGGGTGAATGTGGGAGATTTCTTAGCACCTTCTTTCAGAGAAACAATGGACAAGTTATCCAAGGATAAAAAGTTCAAATACGTTTATGAAAAAGGAAATACCAAAAAAGAGCGGGCTATCGCAAAAACTGTTCGTGAAGAGGTCTTTAAGCTCTTCAGAAATCCGATTTATGATTATGATAACGAGCCAATAATTCCGAGTAAGGATATGACGAATATCACCAATCGCGGAAGTGGAAAAGAGGAATTAAAATTGCCTTATTACCCTGGTGATGGAATTGATTACCCAGGAAGTCCGGCGCAATGGTTTGCAATTCCACCAATGCTTTATGCAGAATTGGAGAGTTGGAAAAATGGCGAGTTTGAAACCCCTAAGGGATTCGATTTTAAAAACATGAACGAAATGGGTGCTTTTTATAGAAAGCGCATGGTTGACACTGCTAAAGATGAAGCTAAAAGACCATTATTAATGACGCGGGCAGTGCTCGAGACTTTATACGGTGGAGGATTTCATCCAGGAGTTGAATTAACATGGCCTATGCGTCATAGCCTCATGTATGCGGAAAACGAGATGATTTATCCTTGGTTATCGGAGCATAAAGGCTATCAATATGGATTTTTCGGTTTAAGAGAAGTGCGTATCAATAGTGCTACACCAAAAGAACAAGATAGAATATTTTACAAAGATTTTGGTTTTCAAATGGATGCTGAAAATATTCGAGAATCAATGAAAGAAGGAGCAGACCATTGGTTATGGAAAATCACACCTGGTGACCTTACCAAGTGGATGGGGATCCCATGGCAGTCGGATGCTGGTAGTTGCCAAACGGTATTTGTAGAAAAGCAATACCCAATTCCATCTTGGTGGGCGGCAAATTTACCAGTTCAAGTTTTACCAGAAGATGCTTACAATAAATTGCTTGATCCAGAAATTTTATTGAAGACCAAACATGATATTTATGCAGCTCGTTTAGCTTGGCTGCATACTACTGATACAGGTTTTATTGGATACCATGCCGAAGGAGGATACATGAATGGACTCATTAATATGGTCTATAAATGGAAAGACATTGGTATCGTTGCTGGTAGACCACTTAATGTAAAAGGATTACCTGAAATTGTTTACGTTTCATTTAGTGGAAAGCAATAATCGAAAAAAGAATTATGACCGAAACAGATGTGATCATACTCGGAAGTGGTATTGCAGGACTTGTTCTTTCAAACCTATTAAAAAGAGAAAAAGTTGATCATATTGTTTTGGATCGGATTCAAAAACAAAAGACCATGGCATTGGCGGAGACACTTCCTCCGTCTGCCTTGGTTTTATTAGACGGTTTGGATTTACTTTCTGTGTTTGAGAAAACAGCCCTAACAAAAACTTATGGATATCATGCCTTATGGGGCAGTGGGCAATTACAAACCACAGATTTTTTTTACAGTAATCCCTTTAAATATGGATTGAAATTAAACAAGCAATCGACGCTCAATGGATTAAAGAAAAAAGTGGCCGATTGCATTCTTTCATATGATCATTTAATTGGGATTGATCATTCCGAAAAAGAAGTAATCGTGAAAGTAAGTCAGAAAAAGACAGAAAAAACGATAAAAGGAAAATGGATTGTTGATGCTACTGGCAGAAATAGGGCGCTTCTGCATGCCTTAAATATTCCTATTGAAGACTATGACGATATCATGGCTTTCAGTTGTCATTTGCCCAAAACAAATCATCCTGATTTAATACATGGTGTTTACACCGAATCCTTTGCCCAAGGTTGGGGAATTGTTTCTGTATTATCTGATGAAAAACAAGTAATGACGCTTTTTACACGCAAGTCTAATGGCCTTCATAAACAATTAAGTCAATATGAGTTCTGGGAACAAATTTTAGCGAATACCAATTATTTAAAGACTTTTTTATCAGAAGAGGCACCAGATCAAATCATAGGAAAAAGAGCCAATTCTTCGGCTGCAAAATATTTCTCTAGTAAGAACTGGATCGCGATTGGTGATGCGGCCTTTACGTTTGACCCGCTCTCATCACATGGGATAACAAATGCCATTTATACTGCAAAAAAAGCGGTACAATTAATCACTGCTGACACTTATAATACACAACAGTATCACACTGATTTGAATGAAATTTTCATGGCTTATCTAGCAACCAAAAACAGCATGTACCAAAGCGAACAACGCTGGCCCGAAGAAGCTTTTTGGAACGCAGAAGTTTCCGTTTGAGATTTGTGTATGAGTATTACTCAAAACATACCCGTGCATTGAGGTTAATCGGAGAAAATGATCCCAATAAATAGATTTAAAATGCGCAAGAAAGTGCAATGTCTGACTTAAATGGTATCTTGGATTGACTAAACCTAAAATGTATTTATGACGGGATTCAATTTGATCGTTCTGGACGTTAAGGAAATTAATTCGGAAAATATTCGATTGACAGTTCAACTCAGCAATGTACTTGATTCTAAAAAGCCGCATGAATTTGATTTAAGTATTGGGAATCCAATTACAGATACATTAACTCAAAACATTTTATGGATTTTTGAGAATGATGAACGCAATACGGTTCATGAAAAGTCGGTTAAAAGACAAATTCGAAACGCTGGTATTACACTCTTTGATTCAATATTTGGATCCTCTGAATTTAGTCTTACAAAGACTAAATTAGAGGCTTGTTTTTTGCGTATTAATTGTAAACAAGCCTTTCCGTGGGAAATTCTTTACGACAAGGCAAAATTGAGACATATATTATTTAGTGCGAAAGGGTTTTCACGTTCAGCAAAAGCAACCTTTAACCCATCTAAAATAGTCCAGGTTCAAGCACCAATTCGTGTTTTATTAGTTGTTACACGTCCGTTTAAATTCAAAGATGTTCATTTTCGGACCATTTCAAATTTACTTTTTGATCTCTTGTCAAATGAGGCTAATTACGAAGTTACGGTGCTACGCCCCGCAACATTTAAAGCCTTAGAAGAAACACTTTCAAGAGCAAAAAATGAGAATAATCCCTATTCAATTGTTCATTTCGACGGACATGGGATTCATGGATCAGAGAAGATTGGGTTGAATCCCCATAAAGGATATATTGTTTTTGAAGATGAAGCAGGAAAAGATGCGGATTTTATTGATGGCGAAAGAATAGGGGACTTGCTTAAAAAACAAGCCGTAAACATGTTGGTATTGAATGCTTGTCGATCAGGATATAAGCAACAGGTATACGAGGATTCTGAAGCAGGTAATGAAATCATAGAACAGCAATTTACTTCTTTTGCAGAAGATGCTATTCGAAGCGGAATTAATGCTTTAGTGGCTATGCGTTACAAAATTCAAGTGGAAGACGCCTACGCATTTATGGTTGGATTTTATCATGAATTGGCGGCTGGGAGTATGGTGGGCACAAGTTTTAAAACTGGAGCAACTTTATTGCTAAATGGTGGAGAAGAAAATGTGTTATTGCCTATTTTGTATGAGAATGATCCTGTAGTTTTTAAAAAGAAGAGCAAAGGTTTATTGGGATTATTTAAAAAGTCATCAAAAACCATTGCCCTTAAAAAACGAATACCGGGATTTGATGATTGGATTGTTCGCATTGATAAAATTTTCCAACAACATTCATTAGCCATTTTATCAGGAATGGAAGGAAGTGGAAAGTCAAGTTTGGCAAAAGAATTTGGTCAATGGGCATTGGATTCTAATTTATCTGATGCGCTTATTTTCGATCCAAAGGAAAGCCTTGAACCGGTTATCCAAACCATTGCAAAAAGCAAGGCAACCAGTTACTTTATAGTGTTTAAGGAGCCACGAACAAGTGATGAAATCATTCAATTTAAAACAAGAGTAGAAGAAATTAATAGCAATACTAAGATTCTTTATCTCGCTGGCTATGTCGATCCCAAATCTCCAATAGGAGATTTTCCGCAAATACATCTTAATTCAGTTGAACTTGAATTGGATGGATTGGAAAATGAAATTGTTAATACAGTTCACAACCAAACATTAGAATTGATTTTTGAGAATTATGCCGGAAATCCTTTAACGCTTAAAACCCTATTAAAAGGGATTCAAACAGATAAAGCAAATGTACTTGTTTCAGATATTTGGGTGGGAATTGATAACGGAGGTTTAATCGAACGACTCAAATTAAATGATTTTGATGCGCAGTTTGATCGCAGTGAGCAACAGTTATTGGCTTTGTTAAGTTTAGTAGGGAATCAATTTGATGCTGAAATGTTTGCCGTATTAATTGAAATAGCTGGTTCAGACTTTCAGGGCGTAGAAAAAGGTTTATTGGTCAAAGCGCAACAGCAAGGATTTTTAGGTTGGTATAAAACAAATGCTCAAGCCGAATATCAGTTGCACCCCTTAATGAAAGTCTATTTATTTAGAAATTGGGAGCACCTTTTTGAAAAAGAGACCCAGCTACAATTATTAGAGGGAGTCAGCCAGTATTTACAAAACGAAATGCAAGGCGGTAATCCTTTTTCTCGCGAAAAGTTTGAAAAAGCAGCCGAACCATTTTTAACTTGTTGTTTAATCAATAAATGTCAGGTTGATTTGGAATTCTGGCTCACCTTATTACATCATAAATTTCCAGCACATTCATTGGGTTGGAAAAACTTGTTGGATACTGGATTGAAAGTTTATAATCCCACAAATGAAGTGAACTTTCCGAACTCAATTTCTGATAAAAACTTTGCAGTTTTTGCTTATTATAAAAAAGTCTACGACCTTTCAATGTTCGATTTTGTGGACACAGCAGAAGTTGCTTTTTTTATAAATAAATTGCTTGAAAGAAAATTAATTTTAAATCCAGAAATTCAAGCCAGTATTGATGCTTTTATATGGATGACAAAATTGGCAGTGTTTGGTGCTGAGGCTGCCATCAATAATGCTAAAGTTCAACCCTATTCCAGGATTACATGCTTAGCAGTAATTGAACAGTTAAATTACTTAGAAAATATTCTGGTAACATTGAGTGATCAATCGGCCAAAGAGTCGCTTGCTAAAATCCTTAATTTAAGAGCGGAATATCATGCCTTGAAGATAAATAATTACATGATTTGGATGTTAAATCTATCTGCTAAAAAGAAGGAGCTAACGGATAACGAATTTAGTAACCCTATCATTCCTTTTTATTTAGAAAATGTAAATGAAGAAGTTCATCACAGCAGTTTTGGATTAAATCAAAAGCACGCGAATGAGGCTTTAAGGCAAAAGCTGTTTTTATTAGCAAATTTTGAGGATAGGGAAAAAAATCCGCTCACAGATCAGCAATTGAATGATTTGGAAACCGTCATATTGGGTTATCAGTTTAAGGAGGAATTTGAAAAAGCGGGGCAGGACTTTAAAAAAGCTTCTGATCTGACTAACGATCTAAATCGCAAGGACTTTATTGCTTTTGAGCATAACCGAATGATTAGAAACGTACGAGGTAAACTTTTGTATTGTTTATTGGATGGGGATGAAATAGAAAAGATTGGACAATCAGGACTTTTTGCTGAACTTGATAAAGTTGAACGAGTAGTGGACTTCACCAAAAAAGAAATGAATGGAAAGGCCTTAGATTTATGGAATTACGTCAATAAACATTATCCAATTATAATTGCGTCTGATTTGGACAAGGAAGTGGGTGAAATGAAAAAAATGGCCTATACGGGTGAATTTGATAATGCGATTCTATCCTTCGAAGAGATTCGAAAAAAAATTGGAACCAATTCAAACATAATAAAGGCAACGGTTTTTGAAGCAGAATTTCTAATTGAATTAATGGTAAACACAAACCTAGAAGCAGAAATTAAACAGTTTGAAACGCCAATTAGTATCTATATAGATGATTCGATTGATGAGATTCGACAGCGCTTAATGGTCTTTGAATACTTGAATTCAATACGACAACCCGATTCTGTTTATCAGAAAATGGAAGATTGGATGGGAGCGCACTTGAAAGAATTGGAGAGTAGCAATTCTACGGAATTTTCAAACAAATATACAGGCGAGATAGGAGGACATATTTCTGACCGTCTTAGCTGGGTTGAAACGCACAATGAATTAGAAGAAGAAGCGATTAGTGAGGCTTTTTCTTTTTTGATGGCAACCGTAGGGAAAATGAAAAAATATTTTGATGAAGAGGGGACTGAATTGGAAGTCCAGTCTGAATTTGATCATATATCTGCTTGGGTAGAGTTAGATAGGTTGGAAATCATTAAAGAGAAAAAAGAAAATTTAATCCGATTTACGATAGAGCCTGAATATGAGGATTTGTTGGAATTAGGCGAGTACTTTTATTTGATTCAGTTAGGGGTTTATGAAATGTCTTTAGAGCAGCGCATAAAATGGACAGGTCTTGCTCAAAACAGGATAGAGCGGGATAAGGAGAAAATGGTTGGAGAAGAATCGGAAGAAGAAGGTGGATTAAAAGAATTGCTTCAATTTTATCAAGATTCAATTGCACGTTTAATGTATGAACAAGGGCGATTAGGGCTTAAACGTATCGCTCCGAATTTAAAGAATAGATTACTGTGTTTAGCTGCAAGTAAGTTGGTGTTGCATGGCTTAGAAAATCACTGCAAAAATATTTATTCGGAGTATTTAAAGCAACTCTTTAAGGAGGAGTTATCGCCCCAAGATGCGCATGACGCAATTCATAATTGGAGTTTATTAGTCCTTTTCTTGATTACAGACGTAGAGGATCACCGCCCATTAGTAAAGGAAAAATGGATTAAAATTGCGCGAGAAATGTTTCAAAATATTGTCGATTTTATGATGGAACCAGCACAGAAAGATAATCGTCCATTAAGAGGTACTGTTTACGAATTATCGCGTCATTGGGATGTGATAGAACTTATTCTGATTTCAAAGAATGAAGAATATGCCGGAACTGTCATCCCTGCTGATCTGGAAAAAATATTAAATCGCTTAGAAATGGAGTTAAGCCCGAAAGGAAAACCGCGATTAAGTGATGTTTCAGAGTTTAAATCCAAACTTTTACGGGGTCGCGTTATTCGAAATAAAATTTGGAATCTTACGCAACAACTAATGACGCACAACGAAGAACAATTGAAGCAGCGAGAAGATTGGAGTAAAGAAATGAGTAAAACGTTTAAATCAGATACACAATTAAATATTTATGAGTGATATGTATAAATTCGTCAAAGACATGGGTTCAGAAGAACTCTATGAAACCCTAATGGCCGTTGGAGAAGAAAAAGAGGCAGAAAAATTAGCCGAAAGTTTAACAAGTACTGGTGAAAGAGCCGGTTCGTTTGGTATACTTGATTTTTTAACTGATCGTCCTTGGAGGCATACTGAACATGCATTCGGATTTATTGAGGCGAAGGCAGGCGAGCGCCATTTAGAGATTGTTAGTCCAGGGCAAATTGAGTCAGATGCCGAATTAAAGAATCAAACAATTACGATTTCATTAGATCGGCTTTATGTGGCTGATTATCCCGGTGGTGGAGTACATAAAGTATTATTTGATTTTCAGGCGGAGAACAGAATGGATGATGGAACGACTCAAAAAGTACGTTTTAATCAGGTATGCAAAGTGCATGAAGGACAGGCTGCGGGAGTTGTAAATTATCCAATTTTTGTTGATCTTAATGTGGGCGAACGCGGTTTGGTATTTAATTGTACAACGGTGAACGTTAGGAATTCAGATGATGATTCATTTTTAGAATTTCTTGAAGGAGATGTATTCAAATCGGGACTCAAATTATTGGGCGGATTTCAACCTGCCCTGTTGCCACTTTCTGAAACTATGTTAGGGATAGCAAAATCTGTGGCGTCCAAAAGACAAAACATTCCTGTTCAAGATTTCCATCTCGGACTAGATTTCGATACGACACCATCTGGACTACGATTAAAACTAGGATCATACGTTGCGGTTCAAATTCCATCTAACCTTAAATATAATTGGGATTGGACACAGTGGCATTTTGATGCTTCGAACGGGCAAATAACAAATAAGCTCAATCCTACATTAAAATTTGATTTTAACTATATCATTTTCGGCATAAAAAAGCAGTAAGTTTTCGCTGCTTTTATTTAGATTAATACTGTTTTTTCTTCTCTCAGAAATGAGAAAAGTAGTGTTTCTTGAAGCCTGTTTTTGAAGATTTGAGAAAAATATTGAATAGCGCACAAGTCTTAAATTGAATCCAATTCCTGCATCTAATTCTCTTACTGATGACAGACTTTTTATTCCATTTCGCATCCTTAAATTTTTAATTTGTTTATATAAATGTACCACTTGTGGAAAATTGGTGCCAGTTATGAAATGAGTCTAGGATCGTTAAAGTAATAGCCATTAATTCGTAATTGTTAAACCATAAACGAATAATTATGAAATGGGTATTATTATTAGCTGTAGCATTTTCAAACTATAGTTTTTCTCACGAAATCAAATCAGAATCAATGGCTGCTGTTCCACCGCCAACAGTATTGCGCGTGAATACCAGTGCTATTGTTGATGGAGGAGAATATATAGTAGATGTAAAAGAAACAACTACTTCTTATGAATCAGGAGGAACTGAAATAATTACAATTGAAGGTTTATTAGAATCAGATGAAATTGTAATCACGATTCCTGGAGCAGAAGAAGGCGACCCAATTAGGGTTGTCTTTAATATTATAGAAGGTGAGATTACGAATTTGCATGGACGGATTGATTATGAAGATGAAACACATGATGTGTATTTCGATAATCAACAATTTTTTACTTCCGAAGGAACAACATTAACTGTACACGACACTGATCAAAATGATATACCGATAGAAAATCCGATATTTCTTTCCTTAGAAAATGGGTTGGTCTTCACTCCAAATGGAGATGCCGCTTATGATGAGATTTCCTTAGTAATGAATGAAGAGTTTAATGTGACCAATGTCGAATTTTCAAAGTTAGATGGTACCGTAGTATTCACTACTGAAGATAAAAATTTCAGCTGGGATGGAATGATAGATGGAACCCTTATTGATCAAGGTGTTTATAACTACACGATTATCATTGATGATGAAACAATGCAAGGTCAATTTTTGGTCCAATATTAAAACATCTAACCCAATTAATTCTTAAAAATAAATTAATGAAAATTACAATTCAAAACATCTTAACGGGTGTCCTATTATTAGGGATGTCCTTCCTTTTTTACCTTCAATTTACCGTAAAAGAAAATCTAAAAACGGGCTTCGTTCGGTCACAAGAATTGGTTTACCAATTTGATGGTATGATTGACGCTATGACAAAATTTGAGCAAGAACAGAGCGAGTGGAATGAGAATGTTGAAACTCTAAAAAGTGACTATCAAACATCAGTAGATAATTATAACAATCAACGTCCTAACCTATCTGAAGAAGAAATGATGCAACAAGAAAATTTGCTCCAGCATCAGTATAATAATGTCGCAAAATATGCGCAAGAAATGGAAACCGCATTAATAGAGCGCGAAACAGAAATTTTAGAAGGTGTATTGAATCAAGTTAACGCTTTTTCTGAAAGTTTTGCAACCGCAAATGAGCTGGATTTATTGATTACAACTGCTGAGTCAGGGACAATTTTATATGGTGATCCAGGATTAGACTATACGGAAGAATTACTGGAATCCATTAACAGTCAATACAACGGAACAGAATGAAATTAGGAGCCCTTTTTCTCATATTAATTGTAGGATTTGCTTGCCAAAAAGAGGCAGAAGCATTGACGGATTCATCTGAAATTATGTCAGATGCAGAAAATCCGGTATCCGACAATCCGTACTGCAAAATCAAAAACGTAAATGGTTTTAATATTGCGGTCACTTATGTTCCAAACAGATCCAGTTTAACGGCATTAAATGAAGATGTAGAACCAGATCAAAGTGTACACTTTATAATGGAAATCGAAAGTGACGGCAAGCGCAAAACTGGTAATTTTTTATACAATGAGGTCAATGGGGTAGGTGATTTTAAAGACAATGTCAACTACTTTAATTTCTCAATCATTGAGGACGTGCGCATTGCCGTAAACGGAATACCATTTAATGTGGTATTAAGTAATATGGAAAATACCTATACGCTGGGAAACAATCGCAAAATTCATTTTGTAGCCGTGCCTCCAACACAAGAATTTGAAGTAACAAATATTCAAGAAATCAGCTTTGTTTATGATGATGAGGTGCTAGGAATTGGCCTAACAAAATTCATTTTCAACGCAAAAGATTTTAAAACAATTCCAAACAAAATATAGAATTGATTATGTCAAGATTAGAACGAAAAAATTCATTTTTAAAGAAGATGGCCATTTTTATGGTCTTCAATATGGTGTTTGAAATTGTTGCACCTACTGCGGCAATGGCGCTGACATCTGGCCCAAGCTCTCCTGAATTTGGGAGTTTCGAACCTGTGGCCACCAATAATATGGTGGACCCATTTAGCGGTGATTTTACGTATAATTTACCTGTACTAATGGTGCCTGGAACCAATGGTGGCGGTTATCCAATTTCATTGTCTTATCACAGTGGAACAACTGGTGAGCAAGAAGCTTCGTGGGTAGGGCATGGTTGGACATTAAATCCGGGTGCAATTAATCGTGGTAAACAAGGTTTTCCTGATGATTGGAATGGGGAAACAGTTAAGAATCATAATAAGGCGATACCGAACATTACTCTCACAGCAGGCATTAATGGAGGAACTGAGATTTTCTCTAATGGCTTAGAAACGATAGGTATAGATGCCTCGTTGAACGCGTCTATAACCTACAATAATTATAAAGGCTTTGGCTACAGCACTGGGGCTGGTCTTTCATTAAATAAAGGGCTAGTTTCTACTGGATTTAATATTACAGATGGGCAGCATTCTTTTTCTTTGAGAGTAGATCCTTGGAAACTTTTAGGTCGTTCAAAGAAAAATAAAAAAGATATAGATAAAGAGCGTGATGATGAACTGTCAAACTATGATCCAACCAATCCATTTTCAGCCCAGATTATGTCAAATATATATAAGAGCTATGAAAAAGTAAAGAATCAAAAACTCAAATCTGGGGGAGTCTATGGGATAGTCTCGCTGTCAGGAGGTCAAAAAGCAAATCAAATTAGCAATTATGAAGGGGGTGCCTTTAATTTTTCTATGGGCTTTTTCGCGCCAGTTTCACCTTTGCCTGCAGGACTGCAATACGGTTTTAGCGGATCGGTTGCGGTACAAGAAAATGTACCCGTAACAACCAATGCCGTTTACGGGAATCAATATGTGCGTAACGCATATTCTAATGATAATAATTTGATGGATTATTATACCGAAAAGCAACACAATTATGAAAACAATGACGTATTTCTAGGAATTCCGCATGCCTTAACAGATCAATACTTGGTTTCTGGTGAAGGAATATCAGGTGCTTTCCGAATGCACCATAAAGCAATTGGACAATACCGACCGAATCAAATAAAGAGTGAAATAGAAATTGGAAATTTAGGTTTCGAGTTTGCGGGAGGTGCAAATAACGACCTTGGAGGAAACGCTGGAGTTGGCTATCACGTTTACAAACAGCAAGGATGGGAACTACATGATGGAGAAGAATTATTTTCTGGAAATGAAGAAGGTGTCTTTAGATTTGCGAGTGATTTAGGTGGACATGTTGAGTTTGATAATGATGAGATTAAGGAGTCAGCAGAACTCTATAAAAATAGTGGGGTTCCAGGATTCAAAAAATTTACTGCAGATGTAGCTGGAATTGATCAGCGAGTTAATTCAAATTCTTCAACGGGTAGTTATGATATTGGAGCATCTTCTTACATTGGACATAATACGTTTGAAGAGAAGAATTTAACCTCTGGAACTGTACATTATAGATCCTATGAAAAAAGCGAGCATATTGAAGAATTCATTCATTATGACGAACCAGAATTAGGGGACCAAATTGCCGAATTAAGTGTGAAAAACAAGAATGGTGAATCATATAATTATGGTTTACCTGTTTTTGCTAGAAACGAAAAAGATATCTCAATAGGTTTAACGGGTATAACACCAGCGCCCATTGTTCAAAATGGCTACATGGTTTATGCTGATGCTGACGTGAGCACAGCGCAAAACAGGGAAGATTTAAAGATTATTCAAGGTCAAGAAAGAGAAGCTCCATATGTAACTTCTTATTTATTAACTTCAATAAATGAACCCAATTATATTGACAGGACTAATGATGGCCCAACAGAAGACGACTTTGGTGGCTATACAAAATTCGAATATACACAAGCTTATGGTTCTGAAGGAGGAGACCAAAAATCAAAGCTAGATGATGGAAATTGGTACGATTGGCGATACCCTTATGCTGGACTATATTATGATCGTGGTCGATTATCTGACAAAAAAGATGATTTAGGAACATATTCCTCTGGTGAAAAAGAGGTTTATTATCTTGAGAATATTGAGACAAAAACACATATCGCTGTTTTTGAAACTTCGGCGAGAATGGATGGACTTTCAGCAAACCCAAGTGCAGCTGATGCATCCTTGTTGATTGGAGCGTCTGGCGATAAACAATTACAAAAATTAGATAAAATTGAATTATTCGTAAAAGATGCAGCATGGGAAGCTTATGTAGCTGATAATTCAAATCCGAAACCAGCCCCTTTAAAAACTGTGAATTTTGATTACGACTATACGAATGTACCAGGTATTCCAAATTCGGATAACGGCGGTGGAAAACTAACCTTAACAAGAGTTTGGTTTGATTATAATGGCGTGTATAAAGCGCAAATTAGCCCATATGAATTTGAATATAATTATCCAAATTACGACAGCTATCCGGCAAAGTACACTGCAGGAGATGATGACGTAACAGCAGGTTATGCTGATTTTTATGGTGCCGCAACTGAAGCGGAAAACCCAGCATATAATGAGCAGCAACTCAACGCATGGGGATATAATCAAGGAACTATCAATGGTCAAGAAGCGCACGACGCCGGGAGACCTTGGCTAAATCAAAATTTAGTCAACGGAAATGATATCGCAACGAATGCTGGAGACCTACCTTATGACCCAGCTGCATGGAATTTAAAAGTAATCAAGCTTCCATCCGGGGGTCAAATTCATGTGCAATACGAACAGGATGACTACCAATATGTGCAAGATAAACAAGCACATGTAATGGTACCCCTAGTTGAAGCAGGGTCTGATGATGGTAATTCTCCGACTTATTTTTTAAATACTGAGGCAATTAATGTTAATACAGCAGAAGAGAAACAGGCATTAGTAGATGCTATTCAAAAAACCTACGTGGAAACCAGTAAAAAAATGTATTTCAAAATGTTGTATTCCATGTCTCCATTAAATCCATTGCCAGACATTACAGATTGCGACGTAGAATATATTAAAGGATATATTAAAATAGCAGATGCGCAGTTAGTAGGTTCTCCAGGTGCTGAAAAAGTTTATATCGATCTAGCTACAGGTCAAAATGGACGGACCGACTTACCTAAAAAGGTTTGTCAAGAATATGAAAAAGCTTTCTTAAGTGGTAAATCGTTAAACTCAAATTGTGGTATAAATGGAGATTTATCCTATGAAGACAATACAGATGATCCAAATGGAATGGTCACTCAATTTATAAACATGATGTCGACTATGCCAACTCCTGGCCAGGCTGAAGGATGTTTGAATGTAGATTGGGAAAATTCTTATTTCCGTGTACCCTGTATTAAGCCTAAAAAAGGTGGAGGCATACGTGTAAAAAGATTGATGATGTATACACCTGCCATACATGACGGCGAGGAACCTGAATTATATGGAACTGAATATGTCTATCAATTTAAAGATACAGATGGGAATATAAAATCGAGTGGAGTTGCTACCAATGAACCAACCACCATGCGAGAAGAGAATATTTTGGTTGATTATATTTATCGTTTACCTAAAAATGGCTGGGATAAATTTCGTGACTTTGTAACCGCAGGTAAAGAAAAGGAAAAGTATGAAGGGCCAATAGGTGAATCATTATACGGTTCGGCAACAGTTGGTTATTCACAGGTTATTACAAAAAATATTCACACTGGAAAAACCAATACGGGTTATTCTGTCAACCAATTTCATACTTGTAAAGATTACCCGTTGATTGCAGAATACACAGATTTAGCAGGAAATACTAAAAACGACTATCTACCGCTGCCATTACTTTATGTAAATCAAGTAACCAATAACGTTTGGGCGGCCCAAGGGTTTCGTTTCGAAATCAATGATATGCACGGTAAAATGAAAGCTTCGGCTGCTTATACGGGAGATTATAACAACGTTGTGGATTTTATGAATGGAAATCTTGTTAGTTCAACACAGTATGAATATTTTGAAGTTGGAGAGAATGTTCCGGTTATGAATTCATTGGAAGAAATTGTCGATTTGCCATTAGGGAAAGAGACTGAAATGGCTATGGAGTCCCGATCTACTACTGACCATTTGCATGATGTTAACGCCGAATTTGACGCAAGTGTTGGATTGTTCGGGGGAATACCCGTTCCAATGGGAAGTTTATTTCCATCTTATAAGCATGTAGAAACAGAATTGCATACGCATGTAACAAATAAAATTGTGCGTTATCCCGCAATGGTTAAATCCGTTAGAAATTATACGGACGGCATATATTCTAAGTCCGAAAACTTGGCCTTTAACCCGCAAACAGGAGATCCTGTAATTACAAGAACTTATGATGATTTTAACCGATCGGATGAGGCAGAACAATTTGAAATTGACAATAACGATCATCATGGATGGTTTACATCATATGCCATTCCTGGGTATCAGGAATATGCGAATATGGGTCAAGTAGCCTATAGTGAAGGTAAGTCGTTTGGTTCTGACGGAACGGCAGCAGGTTATATGATTGACAAACTTGTATACCCCGACAATAGCGTGAAGTTGAGCTTCTATAGTGCGGCTGGTCCTATTGATGTCTGTGATGCACTGAATCAATTATCAACAGGTGATTTAATAAAATTACCTGGAGGCCTATTTCATATTGCCGAAATTCATGGTTCGGAAATAAATTTAGTACCAACGTATTACAATTCTGGTACGCAATATAGCGCAACGGACATTCAATTTATAGTTGTGCGAAGTGGTAAAACAAATCAAGCTGGTGCCAATGTAGGGTCATTCGTAACGTACGGGAAATCGGCAGCTTTAAATTCAACGTTGCCAGAAATTGTATCGCTTCCATTGAGTGATCCTGCTCACCCAGATAATGCAGCATATCTCGATCGATTAGCATTAGTTTCTTCGCTAAATGGCGTGCTAGGTTCAGGCGGAACGATTACTATACCGTCTGGAGTAGTTTTAGATCCACAAAATCCTACTAATTGTACAACTGAAGATGCCACCTTTGATATTACTATAGATGGTGATGGCAATTATTCAATTACACTTTCAACTTCAAGTGGAATTTTAACTGAAACATTTAATAGTGCAATGCAAGGTACTGTTAGTGCAACTGGACCAAATTTAACAACAGTTCGAAATGCCAGTACTGGAAATTCTACATCAGTGATTTTAGCTAAGTGTGGCGTTTCTACACCATCTCCAAATTATACTGTAGATAGAGGATTTATGACCTATGACGTTTCTGGTATACCGCCTGGAGTAACTATTCAAGATGTGACTTTTGGAACCAATGGATCGTTAACAGGGACACCGTTCAATATAGCAGTGTTTAAGTCAAATTATTCTGAACCTGTTGATGTTGCTGAATATGATGCGTTTACGGGAATTGCTATTGCAACTTTTACAGCTAGTGCTGCTTCAAACGCTGTAATTCTGCCGAACTCTGTTATTGATGGATCAGGAGAGGTTAAACTTTGTCTAAGAGATGAAATGTTTGATGTAAATGGAGCAGGTTCACCCGAGATAAGTAACTCTTTTTACTTCGCTAATGATGCTCCGCATTATTTGCTTGTGAATTACGCGTTTGTCAGTAGTTGTGAGATGAATCTACAAAGCGTCATTGATGGTGAATTCCAAATCAATCCTGAAAATGGTGCCTTATTTTACGGTACTGTTGGAGGTGATTGTGACGAGCAAGCGGTTGGATGTTTAGAATTTTGTGAATCACTTTACCCGATTAAAACAGTTCAAAATGTGATTACTGCAAGTGCAAGCACTTTGGATGACACTTGGGATTATGATGAATCAAATTATGACAACGGAATTGTTAATTACAATAATTTCGAAATGGGTAAACGCGGTAAATGGAGAGTTAAATCTTCATACGCATACAAAGCGAGTACGACGGGATTAGAAGAACGTTTTAATCCTTATAATGTAAGCACAACGGATGAACTATTCAATTATAATTCTGGTGTGTTCAGCATGGCTTTATTCAATTGGAAATATGAAGACGCAAATGACCCGAATGCGTGGTTGAAAGCGACTACTGTCACTAAATACTCACCAGACGGTAATGCTTTAGAAGAAAAAAATATACTTGGAATTAAGAGCACCGTTAAATTTGGGTACCATGAGTACCTGCCTTATTTGGTTGCAGGTAACGCAAGTTATGAATCAGTAGTATTTGAAAGCTTTGAAAACACATATGCTACTCCACTAGGAAATGTAGTAGAAGAAAATATACAAATCCTTGGAGGAACAGTCGTGGTAAGTGAAGCGAGCCATACAGGGTATTCTTCTTTAAAATTTGCCAGCGGATCTGTAAGTCCATTCTTCACATCAAATGAGATGGAGTTTACTAGTCAGATTGCCAACGCAGGTTTACACACCAAAGTGTGGATTAAGAACCTAGACGCAAATACTGAAAACATTCAAGTGACTATGTCAGATGTTGCAACGGGTACTAACATATCAGGCAACATGAACAAAGTGGCGCAAACTGGAGAATGGACGCTATATGAGTTGAATCATTCGGCTTGGGGATCATTTAACCCAGCAACTTTCACGATTAATTTCAATATTGAAAACAGTGTGGTTGGCAAAGATATTTATGTTGATGACTTACGCATCCAGCCAATGGATACTGAAATGGCGTGCTATGTCTATGATTATAAAAATTATCGCCTTATGGCAACGTTTGATGATCAGCATTTCTCTATGCTCTACCAGTATAATGACGAAGGTCAATTGACGAGAAAACTAATCGAAACAACACGGGGAATTAAAACCGTGACAGACGGACAATATCATACACCATTAAAAAATAGAACAAACTAATGAGAAAACTAGGTTTAATTATAGGACTTGTTTTTTGGGGTCAACAAATTGGTTGGTCTCAAACACAAGAATGTGTGAACCAAATCAAAAGTTGGTACACAATATTAGAAAATAAAGTCAATAATGTTGATAAAAAGAATTTGTTTGAAATGAAATTCACTATGAACGTGGTGTACACAAATCGGAAACAATTAGACTCAATAAGTTATGATGCACACGTTATATCAGATCAATCAAAACGTTACTTTTTTAGTGACGATTCAAAGGTTTATCAGAATGAGAAAACCACAGCTAGCGTTTCTTTAAAAAATAAAGAAATTCATTTATTTAATACACCTGCTGATGAATATAAGAATCAATTAACTGAGCGGTATCAATTGTTCGAAGACACCTTGTTTTCATCTGTTGATAATGCAAGATTGGTGAATAAAAATCAGATCAAACTTTTTTTTGAAAGGGACAATAAAATCGCCAATGGGCTGAAGGAAATTAGCTTTGACTTTAGCGGTAATCAACTGGTCAAATCAATTCAAACCGTTTATTATCCAAATCAAAAATTTTCTCACATTAAAGTTGATTATCATAAAATTGATTTCAACTCTGAAACAGATGTTTTAAATAAAAAATTATTGGCCAACATCATGCGTGGCAAAAAGTTAATTCCAGCATACAAAAATTATACGCTTTATGATCACAGAAAGAATAAATAAAGGACTCTTATTGGGCTTTTTAGTCCTGTTTGCGAGCTTTGTTCAGGCGCAATTAGTCTTATATCCGAATAACGGACAAGCTGTACTCTTTAATTCAACAGAAATGGTGAATGAAGACCTTAAAACCATTGATGTTGATGGGTGCATGTATAATGCATGTCCTACTAGGTATAAAAAAGTGAATCTCGTCATAGATTTTTCATTGGCAGATGATTTTGCTGATATATCGGCAGCTGGTTCAGCCATTGAAGGAGAGGTTGATGTGATCATTACAGCCAATAAATGTGCTTTTATGGGACAGTCGCCTTTTACACTCACCAAACATTTAGATATTGACACGGACAATCCGCGACAAGTTTTTCAGTTAGACTTCACTAGTTTTTATGCATCATTAGATGATATTGAAATAACGGTAGATAATTATATTGTTCCTCTGGGCTATGAATCTAGCGTAGAACTTCTTGTTGGATACGAAGGTGAATTTTTATTCCCAATTGGAGGTAAAACTATTGCTGCAGATAATGTTACAGATGTAGACATCACAACCAGTTCAGCGAAAAATTTTATTTGGACAGTCGATTGTGGGCATTATGCCATGTATGAATTTCAATTACTTAAATTAGAAAATTATAATTTAGCGAATACAGTGTCGAATGACCCACATGATGTTACGGCAAATGTGGATTGGTCGAAAGCTTTAACAATTCATACTTATAGCTGGGAACAGGCTTTACGTTTAACATTAACTGAAGGGACAGGCTATTATACCTGGCGAGTGCGCGGTATTGGAAATGAATATGATGGTAGCGAAGCTAATCCAGCTAATTGGGACGAATGGAGTGCTCACATTTCGGATGGTTTAACAAATATTGATCCGTCAACTTACACGGCACAGCCACACACTTTTTATAATGTGCAATTTGATGAAGATAAAAACTGGAATTATAGTCGCGTATTTATTGAAGGCGAGCGCGATTATGCGAGTGGGGTAAGAATTGGAGAACAAATTGGTTATGCCAATGGTCTTTTACAAGCCAAACAAAGTCAGTCTATACTTAATACGAACCATCAAGTAGTTGCATCTGAAAGCGTTCAGGATTATAGTGGACGTCCTTCGCTAAGCAGTATTGCCGCACCAGTCTACGGACAAAGTTCTTTAGGGTTTAAACAAAAGTTTTTCAAAAGTACGGATGGAACTGCTTATGACGCTTCAAATTTTGATGCTGACGGAAATTACCAAGAACCCGAACGTGTTGCCTTGGATGGTACAAATAATGGATTTAGCTATTATTCAGATAATAATACTACGGAAACATACGTGGCAAGTGCGGAAGACCCGACTCCCGGACATGAAAATGAAGGTTATCCTTTTGCGCGTACAAGTTTTTATAATGACGGTCGTTCGAAAGAAAATTCAGGTGTAGGTTATGATCACCGAATGAAAACAGATTTTGCAACGGCACACACTACGCGCACTTACTATGGCAGTGTTGCTGATGCAGAATTATTGCGTGTTTTAGGAAATGAAGCTCCAGACGCGGGGAGCGTGCATAAAATTGTAACCATAGATGCGAACAAGACAGTTCACATGACTTATGTGAACAAAGCAGGGCAAACTTTATTCACTTGCTTAAGTGAACCTATGACTGGTAGTTATAACTTAATGACATTAGAATCTCAAGCTACTGCTGTTTTTCCAGTCGTTGAAACAGTAGAGCCGCTTATCCAAACAAGCGGAAATGTGCTGGAACGGTCAAAAACATTGCTCTTAACAATTCCTACAGCGGTAGACATCAATTATAATTTGACCACTAACCTGATTGAAGATTATTGCGCTAATTTCTGTACTTCTTGCGACTATGAATTATTTATTAGGGTCGTTAACCTGGAGGATAATACAATTGTTTATACTCATACTGAAGACATTGATCCTACCATTTCTTGTGATGAAGTAGTTGTTCCTTATTCACATAGTTTATCTCTAGACATTGGAAATTATCAAATTACCCAACGTCTAGTTGCTAACAACACAGTAACTGGATCATTATACACACAGCTAGAAACGCATTTAAATACGGTCGAAACATCTATGATCAACGCTATTTTAGGCGGTCCAGGTTATACAAGTGCCGACTTGTATACTGTGATGGCGTATCTAGAGAATGATGAGTTAGTTGAACTTTACGAATATTTGGATACGCACCCAAATGCCATTTTGTTGTCTGATTTTAATGGTGATGAATATTATAATTTCAGTATAAATGATGCGCTTGGAGACGAATGCAAAATAATTAAAATCCCTGTGCTGGAATGTCCTGGCTCGGAATGCGACGAAACGTCAACTGATTTTGCTGCATTTACTGACTTTATCACTTCAAATGGATTAACAACAGCCATTTTAACTTATGATTATGCACAGGGACTCGAGTATACATACTCCGATCTACAATTTCAGTATTTAATTGAGAATATGGTGAATGACGGTTATAACTATTGCGACTTATGGTCATGTTGGCGGAATATTATTTTGAATCATGAAAACTCTCTACAATTACAAGCAAACCTCAATGCTAGCCCGCAAGGTGCAGATTATGTCTATCACCCAATTAATAGCTTTTTAGACTGTGCACGAGGCACAAAATATCCAGCGGGTGATTTCCCTTTAGTTGGCGGGACGGAAATAGTGGGTGCTGCACCTGGAACACCTGGTTTTATTACAAGTGCACATAACTATTTTTATTATGAACCTAGTACATATGCAGATTGTTTAGATGAGTTTTTAGGCGGTGTTATAGGTGTTATCGATTGGTCGTCTCCGAGTTATTCAAATGAAGACATTCAAGCATTTTATTTCTGTATCAACCATATTGGAGACGCGGCTGGTGGAACAGCAGGCCAACAAGATGTGAATGAAGGAATAACTGAAGCATGTGAGCAAGTATGCGAAGATAAAAGAGGGTTATTTAGAAATGAAATTTGCAATCTATACCACTCACAAGGGAGTATTATAGAAGGTGATGATTTTGTCTATGTTTCACAAACCATAGCTGGCTCTGTTCAATGGGAGCCAGATTACACAGATCCTCTTACTTATGGATATAGTTTTGATTATAGCTTGGCAGAAATTGAATGCGCTGTTGATGTTTTGGTAGAGTCATGTAAAGGAAACTGTACGATAAGTGGAACGAATATGACAACTACTGAGCAACAAAATATTGAAAATGTATTGACAGGAGCATTAAGTATTTATATTCCAGATGAAGCAGGTTGCTTGGATAAAGAAACAGCATCTTCTGATGGGATGCCAGAGTTCTTAATCTCTTGGAATCGTGCTGAAAATGATAATGTTGTTCATACAGCATCAGAAGAGGCGGCCTTAATTGACCTCGACAAGGATGGAAGCGGACATATTGTTTTACTTGCTGGAAATAAATTAACTAAATACAATAACGCCGGCCAAATTGTTTGGAGTAAAATTTACACAAGTGAAGTTAATGGTAGAACTATTCATAGCGTGAAATCTATTCAAGGAGGTTACCTTATTTCAACAAGTGATTATCAAGTGGCACGCTTGAATGGTCAAGGAAATGTTGTTTGGTTAAATAATTACACTTCAGATATAGCGGCTTCAGGAGAACATTTGACTTCTTCGGTTGAAACAAATGAGATAGGAGATGCCTTTGTGATATGGTATATTAATGACGGGGGGACTTACTATGACGTTTTAGCTAAAATTGATTTTTCTGGAACCTTTAATTGGGTTTATGAATATGATGCGGGGGGAAATAGTGATTTTGTAAAAGCAGTTATTCATCAAAAAGGCATTGGTGTATTAGTCGGTTCTATTAACGGAACTGAAGTGTATAATATCAATGAATTGGGCGCATTGGCGTGGAATGCAGATGTTGGATTTACAGAACCTTTCGATAATATTCGAGCTATTGAACAAATAGCTTACGACAATTGGGCAGTAATTGGAAATAATGCGAGTAGTGACGCCAAATTATACGGAATCGAAACTACTGGAACCATTTCAAATGGCGGAGTTCCGTTTAATTTACCTGGACAGGAAGGTTATGATTTGGCACAAACTTCTAATGGTAATTTTGCTATTCTAACTGAAGAGGATGTACCTGGAGATGGCACACAGTTTCACCTGATTCATTTGGCTTACGGAGCAATGGAATGGGACGAGCATTTTGGTTCATCTGATGAAGAGTATAATCCTATGCTTGTACATTTAAATAGTGATGCATTTATTATAGGAGGAACTTCGGCAGCTGGCTCAACTAATGCAACAGCTTATAAAACAGAAACAACTGATGCAGCTAATACTTGGGAAGCATGGATGGTGAAGTTTAAACATCATAATTCAGATTGTCACCCAACTGAGTTTTGTATTGATTGGATACCATTTGATACCGAGCTTGAATTTGGACCGCATGATCCTGACGAAATTTCATTTATGCCTTGTGAAGTAGTGCAGTGTGATATAATTCGAACTTCTATCTTAAACCAAGTCTCTGAATTTATTCAGAGCAAAAAAACTAAAATTGAAGCGAGTTATAATGAGCAATGTTTGATTCCGTCAAATGTTAATGATGAATTTACTCTAGGATATAATATCTCTGCTTATCACTATATGCTTTATTATTACGATCGCGCTGGGAATTTAATTAAAACGGTGCCACCGCAAGGAGTAGAATTGCAAGATTTGACATCTCCGGCTGTTCAAAATCGTACTACAATTCCAAATCACACACATGTCACAGACTATCAATACAATAGTTTAGGGCAAATGACGCGTAGTCATTCGCCTGATGGTGGTGAGTCTAAATTCTATTATGACGATTTATCACGCATGCGTTTTTCGCAAAATGCTTATCAGGTTGCCAACGATATTTATTCATACATGAAATATGATGATTTAGGCCGAGTAATCGAATCAGGTATAAGTAGTTTAGATGCTGTAGGACAAGGTTTTTTATCAAATATCGAAAATCAAAACTATCCAGCTACTGGAACTTCAGAATGGACAAAATCCATTTACAATAACCCATTTGCTGGGGTCGATTATAAAAATCAAAGCCAACAGTTTTTGCGCAATCGCATTAGCTATGTTTATAATGAGGAGGGCGCTTATACCTACTATAGTTATGATCCACACGGAAATGTGACATGGTTGGTGCAAGAAATCCCAGGATTTGACCGTTTCAGTGTTGCTTATGATTACGACTTATTAAGTGGCAATGTGCTTATGGTAAGTTATAATGACGACAGTGACAATAATCCAGATAAGTTCTTTCACAAATACTCATATGATGGCGATAATCGAATGCTCACAGCAGAAACTTCAACCGATAAAGTAATTTGGGATGTGGATCAAGAAAACACTTATAACAGTGTAGGCATCATGAATCGTAAATTAACGGGGCAAGATCAAGTTCAAGGAACAGATTATATTTCTACTGTTCAAGGTTGGATCAAAGGAATCAATCATTCGAGCTTGTCAACTGAAAAAGACCCAGGACAAGACGGCTTTGCCAATACAGTTGGTGAAGATGTCTTTGGTATGATTTTGAATTATTATGACGGCGATTATAGACGTGGGTCAGGAATTGGAACAGCTTATACGAGTGATGATGAACAATATTTTGCAGGAACACATGATTTGTACAATGGAAATATCTCTTCTTGGGCATCAAGAATTCCTGACCAAACAACGGGAAATCCGACGGACATTGAACATGCTGGAAATATAACAGGGTTTAAATACCGTTATGACGAATTGCAACGGATTAAAAATGCAGATTATTATACCATAGACGCAGATGACGAAACTGCAAGTTGGATCGCGTCTGACGATTATCATGCAGAGTATAGTTTTGACGCTAACGGTAATCTCACTTATTTGAAACGTAATGCCTATGCTAATGCATCTGACGGAATTACTATGGATGATTTTGAATATGATTACGATCATTTAGTTTCTGGATTAGGTACAGCGCCAACGTCACTTACCTATGAAAACTATTACCATAATCGACTGAATATGGTTGAAGATAATGCAGGTGATGCGACAGGTATTGATGATATTGATGATACGCAAAGCTATGGTTATGACCAAATTGGAAGACTGATTTCTGACGTTGCGCAAGGTATTACTTCAATTGAATGGACGGCACTCCAAAAAGTGAAATCCATGGTCACCACTGATCGCATCATAAATTTTAAATATGATGCTTTAGGGAATAGAATTGCAAAAGAAGTAATTGACCCTAGTGACGTAGGGAGTAATGAAGTTACTTATTATGTGCGTGATGCCTCCGGTAACCCAATGGCAACCTACAAGAAAACGAATGTTGCAGCTCCAGGTGGATTTAATGAGGTATATAAATTAACAGAACAGACCATTTACGGAAGTGATAGAGTAGGACTTTTTACACCAGAAAATGTTGTGGTAAAAGAGATTGACACGCACGGAGATGAAATTAATTCAACGATCTATGATAAGAAAACCGAATTAGAAAACTGGAATTTATCCCTTCAATACGAAGGATTAATCGGAACCTCTAATCTTCAATTTATTAATGAGCTCAAGTACAATTCGTCCACAGAAGTCGCATCAAATAATAATTTGACTGGAGCTTTTGGTCTTGCGGGCAAAAACAATGCGGTATTGGAAGATGAATTCGGCACTTTAATTTTAACGGCTTCAACTCACCGCACTTATAATGGTGTTAGCAATGTCACTGTTGTCAGAGACGGGAATGGCAATATGGTAACAGGATCTAATAATGTTGATAGTTACTGGGATGGCCAGTCCATTTTTGTTAAACAACCTTATTCAGACGATCATTATTTAGTAACGATTAATGAATCTGGAGAATTGAAAGCGAATCGAATATTTGTTAATGTAGGTGGTGCAATGGAGCTAAGTCCTGCTGTAACTATCGCGGGAACTTATGCACAAGGATTGGCCGTAGTTGATGATCGTTCAGGAGATTTTGTAACGCAAATTCTAGCCGTCCGTCAAGACGTAGGTGATGCTGATCTTGTTAGTATCGCAGTAGAGGCAACGAACAACAGCTTCGGTACTCCCGTCGTTCGTCAAAATTATGATTTTGAAGTTTTAGCAAGTAATATCGCCATTAGTCCTAATGGTCAAAACATGGCAGTGTCGACTGAAACTGAAATAGTAATTAATACAGGTTGGATCTCGGTGAGTTTGCCGTATACACTATTTTATATCAATGACTATAGCAATTACGCAGACGTATCAACGTCAATTGTTAAGGATAATGGCTTTTCACAATGTCCAGACTTGAGTTATACTCCTTTAAGTGACTTCTTGTTTTATATCAAACGACAAGCAGGCGTGGATGCTATTCACCGTTGGGATTTTGGTGTAAGTGACGGTGGCATGCCACTGCTAGCTGGCGCAGTTCAACTTGGAGAGAATGATAAGATTTTTGTTTTAACAGATCAAGATGATGACAGTAATAATGACATTCTGATCGCGGCCAACCCAGGAGGAATTCCTAGTCCGTCATACCAAACAATTGTTCCTGTCTCTACTTGGGACAATTATTTAAAGGCGGATATTCCTTTGCAAGCACATGTGATTAAAGATGGTTCACCTGAGAATTTATTTACAAGAACAATTGGTCGTAAAATGTATGAATTGAAGGACCATTTGGGGAATGTGCGAACTGTAGTTACTGATCGTAAAATCTATGACGGATCTAATTATACAGCAGAAATTGTTTCTGTTACAGATTACTACCCTTATGGGATGCAAATGCCGGGTAGAAATCAAACAAGTGCTGTATATCGTTATGGATTTCAAGGACAAGAGAAAGATGATGAAGTGAAAGGTGAAGGGAATTCAGTGAATTATAAATATCGTATGCATGACCCTAGGATTGGGAGGTTCTTTGCTGTTGATCCTTTGGCAGGCAAGTATCCGCACAATAGTTCTTACGCATTTAGTGAGAATCGGGTTGTTGATGGAGTTGAGTTAGAAGGGTTGGAAGTTGAACCAATAAATAAAACCACAGAGGGTGATACTCAGCAAGATGGAGTTAAAGCAGGGGCCTTTGCTAGTTTTGGTAATCAAACTAATTTATCAGGAGGATATTTTGAATTGAAGAAGTCTATGTCTGGGGAGGTGGGGAAACGAAATCAAGCTTTTAGTTTGAGTTCATATAATTATTTGGCCGTCCTCGGCACTTCATCACAAAATGGCATAGAATCTTCTGGAGCTAATATTAATGGTCACTTTTCAGTAAGTGCAAAATGGGTCGCTAATTATAGATTTAGAATAAGTTTGTCTTATTCTATTCAACCTAGGATAAACGTTGGATATTTTGCAAAGCAGAGCAATATTTCGACGGCATATAGTCTAGTGCTCGGAGGTAGGAATCACTCGTTTCAATTAAGCATAGGTAATGACATTTTTACACCGGGTTTTGGATATAATGGAGAATATGGAAGTTGGGGTAAGACAGATGGGGGTATAACACAGCATATTAATATGACATTTTATAAAAATGATGGTTCCAGATTTTTAACTTTTTCAATGTATGGATCTACTCCTCATAGAAAGCCAGGAGAGGGAAACAGTCCGCAAGTTTCAACACTTCCTGGTGGAATGTTATATAATAATGGGCTATTTGAGGTTTCGAGTTATAAAGGAGGGTATCGAACATATACTGGTTTTAAATGGACGGAAAGAATAACACCAAAGCTAAACCTATCTTTTACGGGAGGTTTTCAATGGGACCAAGGTAGAGTGATAATGCAAGGCTATATACATGAAGTGTTAGGAGCTGGCGAATTTCCTGAAGTTTATAAAGGAGATCATCTCTATTTTCAAATAGGAGTCGATATGAAAATTACAGGTAAGGAATTTGAGAATTCACGTGGTATAAAATATTGAATCAAATTGGTGCGAGCTTTTAGCGCGTCCCCTACCTACACCCCAAGCTGCCGCAAGATTGCCTCCCCGAGCCGCCGCGAGATTGCATCTCGTGGCAAAGGTCAAATCGCCACTACCACCTCGGCAGTATCCGAACTATTTAAGTAACATTACAAACTAGTCAACGGTCGTCTTTTAAGGCGGCCGTTCTTTGTTCAAAATGATTCCTTACGCCGCCACGTCCGCCTGTGTTGGAGCATCTCGTGGCACAGGTCAAATCGCCACCAATACCACCCCGCTTAACAAGCCTTTTTCACCACTATAATCCACGGCACTACTATACATATATTCTTCAGGTCTAAAAACCAAACCTGCATCAACAGGATTATTATGAATATATCTAATTTTCTCTGAGATAACTTTATTGCTCCAAATTTCTATGGGATGATTATCGTGTCGCCAAAATTGATATTTATCTACGTTTGTAGTTTTATTGGCTGCTTTTTTAAACGTTGTAAGAAGGTTTTCTTTTCTACTTTCTTTTGGGTTTTCAATTATAGCTTTAACAATTGCTTTACTTGTATGACGCTTAAAATCACCAAGAATTTGTCCTGGTTTCAGTTCTCCAACACTTCTAAATGCCAAATGAACATGATTGGACACTATGCACCAAGCATAAATCTCCATACCTTTGTTATGCTGGCAATAAGATGTTTTTGTATGCATTGCGAGTGAAAACATCTATCCATTCTACGACCGCAAAACTTACAAAATATGCTGATTCTGGATTATGAAATTTATTGTTACGGGACATTTTTGGGTTAATGTTTCAAGTTAAAGATAGTGGTTAATTTTAAAATACCACGAGATGCAATCTCGTGGCAGCATAGCGCAGTTAAATTAGTCTGTTGAAGCCTTGTATTAAAACTGATACGCGTATTCACGCGCACCATCTCATTCATGTCATTACACCTAATAAAAGTTGTAATAAAAAAACAAATTGGTGCGCGCATCCTCTGTGTGCCGTCTTATTTTTTTCCAAATCACCCCTATTTCATTAAGTGCTACCACTTATAAAACAAAGCAACCACTTATGAAGCGCTTTCAATCAACATGCAATTAATTCAACTAAACTTCACTATCATTGAGTTGTAAGCGAAAAACAATGAAAAAAATTAAGATCATATTCATAGATACTGCCCAACTTTTTAGAAAGGGATTTGCATTGTATTTAAATGCACTCGATACAATTGAGGTGGTGCATGATTTTAGCTCTGTAGAAGAATTGAATAATTGCAACCTCAACGGTATTGACTTAATCTTGTTTGACACGTATACAGATGAAGATTATTTTACGCTTTCAACAATTCAAAAAAATCATCCTTCGCTCCGCACACTATTACTATCATCTGAAAATCGCATTTTCGAGAATTATTTATTCGCAAGCACCAATAAGGTGAGTGCCTTCCTTTCAAAAGACGCCGAGCCGGAAATGGTAACCGAAACGATTCAAAGCCTCGTATTAAAAAATACAACAGGCATTCTTTTTCCAGCAGATATAAGGGAACGCCTTTTTGGAGAAGGGCATATGCGCTCAGCCTTTTTTAGTATGAAAGAATTGAATGTTTTGGGCTTATTAGGCAAAGGAAAATCTACCAAAGAAGCGGCGCAAATTTTAAACAATAGCAAACGCACCGTTGAAACACACCGCAGAAGAATGATCGAACGTATTGGGTGCAAAAATATCATTCCAGTAATCATGTATGCTTTAGAGAATAATTATATTCGAATAGAGACGCAGGAGTATTGATTTTATGCATAGCATAAACGGGTGTGCGTTTTTAGCACGTATCAGTGAAATTTTCACCAACGCTTAGCAAATAATTATCGTTAGTAATGTTACGCAACATTTATTCCCAAAATCAACTCGTATGAAAAAGTATTTTTATCTACTAGCTGTATGTATACCATTTGTATGTTCAGCACAAAACCAAGGTAATATTTGGTGTTTTGGAGAAGAGTCAGGCCTTGATTTTTCCAGTGGTTCACCAATTGCTATTTCCGAAGGCCAAACTGGAACAGATTCTAGTGCCTACTCACAAGAAGGGACAGCCGTAATTTCGGATAGTACGGGTAGTATTTTGTTTTATTCTGGAGGTCATACTGTTTGGAATCGCAATCATGAAAGAATGCCCAATGGCAATGACATTTCTGGTGGACAATCTTCAACCCATTCAAGTATAATAGTTCCTAAACCGGGTGATGAAAATTTATTTTATTTATTCACGAGTGACCATTTTCTAAGTTATTATTCCGAAACAGAAAAGGGATATAACTATTCTATTATTGATATGTGTTTGGATAATGGAGATGGCGACGTTATTGCTGATCAAAAGAACATTGCATTGGCTGATAGTTCCACTGAAAAATTGTCCGTTTGTATGGACAACGAAGGAACCGGCTATTGGATTGTCGGTCACAAAATGTTTTCGGATCAATTTATGGCGTGGCATTTAACTTCAAGTGGACTCTCAGATCCAGTTATTTCAACTATTGGAACAATTCATGGATGGAGTCCAGTGACTTCAACCTGGAACCCAGGAAGAGCATTGGGTCAAATGAAATTCAATTCTACAGGAACCAAATTAGCCCTTGCAATTGGAAATAGTCGACCCGCAATTGTAGATTTATTTGATTTCGATCTTACTACAGGGCTTATCAGTAATAATTGTTATATCGCTATAGATAGTTCCTTGAACAAACGCGTTTATGGCGTTGAGTTTTCTCCAGATGACACGAAACTTTATGCCACAGTAAGTGGAGGGTCTGGAGGTAAAAGACTTTATCAATACGATTTAACTGCTGATGGTGGAACTTGTAGCGCTATAATTGATTCTCGCTTAACAATCTTTCAGTCCAATGTTAATTCGGTCATGAATGGGATGCAATTAGGCCCTGATGATAAAATTTATATTGTTTGTAATGAGTACTCAGATATAGGCTGTATTAATTACCCAAATTTAATGGGAGATGCGGTTGAATTTGATTCTTTAGCAGTAGTTATTTCTGGAGTTAAAAACAGTTACACCTTTCCAAGTTTCATTGCTAATTATGAATATATGAACACTATGACGACCTGTCAACCAACCTCTCTAGCTATAAGTTCTATCAATAATAAGTTGATTGCGTTTTATCCTAGTCCGATTCACACTATAGGAACGCTTAAAATTAATTCCGAAATGGATCTTCAAAATCTTGAAATTTATATTTATGATGCATTGGGTAGGGTAAGATATCAAACTGCTATAAATGAATATGAGACAACGATCAATCTTGAGCGTTTAGCGAGTGGAATCTATTTTTATAGGCTCAGTTATAAATTGGAAAATATTAAGACGGGTAGGGTCATTATTGAATAGCAGTTGCGGTTCACATGACTTTAGATACGCTATGTCTTTATTGAGACAGGAGTGTTTTGATTATATTAATAATCAAAGCTTCAAACTCTCCTTAGCTTTCAATAAATCCTTTTTGAATGCAGCAGCATTTGGTTCTTTATTCCAGTTTGGCAATACTGAATTAAGTATTTGCTTTCCTTCGGCCGAATTTAATATTTCAGGAAACGCTTTTTCAACGACCTTCATCATAATGGCAACAGAGGTTGAAGCTCCGGGAGAAGCACCCAATAAGCACGTAATTTGCCCATCTTGACTGCTAACGATTTCCGTACCAAATTCTAATTCTCCGCCCTCAAATTCACTTCGTTTTATTGTCTGCACTCTTTGACCAGCAACACGTATTTCCCAATCCTCATCTTTTGCGTTTTTCATAAAAACACGTAACGCATCCATCCGATCATCAAAGGACATGGTTACTTGCTGGATCAGGTATTTTGTCAAAGGCAAATTATTCCAAAAGACACCCCACAAAGAAGGGATATTGCTAAAGTTGATGGATTTAAACAAATCTAATCGTGAACCATTTTTCAAGAATTTGGTACTAAATCCTGCAAAAGGACCAAAGAGTAATTCTTTTTTGCCATTGACATAACGTGTGTCTAAATGCGGGGTTGACATAGGTGGATCTCCTATCCCAGCTTTGCTATATACTTTTGCCAAATGCTGATTAATTATAGCCTCATTTTTGCAGACCAACCATTCACCACTAACAGGAAAACCGCCGTAGCCTTCTTTTTCTGGAATCTCTACCTTTTCAAGCAAAAGTAAACTTCCACCGCCTGCGCCAATAAAAACATGTTTTGCTTCTATTAAAGTTTCTTCTTTTGTTTCCCGATTTTTGGCGACTACATTCCAGTCTTCATCTGCCGAAGGATCAACATCAACTACCTCTGTATTGAATTGAACTTTAGTGTCGAATTTGGTTTCTAGAATGTCGAAAAGATGCTTGGTTAATGCGCCAAAATTAACCTCCGTACCACGCTCAATTCGTGATGCTGCCATTTTTTCGTTTTCGTTTCTCTCAGACATAATCAATGGAAACCATTCTTTCATTTTATCCTGATCCTTTGTAAACTCAATCGTGTCAAACATAAAATGATCCCTCAATGCCAAATAACGTTTTTCAAGATAGTCGGCATTTTCTTTACCATATACCCAGCTATGATGAGGTACTTTATTAATGAAAGTGCTTGGATCTTTTATTAGACCTGAATTAACCAAATAAGACCAGAACTCTTTAGAAGTCTCAAACTGACCGCATATTTTTATGGCTTTACTAATATCAATGTCTCCATTTTCTCCTTCAGGGGTGTAGTTTAGTTCGCAAAGTGCAGAATGTCCTGTTCCTGCATTATTCCATGTCCCCGAACTTTCTTTGGCTACATCATCTAGTCTTTCTATAATTAATATTTTCAAATCAGCTTTCAATAACTTACAGATCAAGGCAAGGGTAGCACTCATAATCCCTCCACCCACACAAACCAAATCGTATTCTTGATGTTTCATAATTTGTTCTTTATCGTTTGACTAATTTTCTTTCGCGATAATCTTTGAATACTAAAATACTTATAATCAGTAAGATTGCAATTGTGGCTTTCTCAATACGCTTATTTTGAACAAGTTCAGCCTCCGAGAGGTTTTGATTGCGGTCAGTGTTAAAATGAGAAAGAAGCAACCCTGCAGGAAGTTTTTGACGAGATAAAAGAAGAGCACACGAAATGCATGAGAAGTTTAATATTAGGCTAAATTAAGATACGGGTAAAATAACCAGCCCTCCTAGATCCAAAATCCACCATGGTACAAAACGCTCGCTCTATATGCAAAGAATGCAAATCTATAACAGAAATTATACCGGATTTCTTTCGTTTGACTTTTCTTTTTTAGATTTTATTCCTAGCTATTTTTAATGGATTTAATGCGCTACCGTGATTTGGTTTAGTTTTTCATCAGCGATAATTTCTAGTTTGATATTTCTATCAACACAAGATTCTCTAAAATCTTTAATCGCCTCAATAATATCATAATCGATATCAATATTCTGGGATAAGTCAATTATGACATCATTGCCGTCAGCGATATCATCAAAAGTTTGCATAATATTTGCTTTATTTAAAAATGTAGCGTGCTGTGAAAGTGTCAATCGAATGGGTTCATCCTTCTTTTGGTTTGGATCAATGAAATAAGCTGTTTTATAATTTCTATAAAGAATAATTAGAAAGGCCACTATCAATCCTGATCCTACTCCTACTAAAAGGTCAGTAAATAACATTACGATAATGGTAACAAAAAACGGAACATACTGATTCCACCCTGATCTTATCATTGATTTAATTGCGACTGGACTGGCCAATTTATATCCAATCAATAATAATATTGCTGCCAAAGTTGCTCTCGGGATCATGTTTAACACACCTGGAATGGCAATAACAAAGACCAACAAAAATACGCCATGTATTATTGCAGAATTTTTAGATTTTGCTCCAGCAGACATATTTGCCGAGGACCTTACAATAACTTGTGTAATAGGCAAGCCTCCTATAAGTCCAGAAATTACATTCCCAATTCCCTGTGCCTTTAACTCTTTATTCATTGGAGTACGTCCTTTATGAGGATCCATTTTATCGGTCGCTTCAACACAAAGTAAGGATTCAATACTGGCAACGATCGCGATTACTAAAGCAATGGAATACACTTTGTAATCCGTTATTGCGCTAAAATCAGGAAACATGAGTTGACCTTTGAATTCTTCAAAGTTACTTGGTGTTGGTACAGATACCAAATGTTCTGATTCAATCAGTAAACTTGGGATACTTGCAAATAAGGTAACCAATAAAATTGAAATGACGATAGCGAGTAAGGGTCCAGGGATCATATTTAATACTTTCGAAGCCTTGATTTTTTTTGAGCCCCAGAGGATTAAAATTAATAGCGAAACTATTGCTATCAAAGTTGCTCCCCAATGCACATTGTCGGTCATTTTCCAAAGCTCTGAAAAGGTATTCTCTCCATCTCTTTGGAAGAACTCAAGATCTCCTTCAACATCACTATCATAACCAAAAAAGTGGGGAAGCTCCTTTAAGAATATTGTTATTCCAATTCCAGCTAACATTCCTTTGATCACTGAAAAAGGGATATAATAAGCAATGAAACCACCTTTCAAAAAACCAAAAATGATTTGAAGCACCCCAGCCAACATTACCGCTAAGGCAAACTTCTCGTATCCTCCGTTTTCAAAGCCTCCTAAACTAACAATTGCAGCAGCAATTATCGTAATTAGACCAGCAGCAGGCCCGGATACACCATAACGCGAACCACTAAAAAAGCCTACAATAATTCCACCAATCACACCGGCTATTATTCCTGGGAAAATTACCCCTCCAAAATCTGCTAGTCCTTCCTGTCCAGAATACGAGGTCGAAGCCAATGATATTCCTAAACACAAGGGTAAGGCGACAAAGAACACGACCAAACCAGACGCTAAATCAAATTTTAGGTTTTTATTTTTTTTCTCTTTACTCATTATGGTTTTTTGTTTCCTAATATCAATACTGGGACATTTACTTTTGCTACTATGCTTGCAGTTGTGGATTCCTTAGCAAAAATTCGATTAAGTATGCATTTGGCGCCTTTGCCTCTACCAATACACAATAATTCAATGTTTTCTTGAACGATATGTTCAATTAAACCTTCTGTAATGTTTAAGTTTACTGGATACGAAAACTTAAATTTCTCTTTCCCTTTTTTGAAATGTTCTACCGCATGTGTAAACTGAACTTCTTGCTCCTGTTCGGCGTTATTCAATATGTTTATAATGGAAAGTGGTGGTGCAACAGAATTATCCAAGCTGTGCACCATATTTAAATTACTTTTATCAAGTGTATGTTTATTGCAAGCAACAGAAATATTGGTAGTAGAACTGAAGAGTTCGCTATTGCTAACAATCAAAACGCAACCCATATTCTTATTTAAAAGGAAGTTCGTTACTTTTCCAAGACGATTTGACCCGATTGCTCTGCGTCCAATTATTGTAATATCTGGATTGTAGAAATCGATCTGATTTTTAATTTGATCTTTGTAATTACCAAAAGAATATTCGTAGGTTACTGCAATTCCCTCGGCGACAATAATTTCAACAATCGCTTTTAGCTTCTCCTTGATTTTGTCACCTTCTTCATCAATGTCCTGCTTAATTACAATAGCATTCGTGCTTTTAGTAACCTTTTCCATATCTGCGACATGAAAAAGTTGAATGCTACCTCCCATTTCTTTGGCAAGTGAAATGACATATTTTAAGGCTATATACGCTTCATCTGAAAAGTCAATAAGCACTAGGAAATTGTATTCCTTAATTTCTTCTTTTTTTTGCATTATTCTCTTATAATTATTCTTTGTACAAGGGTTATAATCAAACCAAAATAGGATTAGTGGAGTGAGGTGTTAAGACCGATAAACCTGACTTATATTGAGTTTGATCCCTATTGTAAATTCTAACCGTACGCCCATTAATGCAATGATAACCTCCCACTATTAAAATAAGGTTAGAGAGACATTAGAGTCACATTAGAATGCAATTAGAATACGATTAGAATGACATTAAAATTAGATTAGAATAGATCTTCCTGAAAATTAAGAATCTAATTTATAGTGCGTTAGGGTTGGTTGGGTTAGTGCTATTGAGGGGTGATTCAAAATTTTCGCCTTTAGGAAAGTCTAATATTTTGATAGATAATACTTGCTTAATAGGGCACTAAACTAAGATTGGAATTATTTCTAGCTTGAAACAAGCGGAATTTTCATTGTGATTTGAGTTCCTTTATCTAATTGTGATTGAACATCCAATGTGCCTTGATGAAGTCTTATTATTTTCGAACTTAATGATAAACCAATACCCGCCCCTGAAATTTTAAGTGCATTATTTCCTCTATGAAATGGAAGGAATATTTTTTGAAGATCTTTTTCAGCAATTCCTATTCCTTTATCACTGATAGTGAGTTCAACACTTTTCCCTTTTTTATCTAAAGTAACTTTGACATCAGCATTGGATGAAAACTTGCAAGCATTGTCGAATAAGTTGAAAATTGCAGTTTTTAAAAGTTCCTTATTGACCAAGGCTAGAAGTGGTTCATTAGCCTTTTCCAATTCTAATTGAATAGCATTTTGAGAATTTAGAAAGTCGAAACTTTCCTTAACCTCCAACAAAAAATGGCTAAAGTCAATTGACTCGAAAACGACGCTTCTTTCATTCGCGGTAACTTTTGATAGTTGCAATAAATTGTTTGTTGTAGTATTTAGTTTCTCTGCTTCCATCAAAATAGTTTTTAACGAAACTAAATACTCTTCTTCAGTCCGCGATCGACTCAATGTAACCTCGGCTTGGCCAATTATTGCTGTAAGTGGGTTTTTTATTTCGTGTGATGCATTTGAAATAAAGGATTTTTGCGCATCAAAAGATTCTTCTAATCGATCTAAAAGTTTATTAAAAGCAATTGCTAGTTTTCCAATTTCATCATTTGCATTGTAGACTTTTAGCCTTTGATCTAGGTTTGTAACCCCAATATTATTTGCATGCGCAATTTTTTTTGAGAGTGGCAATAAAGCCCTTTTTGTAATGATAAATCCGCCTATAAATATTAACGGTATACCAATTAAAATTAGTAGAATAATTTTTCTCCCTAAAAAGGAAAGGTTTTGGAGGCCAACTTCATCTACTGCTACAACAATTATTAGGTAGTTTTTACCATTAATGGGAAATATTCTACTCATTCCTTGCCGCTCGGCATCCTCAAAATAGTAGGCTTCATTGGATAGAGCATCCTCTCTTATTTTCTGCGGATAAGTGTACTTAAAAACACCAGATTCATTGGGTTTAATCTCCACCATCTCTTCCGTTTCTTGAGGAAGAGTATGCAAAAATTGATCGGTTATCTTTTTTAATTCCTCCTTACTAAATATCTCTTTTTCGAGAAACATTTTTTCTGAAACTAAAACCCTTTCTTTCAATTTATCTTGGAAATCATTTTTTCTGTAATTAGAAGAAAAGAGATATATTCCAGTGCCAAAAAGAATGAAAATAACACTGGAGATAGTAGAAAACGTTAAAGAGAGTCGCGTGCTAATCTTCATCTTTTATTCTTTTATGACATATCCCATTCCAATAACAGTCTTTATGATTTTGGTTGAAAACTCATGGTCAATTTTTTTCCTTAAATAATTAATGTAAACATCTATAACATTTGTTCCTAAATCAAATCCTACTCCCCATACATTCTCTAAAATATCAATTCTGGAAACTACGCGATTTTTATTTTTTAATAAATACTCCAAAAGGCGAAACTCCCTGGCCGTAAGGTTTATTTCCCTTCCGTCTCTCTGTACTTCTTTAGATATTAAATTCATTTCAAGACCTTTCACATTTAGAAATTCCTCTTTATTTGTTTTAGCAATTTCTCCTCTTCGTACCAAGGCTTGTATTCTGGCAGTTAATTCTTTAAATTTAAATGGCTTTGACAAATAATCATCCGCGCCAGATTCAAGACCTGTAACAATGTCATCTGTCCTACCAAGCGCGGTTAACATCAATATTGGTGTACTGTTGTGAAATTGATTTTTTAATTGATGACAAACTTCAATACCATTCATTCCTGGCATTATAACATCCAATATTATAATGTCAAAGTCATTTTGTTGGGCAACTTTTAGTCCAGTTATTCCATCAAAGGCCTGAGTAACTTTTTCACCCTGCTCCTCTAATCCTTTTTTGATAAAGGAAGAGACACTTAATTCGTCCTCTATGAGTAAAATGTTAATCATTGCTTTTATACTACAAATTTAAACTAAAACCTGACTTTTTCAATGATAGGGATCAGTCAAAAATTTTATGGCAGAATTTGCGTTAAAAAGATTAGTTCCCAATCCTTTATAATCTAATTTCTGTCAGTGTATGGATAGGCTAGACGCAATTACGAGAGTTATCGGGACAAACTTGTCTTAGGTGACAATTAATTTATTTTAAATAAACAGTTTTACGATTCACAAATTCCATCATTCCATCTTTAGCAAGTTCACGACCATAACCTGAGTATTTTGTTCCACCAAAAGGCAATCTCGGATCGGATTTCACCAATTCATTGATGAAATAAGCGCCGTCACTTACCTCAGCAGCCATTTGCAATGCTTTTTCTGTGTTAGTAGTACAAACTGTTACACCTAAACCATAGCGCGATTGCTCGGAAAGTTGAAATGCTTCTTTTTCATCCTTCACTTTTATCATAGCGGCCAAAGGACCAAATGTTTCTTCTTTAAACGCCGGCATTTCTGGTGTTACATTTCCAAGAATTGTAGATTCATGATAACAATTCCTTTGTTCGCCGCCCAATAATAATTCGGCGCCTAAATCAACGGATTCTACAACTTGTTTATGCAATTCATCCGCCAAATCTTTTCGAGCCATTGGTGGAGATGCCGGTGATACTGACCACCCAATACCGGTTTAAAGTGACCATACCAAACCGGAGCATTGTGACCATGCTGTACCGGTTTATGTTGACCATGTATTAAGATAAAAAAATCATCAAGCTATT
>JBLHOW010000030.1:0-64465 GCA_047623705.1 Crocinitomix sp.
TGCAGGTCAATTAGCAAGTTATTTTGCGCCATTCTTTTTAGTCCGATTCGTTTATTTTTCTCAGTCCACTTTATTTACAGCAGTGCGCAGAATTGGCGTAGAGTTTAGACAAAATTTAATCTTTTTAATTAGCCAAATTACAGCATTGCTCTTAGGATATTATTACTTTAAGGATTTTGAATTAACCTTTATGCTTTTGGCAGGAAGTGGCTTTCTTTGTTATTCAATTTTTATAATTGCCCTAATCAACACAGCAAAAAAGGCTGACCAATGAATGCATTGATTATAATAACGTCCATTTTATGCACATTCGCTTCTATAAGCATGTTTCGTGTGGCTTGTGGATCAATGTCCTTATTGAAACTCAATACGGTTTCATACGTGTTTTATGTGCAAATTGTGACTTCTGGCTTAATAGCTTCAATCCTTTTAGCTATGGGCCGCTTAGATTATCATCCAGATATTTCAGTTGTATCAGATGCTGTAAAATTGGAAGCTTGGGTTTGGACAATGTATTCGATTTTAATTATGCCATTTGGTATGATTATGTTGAATAAACTCTTCAAAATTAATGGACGCAAATTATTTGATTCCTATTTAAAAGCGCCTATTGAAATTGTTGGTTCTTTGGATAGAAATAAATCGGTGCTGTTGCTGTTAACATGTTTTGCTCTTATAGTATTAGGCTACATTTTAATGAATACTGAAAGTGTTCCTTTATACACATTGCTAGTAGAGGGTGATTCGGCTCAAGCAAATATCGATCGAATTACGTCACGCCGTGATTTTGGAGGTATCATATACATTAAAAATCTACTGGGCCTTATTATGATTCCTGTGGTGTCTTATTATTCATACATCTTAATGCGCAAGTATAAAAGTTTGTTTTTTGTTGGAATTTTTGCCGTTAACCTTCTTGTTGCCTTAATATTGGTAAGCCATGATGTGCAAAAGGCGCCGGTCGCATTTTATATCTTAGGTTTCGCAATTTTAGAGGTTTTTATTTCAGGCGGAATCTCAAAGAAAACTTTCTTAACATTTGTTGTTTTGCCTGTTGTAGCCATCCTAGTAGGATATAGTTTAACAACTGATCATAGTATAACTGATCAATTATTCCGTACCAGTTCAGGTTTTTATGGCCGTACATTTTTAATTGGTTATTTCAGTTTTCCACTTTCTTTAGAACTTTTTCCAGATGTAATCACAGTTGAAACCTATGGGGTTGGTATTCCAAGTTTTATTATAGATCATACAAATATGAACGCCGTAGAATCTGCTCGGCTCCTAAAAATGTACATTCATCCAGAAACTGTTAACGGTGGAACTGGTAATTTGTATTCGGGATTTTATATGGGCGAAGCATGGGCTAATTACGGTTATGTTGGATTAGTAATTGCGCCTTTAGTGGTTGGGTTTGTAGTGCAATCTGTACATTTATTTTTATTAAAAAATGCAAAAGAACCTTGGCTTTTGGCATTTTACGTTGCATTAACAGTGAAATGGGTTGTTGGCTCAGGTTTTGTAAATTTCTTATTTTTGAAATTATTAATTTGGCCGCTTATTCTATTTGCACTGAGCAATTTTTTAATCAAAAAAATATTAAAGGTTAAGCGTGAAAGTACTATTCATTAGTTATTTTTTTGATCCCTACCCGGGAGTCGGAGCCAAGCGTACAACGTATTGGGCTAATAATATGCATCAGCATGGTATCGAAGCACATGTTGTTACCGCTACAGAGCAGGATGAGGTTTCTGAAAAAATCACCTATTTACCTCCGTCTAATTCAGGAGGACTTTTACGAAAATTAATTAAGGATCAAGGATTAAATTGGAAGTCTTCCTTACGGCGTTATTTTGCAGATTTGGAGCATTTTGATTATGACGTTGTGTTGTTTTCTGGTGGGCCTTTTATGCATTTCGGTGTGGGATCATTTTTGAAAAAACATTTCAAGTGTAAGGTGGTGTTAGATTATCGCGATCCGTTTAGTTATAATCCTAGACATGGCGATAAGTGGTTAAAGAAAACAGTGAAAGGTTATTTTGAAAATCAATTTAACAAAATGGCTGATGCTGTTACTACGGTCAATGATATTTGTAAAGCGCAAATGACTCATACCAGCAAGATTTATGTCATTCCAAATGGATTTGATGATGAAATATTGAAACAAGAAGATTTATTGCCAGTACCAGTTATTCACGGACAAATACTCAATGGTGGCAAACTTTATTCAGACTTTAATATGCAGCCTTTGTTAAAGGTTGTGGCAACAAACGAGAACCTTTCATTTAGACAAGTTGGTCAAGAATACCAAGAAGTAGATAAAATGAATAACTCGCGCATTTCATCTCAAGGTTTTATTGCATATAATGAATTGTTAGAAGGTATCAACCGTTCAGAGATATGTACAGTGCTAACCGGTGGTAAATCATTCGAAACACCAACCAAAACGTACGACTATATCGCCTTAAATAAAAAAATTCTTGTCATTTCTGAGAGTGAAAAACGTGAAGGTGGCATTCAGTCCATACTTCAAGATTACCCAAACGCAGAATGGGCAACCAATTCAGAACAAGCAATTCTAGAGGCAATTGCTAAACTTCAAGATAGCGAGATAAAGTTGATTGATAACCATCCTTATTCTCGTGCTGCTGGTCTAGAGAAATTAGTAGCTTTGTTAAAATCATTATAAGATGCAATGCGGCTTTTAATTTTGTCTGATCTAAATTCCATCCATACTAAAAAATGGATTTCAGGATTATCTGCACGCGGATGTGATATTATGGTTTTTGGACTTTCTAAACCATTAGATGATTATTACGATCGATTTGAAAATGTACAAATTGGTTTCGCAAACCAAACTGGTTTTAGAGAGCGTTCCCTATTTTCAAAATTAGGTTATCTCAAACAAATCAAACAGTTGAGAAAGCTTTATAGGCTTTATAAGCCTGATATTGTTCATGCGCATTATGCAACAAGTTATGGATTGCTTGGCAGCTTATTAAGACATAAGCCATTTATAATTTCAGTTTGGGGTACAGAAATTTTTGATTTTCCAAAATCTTCTGCTTTTAATAAGTTTATTCTCAAGCGGAACTTATCTAAGGCTACTCATTTGTTCTCTACAAGTGAGGTTATGGCGAAAGAAACCAATTTATATACAGCGAAGAAGGTAGAGGTAGTTCCTTTTGGAGTGGATCTTGAGCGTTTCAAGTCTGGAATCACTGATAAGGCAGATCAATCAGAGAAATTGGTGATTGGTATTGTGAAAACACTCGAAAAAAATTATGCAATCAATGATTTAATCGCCGCATTTAAAATAATTGTAGATCGTTTTCCAAAACAACTTTTTGAACTGCATATTGTTGGAGAGGGAAGAGAAGAAGATGTGCTCAAAAAACAAACGAATGAATTAGGTTTAGGCAGTCGCGTTATTTTCAAGGGATTTATAAATCATGATTTGGTGCCATCTGCCTTTAATCAAATGGATATTGTCGTTATAGCGTCTTTAACAGAAAGTTTTGGAGTTTCCGCAGTTGAGGCTGCAGCATGTAAAAAACCTGTTGTAGCAACTCGCGTTGGAGGATTACCAGAGGTTGTTATTGATCAAAAAACAGGATTACTTTGTGAACCTAATAATCCATCAGATATGGCAGATAAAATTGCAGTCTTAGTTGAAGATCAAGAAAAACGTAAATCAATGGGCGAGGCGGGTAGAATATCTGTGTTTGAAAAGTATGATTGGGAAAAAAATGTAGATCAAATGTATGACCATTATCGGCGTATAGCGAGTTCTTAATCCACTGCAAGCTTCTCTTTTTTACATAAGAGTAAAAATACGAAACCAGCTAAGACTAAGTACAAGACAATAAATACAGGAATTGGTTTTTGGTTCACCTTAATATCAATAATGGGCTTAATGACGTCAAATTTCCCTGTCGATTTAATTTTTTTCTCTAATTCTAATTTCTCTGTATACAAATCATAAGAATCCCTTATTATTTTACTTGTATTCGTAAATTCAGTAGGATTCATAGTCAATGAATCTAATAGATTCATTTTGCTGTCTAAAAAGAATAACTTCTTTTTTAGTATTACCAATTCATGTTCATTTGTGTTGTTCAGAAAACGATTATTGTTTATTAAATCTAACACACTTTTTTGCATTAATTTATGATCAGCATCCTTGTCTTTACTGACAGCTGTGAAAGATATACTTGCAGAGGTTTCTTCAACAAACGAAACTTTAAAATCTAACAAAGCGTTAGAAGCGCTATCAAGTCTCGCTTCATCTAGGTCGTAAACATCAGCTGTAATTTGTTTAAAATCCGTTAAACTTTTAAAAAGTGGATAATCAACAAAGCCATTATTTGTTTTAAAATTGGAAACATATGAAATGGCTTGCAAATTATAATGAATAACACCTGCAACAATTGCTATCACCGCTAGAATAATTGCCAATAGTATGTTTTTTTTGAAAGTAACTAATACAAGTTTCAGTAGATCCATTTAATAAGGCTTGGTTTCTACAAATATAACAAAGTTTTAATGTCAAGTTCGGCAATATCTATATAGTGTTTGACCTCTTAAAAAGGAAATCAACTGTGAGCGTTTGGAATAATCGAACTCAGGTTATTAAGAAAACACTAGATTTGTCGTGATGCTAAATGAATTCAAAAAAAGAAACTTCTTTGAAGCTGCTGAGTTTACACTCACCCTTTTATTCGCATTTTTCTTATTGATTGATCAAAAAATAGCTACTTATATCATTGCAGGCTTGGGTTTAAACGCCCTCATTCAAGGCATTCGAATTGGGTTTAGAAAACCTCCAATGGCTTATTATCCCTTCGTAATTCTCTTTGTTTGCTATTTAATAGGCTTATTCTTTACAGAAAATTTTGACTATGGGAGCAAGGATATTGAAACGCGTTTAACCTTTCTGCTTTTCCCACTTTTTTATGGGACCTTTAAAAGAAAAATGCCATTGAATAAATCTTGGATAATTTGGTTCTTTATAGCTGGTGCATTACTTTATTTAGCAATCAATTGGTATAAGGCTTATGATTGTTTTGAGATTGTTCGCAATCGAACATGTTTTGAGTCCTACGCTCTTTCACGGTGGATTCATCCAACATATGCAGCCATGTATTTGGTAGTAGGTTCGGCATTGGCTTTGGCAGATGCTTTTGGTAAAAACGGAAACGTATTAAAGAAAATTGCAGCGCTTTTAATATCATGTGTCTTTTATTTTTTTGTGTATAAGTTCTATTCCTTAGGTCCATGGATCAGTTTTGTTGGAATGGTAGCTACCATATTATTTGCCCTATTCTATTTCCGCAAAAAAATGGCATGGTTTTTTGTTGGAATTGCTGTTATGGCAACCGTGGGTGTTTTGGCCATTCAAAATCTGGACTTATTGGCCTCAGATTATAAAGCTGTGAAAACCGAATTGAGTGATTATTTTAATGATAAGGAGGCTTATATTGCGGCAAACAGCAATAGCGCGGGTAGTGTAAATGCACGACTTTTAATTTGGAACACCAGTTTTCAAATGATTGCTGATCATCCTTTTGGGGTAGGAACAGGAGATGGGAAAGATGTCTTGATGGAATACTACTACGAAAGGGGTATGAATGTATATGCGGAAAAACAATTAAACCCTCATTGTCAATATTTACAAACGGCTGGTTCCATAGGTATTGTTCCAGCCCTCTTTTTAATCGCATCATTAATCTACTATCTTATTTTAGGATTTAAAAGAAAAGATTATTTTCTCATTATTTTAATTTCGGCATTTGCCACAGGATGCTTATTTGAATCCGTTTTGGAAAGACAATGGGGAATTTTATTCTTTCTGTTTTTCCTCATTTTATTTATTAATAACGAGCAAGAGTTGAAAGAAGATGATGTTCCTGCATAAGGTTCTATAATAGAGTCTGGTTGGAAATAGGACAAAACTAAAATGAATTATTTCGCCGACGGCCGAAGGATTTTGAGACTGTTTTCATTATTTTCAGGTCGTTTGATGCATAGCGATCTCTTATAGAAAAAATAGAACTATTTCTCAAAATTTATTCGATTTCTCAAAATTCATCTATTTCAAACCAACGACTAATTAGAATTTGACTCCCAATACATTTTGTATCTTTGCATAAAAATTGAATAGACTATGATTCCTTTCTCTCCGCCCCGCATGGACCAACGAATTGTTGAAGAAGTAGGCAAAGTATTGCTCTCAGGTTGGATAACTACTGGGCCGCGCACAAAGGAGTTTGAAAAACGCCTAGCAAGTTATATCGGCTGTCGCAAAGTGATTTGTTTGAATTCGGCTACCGCTGGAATGGAATTGGTTTTGCGTTGGTTTGGTGTGAAAGAGGGGGATGAGGTTATCATTCCTGCCTATACATATTGCGCAACAGCTAATGTTGTAATGCACTGTGGTGCAACTCCCGTAATGGTTGATATTGATGAGAAAGATTTTAACATTTCTGTTGAGAACGTTCGTAAAGCCATAACATCAAAAACAAAAGCCATAATACCTGTTGATATTTCTGGTTTCCCGTGTGATTACGAAGCATTAAATGCACTTGTAAATAGCGCCGAAATTAAAGCTGATTTTCAACCGCAAACTGAAGTCCAGAAACAATTGGGTCGTATTTTAGTAATGGCAGATGCAGCACATAGTGTTGGCGCTAAATATCAGGGTAAAATGAATGGAAGTGTAACGGATGTTGCAGTCTTTTCTTTTCACGCAGTCAAAAATTTAACAACTGCCGAAGGTGGCGCCGTATGTCTGAATTTACCTGAGCAGTTTGATGTGGATGAGATTTATAAATCATTGAATATAAATTCCCTTCACGGACAGTCAAAAGATGCATTGGCGAAAGTAAAAGCCGGTGGAGGCAATTGGCGTTATGATGTGGTTGAACCAGGCTATAAATGCAATATGATGGATATTCAAGCGGCTATTGGATTGGTTGAGTTGGAGCGCTATGATTCTAATTTAACACGCCGAAAAGAGATCTTTGATTTTTATAATGCGGCATTTAAAAATGAAACTTGGGCAATTCAGCCGGCGTTTTTAAATGAAGAAAAAGAGACTTCTTACCATTTGTATATGTTAAGAGTTGATGAAGCAACCGAAGCACAACGTGACGAAATTATTAATTTAATTTTTGAGAAAGAAGTTTCAGTAAATGTGCATTTTCAACCGCTACCACTTTTAACAGCATATAAATCTAGAGGATTTGAGATGAGTGATTATCCAGAGGCTTTCAATAAATATCAAAATGAAATTACATTGCCAGTTTATTTCAATTTGACGAATGATAATTTGGCTACAATTACAACAGCAGTTATCGCATCTGTGAAAGAAGTAATGGGTTAAAATGTATCTAATTTCAAAACGCATATTCGACATTTGTTCCTCACTTATAGCATTGCTGTTATTTTCACCGGTGATTATTATTATATCCTTATGGATTGCTTTAGATAGTCCGGGTGGAATATTCTATCGGCAAACTCGCGTAGGCAAAAATCAAAAAGAATTTGACTTATTTAAGTTCCGATCAATGCGTCCCAATTCTGATAAAGCAGGTCAAATCACTATTGGTAATGATTCACGGGTAACGAAAGTTGGTCGTTTTATTCGTCGATTTAAAATTGATGAAGTGCCGCAATTAATCAATATTCTAAAAGGAGATATGAGCGTAGTTGGACCACGCCCAGAAGTGCCTAAATATGTGCAAATGTATTCACAAGAGCAATTGAAAGTGCTTATGGTCTTGCCTGGTTTAACAGACTATGCATCAATAGAATATTTGGACGAGCAAAAAATATTGGGAGCTGCAAATGATCCTGATAAAGCTTACATTGAAGAAGTAATGCCAGCTAAATTAAAGCTCAATCTTAAGTATATCGCCGATCGTGGTTTCTGGTTAGATATCAAACTAGTGTTTAAAACAATTGGAAAAATCTTTCTTTGATTTTTTTTCGACCCCTTGTATATTCAGTTTAAAGGATTTTGATTTATCGGGTTAATCTGGGGGCTTGTCGAATGTTAATCTAGGTACTTGTCGAATAATGTATGCAAGCATAGGTAATTATACTTACATTTCACTTATTTATTTAGAACCACGACTATATGAATATAAAAATTAAATTACAATTTTCATTGCTGATATTTGTTTTATTCCCCACTATTTCAAGTAGTTATGCGCAGGCAATAACATTGGGAACTGGAACATCAATTAACGGAATTACCACCAGTTCACCAATTAATATTTGGTTTAGAAAAACGGTTTGTCAAATGGTTTATACAGGGGTAGAGTTATCTGCAGCTGGTGCTGTTTCTGGACCGATTACGCAATTGGGTTTTTATATTTCTAATAATCCAATTTATGATTTGCCAGAATACGAAATTTCAATTAAACATACGACAGATGCGGATGCCAGCGGAGATTTAGAAGGTGGATACACGATTGTTAAAACTATGGCGAACTATGTACCTAGTGCAGGTGGATGGGATATGTTGGAGTTGGACACGCCCTTTGAGTGGGATGGAATTCAGAATATTGTTGTTAGAGTATGTTGGTCTCGCGTAAACCCTACGTATGATCCCTCTGGGCAATTACGCGTATATAATTCGACAAATGCTTATAAATATAGAAGGAGTGACGCGCCAGGTACCATGTGTACTAGTTCTCCCAATACTCTTTTAAACACAAAACCACAAATTCGATTTGTTTTTCTTTCTGAAACGGAGTGGACTGGTGCAATAAATACAGATTGGCTTAATGCGAGTAATTGGACGGGGGGTGTGCCTTCAGAAACAATGGATGCGCTAATTCCTAGTGGAACAGTTAATGAACCTTATTTAAATGGCTTTGGAGCATGCAAGAACTTGACAAATAATGGCGTTTTAACTTTAGATGTATTAGGACAATTGGATATTTATTCGAATTTTATAAACAATGATACCTATTCTGATTTGGGGGGCATTACCAATTTTACGGGTGTAGCCGCACATGAAATTACAACAAGTACATTATTAACTATTGAAAAGTTAAGACTAAATTCTTCGGCCGGATTAGAAATAATTTCGGGAGAAGTTATAGTAGGACAAGAAGTACAAATAAATAAAGGTATTTTTAATACGGGGGATGCGTTAACGCTTCGTTCTGATGCGTCTGGAACGGCAAGAATAGATGAGTTGAGTACAACATGTACTTACACATTAAATATGAATGATTCTTGGGGTGATGGTTGGAACGGTGGTTTTATATCGGTATTAGAAGATGGGCTAGAAATAGGAACTTATGCATGTATTGGACCAGCTTCTTCTTCTGAATTTCAAATCGTTTCGGGAGCCGAATTTGAATTAATCTATACGGCAGGATCTTTTGAAGGAGAAAACACTTACACCTTAAATGACGAGCTAGGGGTCGAACTTTTTGCTGATGGACCGAGTCCAGCTACTGTTTCTGTTTATACTGAAACTGCCGGTGGTTGCGAATTTGCATCAACAATAAATGGAGACATTACCATGCAAAGATATATTGATGAAGGAGAAACTTTTTGGCGCTATTTCGCTTCAGCTGTTGAAGATCCAACTATCTCACAATATCTGGATGATTTTACCACTGCTGGATTTCCGGGGTCACCATTTCCTGATTTTTTATTCAATTCAATTTATTCTTATGATGAAACGTTAGCGCCGGGCGACGGTTATGTGGCCTGTACAGGAGCAGACGAAGTAATTGAAGTTGGGCAGGGTTATCAAGTTTGGTCTGGAGATACGATTACTGGGACTGAACCCTTTTATGTTGATTTATCAGGGCCACCTAATCAAGGAGATATTGTAATGCCTGTGACGTATACGGCAAGTGACACACCTGATGAAGATGGTTGGTGTTTAGTAGGTAATCCTTATCCCTCTACAATTGATTGGGACTCGCCAAATTGGACGAAGTTAAATATGGCGGACGCGACATATATTCAAGATCCAGATACTCAAAATTATGCAACTTATATATCGGGAGCTGGAACAAATGGTGGGTCAAGGTTTATTGCTTCACAGCAGTCCTTTTGGGTACATGCAATTTCCGATTCACCTGAACTTATTGGCACTGAAGGAGTAAAATCTGATGTGGATGCTACGTTTTTTCGGGCTGGAGAAATATTCAATCAAGGAATGACAATACAATTGGATGGCGGGCCTTTTATAGATGAAGCTGTAATAAGACATATTGATGGCGCCATTGAGGAGATTGAGTTTCAAATTGATGCACCTAAATTATTTGGTGGTTGGGGCGTAAATCCTCAAATTTCTTTTGTTAACAATGAGGATAAGGATTTGACAGTTCATTCCTTTGATAAAGGATTTTCGGAATGGGAAATTCCTTTACGAACAATTGTATTTGAAAACGGAGATTATGAACTTAAATTTATAAATGCATTTGAATTGGATGTGCCTTGTCTTGTATTGGAGGATACTTATTCAGGTATAATGTATCCAATTGAGGAAGAATCTGTTTTGAATTTTGAAATGTCTGATACAACTTTTGCACCGCGTTTTATATTACATGTTGGACGCGATTATGAATCGGAAAAAAGTCACATCACTTGTTTTTATGAAATGGATGGTAGTTTTGAATTAGATCTAGATATTGACGCAGATATAACATATGAACTTCTTCTTGATGGACTTTCTGAAGAGTCTACTGGCTCTGGGAATCCACTTCTAATTGAAGGGCTTGATCAAGGTTTATATGTACTAATAGTTGATGAATTAGATGATGTTTGCGAAGTAGACACCTTTTATTTTACGATTCATGAACCGAGTGTCTTGGAGATTGAGGCAACTCTTACGGATGAAGTTTATGGATTTGATGGGGCAATCGAGTTGGAGGTAGAAGGGGGCATTGATCCTTATGTATTTGATTGGTCGAATGGTGCCATAACAAATTCTATTTTCGGTTTAAGTGCTGGTTCTTATGAACTTTTAATAACGGACAATAAAGGATGTCAAATAGATACTGTTTTCAGTATCAATAGTTTTGTTGACATAATTGAGAAAGAGTTTTCAACCGTTGACGTAATTTTTAATAAAACGCTTAATCAATTAGAGTTGTCAGGTCAAATCAAAGCAATAGGTCAATATTTGAGTTTGTATAGTTCAACAGGTCAATTGATTAAGATATATAACCTTACTTCAGATTTTAATAATGGAGTACTATTACTTCCAAAAGAGTTAGAGCATGGAGTATATTTCTTGAGAGCAAGTGAGTTGAATTGGTTCTATCGCTTTGCGTATTAGTTTTTGTAAGTCATCAAAATTTAAATGAGTTCAATGCAGCTCGTCAGACGTCTAATTTTCTTAATTCACGAAACTTCAATGCTTCCGCTTAAATACTAGCGACTAATTACTATAAAACAAATTGTCCCGCTCCGGTAAAACCGAAGCGGGACTTTATGTTGCCGTTCCGCGCTATCCTAAATCTCTTGCGAGCAAGGGAAGAGCAGATCGTCTAGAAAACAATTTAAAGTTTTCAAATCTACATCATTGGCATTCCACCAGGCATTCCACCACCCATATGTGGCGCTTCTTCTTCTGGAATATCAGCAATAACAACTTCAGTAGTCAATAACATTGACGAAATTGACGCTGCATTTTCCATGGCAATTCGTGTAACTTTAGTTGGATCAATAACGCCAGCTTTCAATAAGTTCTCAAATACGTCTGTTCGCGCATTGTAGCCATAATCATCTTTTCCTTCAGCTACTTTTTGTACGATAACTGCACCTTCACCACCAGCATTTTTTACAATTTGTCTCAAGGGCTCTTCAACAGCTCTTTTGATAATTGCAATTCCAGTTGTTTCATCAGCATTAGCTCCTTTAAGGCTCTTTAATGCCGAAACTGTACGAAGTAAAGCAACTCCGCCTCCAGGAACAATTCCTTCTTCCACAGCCGCTCGCGTTGCTGATAAAGCATCATCAACACGATCTTTCTTCTCTTTCATTTCAATCTCAGTCGCAGCACCTACATAAAGTACAGCTACACCGCCAGAAAGTTTTGCTAAACGTTCTTGTAATTTTTCTTTATCGTAATCAGAAGTTGTTGTACCAATTTGCGCTTTAATTTGATTAATACGCGTCTTAATATCCTTTTTACTTCCGCTTCCGTTAACAATAGTTGTATTGTCTTTATCAATATCCACTTTTTCAGCAGTTCCTAAATGCTCAATCGTAGTGTTTTCTAATTTCAATCCTTGCTCTTCTGAAATTACCATTCCTCCAGTAAGCGTTGCAATATCTTCTAACATTGCTTTACGTCTATCACCAAAACCTGGTGCCTTAACCGCAGCAATTTTTAATCCTGCTTTAAGTCGGTTAATCACTAAAGTAGATAATGCTGTTCCATCAATATCCTCAGCAATAATTAGTAATGGTTTACCTGATTGCGCAACTGGCTCTAATACCGGTAATATTTCTTGAATATTAGAAATCTTCTTATCGTAAATTAAGATATAAGGGTTTTCTAATTCCGCAATCATTTTTTCTGCATTCGTCACAAAGTATGGAGAAAGGTATCCACGATCAAATTGCATACCTTCAACAGTATCCACTTTCGTTTCAGTTCCTTTTGCTTCTTCAACAGTGATAACGCCTTCAATTGTTACAGCTTTAAAAGCATCTGCAATTAATCCACCAATAAACTCGTCGTTATTTGCAGAAATAGTTGCAACCTGTTTAATCTTTGCATTATTAGAACCTACTTTTTTAGATTGTTTAGCAAGGTCCGCTACAACAGCTAACACTGCTTTATCAATTCCTCTTTTCAAATCCATAGGATTTGCTCCAGCAGCAACATTTTTAAGCCCCGTTGTAATAATAGATTGTGCTAAAACGGTAGCTGTTGTTGTACCATCTCCTGCAATGTCAGCAGTTTTTGATGCAACTTCACGCACCATTTGTGCGCCCATATTTTCAACCGCGTCTGCAAGCTCAATTTCTTTTGCTACAGTAACACCATCTTTTGTAATGTGTGGTGCACCAAATTTTTTGTCAATAATAACATTTCTTCCCTTAGGTCCTAACGTTATTTTAACAGCATTTGCCAATGCATCAACTCCTTTTTTCAATCGATCTCTAGCATCAATATCGAAAACTATTTCTTTAGCCATTTTTTTTGAATTAAATTCTGTTTAAACAATTGTTATATGATCCCGTAAACATCAGATTCACGCATAATCAAATACGCAGTTCCGTCTAACTTTATTTCTGTTCCTGAATATTGCCCATAAAGCACAGTGTCACCTTTTTTTAGTGTCATTGGTTCATCAACTTTACCAGGTCCAACTGCAATTACTTTACCTTGTAACGGTTTCTCTTTCGCTGTATCAGGAATAATGATTCCACTTGCGGTTTTCTCTTCTGCCGGAGCAGCTTCTATCAAAACTCTGTCAGCTAATGGTTTTAACATAATTATATTTTGTTTGTTCGTTTATAATCTCTGATTTGGATAGTCATAATTTGTGCCATTCTATTAAACTGGATTTATAATGTCATTATGGCTAAAATATCCAAGTTTGGCACAAAAAAAATGTCAGTATGAATGACATACTGACATTTTAAAATGCTTTTGTAATTCCTAATTAAGGATTTGGATTTCCAGGATTTAAACCGCTAGGTAAATTAAGTCCCGTTGGTGGAGCAGCGTTCTCAGCATCAGATTCAATATCTCCAATGTTTGTTTCAAACTCATCCGTTCCGCCTTCAGTTGGTGCGTCATTACCACCAATGGCCATACCTAAAACAATTACTGCAATTGCTAGTGCTAACCCCCAAGTTCCTTTTTCTAATATATCGGTCGCTCTTTTTGCACCTCCTAATTGTACAGCTGAACCAAATTCAGAATTTAATCCACCACCTTTTGGGTTTTGAACAAGTACAAATAAAATTAGCGCTATACACGCAATTAATATGACAATAGTTAATAGAGTTCCCATTTTATCTTTTTTTAGATTCTTCTCTTATTTTTTCAATTCGACTTGCAAAGAAAGCCTTTTTTTCTGGATATAACAAAATTAATTTCTCATAAGCTGAAATTGCTTTTGAATAATTTTTTTGAAGCACATGAATTTTAGCCAAAGTTTCGGTAACCATATCGTCCGATTCTTCAACACTTTTTCGCGCGCTTTTCACTGGATTATAGAAGTCCTTAACAGGTCTCGAAATCCTTGGTTCCTCTTGCATGAACTTGTCTAGCAAGGCGTCAATGTCTTTTTTTCGTGGAGCAATTTTAGGACTTACTTTTTCTTCTACTTCTTCGCTTTTTTCTTCAATTTCTTGGCTAGATTCTGGAGAATCAATTGGAGTTAATTTTTTTGTGAATTCGATCTCTTCAGCCTTAAGCGTTTGTTTTAATCGTAACCATTCGATAAATGTCAGGTCACGCTTCTCAATATCCGCAGATGCATCAAGTTCAATTGTTTCCTCAGTTGTAATTATTGTTTCGGCAATTGGGGTTTCAGTAATAACTTCTTCATTATTGCTAACCTCAGTATTCTCAATAATGTCATTGTTCTCAATTTCTGAACTAACATAAGCAATATCAATTGCTTTATTCAGGATGTCTACATCCAGTTCAGATGCAATATTGAATTTTGGTAAAGGCCGTGCAACTGGCAACTCTTCGTCCGGTTGAATATCCACGTTCTCAGTGATCTCATTTGTTAATTCTGATTCGTCAAAAGATTCTGTTACTTCAATTACAGCTTCAGCAATAGGTAATTCCTCCAGTGTTTCTTCCAATTCATGAACTGCAGATTCTTTTATCGATTCCGTGTTTTGAATCATTGCCTCATCTGGCGCCTCAACGATTATATTCTCTTTAATAGCAATTGGTTCATCCTGCACTTTAGTCGTGCTTTCTTGCGCTCCTGAATGAATAAAAGCGTATAAGTGACCGCGGTCTGGAGCGTGAATTGCCGTGCTTTTTAATTTCGGTTCAAAATCAATACTATTCGCTAATGCTAAACCTTTCAATTCTAATAAATGGAAACAACTAGCGTAGGGATATTTTTTTACCAAGTCTGCAAATGCAGACAAGTCTTCTTGCTTAATCTCATGTGGATTACTAATACAGTGCGCTATGTCTTCACCAGAAATCACCAATTACTTGTTAGGCGGTTAATTATATCTTGAGACAATTTGGCATTTATATCTTCTAATAGGGCATCTTGAACACTAGATAAATCTAAATTGGCATCAAAGTCTGACTGTTGTGTGAAAGTAGCTTCAAAACTTAGATCCTCATCAACATTGTTGATAACCGTCACGGCTATCGTAACATTTAAGCGGTTTAAAGCAGCCAATTCATCCGACTGAACAGACACAGGGACCGTGTTGAAATAGGTTATTTTACCAATAATTTCAATGTCCGCTTTTTTATTTTTTAAATTCAGTTTCGTTCTTGAAATCATAAAATCTTTCAAGAAATCCGTGAAAGTAGCCCCATAACCTACAGGCGCATTTGCAGCTTGCTCTTCAAATAATTCAACCGAAAAAGTTTCTGCATCTATACTTTGGTCAAGCATACCATATTCAATGGTGCAAGAGAATAGTAAAAAAGGAATCAAAAAAAGTGCAAATGGTGCTTTCATAATCATATAACGCAAGGCGCTAAGGCTTATTTTAAATCGTATTCTTTTATTTTTCGGTACAAAGTACGCTCAGATATTCCTAAATCTTGCGCAGCATATTTTCTTTTGCCTCTGTGTTTTTCCAAGGCTTTTTGAATCAATTCTTTTTCCCGATCTTCTAAAGATAGGGATTCTTCAACTTCCACATGTTCTTCATAACCGTTTCCAAATTGGTCCGGATTGTTGTTGGTTGAAGCTTCGTTATACGCATAAGGTTCAGCTAATAAGTTGGCCGCATTAGTCGTTGGTTCAGGATATAATTTTGCAATCATATCATTCCGATCTTCTCGACTTAATTCATCTGTGCCGTCTTGCAACATGTTGACAACCATCTTTTTTAATTCACCCAAATCTTTTTTCATGTCGAATAAGACCTTGTACAAAATGTCGCGTTCGCTAAAGTCAGATTCTTTCGAACTTTTGCTTGCTAAAATTGGAAGATTCGTTGCCGAATAGTCAGGTAAATAAGTGCGCAATACTTCACCGTTAATATCACGGCTATTTTCAACTACAGATATTTGCTCGGTTACATTCTTTAATTGTCGAATGTTTCCAGGCCAATTATAGTTCTTTAAAACATGCTTTGCATCATCTGTTAACCGAATAGATGGCATGCGATATTTCTCTGCAAAATCAGAAGCAAATTTGCGAAACAATAAATGAATATCGTCCTTTCTTTGTCTTAGCGGCGGCAGTTTTATTGGGACAGTGCTTAAGCGATAAAATAAATCCTCTCTAAACTTCCCAGATTGAATGGCTTGCAACATGTTTTCATTTGTTGCAGCTATAATTCTTACGTTCGTTTTAATTGGCTTTGATGAACCTACGCGAATAAATTCACCTGTTTCCAATACCCTTAACAAGCGCACTTGCGTCGTTAATGGCAATTCAGCAACTTCATCCAAAAATATCGTTCCATTGTCGGCAACTTCAAAATATCCTTTTCGCTGATCGTGCGCACCAGTAAATGACCCTTTTTCGTGCCCAAATAATTCACTATCTATTGTTCCTTCTGGAATAGCTCCGCAGTTAACCGCAATATACGAGCCGTGCTTGCGCGCACTTAACTGATGAATTACCTTCGGCATCACTTCCTTTCCCGTACCACTTTCTCCAGTTATTAGTACACTAATGTCGGTAGGAGCAACTTGTACGGATATGTTTAACGCCTGATGCAATGCACCCGAATTACCAATAATTCCAAAACGTTGTTTTATTTGCTGAATATCCATGGTTAGTTCTTTACTGCTATGCCTTTTAAAGTGGCGCTTGTAAAATCTGTAATTTCAACTTCAACATAATCGCCAGGTTTAAAATTGTCTTTCGGGAAAATTGTCGTCACATTTTGCGAATTTCTCCCGTAAACAAAATCATCTGAACGTTTTGAAGTTCCTTCAACCAAAACTTTGCAAATGTTTCCAACCATAGCCTCATTTGCTTTGTAAGAAAGTTTGGATTGTAAGGCCTGAACTTCATAAAGACGTTGTTTCTTTAATGCCTCTGGAATGTCATCTTCAAATTTTCGTTCAGCCAAGGTCTTCGGTCGTTCAGAATAAAAGAACATGTATGAAAATTCATACCCAACTTCTTCCATTAAAGTTAGTGTTTCTTTATGATCTTCATCTGTCTCACCACAAAATCCTGTAATAATATCTGAGGAAATGAAAGCGTCAGGTAAAATGGTTTTAATCGCGTTAATTCGATTCAAATACCACTCACGAGTATAGCCGCGATTCATGCGTTTTAAAACATCTGAACTTCCAGATTGAACTGGAAGGTGAATGTATTTGCACAGGTTTTCATATTTCGCCATGATGTGTAATACATCATCCGTCATATCTTTTGGATGAGAAGTTGAAAAGCGAATTCTTAAATCAGGGTTGACCAATGCTACTTTTTCCATCAAACCAGCAAATGTTACTACTTCCTTTGTGTCATCAATAACTTCACCTTTTTTAGTGATGTTCCATTTATAACTATCTACGTTTTGTCCTAATAAAGTCACCTCTCTATAGCCGTTTTCAAAAAGCTCGGCTGCTTCTTTCACAATTGACTCAGGGTCACGGCTTCTTTCTCTACCTCTTGTAAAAGGTACCACACAGAACGAACACATGTTATCGCAACCGCGCATAATTGAAATGAATGCAGTAATGCCACCAGCACCTAGTCTTACCGGAGCAATGTCCGCATAGGTTTCTTCACGCGACAATAAAACATTTACAGCTTTTTGTCCACCATTAACTTCTTCAATTAAATTCGGTAAATCTCTGTAGGCATCTGGACCTGCAATCAAATCCACTAATTTTTCTTGTTCTAATAAATCCTTTTTTAAACGCTCGGCCATGCAACCTAAAATTCCAATAACTAATGATGGATTTTTTTTCTTACGCTTATTATATTGGCTTAATTTATTGCGTACACGTTGTTCTGCATTCTCTCGAATTGAACAGGTGTTCATTAAAATAACGTCTGCATCTTCAGAATTGCGAGTAGTGGTATATCCCTCATCACTTAAAATGGAAGCTACAATTTCACTATCCGAAAAATTCATTTGACAGCCATAGCTTTCCAAATAAAGTTTTTTCCCATTCAAGGGCTTATTTCCCGAGTCTAACAAAGTTGCTGTTCCTTGTAATTTCTCGTCAATTTCCTTTTCTTCTGTTCCAAATTCTCTCATTCAATCTATTGTTCAGCTAGTTTTTGTGCAAATTTAGCTATATTTTAGAAGGTATGACATTATGGCAGAGAATTATTTTTTAGGATTTAACGTTTTTTATTATTACATAATAAGGGAGATAAAAATGTTTTTTCCATCAAAACTGTGGCATTAATTAAAATATCATTTCTAATTTTGAACCACAATTTAGGACAGGATCAGAAATAGACAGAAGCGTAAATTTTAAATTGTATTTCTGAATATCTGACTTATATTACGCAGCAATTATCAAACACATAAGAACCGAATTATAAGGTATGGCAAAAAATCTCGTTATAGTTGAGTCACCTGCAAAGGCAAAAACAATTGAGAAGTATTTAGGAAAAGATTTCGTAGTAATGTCCAGTTATGGACATGTACGAGATTTAGCTAAAGGTAACGACTCCATTGATGTAGAGAATGGGTTTACTCCAAAATATATTGTTTCAACCGACAAGAAAAAAGTAATAGCCGAATTGAAAAAAATGGTGAAAACTGTTGATGAGGTTTGGTTAGCATCTGATGAAGATCGTGAAGGGGAAGCTATTTCTTGGCATCTAAAAGAAACTTTGGGTCTTGATAAAAAAGGTTATAAACGGATTACATTTAACGAAATAACTGAATCAGCTGTTTTGAATGCTATCGCGAATCCACGAAAGATTGATTATGATCTAGTGAATGCGCAACAGGCGAGACGAATATTAGATAGATTGGTTGGATTTGAACTTTCTCCAGTATTATGGCGTAAAGTTAAACCATCTTTATCTGCGGGTAGAGTTCAGTCTGTAGCAGTAAGATTGGTAGTTGAGAGAGAGCAAGAAATTGAGCGTTTTGAATCGAATAGTTTTTATAGAACAGATGCTTTATTTAAAGTAGGTACTTCAGACTTGAAAGCAAAATTAGCTGGTCAATTTGATTCTAAAGAAATAGCAAAGAAATTTGTTGAAAAGTGTGCTGATCACAATTTTAAAGTGAATAGTATTATTAAAAAACCAGGTAAAAAGAGCCCAACGGGACCTTTTACAACATCTACTTTGCAACAAGAAGCAAGTTTGAAATTAGGTTTCTCGGTTTCTAGAACAATGTCTGTAGCACAGCGTTTATATGAATCAGGTTTAATTACCTATATGAGAACAGATTCTGTAAACTTATCGCAAACAGCAGTTGATGCTGCAAAAACAGAAATTGAATCAGCTTACGGAGCAGAATATTTTGAGCACCGTAAATTCAAAAATAAATCAAACTCAGCACAAGAAGCGCACGAAGCAATTCGTCCTACAAATTTTGGAATTCATGAGATTGATGCTGAAAGAGATGAAGCACGTCTTTACCAATTGATTTGGAAAAGATCAATCGCTTCTCAAATGGCTGAAGCAAAGTTAGAGCGTACGTCAATTAAAATTGATGCGCCTGACAATAAAGAATTTTCTGCAACTGGAGAGATTGTTTTGTTCGACGGTTTCTTAAAAGTTTATTTGGAATCAAAGATTGATGATGATGATGATGAAATGGATGGATTATTGCCTCCAATGAACGAAGGTGATTCTTTAACACGTGATTCTATTACATCAACTGAGCGATTTACAAGACCACCAGCACGATTTGTGGAAGCAAGTTTGGTGAAAAAATTAGAAGAACTAGGAATTGGACGACCGTCAACATATGCTCCAACAATTTCTACAATTCAAAAAAGAGGATATGTTGAGCGTGGAGAACGTGAAGGAACTGAGCGTAGTTATAATCTTATTGCGCTAGTAGGTTCAACAGTTTCTGAAGAAACAAATACTGAGAAAACAGGAAGTGATAAAGGGAAAATGGTTCCTACAGATATCGGACGTGTTGTAACTGAGTTTTTAATGGAGCACTTTGATCAGGTAATGAACTATAACTTTACAGCAAGTGTTGAGAAAGAATTTGATGACATTGCTAAGGGATTAGTAGAGTGGAGTAAAATGATTTCAGAATTTTATACGCCTTTCCATTTAAAAGTGGAAGATACTATTGAAAACTCTGAAAGAGCATCTGGTGAAAGATTGTTAGGAGTAGATCCTAAATCTGGTAAAAACATGTATGCACGTATCGGTCGATTTGGCCCAATGGTGCAAATTGGTGAAGCGGATGATGAAGATAAGCCGAAGTTTGCTTCAATACAAAAAGATCAAAGCATACAAACTATAACTGTAGAGGAAGCGCTAGAATTATTCAAATTTCCAAAAGTAATTGGAGAATATGAAGGAATTCCAGTGAAAATCAATAAGGGTAGATTTGGGCCATATGTTCAAATAGAAAAATTATTTGTTTCCATTAAAGAAGCTAACGGTGATACTTTAGAGAATATGGAATTAGAACGAGCAATTGTTTTAATTGAAGAGAAGAGGGAAGAGGATCGCAATCGAATGATTAAGACGTTTACCGAAGATGAAACAATGCAATTGTTGAATGGTAGGTATGGTGCTTATTTGAAAATAGGAAAGAAAAACTTCAAATTACCTAAAGATGTTGAACCTGCAGGGCTGACTTATGAGCAATGCATTGAGATTTCTAAAAATCAACCGAAACCAAGAGCAAAGAAAAAGAAGAAATAAACCGTTTTTTTTCGTCTAAAATTTACTGTACTAGATAAATGAAGGATTTAAGTATTTATTTCGAAACCAGTGAAGAACGAGGGGTTTATTCCCAAGGTCAAATAGGTGAATTTGTTCGTGATATTTCCAATGTTCATTATGAAGATTTGGCTGAAAATAGCCTTGCAATCATTTATATACCGGATTATAGAAATAGTGATATTCAACAAAACGAAAGTTGGATCAATGATTTTAGAAGAGCATTCTTCGAGCTCTATAAAGGAGAGTGGGCGGCTGAAATTTATGAATTAGGTATCATTCGGCCAGGGAAATCAGTTGCCGATACGTATGTTGCGGTTCGAGATGTTGTAACTGAATTGGTGAAAGCTCAAATTTTCCCAGTCATTATCGGGGGAAGTCAAGATTTGACCTATCCGATTTACCAAGCTTACGAAAAATTAGAACAAACCATTAATATTATTGCCGTTGATCCTGCGCTTGACTTAGGAGATCCTGAGCAAGACATTCACGCCAAAGGCTGGTTGAATAAAATTGTGCTGCATAAGCCCAACTATTTATTTAACTTTTCATTATTCGGCTACCAGTCTTATCTGGTAAATCCTAAAGAAACTCAATTACTGAACGATCTTTACTTTGATGCGTTCCGATTAGGAGATTTTTACAAGAATGAAAAAATGGTAGAGCCACAACTTAGAAATGCAGATATTTTGAGTTTTGACATGGATGCCATACGCTCATCAGATAATAAAAGCAATCAACGTAATTTGCCCAACGGATTTTATGGCGAAGATGCCTGTCGCATTATGCGTTACGCTGGATTAAGTGATAAGTTGACAAGTCTAGGCGTTTTTAATTTTTCACCCAATCAAAACGGATATCACAGCGATATAAACTTGATGGCGCAAATGATTTGGTATTTTACAGAAGGATTTAACCTCCGGAAAAAAGATTATCCAATCGGTAGTAAAACTGCGTATATCAAATATCGCGTGAATATTGATGACTTCCGCGACGAAATTATCTTCTATAAAAGCAATAAAAGCAATCGTTGGTGGATGGAAGTTCCTTATCCAAAAATCAAAGGCGTTAAATTGCAACGCCATTTATTAGTGCCATGTGATTATGAAGATTATCAAAATGCGCTCAATAATGAATTGCCAGACTTATGGTTGAGAACCTATAAGAAACTTTCTTAAAACTAGTAAAGGTTACTTTCTGAATTGCCAGACATAAACAACCGAGGGATGCCTCAATTTGTTAAATGGTAAGCAAAGAAATAACTCATGATTAAATTTTTACTAGGTACATTATTTATTTTAACAACTTATTTTACAGTCGCTACAGCGCAACAAGATCGACAATTCACACAATTCATGTTCGATCGTATGTCCTACAATCCTGCCGTAACAGGCTTCAACGGTTATTGCGGAACACTCATATATCGTAACCAGTGGGATAGAGTACAGGACGCTCCGAATACAACCTTGCTAAATGTGCAAGGCAACCTTCAAAATTTAAATGTAGGGCCAGGTAGGATAGGCGTAGGGCTTTCGCTGTCAAATGATGCAATAGGATTTCTAAAAAGTAATAACGTGGTCTTTAACGCGGCTTATCATATGCCAACCAATTACGGAACATTGAGTGCTGGAGTAGGGCTTGGGTTGATAAATGTCGGATTCGATCCCAATTGGATTACCCCAGACACACCTGCCGACTTGGATCCTTCGCTAGTTGGAATTACGCAAAAAATTGGACAAACGGGATTTGATAATAATATTGGTTTGTACTGGTATGGTGATCAAGACTACTATGTAGGTTTTTCAATGACACATGTGGCGCCTGCGAAATTAAGCAACCTTAACTTTAATATGGCGCGCCATTATTACGTTATGGCAGGTGTGAAAAAACGTGTGCTCAACGGACGTAAAATGCCAATTTATTTAAATCCAAGTACCTTGATTAAAGCAGATGGAGCTACAATGGTTTTTGACGTCAATTTAAAAGCTGACATTTGGGTAACCAATGATTCCTATTTTTGGGGAGGAATAACCTATCGTTTGTCAGATGCCTTTGCTCTAATGGCTGGTTATTCAAGAGATAATTTTAAAGTAGGTTATTCTTTTGATGTAATGACGAACCCATTGAGTGAATACGGCAGAGGGACACATGAGTTAATGGTGAGTTACTGCATTTTTCCACCAAAAAAACCAATCGCTCGAACAGGGTTTTTGTTCAAACTCAGATAAAAAACTCCAAATTTTCGAGTTAATTTAAAATCAATTGAAACTTAGTTTTGGTTTTTTCCGTATCAACCTTTGGTGAAGATAGTGTTTAACGAATGTTAGCCCAATCCTTGCCTAAGAACATGCCATATTAATGTGTTAAATAAAAAGCTTAAATTTTAGAAAGTGAAATAGATCAATAAAATAATTTCGTTTTCCATTAATTTTAATTATTTTAGCCACCTGTTGGAGTGTTCCGACGTTAAATGGTATTGAAAAAACTAATTTATGAAGAAAGTTTTATCTCTAGTATTGTGCTGTTTATCAGTAGGTTTTGTCTACGGGCAACAAGATAAACAATTCACGCATTACATGTTTGATCGCATGTCGTACAATCCAGCAACAACTGGGTTTAACGGTTATTGCGGTACTTTGATTTACAGAAATCAATGGGATCGCGTACAGGATGCACCAAACACAACTCTTTTCAATGCACAAGGCAACTTGCAAAACGTAATTCTTGGACCTGGTGGTTTAGGAGTTGGTTTATCATTTGCGAATGATGCAATTGGATTTCAACGAAACAATAACCTAACAGTTAGTGCAGCTTATCACTTACCAACTGATTATGGTACGTTAAGTGGAGGTATTGGTTTAGGGCTTATCAATGTAGGATTCAGTCCAGCATGGATTCCGCCACAAACACCTGCTAATGCAGATCCAGCTATTGCTTCTATCAACAATAAGATAGGTGCTACAGGGTTTGATCAAAGCTTTGGATTGTACTGGTATGGTAATGAAGGTTATTATGTAGGGATCTCTGCTACACACTTAGCGCCAGCGAATCTAGAAAAAGTAAGCTACTCAGTTGCAAGACACTATTATGTAATGGGTGGTTATACGTATGATTTGGGGTCTCAAATCGGAACTAGAAACAAATTAGAATTAAAACCAAGTGTTTTATTAAAGGCTGATGGATCAACAATGGTGTTTGATGTAAACCTGATGGCTGATTATTGGTTGAATACAGATTCTTATTTCTGGGCTGGGGCATCTTATAGATTCTCTGATGCAATTGCAATAATGGCTGGATACGGATTCTCACCAAGTAAGAATACAAGCAAAGACATGTTTAAAATTGGATATTCATTTGATATAATGACTAATCCATTGAATGAGTATGGTAAAGGTACGCATGAGTTGATGGCGAACTATTGTATGTTCCCTCCACCACCTGTTGTACCACGTCATGGTAACCCGTTTATCTTGCAATAGACAAAAAAAAATGTAACCTAATTAAATTACTCTCGTTAATAGAAGACCTAACCCTTATTAAGTCCTGATAGTCGAAGAATAAAGATTGGTAGAAAAAACAAAGGTAGCATGAAGAAATTAATTGTTTTTGTAGTAGGAATTACACTCTTGATATCAAGTTGTAATTCAGGATCCGGGCACTTGCTCGGAGTGCAGGGAAGAAAAGTCTTTTTTCCAGAAATTCCTCTAGGTATGATTTACATCCCTTCAGGCTCTTACACCATGGGTGCGAGTGATCAAGATGTTCCATTCTTGCATCAGTCCCGTTCTCACGTAGTTTCAATACACGCGCTGTATATGGATCAAACGGAGATCACAAATAACGAGTATCGTGAATTTGTGCATTGGGTACGAGATTCAATCTTTTTGGAGAAAGTGTATGAAAACACGAATCCAACAGGGAATGATGAGATTGAGGAGGAAGCAATCGGGGACATGTTAAATCACCCGGACATCTATTATGATGAGGTAAACTTGGAGTGGAAAGAATTCGATCCAACTCAACCTTATATCAATAGAGAGTTGTTTTCTTTATCTTGGAAAGTTAGAGGTATAAAAGACAATCAGATTATCCCTTTGATCTCTGATATGTACCTGCGTCCAAACGAAAGGTTCTACAAAAGAAGAGAAATAGATACACGTAAATTGAAATTCCGTTATTACTGGATTGATTTGCAGGAAGCTGCTCGTAAAGGCCGTGTAAACATTAGACGTGACGGTTATACTAGAGATGGAGATTACAAAGATCCTTCTTTAGATCCACAACACCGTGATTTGAAAAATCCGAGACATCCATTTACGGATGAGCCAGTTGGTCAAGATTTGGATTTAGGTCATTTCAATAAAAAAGGTCAAAATAACGCCTTAAGATCGCATGAAGACAGAAGTCGTTTCATTATTGATGAGGTAATCAATGTATATCCTGATACTTTATGTTGGGTACGTGATTTCACTTATTCATTTAATGATCCAATGACGAACATGTACTTCTGGCACCCAGCTTATGACAACTATCCTGTAGTTGGTGTTACTTGGGTTCAAGCAAAAGCATTCTGTATTTGGAGAACACAAAAATTAAATAGCTGGTTGAATTCAGTTGGTTCACTTTGGGTACAAGATTTTAGATTACCTACAGAAGGTGAGTGGGAATATGCCGCTCGTGGAAACTTAAAACACAGTCCATATCCTTGGGGAGGTCCTTACATCAGAAACTCAGGTGGATGTATGTTAGGTAACTTTAAACCAATGAGAGGAAGATATTTTGATGACGGTGGTTTTTATACCGTAAAATCATACTCATACAATCCAAACGGATACGGTTTATATTGTATGTCTGGTAATGTTGCTGAGTGGACAGAAACTGCATTTGATGAGTCAGTTTATGAGTTCTCTCATGATTTAAGTCCTGAATATAGATACCATGCAATGGATTGGGATCCGCCATCAATGAAACGTAAAGTAATTAGAGGTGGTTCATGGAAAGATATAGGGTACTACCTACAAACTGGAACTCGTACTTATGAGTACCAGGATACTTCAAAGTCATACGTTGGATTTAGATGTGTTCAAACGCACATTGGACGTGGTGGTGATGATTTCGATAAAGAAGGCGGAGAAGAGTTGAAGTCGGATATCGAATTGAGATAAGCAAGTTAATAACCAAATAAATAAATGTTAAATTAAAAGCAAAGAAAACTATGAGACCAGGAACGAAAAAGTGGAAATTATTTATGGCGAAGTTGTACGGTATCGGTGCAGCAGTAGTTATTATGGGAGCATTATTCAAAATTATGCACTGGCCTTTTGCCGGACCAATGCTTGTAGTGGGATTATCTGTAGAGGCTGTAATATTCTTCTTCTCAGCATTTGAACCGTTACACGAAGATCCTAAATGGGAATTAGTATACCCAGAATTGGCTTTAGCGCATGATGAAGATTTTGATTTACATGCTTATTTAGATGAAAAAGGTGACACAGGATTAATGCACGGCGGCGGCGGTGGCGGCGGTTCTGTAACAGGAATTACCGAAAAATTCGATAACCTCTTAGAGGAAGCCAAGATTGACGCAGATCTTTTGAACAGATTAGGAGATGGTATTAGAACGTTAAGTGATAATGCTGAAGGACTTAAAGCTGTTTCTGGAGCTGCTGCAGCGACAGATTCTTATGTTTCAAGTTTAGAAAATGCTTCGGAACAGGTAAAAGGATTGTCTAATACATATGAAAGAGCATCTGAATCAATTTTAGGATTGACTTCTGGAGCTGAAGAAGGAGCATCTTTTGGAGAGCAAATCTCTAAAGTGTCGACTAATTTAGCCGCTTTAAATAATGTTTACGAACTACAATTAAAAGGATCTACTTCTCATTTAGAATCAACTGAGAAATTCCACGAGAATGTAACTGCTATGATGGGTCACTTAAGTGAATCAGTAGAAGATACTAAATTGTACAAAGAAAACATGGCAATGTTATCTAAGAACTTGACAGATTTGAATCAAGTTTATGGTAATATGCTAAAAGCTATGACTGTATCTAGAGACTAATTGTCATTTTTTAAATGTCAATTAGTTAATGTTAAATCAATAAAATAGATAAATCATGGCAGGAGGAAAAGAAACCCCCAGACAAAAGATGATCGGTATGATGTACCTTGTACTGACTGCCCTTCTGGCACTAAATGTATCGAAGCAGGTAATTGCTGCTTTTGTTACTATTAATGATAAATTAGATCGAAGTGCACAAATTATCGATCAAAATAACCAGAGTAATTATGCTTCTTTTGAAAAGAAACGAATTACGGTTAAGGCTCAAGGTGGAGACGTGAATTCAGTGAAAGTTTGGGAAGACCGTTCTTTCTTAGTTCGCGACAAAACTACTGAGGTTATCGGATTCTTATTAGGAGAATGTAATGAGATGATCGAAGTGTCCGAAGGAGCTTCTTGGATTGAAGAAGAAGATGATAATGGAAACATTTTGTCTTTAAGACCTCTTTCTGAGATTCTAGGAATGGATAATTATGATATCCCAACGAACTTGTTCATTGGAGGAGATCCTCAAAACCCATCTCAAAAGGGTAAGGATATCAGAAATAAAGTAATCGAATATAGGAATGCGGTAGCCGTTATTATGGCGACGTATGAAACGCCTAAAGGTAAATTTAGTTTTACACCTCCAACCAGCATGAGCGGGTTGAAAGAGAGTTTAACTACATGTAATCCTGATGATACTGCTGCAATTGGAGCGTTCATGAAATCTTTGGATATTCCAGAGAACATTGAACAAACAATTCACGGTCATACGGAAACAATGCCTTGGCCTTCAGTTATGTTTGATCATGCGCCAATTGTTGCAGCAGCTGCAATGATAACAGCGTTAAAGTTGGATGTTAAGAATTCTGAGTCTATGGCGACTGAATTTTTACTTTCAAAAGTAGATGTACAAGAGTTTGATTTCAACAAAATTGAGCCTTTAGCATTTGCAAGTACCGGTTATATCAACCAAGGAGATTCATTGAACCTTCGTGTAATGATTGCAGCTTATGATTCGACGGAAACGCCGAAGATTAAATTTGGTCAGGATGACGATACATTGAATTCCGATAATTGGAAACCGTCAAATAACGCAGATGGAAGCATCAGCCTTAGAGGTGATACACCAGGATTGCACAAAGTAAAAGGTGTAATTATGGTTAAACAACGTGGTATCGAAGTTCCAAAACCATGGGAATTTGAGTACACTGTTGGTCAACCAATGGGTGTTGTTGCATTACCTGAAATGCGCGTACTTTATAGAGGTTATGACAATGTTGTAGAAGGAACCGCTTCAGGTTTCCCTGCAGATCGTGTAACCTTATCGGGTAGTGGGTGTTCTATTAGTAGTAAAGGAAACGGACAGTATATTGCGAAAGTAGGTGCTGGTACTCGTGAAGCTACGATTAGCGTCAACGGACGTAAGGAAGATGGTGGATCGGTGAACTTGGGATCATTCAAGTTTGAAGTGAAAAGTCTACCAACACCAAGTTTATTCTTAGGAGGTATCTCTAACGGTCAAAACCCTGGATTATCCAGTGTAAGAGCACAAGGGAGAGTTTCATGTAGATATGACGAAAGTGTTCCGTTGACTGGTGTGAAGTTTTCAATTGCTAGTGGTACTGTTACTGTTAATGGGCTTAAAGGCGAAGGAAGAATTACCGGAGGCGGTGGTTTAGATTCCAAAGCAAAGCAATTATTGACACAGTCTTCAGGAAAACAAGTAACTATACTGATCAACTACCGTGGACCTGACGGCGTTTCTAAAAGAACTGCGTTAGTATTTAGTACTAGGTAATAAGAGTTATTAAAAATGTGAGTTATGAAAAGATTAATTTTTTCTTTAGTGATGTTAAGTGTGGGGGCAAGTTTTGGTCAAACTATTCGTGGACCAATTTCTAACCCAGCACCCGGAGTTTTGGATGGAGTTTATGTGAAAGAGCATATTCCAACTAAGAAAGTTGTACCCTATGAGTATGTGCGCGAAGCGGACGTAACTTGGAGTAAAAGGGTATGGAGTGTGATTGATTTAAGAGAAAAATTTAATCATCCGCTGTATTATCCGTTGGATGACATTAACGTGGCTGGAGATTGGAATAAAAATTCCACGCGTTGGAGTTTATGGACAATCATTCGGTATCATGTAATGAGTGGAGATTTGACGGTCTATTCTCCTTACAATCCTAATTGGCAGGATTACAAGGATGGTGATCAATTCAAGTACCCGCAAAGTTTGGGGGATCCTACTAAAAACTACTACAATAGTCAAGAATTTAGAGATAAAGTTTTTCTTTACATTGGAAATATTTTTAGAGATCCAGCAGCTGTGCCTTTGAAAAGTTGGCAATATCCTTCTGATGATAGTGTTGTTTATGATCCAATAACTGGATTTTATAATGCAGTCTATCCTCCAGATGATACAACTTGGTACCAGTCTGAAGACATTGTACAGTATAGATTGAAAGAAGATTGGTTTTTCGATAAAGAAAGATCAGTGTTAGATCGTAGAGTTATTGGTATTGCTCCAGTAATTTATGAGAGAGATGGTCAAGGTAATATTATTGGGTTTGAAGAACTGTTTTGGTTGTACTTTCCTGAATGTAGATACGTTTTCCAAAACTTCTTCGTGCAAAATCGTCACAACGATTCGCAGAGGATGTCCTTTGATGACTTGTTCTGGAAACGAATGTTCCAGAGTTATATCATAAAAGAGTCAAACTTATACGATCGAGAGATTGATAGCTACAAAGCGGGCGTAGATGCCTTGCTAGAGTCCGAAAAGATTAAAGAGAAAATCTTTAATTTTGAACATGACTTGTGGAGCTTCTAGTTCACATTAGATAAAATTTAAACCCCTGACATTAATCGTCAGGGGTTTTTTTATGCCTAATGTTTTCTGGTTGGAGCCTTTTATTGAAATTTGTGCAGTAAATAATTGTAACCAATACTCCCTTTTTGATTCTACTAATGCAAGTGATTAAAACTTCTAATATAAATTGAGGTAAATAATAACTAAAGCAAATCAAATGAAAATTTCGGTGTTTATTGCGATACAATTTTTCTTATGGAATTCGTATTCCCAAATAAATAGTGATTCAATAAGCAATCCTCACCCAGGGGTTATTGACGGAATATATATTAAAGAAACACTTGCAAATAAACCGAGCTTCTGTTCCTACCGAGTTATTAACGAAGATCCATATTATTATAAAACCGTATGGAATACAATTGATTCTTGTCCAAACCTTTTCTTACCGACATATTATCAATCTGATACCAACGGGAATGAAAATATGAATGAGTCAACCTATAGCTTCTGGAATATTGTCTGCCGTCATATAATGAATGGTGACTTAACCTTATATTCTCCTTTCAATCCAATTGTACCTAAGTGGAATGACGGCGATTCGTTTAAATATCCAATAAAATCTGAGCAAATTGATGGCGATTTTTATAATGATACCATTTTTCATTTGGACATATCGTCGTATTTAGCAAAGGAAAATTTTGAGCAGTATTCAATTGGTCAAGTACTCTCGCCGAACCTTCCCATGGATAGTTTAAGTCGAGTTGGATATTTGGTTGGAAAAAATTCCGAAGCGAATGACACGGTTTACTTTAAATCGGAGGATATTATTCAATATCGAATAAAAGAAGAATGGTATTTCGATCAAAAACGAAGTGTTTTGGATCGAAAAATTATTGGAATTGCTCCACTTGTAAATCAAATTGATGGCAATGGTCGCGTTACCGGTGTGAGAGAATTATTTTGGTTGTATTTGCCCGAATGTGCGAGTATTTTTAGAGGTTATAACCTAAATAGTTCGCATAACAACAGTCAAAATGAAAGTTTACAAGAACTGTTTACTAATCGGAATTTTCAGAGTTATCTTATTAAAGAATCAAATAGTTGTAATCGAATTTTGGAAAGTTATAAAACGGCTAAAGACGCAGAGTTGGAGTCCGAAAAGATTAATGAGAAAATCATTAACTTCGAACATGTCTTGTGGTGTTTCTAGTTCGAATTAAATAAAACTTAAATCCCTAATATTTTTAAGAAGTACTCGAGTCTATTGTGTCTTCTAACCTGATCATGTTAGGTGTGATCATTGGGCCATTTCTACTCATGATACGTGCTTTTGTACGCAAGGGCCATTTTTTGTAAAACCAAAAGGGAAATGGAAGCTTTACGAGGAGTTAGACTATTGATTGGCTAAATAATAATATCTCCACTGCTCTAATAATTGTATATTTAAGTTAATTGTTATAGACTGGTACAACCAATTTTAATTTTTGTAATGCCAATTGAAATGGGGTTTGGGCTAAACTAACTTAATAATCAAAGTCGAGAAAACACTTTCGTTTTAACGAACCTCTATTTTATAAATGTCTCGTTGAATGGCATAAATAACCAGGCCTATTCTGCTTCTTACAGCTAGTTTTTCGAAAAGGCCCTCTCGGATGCCATCAATTCTTCGTTTACTTAAAAACATTTTGTCTGCAATTTCTTTATATGTGAGTTCTGTACAAGCCCATTTTAAGAGCTCAACTTCTTGAAGGTTCGGATGGTATTCAGTTTTATTTAAATTATTCAAGATAATTTCATTGGCTTCTCTTGAATAATAATACCCTCTTTCTTTCATGCCTTTCAATCCTTCAAGTAATTCGTCTGGATCGGCATCCTTAAATATGTAACCACTTGCACCAGATTTTAGCATTTCGATTATAGAGAACTCCTTTTCATTCATAGACAATGCTACAATCTGCATGTTTTCATAAACCTTTTTATGCTCCAATGAGTTGTGTAAGGAACTTGTACGAACCCCTTTTATCCATTTAGTGGTTTCATAACCATCCATTTTTTTCATCTCAATATCCATGAGTATAATTTCAGGAAGATCTTCTTCTTTAAATGCCTTTAGTGTTTCTATAAAATCTACTCCATTATTTGCCTCTAAAACGACAGTGAAACCTTCAAAGTCTTCAATAAGTTCGGCTATGCCATGCCGCATTAATTTATGATCATCAACCAAGGCTATCCTTGTGTGTTCTTTTTTAGTTGTCATAAGGTATGTTTAATGTGATCTTTGTTCCTTTATTCAAAGTACTTATTAGTGTGAAATTCCCATTAATAAGTTTTGTTCTGTTTTTCATGTTGATTAGTCCTACTCCCTTTTTTCTATCTTCAGTTCCATTCAACATTATTGCAACGTCACCTCCCACGCCATTATCTTCAATCGTTATCATGAAATATTCCATTCCGTTGGTCAGTTCAATTTTTATTTCAGTTGCATTTGCATGCGTAATAATATTATTTATTGCTTCCTGGATGATGCGGTATACAAAAGTTTGTTTTTCTTGATTGAGATTAATCTCCTGTTCACTTGTATTAAAGAGTGTCTTCAATTCAGTGTTTTTTTCGAGCCGATTTAATTGCCTGACGATATTTTCTTCTAAGGTATGCCCTATGATATATTTAGGGTCTAACTCTTTTGATAAGGATTTAATCTCGTTTATTGTATCTCCAATTAGGTCTTTGACCTGAGAAATTTTTTCGATTTCAATCTGTTCAGGACGATTTAATATTTTATTCAGATTTAATTTTGCCAGTGAAAGCGATTGTTGAATATCAATATGAATTTTTTCAGAAAGATATTCCATTGTTTGATCCTTAGCTTCCAGCGTAACTTTAATCAATTCAGTTTTAATAGAGTTTTCCCGATCGTTAAACTCCTTTCGCTTATTTTGATATTTAATAATGGCAATAATCACAAGAACCGCAAAAAACAGAATCATTGAAGTACTTATTATAATCGCATTTAATATTTCTTCATTTGATGTGAACATATAAAACCAATAATAAAGAATGTAAAAAAAATAATATTTAATCCCTTTCGGAATAGTTGATTTACCAAGTTATAATTCTCTTGATCCACTTCACTTAAATGCTGAAACATCAAGTTAAATGGAATGTTTCCTGAATAAAAAACAATCAGAGCAGTGCAAATCCAAAATAAGGGATGTACTATGAATTTAATATTATTTGATGGTTTTAAAATAAATAATGTCCATAAGCTCCATATTACAATTAAAACGCCGCTAAAAGTGTAGATATTAGTCGAAAGACTCGTTTTTGGGGCAGGTGTGAATTCAGAAAGTAAAAGAATATAAAGAATAAAGATCGGAACAGATATGAGAATGGTTTTCCGAATGAAGGCCCCTGTATTTATATAGTAAAAAAAAGCGGCGTAAAAAAAATACTCTAAAGGAATGTATAAGTTGTAAATAAAGTCCTCGTAATCGGTTGTAAAAAAATCTCGGTTAATATCAACGGAATATTCAGTGAATAAACCGAGACCCAACAATAATATCACAAGACGAAGTGCCTTGTGATATTTATATACATATAAACCAGTTCCAAAGGTTAACGTGAATACAATTAAGTAAATAAGTCTTATAGTGGACAAGTTGATTTAGGATTTATGTCCCATCACTTTTGGCAATTATAAAAAGTAATGGAAAGAAATTAAAAATTCTTCAAATGGATTGATTGAAAGTATTTAAAGTCCCAAATTTGCAATAGAATTGCCTCCTCCTACTTCTATAATAAGAGATGATTTCCCAGGGGTTATATCGGTAATTATACTTGCAAATTGTGCTAAATTATCATTTAAATTATGAGTTGCACCAAGGTCGTTTCCGTCTGTATCAACACCAACGAGTACAATTGTTTCCGTTTCATTTTTATTTTTCGCATAATAGTAACGAATCCCAACACAATCTTTTTGTGAAAGTAAAAGTAATAATGGGCGGGCATTAAAAGTAACGGCAGCAATTTTTGATGCATCTGTATTTTTCCAATTATTTCGATTCACCAATTCTTGCGCGAATTCTTTAGTAATTGGTTTGCCTTGGCTTCCTTCATTAAAGTCGCCATAAGTGAATTCAACAGGACTAGTTATTTCTGATTGATTAATATCAATACCGGAAACCGCGTTTAACGTAATATCTGACATGTTTTATTATTTAGGTTAATAAATTGATTCTGAATCAAATATACAACAAAACAAATGGGCTATAATGTCTTTTTCAAATAAGGGTATTTTTCCCTTAATCGAGGGTTTAAAGCACGATTTTTTCGGGAAAAATACAGCTCGAAAAGGGGTGTTTAGGTCATGGTGGCCACACGGTTATGACATAGTTTTGTTGACGTAATCTCTTGAATAATTGTTAAACCCAATCAAATGATTAACCCAAACCGAAAATTGAAAAAAAGTCAAGTCAGGTTGGTTTTTCCTGTTATAGCAGATAAGAGAATCGAAAGATATTTTTTTTAAAGTAAAATAATTATTATGGAATCGAATAAAAGTAAAATTGACAAGTATTTATTAAAAGCTGATGCTAATGTGCAAATTAGAGCAGAGATTGATCTAATCGAATTGGAAGTGAAAAGTATTGAAGCACAAATCAAAGAAACGTCTTCACCACGCATGCTTCAAACGCTAGAAATACAATTAAAGCGAACTATTGCATTTCAACAGAAAACTGAAAATAATCTTGCTGCGAATATTGCGTCAGGAACCCAAAAATTAAGATCACCCAGCATCTATGGTTCAGAAGTAACACAAGGATTATCGGGATATGAGCTAGTAGCAGGAAAGGACACATTGGTAAGAGTTTTTCTTGGCTACGACATCCCAGTTATTAAACAAACGACGGCATCAATTCAGAATCAAGAAATAATTGAAAATCAGTGTGGTACGAATGAAACAAAAAGTATACACTTTGATTTCCCCCTATTTGATTTACCAAAGATTGGTGTGGCGCATTTGGATTTTGTTTCTTTAAGAATAAGAGGTCCAAAAGGGATTGATATAGAGATTCCAGGTGATTTGGGAGATGGGAAATTTGATCAGTTCTCAAAAAGCCATTCTGCAAAGGACAATGCTAACTTCTATATTGACGGTACTCAATTTCCTGTATCGGGTAATTACAGATTTGACGTTCAATTTTTCAGAAAAGGTTTATTAGTTGGTACACATAAGTTAAAGGATCGTTCTTTTCATAAAACAAAAGATTTACGGGTGTTAATTATAGTTGATACATGGGCAATGCCAATAAAAGCATGGAATACTTTATTTGAATCACTCCAATATGTACAAAGAAATTTCCCAATACGATCAAAAATTGGGCCTTTGGATGGCGACCAAACTGTTGGTCTTCGATATAAAATAATTCCAAAACCATTTGACGTAGATTTCCCTAGTTGGACTCCAGTTCGAAGACTATTAGACGAATTTAATGCAAGTCAAGAAAAAAATGGAAAACCTGATCGGGCGGAACATATCTTAACAGTTAGAGTTCAGCAAGAAAATGAGCCGCAACGAGGAGGCGTTGGCGAGTCTGGACCTGGAGGTCGTGTTTCGGGCGTTACTTTAAATGTGAATCCACCAGCAAATGATGTATTTGCTACACTTATTTGTCAAGAAATAGGACATAATTTTCTAGGAAGTTTACATTCTCCTAGCCCAGACATTGATGATATAGCGGCCTTTAATTTGAAGGATCGAAAAGCAATAAACAGTCCGCGTTCAGTTATGTTTGGGTTCTATACTGGCAATAGAAATACTGATTCGTTTTTTATACCCGCAGATTGGAAAAAAATTCGTTTAGGTTTATTAGAAAAAAACGCTACTGGACCTAGTTAACATAATAAAAAAATGGAACAAAAAAACACTAAAAAGTCAAGTGCTACCCGTCAAATTTTAACAACGGTAGCCGTAGCCATATTGATTGGCAGTTCTGCTCCATGGTGGTGGGCCGAAATTTTCACAAGTCAAAAGGTTGTTATTGATCCGATAGAAGAGGTGTCCAACATATGGAAAGAAGGAACGTTGAAAATCCCTGTTAGTAGGCATAATGGCGGTCGTGTTGCGGATTTGGATAGCGGAATGCTCTTGTTTTTGGGCACTTCTGTTTCCGCAATCGGAGCAGACATTGTAGTCCGACAATCAATACATAGTATTGTAATGGAGCCTGGTTTATCCAAAGGGGATGGAGTGAGTTTTGATGCACGTTTTATAAGTGTTAATGATGAAAAAATTGGAAGAGAAGGTTGCGTGAAAGCATTAATGTTACCTGAAATATCAAATCATTTACAATTTTCAAAAGAGATAGGTATAGGATCATATATCGGCATGATTACTACTGATGGACGGCTGGCCGAATTTAATATTGTCAACACTAATTGGAGTGCTGATCCAGCCGAGATAGAAATCAGTTTTATGGTATGGAATAAAGAATAAACGGATAGATTTCAATGAAGTTAAAGCCTATTTACTAATCGTGCTTAATGATTTGACTTTTAGAGTGAAAAGGTCAAATCCTAACAGATTTCAGGGATTAAAATATGGGGTTTATCCTCTTTTTCCTTTTGCTATAATCATCTAGTTTAGCATTTTAACTAAAATCATTCATTATGAAAGAAAAAGTATCATCAGAAGATTTAAAAAACCTTGTTCGAGGTAAAGCAGCAAGATTTTTGGACGAAACAAATATTACGTCTGTGGGAATTGGCTATAAGCGGAAAGGAAGTAAGTTTTCAAAAGAAATTTCCATTCAATACACTGTGGGACAAAAAGTCGCCCTCGAACAATTAGAAACAGTTAAGTCAAAGGAAATACCTCAGTTTTTTGAAATAAATGGTGTGAAAATCCCAACGGATGTAATAGAACGAGATTATGTTACTACGCTTATTGAAGTAAAAGAACTTGAGAAGGTAAACAGGAAAAAACGGATAGACCCCATTTATCCGGGAACAAGTATCGGGCATCCAGATATTTCTGCTGGAACAGCAGGTTGTGTTGTGTATGACGCAAATTCAGGAGAAAAATATCTGCTCTCAAATTGGCATGTTCTTCATGGCAATACTGGAAAGATAGGCGATCCAATCATTCAGCCAGGAAGTTTTGATGACCGCAGAGTTGATCAAAACAAAGTAGGAGTTTTGGTAAATAGCCATCTTGGGCTTGCGGGTGATTGTGCGATTGCAAAAATTACTAACCGTAAACTTAATGCTGAATTGCTTGATTTAAAAGGAGCTGTTGTGAAAAAATTAGCGGAGCCAGAACTAGGAGATACAGTGGTTAAATCAGGTAGAACAACTGGTGTAACCTATGGTGTGGTAAGTCGTGTTCATGTAACCGTGAGCATTAGATACGGAACACATGGGATTCATAAAATTGGAGGTTTTGAATATTCACCAGATCCTAATTATCCAGCGAAAAATGGAGAAATTAGTATGGGAGGAGATTCAGGTTCGGCTGTGATGTATGCTAAAAAAGGAAAAGCGACTGATATGATTTTGGGAGTTCATTTTGCCGGCGAAACGGGGAATGCTCCTGAGCATGGCTTAGCTTGTTACGCGACCTCTGTTTTTAAAAAACTTAACATATCTCCGCAACCCCCAAATGAAGAGAAGATAATACAATCTCGTCAGGGATTTGATCACTTTTTTCTTGGTAAACAAGTGCGTCCTCCTTACCCGGCATCAAACCAAATATTAGAGGAATTATTAATCGTTGATGAAAAAAGGGTCATTCACTATACGCATTTTTCATTGGTCATGAATAAAACAAGAAAGTTGGCAGCTTGGTCAGCGTGGAATATAGATGGAGAAAGAATGGTCAAAGTTAATGGTAATTCAAGGTTTTTTAAGCGAGACCCAAAGATTCCTAAGGAGGCGCAAATCGGTAATGAATTGTATAAATCAAACCCCTTAGATCGAGGACATATAGCAAGAAGGGCCGAACTTTGCTGGGGGACTAGAATCGAAGCCGAACGTGCCAATAAGGAATCATATTATTATACGAATATTGCCCCTCAACATGAGCGATTAAATCGCTCAACTATGGCAGGTATTTGGGGAGAACTTGAAAATGCTGTTTTTAAGCAAGCTCGAATAAAGGATTTACGTATGAATGTAATGGCTGGACCAGTTTTCAAACGAACTGATCCGAAATATAGAGGAGAACAAATTCCGAAAGATTTTTGGAAGGTAATTTCTTATTTTGATGAAGAAACAGAAGACTTAATACACCATGCGTTTATTCTCTCTCAATCAGATTTAATTGATGGATTGGAAGCATTGGACTTTGATGAATTTCAAGTTTACAAAGTAACTTTAGATAAGATTACCGAGGAAACAGGATTTGTGTTTACGGACCTTGAGAATGCCAGAATAGAACCTTTAGATAACAGTGTGGATGTTCGGTTAATTAATTCACTTAATGAGGTTATTTAAACTATAATTATTGATCTCTAAACACTGTTAAACAAAGAGTGTTTAGGGATCAACTTGATCAGTACTTCAAAAAACATACCTAAAAATTCTGTTACTTTTTTCAACTCCTAACATTTATTGATTAAACCATTCCCCCCTCAAAGGGAATCTAAAATCAAAAAACTATGGCCGGAGGAAAAGAAACACCAAGACAAAAAATGATCGGGATGATGTATCTCGTTTTAACCGCCTTGCTCGCATTAAATGTGACCAAGGAAGTTGTAAATGCATTCGTAACAATCAACGATAAGTTAGATGCTAGCGCAGAGATTGTAAATAATAAAGTGGGAGAAGATTACGGGTTGTTTGATCAAAAAAAAGTAACACTTCAAGCTCAGAATCGTGATTTAACCAATTTTAATGTTTGGAATGACAAAGCAGACACCTTAGAATTAGAGACAAGAACATTGGTAAGTTATTTGCTGACGGAGTGCAGCGATATGATCGAAGAAGGTGAAGGGAAGTCATGGGTCGCGGAAAATGGAACAGATGAAGATGGCTTTGTGACAAAGCTCAAACCGTTGATCGGAATTGAAGTCAAAGATAATTACGACATTCCAACGCAACTATTCATTGGGTCTAATCCTATGGACCCAATCGATCGAGGCAATGAATTGACAAAACGGATTCATGCGTATCGGGATAAAGTATCAATGATGATGGGAACTTACATGATGGGCGAAAGAAAGTACAGTTTTACACCACCAAGTTCTCCAAGTGGATTATCTCAAGCGTTACAATCGGTAAATCCATCAGATTCAAGTAAGATTGCGCATTTTTATCATTCTTTAACTGTGCCTGAAACGCTTTATGATCCAGGAGAAGAAATGGACGTCCCTTGGGTTTCAGCAACTTTTAATCATGCGCCAATTGTAGCAGCTGCGGCAATGTTTACTTCCTTAAAAGTGGACGTTAAAAATGGCGAGTCAATTGCCTGTGAATACTTATTAGATAAAGTTAAAGCACCAATTTTTGTGTTTAATAAAATTGAACCCATGGCTTTTGCTAATTCTAGTTATATCAATCAAGGGGATTCTTTAGGATTAAATATTATGATAGCGGCTTACGATTCAACTTCGGTAAATAAAATTATGTGGGGCATGGACGAGGATACATTGACCGAACGTTGGGCGGAAACGCAGGGTGGTTTGAGTTTAACAGGGGCAGAAGTTGGATTTCATAAAGTGAAAGGAGCCATTGGAATTAAAGAACGTGGAGTGACAGTATGGAAACCTTGGGAATTTGATTATACAGTTGGAGCACCAATGGGCGCTATTTCTCAGCCAAATTTGCGTTTACTTTATCGGGGTTATGACAATGAAATTGAGGCAGCCGCGTCAGGTTTTCCAGCGGATAAAGTGAGCATTAGTGCTAGTAGTGGTTGCAGTGTTTCTAGAGGAGCGAATGGAAAATGGATTGTAAAAGTTGGAGCCGGAATTCGAACAGCGACACTTACAGTGCGCGGTCAAAAAGAAGATGGATCTGTCGTGACCGTTGCTTCAAATACATTTACAGTGAAACAATTACCAAAGCCCGAAATATTTTTGGGAGGTATTGCTGGTGGTCAAAATCCAGGATGCAGTAGTGTCAGGGCTCAGACTCGAATTTCATTGCGTTATGGTGAAGGAATTCCTTTAACAGGGGTAAATTTTACAGTTATTAGTGGCTTCGTTTCGGTAGACGAAATAAGAGGCGAAGGCAAAATCAATCGTGACGGTTCTTTGGACTCAAAAGCAAGACAAATGTTAACCCAGGCGTGTGGTGGTAAAAAAGTTACCATCACCGTGAAATACGTGGATCCCTCGGGAACACAAAAAAATGCAAATCCATTAATCTTTACTGTTCGTTAATCTCAACCTAGTAGTATTACCAAGTTGAAAAACCGTATAAAACGAACACCAGATGAAGCCTGAATTATGTGATCGACTAGAAGATCGGCAAGTCGCATCCATAATTCGGGTTAATCTTGTACCTTTGCATTTTTAAGATTTAAATTTCACATGGTTAGGTTCGGAGGATTATCATATCATTTACCACAAGGGTTCTTATATAAAGACATTTCTTTATTCATAGATCGTGGAGATAAAATTGGTCTCACAGGTAAGAATGGAGTAGGGAAATCAACCTTATTAGGATTGATTTCGAAAGGAATTATTCCGAGTGCGGGTACTGTAGTAATTGAAAAAGGAGTTTCAATTGGTTATTTAACGCAGGATATCGAGATTAAAAAAGATATTTCCGTTCGTGATTATATCGAAAAATCGAATATTGAGATTACCGATATGAATGCGCGTTTGGATTTTGTAAATAATGAACTTACGACTCGTACGGATTATGAATCTGATTCTTATTTAGGATTAATTAATGAAGTAACAGAGATTAATGACCGCCTAATGGTATTGGACGCTCATTCTTTTGCAGAGCGAATTGAGATTGTTTTAAAAGGATTAGGTTTTAAGCAGGAAGAATTTGATAACCAAATTGGAAGTTTTAGTGGTGGTTGGCAAATGCGAGTTGAATTAGCAAAACTTTTGGTGAATAATCCTGAGGTATTGTTAATTGATGAACCTACCAATCACTTGGATATTGTTTCTATTCAATGGTTAGAAAATTATTTAAAGAATTTTAAAGGTGGATTAGTACTTATCTCTCACGATAAAAGATTTTTAGATAACGTTACCAACAGAACGATAGAAATTGCGAATCAACGTTTATACGATTATAAATGTAATTATTCACGCTACTTAGTTTTACATGCCGAGGAAATGGAGCGTGCTCAGGCCGCTAAAAAGAATCAGGATCGTGAAATTAAACGGACGGAAGAACTGATTAATAAATACCGAGCAAAAGCGAATAAAGCCTCTTTTGCACAGAGTTTAATTAAGAAATTAGACAAGGTTGAACGGATAGAAGTGGATACCATTGCGCGAAAAGCTTTTAATTTAAGGTTTACCATGCAACAGTCATCTGGTAAAAGAGTGTTGGACATGAATGGCCTTAAAAAAACCTTTGGGACTAAAACTATTTTTAATGGTTTAGAGGTTGTCTTGGCGCGTGGTGAGAAAATTGCGCTTTTGGGACCAAATGGTGTTGGGAAATCAACATTGATTAAATGTATTACGGAAGAGATGTCTTATGATGGGCAAATTGAGCACGGCCATAATGTAACTGTTGGTTATTTTGCGCAAGATTCTGCCGAAAAATTGGACGGTGAAAAAACGGTATTCAAAACCATTGATGATATCGCGAAAGGGGATAAAAGAAAAGATATTCGAGCTATTTTGGGTGCTTTTTTGTTTGGAGGAGAAGAATCTGAAAAAAGAGTTAAGGTTTTATCGGGTGGAGAGCGAACGCGTTTGGCGATATGTAAATTGTTATTTCAAGAATTTAATTTCTTGATAATGGATGAGCCTACCAATCACTTGGATATTCAAAGTAAGGATATCCTAAAAGAAGCGCTTAAAAATTATGAAGGAACCTTATTATTGGTTTCGCATGATAGAGAGTTCTTAGATGGTTTGAGTAATAAGATTTGGGAGATTAAAGAAGGTAAGATCAAAACGCATTATTTTGGTGTGAATGAATTCTTAGAGCGTATCAATTACGAGGAAGCTGAAATGGCTTCAACCAAAAATTCAAAATCTGCAGAAAAGCCCAAAAAAACTGAAGAATCAAACCAATTGTCTTGGGAAGATCAAAATCTCTTGAAAAAATTGGAGAAAAAGATCAAAAAGTACGAACGCAAAATTTCTGATTTGGAGGTTGAGTTGAAAGAGAAAACAACGACACTTGAACAAACGCCTTACGAAGAAACTGCTAATTTTAACGCAGCTACCGAAGCTTTCAAAGAAGCAGAAGCAGAATTAGAAAAGTCTATGAACATTTGGGAAGAATCTGAAATGGAATTGGATGAATTGAATACACGAATTAAGGCTTAATTCTCATCAAGAGCTTCTATTCGTTTCTTGTTTTTCTTAAAAAATGCTTCGAGCGCTTCTTCATGTGTTGTTCTACGACTTTCAGATTTAAGGAAATAAAAATCGCGTTCAAGATTACTCGAAAGCACAACTGTATGAGGAATGTTATAACTTACTCTTAAATTGGGGGGGATAGCTCTTGTATTCCAATGATTCGAATTCGTATTTCCCTCTGCATTAATGCCATGGTAAACAAGTGAACAGAATTCCTGTTTTGAGATAATGTTGTTTTTATGATTTGTGAATAAGATATTTGTATTTAAAACATCTAGCAGTGAATCATTCTTCCATACCGTTCTTAACTGGAAGCTTAAATCGTCTCTGCTAATTCTTTTTATGCACAAACCGTAGCGACGATAATCGATCATAGATTCCATACTTATAGTATCTCCAATCTCGTTTATGTCAATATCATTTTCATAATTTATTCCTTCTTTGAGTTGACGAAAATGGTACTGTTTGATTTGACCATTTAAGTGAAAGAATACTGCTTCATATAAACTTTCATCAGAATTTTTAGCTTGTTTCTGATATTCAATATGTGTAATTTTATTCTGATAGAATCCAATCTGATAACCACCTCGACTTATTTTAATAAGTGAATAACCATGTTTTTTATGATCGAATTTTTTTAGTAAATTTATATTAGGAGGAGGGGAGTTAACCCTTAACATGTTATAATAACTTCGGGTTACAGCACTTGTCAACTGACCATTTTCATAAAGTGAAGCAGTCTGTATATATGTATGGCTGGGTCGAATGTTTTGCCTCATTATAGTTCCATTCAAGGCACTAGAGTCTGCTCGACGATATGCATAACGTTCTGAGTCACCTAATAAGGAGTCTGTAATTATCCGCTGAAAATAAAGATCAATTGTCTCATGGCAGTAATAATCAACATAAAATGTATCAGGATAGACTTTGTGATGATAACCAAAAGCAATTTCGGCTTCATTTTTTAGACGATTAAAATCATCCATTTGACTGATAGAAATATTAGAGTGTAATAGAACTAGAGCAAATAAAATTCTCATTTCTAAACCTTTTTAAATTCTCGTCTTATTCTTAATAAAGGTTTTTCTATCAATTTAAAACTTATATCCGCCAGTACTACGGTTCCAATAAAGCCTGCTATAATTACAATTGCAATCATATAAAATGAGTCCAGTTTTTGATCTAAAGACTCAAAAGCTATCGTCACCATAACGCCTATTATGGCTTGGTAAACCAACATGCCATAACTGATTTTACCCAAATAGCTTAAAATTTTCTTGGTTTTAAATTGTACGAATGAGTTTTTGCCAAATGTTTGTTCTATGACCACATAGCCGAAAAATAATCCCGTAAATAATGGGATAATTGCGCTTAGATAAGAATTTGTAGTCAAAACATATCCGCCCAGAAACAGTAAGCAACCAATAATATAAATAAAGGAATTTCCGCTTTTTGAAATTTCCTTCAACTTAACTACAATAGTGCTTTCATTTCGCACCGCAACGGCTGTAATTACACCAATGCCAATAGGAATACCAAAGGACAAGGTGTCCATTAAATATTCAGAACCGTTAAATTGATGCAAAACGCGACTAACAATACCAACGCCAACAAGGATCAAGGCGATTAAATTTAGGTGGTTGAGGAAAAATTTCATCATTATTCCCCAAAAAATATAGAATTGTAGGAACATAAATACTGTACAAATTAGTGTCAAATAAATTAATTGAGGTCCAGCAAAATCAGAGAGATAATTAGGGATTAACAAAAAATACGGTTCTATACTTGGCGTCACCAATGGCTGTAAGTCTAAGATCCGTATCAACCATGGATGTAATACAAATGCAAAAACTAATGCAAGAATTAGTACGACAGATAGGCGTAATATGCGCCTCAAATAAAAATTCTTCAATGAAAACCTGTCTGTATATTTATATTCACGTAGGCCGTGTGAAGTCACTAAAAAGGCTGTTAGAAAAAATAAAAAATCAAAACTACTTTGGGATATTTTCCCAACAATAGAAGTAAACTCATATAAAGCACCAGTATTTGTTGCGCTAATTAATGAGAGAATGCAGTAGAGATAAATTGGTATAAAAACCAATGCCTTTAGTGCATGAATGTCTTTGAAGTGTAAGCGTTTGTTTCTAGGCATTAATTTTTACTAAGGTCATTCAAACGTAGGGTCTGTAACAAATATAATGAAAACTATTCTAATGAATGAATAGAGTTTATTTCTGCAAATAATTATAACTTTGTTTTTATGGACATCAAACCTTTATTTTTATTGCTGTTAGCTATTGTTGGCGGTACATTGATGGGGATTAGTTTTCCACATACAGGAGGTTTGTTCCCCTTAACATTTGTTGCTTTTGTTCCATTAATTTTAATTAATCTAGAATTAAATAAGAAAAAGCGCGGTCGATTTTTTAAACGTTTTGGATATAATTACCTCTATTTCGTGATTTTTAACTTAATTACAACATGGTGGATTTATAATGCCTCTGAAGGTGGTATGTATATGGCAGTTTTTTGCAACGCATTGCTCATGACCTTACCTTTCTTTTTCTTTGGTTTTATTGCACGTCAATTGGGAGAGAATAAAGGATTACTAGCCTTAGTCGTACTTTGGATTGGATTTGAATACAGTCATTATTTTTGGGAATTATCGTGGCCATGGCTGAGTTTTGGCCATGTTTTTGGCGAATACCCCTGGTTGATTCAGTGGTACGAATATTCAGGTGTTACAGGTGGTACATTCTGGGTCTTAATTGTCAATATTGGATTTTATTTTATTATTCGAAATTTAAAAGTTCGGAAAGAAACGGTAAAGGTTCAAGCACCCATTTTTTTGTTCATTGGATTGGCAATCGTCATACCTATTCTAAGCTCTGTCATTATTTATACTTCTTACGAAGAAGAAGTAGACCCTGTCAATATGGTGATTGTTCAACCTAATTTAGATCCATATTCTGAGAAATTTATAATGCCTTTGCCAGATCAATTGGATATTATGTTTGACTTGGCAGGTGAAAAGGTAAATGAAAATACGGATTTAATTGTTTGTCCAGAAACGGCTATTTCAAGATCGGTGGATGAAAACAATTTGGCGCAGGAACCAAGCGTGATACTTATTAAAGAATGGTTACGTGCACATCATAATGTCAATTTATTGATTGGTGCAGATTCATATAGATATTTTAAAGAAGAAAATTCCTTAGCTTCCAACTTTAATAAATCTGCCAATGCTTATTTGGAAAATTACAATGCAGCATTTTTGATAGATCCAAATCGTCCAACGCAAATTTACCATAAGGCTAAACCAGTGCTTGGAGCGGAAAAAGTTCCATTTTTGTCATGGTTTCCTTCATTAAAAGAATATTCTGTAGAGCTAGGTGGTACATCAGGAATGATTGGCTTAGGAGAAGAGGCAATAAACATGGAAGTAGGCGATTATTTATTTGCGCCACTTATCTGCTATGAATCCGTTTATGGTGATTATGTTTCTTATTTCACAGGTCGCGGGGCTGATATTTTATGTGTGGTTACAAATGATGGTTGGTGGGGTGACACTCCCGGATATAAACAACATAGGATGTTTTCGCAAATTCGTGCCATTGAAAATCGGCGTTCTATAGCTCGATCTGCCAATACAGGGATTTCATGTTTTATTGATCAAAAAGGAAACATTATCTCAGAATTAGGTTGGAACGTAAGAGGAGCCTTGAAAGAAACCTTAAATAGGAATACAGAAATTACATTTTTTGTAAGGTATGGAGATGTTTTAGGAAGAATATCGCTCTTTTTAATTATTGCGCTATTCGTTTATGCATTGACAACTTATGCCAAAACAACTGGTTTAGCAGAAAAAGCACATCTTACAAGAAAGTAGATCCTGTTTTCTTAAGAAATCCCTCTAAATTATCTAACACTTTAATTAATTTTGCACGACTAAATATGACAGTCATTCGTCAGCAATTGTCAATATGCCATTAGAATTCGAGCACAATGGTATAAAAAAGTGACAGATTGACGGAAAGTAGGCACTGGCAGCCTTTTTGCGTGTGCTATTTAAAAATGAATAAAAATGTCTGATAAAGAAAACGAAGAAATAACTGGACAAGAACAGGAAACAAAGGAAACTGTTGATGCTACAACTGAAGCAAAAGAGAACGATAAGGTGGAAGAAGAGAAGGTTGTTGAACCGATTAAGGAACCCACTTTGGAAGAGCAATATGCTGAATTGAACAATAAATATGTGCGCCTTTATTCTGATTTTGACAATTTCCGAAAAAGAACAATTAAGGAGAAAGCAGATATAATTAGTACTGCCAGCGGTTCATTAATGGTAGATTTATTGGGAACATTAGACGATTTTGAACGTGCTATAGCCAATAATGAAAAAGTAGAAGACATAGATAGTTTGCGTGAAGGTTTTAAGTTGATTTACAATAAGTATTTCATGACTTTGAAAAATAAAGGATTAGAACCAATGGATTGCAAAGGAGATGTGTTTGATGCAGATAAACATGAAGCCATAACAAATATCCCGGTAGAAGATACGAAGGATAAAGGCAAGATTGTGGATGTTATTGAGCGCGGATATAACCTACGAGGAAGATCACTTCGTTACGCTAAAGTTGTCGTAGGACAGTAAGCGGATTACAAAATGAAAGCATGAGCGAAAAACGAGATTATTATGATGTCCTTGGTGTTGAGCGTAGCTCTGATGAAAAGACAATCAAAAAGGCTTATAGAAAAATTGCCTTAAAATTTCATCCGGACAAAAATCCAGATGATGATTCGGCAGAAGAGAAGTTTAAAGAAGCCGCAGAAGCATACGAAGTGTTAAGTAATGCTGACAAACGTGCGCGTTTTGACCGATTTGGACATCAGGGAGTTGGTGGTGCTTCACAAGGTCACGGAGGTGGATTTGGCGGCATGAACATGGAAGATATTTTCGATCAATTTGGAGATATTTTTGGTAGTTCGTTCGGCGGCGGTGGCGGCGGAAGAGGTGGAGGAGGATCGCGTGTTGCACGTGGATCAGATTTAAGAATCAAGATAAAATTGAACCTTAAAGAAGTTGCCTTAGGTGTCACTAAAAAGATTAAAGTCAATAAATTGATTAACGCAGACGGTGTTACTTATAACACCTGTAAATCCTGTAATGGTCAAGGACGCGTAATGCGCGTAACGCAAACCATGCTGGGTGCAATGCAAACGCAATCTACTTGTCCAACATGTCATGGGACGGGTAAAATTATAGATAAAAAACCATCTGGTGTAGACGGGCAAGGTCTCAGAAGAAAAGAGGAGGTTGTAGAAATTAACATTCCTGCAGGAGTAGAAGAGGGGATGCAATTGAAAGTGGGTGGCAAAGGAAATGCTGGACCATTTGATGGTGTTCCTGGTGATTTATTGGTGGTGATAGAAGAATTGAAGCATGACCATTTACAGCGCGAAGGAAATAATTTACATTACGAAGCATATATCAGTTTTATTGATGCGGTTTTAGGTGCATCTATTGAAATACCTTTAATTGAAGGGAAAGCTAAGATTAAAATTGAACCAGGTACACAAAGCGGTAAAATGTTGCGCTTGCGCGGTAAAGGATTGCCAAGTGTTCAAGGATATGGAAGTGGTGATTTATTAGTGCATTTGAATGTGTGGACACCGAAGAAATTGTCTTCTGACGAAAAAGGAGCCTTGGAAAAATTGAGAAAATCAGAAAATTTCCAACCGAAACCAGGTGGGAAAGAAGAAGGGTTTTTCGATAAAATGAAGAACTTCTTTCAATCTTAATTGAAATTAAAACAATAAAAAAAACCAGAAGTGCATTTCGAGATTCTCAATGCGCTTCTGGTTTTTTTATGCTTAGTTTTTTATTTTTCTAGAAAAAGTAATTTCCTGCTTCTTTAGAATTTAAGACCAATACTGGTACACCTGCACTATTCGTAATTAAACTTTGAGCAAAGGTGTCAAACTGCGGTAACAGTCGATCTGAATGATAAGCAAAAGCAATTAAGTTTGCTCCAATTTCAGTTGTGTAATTCACAATATCGGTTGAGTAGCCTTTCTTTTTCGGTAATATTTTAGTTTGATAAGCCACACGTTTGGCTTTTAGCTGTTTTGTGAATAATCCACTGTGAACAGCCGTCTTCAATTTTAAATTACTATCAATCTTTTTCTCAGAAACGACATGAATTTCGGAGTTTAATATATCTCCTAATCCTGTGGCAACTTGTTCAATCTGTAAACTCTCCTGAGACTCATCAATAGGAACTACAATCTTACTCATATCAATTCCTGTAAATTCTTCTTGAACGATTAAGAATGGTACATGTGTACTAGTTATTACCTTGATAGCAAAACTGCCAAATAATTTCTGCATTCCTTTAGCACCATGGGTTCCCATAATGATCATAGTAGAATGTAAGTCGGAAGCTTTACTTGCAATGTCAGTATAAATTGAGCCTGATTTAATGTGAAAATTAATTTGGACCTTTTCAGGTTTATCTTTAATGTTCGCTATGATTTTCTCCAATTTAGTGGTCGCTTTCGCTTTGTCTTTACTGTCTTTAACAATATGCAAAAGGTCTACATTCGCCTTGATTGAAGACGCTAAGATTATCGCGTAAGATACCGCGTTGTCCGCAACAGTAGTAAAGTCATGCGGCACAAGTATTGATCTTCTTTCCATAAAAATTGGTTTACAGGTAAATATACGAAAAAGACCTATGCAAAATACGCGCCTAAATAGAGTAATGAACAAGAGATAGTCAATAAGATAGTTTTAAAAGCTTCGCTTTAGGGTGTTTATGTTAATAATTAAACGAACACGTTTGGCTTCCGTTTCTTTTTAAATCGAAGTTTTAAATAAACTGCTATTCAAAATAGTATGATTTATAATCAATATTTGTTGAGGATAATTGCGGTATAAATCAATTTATTATAAATTTAAAACACTATAGTTCAGGCGTTTACTTTGTGTTGTAAAGTTTTTGTTAAGGTGGTTTTTTTATTGGTTTGATAATCTTATTCGAAGTTTGGGAAAAAATAAGAGACATGAAAAAAGTACTTTACTTGATGATTTTTTCCATTTCAATGAACACCTATAGCCAGATTGTGGACGGGTATGAATATGGTAAGAAAATAGAAATACATGATGAAAATGTATACGGTCTAGCAAACCATTCTAATTTCCCAGTTTTATTTCATTTTATTAATGATGATTTAAAAAATAGTGAATATGGTGGGGATATTACTTCAATCGAGGGGTGGGATATTATTTTCACAACGGAGGATTGCGAATTACAACTTTCTCATCAAATAGAGTCATATGACCCAGTATTAGGAGATTTAATTTGCTGGGTAAAAATCCCCGATTTAAGTCCCTCTGAAATTACTACAATTCATATGGTTTATAGTAATGCAACAATAAGTGAAAGCACAGAGAATGAAGATGTATGGGGAAATAGTTTTCGCGGCGTATACCATTTTGATGAATTAGATGACGTCATGGACTATTCTACCTTTGGGAATACGGCTGAGAATCATGATGTCGAAAATTCCACAGAAGGAAAATTATTGGGAGCAAGATACTATGATGATTTTTTCGATTATGTTGAGATCGGAGGAGAGGGGATGGATGGGCTCAATGGGACTGTTTCAATGTGGGCAAGACCTGAATTGTTTAGTATTCCATCTCGTTATTTATATGGGCACACTTCAATGCCGTCCTACGATAATCGGATTCAAATTTATACAGGACATTGGACAGTTGATTCTAATGCATTTAATCAAGGTTTCGGGGATAGTCATTTGCTAAGTTTGGAAATGGCTTATTTAAATATAGATGAATGGATACATGTAACATGCTCTTGGAATAGCAATGATTTTATCACTCGAATGTATTTGAACGGAGAAGAAGTTTCGGCTGTTGAATTTTCTGGGTTGACTGTATTTGATTTGGCAGATATTGGTAATAACGGATCGGAAGTACATGATCAAGGATTTTACGGGTTAATTGATGAAGTGCATATTGCAAATTCCGAGAGATCTGCTGGATGGATTAAAACGGCATATAATAATCAAAATGAGCCAGAAGTTTTTGCAACATTATTGGACGAACTTCCAATTGACGAAATATGTGGAACTGAATTGGAAGATAGCACAGGTGTTGGAATTAAACAATTAGTAGATGTTGGTTTAAGTATTTACCCAAATCCAGCAAATGAGTATTTAATTGTGGCCTTTAATAGCACAGATTTAAGTGAATATAAAATTGAGATAATAAATGTGCTCGGAGAAGAGATGACATTAGAAAATATTGAAGTTTTAAGTGAAAATCGACAGGCTATAAATACGTCACATCTCTCAAACGGAATCTACTATATTTATTTTCTGAATGAAACCGAATTGATCAAAAAGTCTTTTGTAGTGTCGCACTAAAATAAATCAGAACTAAATTCACGATCCATGTTACCAACAATTAAATACTTCATTTTATTTTGTTTCATGTCAGGATTACCAGTCTTGGCACAATTTGATTCGTTTGAAGGAGCGTATCCTCATTGGTCAGGTGACGGCACGTTATCTACTACTACAGACCATTATAAACATGGTAATCGATCCTTGAAATGGAATTGGGACGGAGGAGATGTTTTGCTAATTGAAGATTTAGAATCGATAGGTGCCGCTAGTCTTGTTGAAGGTGATGTGTTTGGATATTATCAAAATACGTTCGAATTATGGATTCATAATGCAGATCGAATCGAAGTTGATTCGTTGATTTTTGAATTCTATAATGCTGCTGGCGTAATGCAGTACTATTATTATATTTTTTTAGACTTTGAAGGCTGGAGAGCAGCAAAAATAAGTTATAGGTATGATATGTTCGGAATTAAGGCAGATGATGATTTAGTGGAGATGAGAATTATCGCACCTTCATCAGGCAGTGGTGAATTCTGTTTTGATCGAATTGACTATACCACTGCAAGAAATACAAGTAAAGAAGGAGATCTTCAAACTCCTTATCAATCAGGGGAGACATATTCTGCTGGGCATAGCCATTGGGATGATATGTTGCATACCATGGATTTTCCGATTACTGAGCCATTGTTAGGGCCAACAGCAGAAGAAATTGACGATATAAATTTGATTTTTGATCGCTACCATGACTGGATTTTGGGTACAGCACCAAGCGGTGGAACCATTGCTACGGCAAACGGTAACTACGACGATCTGGATATTGTAATATCAGGTGATAATGCTAAAGGGAAACCTCTATTTGGGAGCAATCACTCGTCGTCAGAAGGAATTTATCAAGTCGAACGAATTTTATGGGTTTTTGCTAAGGATTACCAGTACTCAGGAGATTTCGATAGTTATGATAAATTTATGAATCTTATCCGCTATATGCTGGACCAAGGTTTTGGTCATGGTAGCCTGATGGAAACAGTTCATCACATTGGGTACAATTTTAGAAACATTCCAAAAGGTGTGTTTTTAATGAAAGAAGAACTGATAGACGAAGGACTTTGGACAGATGCGCAAGAAATGGTGGAATGGTATGTAAATCTATACGTGATTTGGGATCCAGAAGCCGGAGAAAGTAATATGGATGAAGGAAATACGCGCGTGCTAGAGAAGTTGGGAGCAGTACTTCATAAAGATACCTACTCGGAAAATCTTCAGTATTTGAAAGGATTCAGAAATTACATTGAAAAATGGGTTGCACCAGAAGCTCATATCAAATTAGGTAATAAACCAGATTTTTCTGGCTTTCATCATTCAACATCCTATCCTGGCTATTCTAACCCTGCATTTCGAAGAGTTGCACAGGCAGTTTATTATATGGCAGGTACTTCCATAATGATTTCTGATGAATCAAGAGGTATCCTAAAGAATGAATTATTAGCAGCGAGAGTAGGTATGGGAGGCGTTGATATTCCATACGGAATGGTCGGTAGAAAAGCTTTTGAAACAGCAACAATTGAATCGGGATTATATTATTTAGGCTTGGCTGAACCTGCAGATCCAGAGCTGTTGGCCGCGCGGAATAAAGTATACGGAGTAATTGATGGCACAGAAGAATATGGTGTCGAGGTATTGCCAGAAGGGTTTTGGCAATTCAATTATGGTTCCATGGGGATTTACAGAAAAGAGGATTGGACTGTAGCCTTAAAGGGATTCAAAAAGCACATGTGGGGCACTGAAACATATACAAATGATAACAGGTTTGGAAGGTATCAGAGTTACGGAAGTGCTACAATATATTATGATGGAGGAAGAATAGCTAGTGGATACCGTAAAGACGGATGGGATTGGAATAGAGTAGCCGGGACTACTGTAATTGAATTGTCCATGTCTGATCTTGAACCACCAACTTCTCGATTGGACGAGCATACGGAAAAAACATTTGCAGGAAGCATGCGCTATAAAAAAAATGAAGATGCATACATAGATGGCGCAATTGAGGGTGAGATGGGGATTTTCGCAATGGATTTTCAACAAGAAGATCTTAGTGATTCTCATGATCCAACATTTAAATTTCGAAAATCAGTGTTTTGTGCGGATGGAAAAATGGTTTGTGTTGGCAGTGGGATCGAAAATAGTGATGCTTCTAATAGAACAATAACTAATTTGTTTCAATTGAGTTTATTAGGAGAAACACAAGACGCAGTTTTAAATGGAACTGAAATAATAAGCTTTCCCTACTCAAATTCCTTATCGCCTGGCTCCTCAAATTGGATGATTGATAATTATGGAACTGGTTACTATTTAGATGAGGTTCCGGGAGTTGAAATTATTGCTGAAACACAGACTATGCCAGATCATAAGGATAGTTATACCGCTTCAGGAGATTTTATTTCTGCATATATCGATCATGGATTTGCACCAGCTGATGAGAATTATGTTTATGTTATTTTACCTGATATTAGCAGTCCTGAAATGGAACTTTTTTATTCTAATATGGCTGATCCTATAACGGCATATTATGAAGTGCTTTCATCCGACCCAGAAGGGCATGTTATGGTTTTTAATGAAACAGGTATAATAGGATATGCGCTATTTGAATCTAATTCTGATATGACGTATGGAAGAATTATTGAAAATTCAGATCCATGTTTGGTTTATGAAGAAGAAGTAGGTGATACACTTTTTATGAGTATTAGCACGCCAGATTTAAAAGTAGATTATGATGACGAAAATTTGGAAGTTGGTACGGCAAATCTTGATTTTATTCTAGATGGTGTGTGGTATTTATATTCTGCTGAAGGTGGCGAAGTAACAGTTCTTGATGGGGGAGTTGATGAAACTATCTTAAATGTTGAGGTTTTGGGAGGCGAAGTTGTTGATATTGTGTTGGGGCCTTTCCCAACTCCTCCTGTTGCGGAATTCTCTGCAGAGCCGACTGAAATTTGTGAAGGTGAAAGTGTTGCTTTTGTTGATGAATCCTCGAATGACCCTACTGCTTGGGATTGGACTTTTGGAGATGGAGAAACGTCTGAGGAAGAAAATCCAATTCATACATATGACGCTGCGGGTATCTATTCGGTTGAGTTAATGGTATCAAATGACTTTGGTGAAGATATGATTTTAGTAACGGATTTAATCCATGTTTTTGCAAGTACTTATTTTGAGCAGACAATAGAAATATGTGAAGGAGAAAATATTGAGGTAGGTGAGAATACGTATGATTCATCAGGTCTTTATTCTGACACCTTAACAAATGGACATGGTTGTGATAGTATAATAACCACAAGTCTGACAGTGAATTCGTTGCCAGAGGTGTCATGGAATCCAGATGAAAGTGTGATTGACGGCGAAATATGTAAGCATGCTGGATCAGTTGAATTGACTGGAGAACCTGAGGGAGGCGTGTTTTCTGGGGCAGGAATAGCAGTGAATTTCTTTTTACCTGGAGTGGCTGGAGAAGGGATACATGAAATAGTTTATACATACACGGATGAAAATGGCTGTGAAAATAATTTCACTATGGATATTTTAGTATTAGATTGTGTTGGGATTGAGGTGTTTTTTGAATCTAGAGTAGCGGTTTATCCAAATCCTACTTCTGATAATTTAACCATTACGGGTTTGGCTTTAAAAGATCATTTAATTCTAACAAATTCACTCGGTAAAATTGTGTATCAATGCGTTATACAGGATGACTTAGATGAACTTTACTTCTCTGAATTGGCATCAGGGACATACAATCTTGCTGTTATAAAAAACAGTCTTGTAGAGAATATAAAAATTGTCGTTTTGGAATAGCAATTATAATGTTTTCTTAAAAACTAGAAATGATGACATTTGACTCTTCATTCAATTTCAATTATATTGGTTCTAAATTAAATCTTAGAATGTGAAATTTGTCTCCCTCCTTCTTCTGTTTCTTTGTCTAATACCAAGTTTTTCTTTTTCTAAAGATTGGACGAATGAAGAGATGACAGCCCATATCAGAATATATGAAGCTGGAGGCATAGCTCACATGGATTATCCGAAGGAATTGGAAAGACTTACTTCGTTCTTAAGAGTTTATGAAAATGTTGGAGATATAACGGGACAAGCCGCTTGTTACGGAGCGCTGGGGGCAATTCAGTCAGCTCATGCAAATTATGCTGACGCCACTTTGAATTTATATAAAGCAGCAAAATTGTTTAACAGTATAGGTTGGTACAAGTATGAGACAATTATGTACTACGTAATTGCCTTAAATACATTTATAGCTTACAAAAGTGAAGACGCGAGAAATCTATTTAAAAGAGTAATTCCATCCTTTATTGAGTTTGAAATGGATGAGTTTATAGGGCTTTCATATTTGGGAATATCGCGAACGTTTAATAGGGATCTTGCCTTTGATTCCTGCTTCGTTTATTTGAATAAATCGCTGGAGATTGAGCAGAATCTGGACAATTGCAATTCATTAAAAAGTGAAATTTTAATGGAAACAGGACACACTTATCTTTTTAAGGGTAATTATGTTAAATCAACCGAATTTTATCAAGAATCTTATTTGTCTGCAATTGATGTTGGTTTTGATGAAATGATTATTTTGGCGAGCACATGCCTTGGGCAATCATATAGTTTAAATGGAGATTATGAACTGGCCGACACAGCTTTCAACTATTCTGAAGAATCAGCCTTGAAACTAGGGAATATCTATTATTTGGAAGAAATCTATAAAGAAAAAATGGATCATTTTAAACGGGTTGGAAATCCTGAAATGATTGAGAAATATACTTTACTTCATGAGGGAACGCATGATAGCATATTTAGTTTGTCAAATAAGTCAGAGTACAATAATAGCCTTAATGAGATAGAGATTTTAACGCTTGAAAATGAGAACTTGTATAAAGAGAATGAACTTAAAGAGCTAGGTATTCTTCAAGCGAAACAGCAAAATGAACAATTAATTTGGACGATAGTTTTAATTTCTGTTTTAATTATTTTATTTCTTATCACTTTTTTTACGATTAGAAATTCAAGGATCAAAGGAAGATTGATTGAGCAGAATAAGAGAGTTTCTGAATATGAAAAACGCCTATTAACGACCCAATTATCGCAAAAAGAATTACAGGCAGACAGATTGTCGAGTGAAGTTGAACTGAAAGAGGGGAAGTTGACCAATTTTGCCATGGAATTGATAGCTGCAAATGAATTTTCAAAAAAAGTTCTTTCAAAATTACGTGGTTTAATCGAAAGTGATTCGGCGGAAGTAGATATTCGAGAATTAGTCTCATTCTTAAAGCATCAACTCGAAAAAGGAGATGCAAATAATAACGAATTTGACGCACGCGATATTAACGAAGCATTTTTTCAGCGACTGAGTAAAAAAGAAAAAAAATTCACAATGGCCGAAAAAGGTATCTTAGGTATGATACGGATTGGAATGTCGAGTAAAGATATCGCTGAAATCAAAAATATTCAGGTCAATTCTGTGGAAATATACCGCCACCGATTACGTAAGAAATTAGATCTCAAAAGGGATGAAAATCTTGTTTCATTTTTGCGTGAAATTTAGTGATTCGGAAAGTTTGTTAATTTCATATATCCAAAATAATTGCAATTCTAGTATTCAACGATTCTAGTATTCAACAATAGGAGTAATCAACATTAAGGAAGTTTCTCCGCCTTTTTTAGCTGAATTTTGATGAATACGAAAATCCAATATCCAACAATTAAATTCCAAACCACTCAAACCACTCAAACCACTCAAACCACTCAAACCACTCAAACCACTCAAACCACTCAAACCATCCAAACTATCCAAACCATAAAACGGTCGTCCCTTCGTCCCGAAAACTATCGGGAGATTTTTGACGCAGGAAAAAATATTATCGAGAAGCCATCCATCTAAAATCTAACCTCTAAAATCTAAAATTCAACCTCACCCCGCCATCCCTCGGTCCAAACTCCGGAATTGAATTGCTTCCGCCAAATGTTGTGGTAAAATTGGAATAGAAGCCTCCATATCCGCAATGGTCCGTGCAACCTTTAAAATTCGTGCATAAGAGCGTGCGGATAAACCCATTTTTTCCATGGCTTTTTTCAATAGATCTTGTCCAATGGCATCAATGGCGCAAAATTTTTCAATTAATTTCGGTTCCAATTGTGCGTTATAATGCAAATTTGGAATGGCAGTGAATCGCTTTTCTTGCCTATTGCGGGTTTGCACAACGCGTTTGCGAATAATTTCACTTGCTTCCCCCTTTTCTTTCGTCCTTAATTTTTCAAACGGAACCGCTGGAACTTCAATATGCAAATCTATGCGATCCATCAATGGCCCAGAAATTTTGTTCATATAGCGTTTTACAATATATTCTGGATCTGAATTGGGATCATTTGGATCGTAAAAATTACCAGAAGGAGAAGGGTTCATGGAGGCAACTAACATAAATCCCGCTGGATAATCTACTGACATTTTTGCACGAGAAATTGAAACTACTCGATCCTCTAGAGGTTGCCGCATCACCTCTAAAACCTGCCGCTTATACTCTGGCAATTCATCTAAAAATAAAATGCCATTATGCGCAAGTGAAATTTCACCAGGTTTCGGATTCGACCCGCCGCCCACCAGTGCCACGTCAATGAAGGTATTAAACGTTAAAGTTATCATCAAATTTGACATTGCAAGTAAGCATGGGGGTTACGATATTATAGACTCAAGTGTTGATTTGAAGTATTTGGATAGATACACTATTTAAGTGATATACATATATATGGTACATTTATTGAATGTAGATAATAAAACATTGATAATACCGTTAAAATTAATGTGGAGAACGTAAATAAATTACGTCCTGCGTTCGTTAATTTGTATTGTTCTCAAGGTGAGGATGTTTATAAATCAAACGGTCATGACTGTTCAATTGTTGAAAAAGATTACCTTTGCAATGCTATTGTCAGTGTTAAGGATAAAATCAGTAATTATCGCTATTGACAAATTGACTGTTTTTTTATATATTTATTAATACAAAAAAAAGGCAACAAAAAAATGAACATTAAGCAGAAAAAATCTGTTCAGGCGATCAACTATTTTGCTAGGAAAAAAGAAAGCAATTCAATTAATCGTTTAAAGCTTATTAAATTACTTTGGTTAAGTGATAGGTATCATGTTATGAAGTATGGACGCTTTATGCTTAGAGATCGTTATGTAGCCATGCCGCATGGCCCTGTCGCTTCCATGACGAAGGATATTTCAGAGGGGTATGGAGATGAATATTCACCCGAATATATTCGCCCGAAAGGTTCACTTTCTATTGACTCTATTGGAGAGGTTGATTTGGATTTTCTTTCTAAAACAGAAAGAGAAGTAATGGACTTTATTTGGATTAAATTTGGCGAATATTCTCAATTTGAATTGAGAGATATTTCTCATCACTACCCAGAGTGGAAGCGGTTTGAGGAGAAACTGAAAAAAACTAAATCAAGTTATCCAATGAAAATTTCTGACTTTTTTGTTAAGCCAGAGAATGAAGATAATGCTATTTATGAGGTTTTCAGGGGTTTAGAAGCTGTGATAGAAAATTCCAAAGAGACTTTAGAAAGAACTTCAATTTTTTCTAATTCAAATATCACATATTAATATTTATGCATCTGGATGTCTCATACTTATTGGTATGATGTCTTCGATTGTTTCACTATTAATCATTGCAGTTTTTATTTGTTCAAAGTGATCGAGTGAAATTTTACCTTGTCTACTAAAATTATTCGCATCCAATTTCTCTTCCAATTCATAAGTTGAATGTACCTGAATTTCGTTACAATTGACCCAAGTGTCTTTGGTGAATTGGTTTTCGTCATCTGGTGAAAAGTAAGGAAATGTTGATTCACAATATTTATTCCTTCTTATAAGACGGTTTACGGTGGCTTCTTGAGACGTGCAACAAACAAAGTATGCATCACCATCATCTTCATGAAGGCAAAGAATAAATCTATGTTCTTGTGGAGAGTTAATTTTTGCTGAACTGAAACGATAGATATAGCCGACCTCCAAATTAAGTTCGAAAGGACTATCATCATCTACTAGTATTATTCTTTCAGCCATTTATTGTACTTCTTTTGGGGAAGTCTAAAGTATTTTCTATCTCGTTTTTTCCAATTAAATCATTGGAAAACAAGTTTTCCCGTTCATTATTACAAATATAAAAATATCGTTTTGCTCTATTTGTTAAAAACGGTGAGAGTTTTCAACATTTTAATGCGATTAATTACCAAAAGTGCTTAAAAAACAATGATGGTTACATTTTATAAACATCCCTTTGTAAAATGTAACTATTTTGCTTATATTAGATGTATGAATACGTATGTCGCATATTATAGAGTATCTACAAAGAAGCAAGGCAAGTCTGGACTTGGACTGAATGCACAGAAAACAATGGTTAAGAATTTCATTGGTAAATCTGTTCTGATTGGAGAATTCACAGATGTTGAATCAGGAACTAGGAAAGGTAATAAGAGAGCTGAATTAAAAAATGCTATTCAAAAGGCTCTTAGCAAGAATGCAATCCTCGTAATTGCTAAATTGGATCGTCTTAGTCGGAACGTTTCATTTATAACTGATTTAATGGAGAGTGGTGTTGAATTTGTTGCTTGCGATATGCCAGAGGCTAACAAGTTTACAATTCACATATTTGCAGCTCTAGCAGAGCAAGAGGCAGATATGATAAGCCAAAGAGTTAAGGCTGCCCTTGCTGAACTTAAGAAACAAGGTAAGGTATTAGGTACACCAGAGAATCTTACGTCAGATGCAAGAAATAAAGGCGTTGAAATTCGCCAGAAGAATGCAATTGAAGACGAAAACAATAGAAAGGCAGGAGCCTTGATTGTATCGTTAAGAAATGGCGGTAAGTCTTTTTATAGAATATGTAAAGAGTTGAATCACCTTGGGTTTAAGACACGTAGAGGTGGACAATTTCAGCAAGTTCAAGTGCAAAGACTTTATAGTAGATATACAAATGTTAATATTTAATTATGAGTGATTTATCGGATAATAAGAAAATCCTAGATATTGATAATCCAAAGGAAGAGTTTGACAAACTTACTGATAGATTTAAACTCTTAGAAAAGAGGCTACAGGCTGTGGCAATGGATTACAAATATTATATCAATAAGGATTTAGGCGACAATGTGATATATGACATGAGAGATAGCATATCGTATAGATTGTATAGCGCACGTTTTCATTGTCAATTATTGTTAGAGCATCACCATAGAATAGAGGATAGATTGATGAGATTGCACAAGAACAAAGGTGCAAAGGAGTTTTTTAATAGTGGCTATGATTTAAGAATGATTCAAATTCAATCTATCAAGGAAACCTACTCTATTTTTGATAGTATGATGTATCACCTTGTTTCGATTTATGACTATTTATTTCGAATGATAAACTTTGCACACGGAAAAACAATTCTTAAGAACCCTAAATGGAATATTTTTCTGAATAAAAAGAACAGAAGGAACTTTGAATATTGTAGTGAAGAAATGATTGATAAACTTGAAAAAATAGATCAAGATTTCGTCTATCCGCTATTGGGTCACCGTTCGCATTTAATACACAATGAGGAAGATACTGGTGAATTCAAATTAGACTATAATTTATCAGGCGAAAATTTTGTTGCTAGTTTTTTTGCAACGGACTTATTCAAGTCAAATTTTCCAGACATAATTAATGGAAAAGAAAATTGTGAGTTAACAATTAAATATTCTGCTTTTTGGCTTATTAGTAAGACTATTGAAACGGCTACTGAAGTTTTATTTGAGTTAAGAGATGAAATGATTAAGAACAAAAAAATCCCTCATGGATTCGCTGCTTATATAGGAGATGACGGAACCATACAATCGCCTTCTACACCCTATTGGGGTGATCGAAATGTGAATTAATCAGCCTGTAGGGTTCGTGCAAAAAATAAGCCCGAAAAAACTTTCGGGCTTAACATTTGTCCAAGTGGCTTCAAAATTTTTCCGCCAATTTTTCATCTAAAATTCTCAACCAATATAGCCTTGAATAAGTGCGTCTAATTCAGCAAATGAATATTCTGGTTCTTCATGTTTGTAAGTGCTATAATTAGGATCAAAATCGCTTATATTCAGTAGGTACTTATCTTCATCAAGACTAAGCAAGTGTTCACCAACAGAATTAACTATTTGTGTTGAGGTTGACTGATATTGAATAGAAGCGTAATACAGTTGAGCAAGAACAGTTGAATCCTCTAATTTCTTCAATCTGTTATAGTCATTTAAGTCATTCACAATCCTCTTAATGTCAAATGAATTTTTCTCTTTTGATTTTAAGCCGTCTGACCAACTACTCATGTCAATTTGCTCTCCACGCATTCCGATTTCTAGCTGTTCAACCCATTCCTTAGTTGTTTCCAATCCTGCTGTGAATCGCTTTTTTTCATTTCTTAGGTACTGCTTTCGGGACTCTTGTTTCGCACTAGCAATTTGCTCGTCAAATTCAGCCGCTTTCTTTTCGAGTGACAGTTTAGACTGAATTGAGAATTCATATCCTTGATCATCTGCTTTTAGCAGTGGTATGAGCCTAGATGCGAGTACAGAAAGACTGTCTGCAACCGTAAATGATTGAACAAGTTTAACATCTGCTACTTGGGCATCATTCTTCGGGTTTTTGTATTGCTTAGTAGCATAATGAGCCTTAATAGTTTCTAAGGCTATGTCTTGAGAACTTTCTGGTTGAGATGAACAGGAATTTAGTAATCCAATTAGGGTTAATGTCAGTAATAACTTCATAAGTAATAGTGTTTTTCTTTATACAAAGATAGCAATAAATATGAAAATGCAGTAATATAAGGTTACAAGAAATACTGTTAGTGGTCTCACATTTGTAACATGAAAGACCTGACTACAAAGGATATTGATAAGATCAAGAATACAATTCCCGAAGAAGTTGGTGATAACATCCGCAAGATGCGAGAAGAAAAGGGGTTAACACAGACAGAATTGGCGAATAAAATTCTAAGTGATCGGCAATACCTCTATAAGATTGAGACAGGAAAGGTTGGATTAAGTGTTGTTAAACTTGCAGTAATTGCTACGGCTCTAGGTGTGGAAATAACTGATCTATTGGATTTTTCAAGCAAAAAATAATTACATTGCTTTAATGGTTTTAGACAGCGACCCAAAAAAGAAGAAGAAGCCAAGAATTCTAAGGCTGTTGAGGTATTACTTATACTGCCTTAACTATCATGTGTTATTTCCCTATGGAAGAATAGGTGATAAAGGGGTTCTTTAACTCATTTGATCTAGGTCATAATTAATGCGGAAAGTTTCGTCAAAAATTTCTTTGATGTATTGAACCTTAACTTCTTTAAACTTCTTGTCTAGCTCTTTTTTCTTACAAAAATCTAAAAAGTCATCAAACTGTTCATCCACGTTATCAAAAACTTTCTTTACTTGCTTATAATAGTCTTTTACCATAGGCTCAATTAAGGATGAATAAATTTTTATTATGTCCGAAGAATCAGGATATATTAAAGAATATTTCCTGTTGGGATTAGATTTATAAAAATTATTTATTTGATCACCCTGATTACTAGACAACATGATTTCGTGATGGAAATCTCTTCTCAATAACCTTAGTTCTTGATTAATACTATCAATCGACTTGAGCATATAATCACTTGTAGATATTTCCGTCTCATTAAGCTTTGCAATCTTATACTCTCCGAAGTTTTTAAGAAATGTTGAGTAATTAGGATCATCAACTGACTTCTTATAGGTTGACATTAGCTTGTTCTTGAGGTTATCCTTGAATTCAACAATAGTACTAAACCTAAGGTCTCTAGGATAGCCTAGGTGTTCAATGACACCTGTGTCAAATGTGTATGAGGTCTTCTCATCTTTTATTATTACAGTTGCCTTATCGAAGGCTAGTCTCATACCCAGTTCAAACATGACATTTGGGTTCTTTCCACTAACATCACAAATCACTATATCGTTGTTATAAATATTTTGAATAATTGTTTTTTGAATGATCCCTATATCGTCTGCCTCACTAACTAGTTTAGATTCAAATCCTGCTTCATTAGCCACTGAACTAATTATTGATAGTACTTCTTTCCAATGGTCTGCCGAGCAGCCGTCAATAGGTGAAATAGGCATTATAATCCCACACTTAGGTTTGATTGGCGGCTTACTTAAGAGGTCATCATAATATGGGGGATCAACTTTTTTCTTTGCCATAATTTGCTTGGGTAAATGAATTAAGAGCTTAATATAATAAAAGTCAGTTAATTGCTTGACATGAGTATGAAAAATTCGTACCTTGCAGGTGTAAATATGTTTTACATATTGAATCTTGGTGAGAGACCATCAAGTTAGGTGAGAGACCATCGTTATATGATAAGATATATTTCTTCCTGTGGTACAGGAAAGTCTTAAGCTTGCGGTGCAAGCACAGAATTATTATCACCGAAATGATTCTGAGATCGTAGATTCAACAATTTTAAAATAAAGTTGAAAAGAGCGTAATAACACAAATTGGCGGTGGAGTTTGTGCAAAGTTATTAAGCTATGTTATCATATATTGGGAATAATCCAGAAATATTTATTGTTTTAGTGGTATTAATTAGAGTTTTTAAATTCTTAGAGACTTGGTTGATTCAGTTTTATGAAACCAAACGGACGAAAATCCGAAGCAACAGCAACTTTTTTGATCATGAAAAGCAAGAATCGAGGCCTGTTTCAGGACTTGGGCAATTGGAGAGAATCTTGCGAAAGAATGATGATTAAAATGATTATTTTTGATGATCAAACCAAAACTTATAAATCATATGAATATTCCGTCTAATCATTATATGTATTGCTTATCTTATGATATTACTAGTACTTCAGAAGACGTAGATGAAGTTAATAATGCCAACTTAGAATTGAAAAAACTAATTGTTTGGGAAATTATAGTTGAAGGAAAGGGGCTGTTTTTAGTTAGTCCAGTTGGTTCAACAATAATATTTGAGTCACCAAAAAATTACGATTTTTGGAAAGAAAATATCCAAAACTTCGGTGATAAAATGAATTTTGTATTGTCTCAAATTGCTGAAAGTGAAGTTGGAGAAAATACTAAGAAAGTTGCAGTTGTTATGTCAATGAATGATGACCTTGATAACAACTTCCAAGAAAAGGTCGTCGAATATTGTGAAAGAGATTATCAATATTTAATGAAAAGCAATAGAAAGCCTGGGACTAAGCACTAGGTTCTACATCTTCACTTGTCCTTTCAATTAGATACTCTTTAAATTCTTTCATTTCATGACCAAGGAAGGTGCTCATAGCCATGTAAGCAGGGTCTCCGTATTCTTTAATAAGGCTTTTCATTTGGAATGAAAACTTTAGTAAGTACTTATCCACACAATCATCTTGTATATAACCATTCAACTTGATTTTTTCAAGATCATATTCTTGCTTGTACCACGCTAGATATGGAAATATAGGTTCTTCATTCATAACTGGATACACCGGTGATGTTGACCACCCCAAACCGGTTTATGCTGACCAGTGTAAGTTAAGTGTAAAAAGAGTTAATTTCATCATGCTATCTTGTTAACAAATTTACTGATTTATTTCTTGTATAATT
>JBLHOW010000031.1:0-63128 GCA_047623705.1 Crocinitomix sp.
GTGGAACTCCAATTGGAGATTACGATCATGATGCTGATGGCGAACCAGATTATATTGATTTAGATTCAGATAATGATGGCGAATCTGATTTAATTGAAGGTCATGATACTGATGGTGATGGTACTCCTGATACAGTTCCTTCTGGAACAGATTCAGATGGAGATGGATTAGATGATGCCTTTGATACGGTAGTATTAGATCCAGGAACAACATTCACAAATGCTGGAAATGGTACGGTTGATCCATTAACAGATGGTGTTATTGCAGATGCAGATTCACCAGGTGTTGGTAACCTTGACTTTAGAGAAAACGATACAGATGGAGATGGCATTGATGATTCAGTGGATTTAGATGATGACAATGACGGTATTCCAGATTTAGAAGAAGGAGATGGAGATACAGATGGAGATGGTATTCCAGATTCATTAGATCTTGATAGTGACAATGACGGAATTCCAGATATTGTTGAAGGTGGCGGAACTGACGAAGATGGTGATGGACTATTGGATGACTTTGTAGATACTGATGGTGATGGATTAGGAGATGAAGTTGATGAAGATGATGGAGGTACTCCTTTAGATAATCCAGATTCAGATGGAGATGGTATTCCAGATACACAAGATTTAGACTCAGACAATGATGGTACACCAGATATTGTAGAAGCAGGCGGAGAAGATTTAGATGGTGACGGTGTAATTGATGACTTGACAGATGTTGATGGTGACGGTTTAGTTGATCTTGTAGATACGGATGATAATACGGTTCCTGGTCCTGGCGACGGTGGAACACCATTAGACAATCCTGACACAGATGGCGACGGAGTTCCAGATGTATTAGATTTAGATTCTGATAATGATGGTATTCCAGATGTTATTGAAAACGGTGGAACAGATGTTGACGGCGACGGAGTTATTGATGATTTTGTTGATGCTGATGGAGATGGATTTGCTGATGAAGTAGATACAACAGAAGGTGGAACGACACTTCCAACGGGAGACGCTGACATGGATGGTATTCCAAACTACTTGGATTTAGATTCAGACAACGACGGTATTTTAGATATTGTAGAAGCTGGCGGAGAAGATACAGATGGTGACGGAACAATTGATGACTTTACAGATGTTGATGGAGACGGTTATGCCGATATAGTAGATACGGATGATAATACAACACCTGGTACTGGTGATGGTGGAACTGCTTTAGACGTTCCAAACACAGACGGAACAGGTGGCCCTGATTATTTAGATATCGATTCAGATGATGATGGTATTGTAGATAATGTTGAAGGTCAACCTTCGGGTGATTATACTGGTCCAACAGGAACAGATTCAGATGGAGATGGAATTGATGATGCTTATGATATTGATTCAGGTGGCGATCCAATTGATCCAGAAGATACAGATGGAGACGGTGAACCAGATTATACAGATTTAGATTCAGATAATGATGGCGAATCTGATTTAATTGAAGGTCATGATTTAGATGGTGACGGTATTGCTGATACAGTTCCTTCTGGAACAGATTCAGATGGAGATGGATTGGATGATGCCTTTGATACTGTAGTATTAGATCCAGGAACAACATTTACGAATGCTGGAAATGGCACGGTTGATCCATTAACAGACGGAACATTTGCAGATGCAGATGCACCCGGAGTAGGTGATCTAGATTTTAGAGAACTTGACAACGATATGGATGGTATTCCAGATTCAGTAGATCTTGATGATGACAATGATGGTATTCCAGATTTAGTTGAGGATTTAGATGAAGACGGAGACGGCGATCCAAATACAAACCCTTCTGATACAGACGGAGATGGTATCCCAGATATTTTTGACCTAGATTCAGACAATGATGGTATTCCAGATATTGTAGAAGCAGGTGGAACAGATGATAACGGAGATGGCCGAGTAGATGACTTGAACGAAGATGGGACATTGGTTAACGATACCGACAATGACGGCTTAGATGATCTTTATGATGCTGATAACGGCGGAGAAGATATTCCAAATCCAGATACAGATGGCGACGGTCACTTTGACTTCCAAGATGTTGATTCAGATAACGACGGAATCTATGACAGAGTAGAAGACGGCGGAGTAGATGAAGACAATGATGGACAAGTTGATGATTGGGCAGATGAAGATGGCGACGGCATTCCAGATTATGCAGATGTTGACCAAACTGGAGGAGTTGATTTAGACGGAGACGGGATTGATGATGCAGTACAAGTAGGAGATGATGAAGATGGGGACGGAATTGCAGATGATTTTGATGAAGATGCAAACGGAGACGGATGGGATGATGATGACGCAACAGATGGGATGGAAGATACAGATGGCGACGGCGTTCCAGATTATCAAGATTTAGATTCAGATAATGACGGTGTTCCAGATATCATAGAAGATGGTGGAGTTGATGAAGACGGAGATGGAAGGATTGATGACTTCACAGATGAAGACGGAGATGGCGCAGATGATGATGACATGACAGACGGATTAGATGACTTTGATGGTGACGGTGTTCCAGATCATGAAGATTTAGATTCAGACAATGATGGCATTACTGATCTTGAAGAAAGCGGCGGAACTGATGAAGACAGTGACGGAGTGATTGATGATTTCAATGACGAAGATGGAGATGGTTGGGATGATGATGATCAAGTAACCGATCCAATTGATACAGATGGAGATGGAAACCCTGATTACACAGATTTAGACAGTGATGATGACGGAATAGATGATATCATTGAAGGTGGTGGAGTTGATGAAGACGGAGATGGAACAATTGATGACTTCGAGGATGATAACGGAGATGGATTAGATGATGATGGTGGTGTTGATCCTCCCGATACTGATGGAGATGGAATTGATGATTATCAAGATACAGATTCAGATAATGATGAAGTATTAGATGAAGATGAGAATGATCCTGATGGAGATGGTTCTGGACCAGATGATACAGATGGTGACGGAATTCCTGATTACCAGGATGAAGATGACGACAACGACGGCACACCAACAATTGATGAAGGTGATGAAGACGGTGATGGTTTATATGACGATTGTGACGGAGATGGAATTCCAGATTATTTAGATCCAGATCCATGTATTCTTACTATCCCTAGTGGATTCTCGCCTGACGGAGATGGAATCAACGACTTCTTTGTAATTGAAGGAATTGAAGCTTATCCAAATGCAACCTTAAAAATCATCAACAGATGGGGTAATAGAGTATACGAAGTAGCTGGAGGATATCCGAATGATTGGGATGGAACTAACCAGTTCGGAATGACAACAGGAAGCAGAGACTTACCAGTTGGAACATACTTCTATATACTCGACTTAGGTGACGGAAGTGAAATTCTTAAAGGATACGTATTCATTAATAAATAAAGAGATTCAAAAGTGGGCTGAGACATTCGAAGCCCACTTTTAAATTTTTCAATTCATAAAGACATGAAAAAAGTAATTATTGCAATGTTGATCTTAGGAGGTGCTTTTCAAGCATCCGCTCAACAAGAAGCTATGTTTACACATTATTCTTTCAATACATTAGGAGTTAATCCTGGTTATGCTGGAAGTAGAAATGCATTAACAGTAACAGGCTTACACCGCTCTCAGTGGGTAAGTTTTCCGGGTGCGCCAACAACGCAAACCTTAACACTACACGCGCCAGTGGCCAATGAAAAAATAGGTTTAGGCCTTTCTTTCATTAACGACAAAATTGGACCAACAACCAATACAGGAATTTTTGTAGACTTTGCATATAAAATTAAAGTTGGTGATCAAGGTAAGTTGGCTTTTGGTTTAAAAGCAGGTTTAAATGTGCGTGGAGATAATTTAACAGAGTTAACTACTATTGATGATAATGATCCGAATTTTCAAGCAAATATTCAAAGTCAATTAATGCCAAATTTTGGTTTTGGATTATACTATTCATTACCGAGATTTTATGCTGGTATTTCAACGCCTCGTTTACTGCAAAACAAATTTGAAAGTAATAGCACATCAGGCGGAACAAACTTGGCAGCCGAAGCGCGTCATTATTATTTGATTGCAGGAACCATATTTGACCTGACTGAAAATGGAAACGTAAAGCTGAAGCCAACAACTTTCTTAAAAGTTACGGCTGGAGCACCTATAGAATTGGATTTAACAGCCTTGTTTTATTTCAAAGACATGATCTGGGCTGGACCAATGTTAAGAACTGGTGATGCTATTGGAGTATTAGCAGGTGTTAATTTAACAGATCAATTTTCATTAGGTTATTCGTTTGATTGGTCTTTTGCCAATAGCACGGGAAGATATAATGCAGGTTCACACGAACTAATGTTGCGTTATGATTTCATCTTTAATAACAAAGCAAAAATTGAATCACCAAGATATTTCTAAACCAGAATAGATAAAATTTAGTCAAATGAAAAAATTAATTTTATTAAGTGCTGCATTAAGTCTTGTGTTCGTTTCAACGGCACAAGAATCTACTGGGAAAGAGAAAAAAGCCCATGCCGCATTTGAAAGCTTTTCTTATAATAAGGCCATTGACAAGTACAGTGAATTAGATGCTTCGTCTTTGGTAATTAAAAGGAACAAAGCTTTAAGTCATATGCGAATGCACGAAAGTGTTAACGCCGAATCATTATTTCGTGAAATTGTAAATACAGATGGTCACACAGCTGATGATGTTTATAATTATGCAAGTGTATTGCGCGAAAACGAAAAATACGAAGACTCAGAAGAGTGGATGAAGAAGTATGCAAATATGAACGTGACGGACTCACGCGGAATATTGCATATGAAAGAATTAGGTTCGTACCAACGAATGCAAAAAGAAAGTCCTGACTTTACGGTCAAAAACCTCGACATTAATTCAGAACAGCAAGATTTTGCTGCCATGTTTTATAAAGATCAGGTGGTATTTGCATCTAGCCGAGAAGGTACGAAATCCGTGCGTAGAAGATGGAATTGGAATACCTTACCGTTTTTAGATGTTTACATTGCAGATAAAGGGGCAGACAATTCTTTGACAAACGCAAATGTGTTGGATGGTAAAGTAAATAAGAAATTTCACGAAGGCCCAGTAGCATTTAACCCCGCTGGTGATAAGATGATTTTTACAAGAAACAATTATGACGGTGAAAGCTCTAAAGGAGTGATTCGTCTGCAATTGTTCTCGTCGGAATTGGCAGATGGCAAATGGGGAAAACCCGAAGCACTTCCTTTTAATGATAACGAATATTCAGTTGGTCACGCCACAATTAGTAATGATGGTAAATGGCTTTATTTCGCTTCTAACATGCCAGGTGGTATTGGTGGAGTTGATATTTATCGTGCCGAGATTAAAGAAGATGGTTCTTATGGAAAGGCAGTTAATTTAGGAGAACGCTTAAATACTGAAGGAGACGAAATGTTTCCATTCATTCACGCTGGAAGCGAAATGTTATTCTTTTCATCAAATGGCCGTGTTGGTTTAGGTGGACTAGATGTGTTTTTAGCTCAAGTTAAACCAGAAGATATGTCAATAGGAAAAGTGATGAATCTGGGAGCACCTATTAATGGTAGTTCTGATGACTTTTCTTTGATATTGAATGACGAGCAAACAATGGGTTACTTTTCTTCAAACCGTGACGGTGGTAAAGGAAGTGATGATATTTATAGCTTTGATTTAGCAAAACCATTCACTTTTGGTAAATTAATTAAAGGTATAGCGAAAGATAAAAAAGGAGAGATATTAGCTGCTACAGAAGTTACTTTGTTTGATTTACTTACAGGTGAAGAAGAAATAGTTGTTACAGGTGATGATGGAAGTTATGAATTTATTGTTGAAGAGGATAAAACCTTTAACCTACGCGGACAAAAGCCTAAATACTTTGACGGAACCAATGCTGCTGATACGCATACCGCGGAAGAAGTAATTATTGTGGACCTAGAGCTTGAAAAAGATCCTGGATTGTCACTTTATGCTTTGATTACAGATAAGCAAACCGGAGCGCCTTTAGATAGCGTTAAAATTATCTTGACGGATAATATGACAGGTAAAGAAGAAATTATCTATACGCCATCATCTGGAGATTATTTAAGACCATTAATGGATAAAAAATTAAATGATCGCGGTAGTTATAATATCATATTAGAGAAGAACGGCTATTTAGGAAAAACGGTTACTTATAATGCCGAGTTTGATAGAGAAGGAAAATATGAAGTTCACGCTGATTTAGATTTAACCTTAGAACCAATTCAAGTTGGAGCAGATTTATCTAAAATCATTGACATTAATCCAATCTACTTTGATTTGAACAAATCTAGGATTCGTCCAGATGCTGCAATTGAGTTAGACAAGATTGTTAAAGTAATGAACGAAAACCCAACTATGGTGATTGAATTAGGTTCTCATACCGATTCACGAGGTAGTGATGCTTCTAACCGTTCCTTATCAGATCGTCGTGCAAAAGCTTCAGCAAAATATGTTTCAGAACGAATTAGCAACCCTGACCGTATATATGGAAAAGGATTTGGAGAATCAACTCCAAATACAGTTGATGCAACTGCAGATGGAGGTTCAGTAACACAACTCTTATTAGAGGATTTTATTAATCCATTCAGATCTAAAAACAGAAAACTATTTGATAAATACCACCAGTTTAATAGACGAACTGAATTTATCATTATCAAGATGTAAGATTGATAAGCACATATTTGAATTATTTAAGCCGCGTTGTACATTGAGTTTCTCAAAACGTACAACGCGGCTTTTTTGATTTATCCTCGACAAAAAGTTTTATTTATCCGTCCAGTAACATATTCACCTAAAAGGTTTTAGATTTGGCTTTGTTTAGACTAAATTGGCAGCATTTTTGATTAACAAAACTTAAAGTGTATATTTGGAATAAGGTAAAATAAAGTTTTATGCTAAAAGTTGTGATATTGGATGATGATAGAGTTTCGAGAGAAATTATTAGATCCTACATTAATTTTACTGACTATCTTGAATTTGCGGCAGAGTTTGACAACCCAGTTGTTGCCTTGAATGAAATTGGAAAGATTGATGTTGACGTATTGTTTTTAGATATTGAAATGCCCGAAATGTCAGGGATTGATTTTATTGAAAAAGTAAAGAACATTCCACAGGTAATTATTATTAGTTCAAAGGCAGAATATGCGGCTGAATCATACAATTATGATGTAACAGACTACTTGGTTAAGCCAATTGAATACAAGCGATTTTTAAAAGGCGCGGACCGGGCAAAATCAATTAGCGAATCGATTTCTTTAAAATCACCCGAGAACGAAAAACACATATTTGTTAAAACCGGGAGTGAATTAATCAAATTGAATTTCTCTAGCATTCATTATATCGAAGCTTTTGCAGATTATGTGCAAATTCATACCGCCGAGAAAAGGTATACGGTACTTTCTACAATGAAAGCTATTCATGCCAAACTAGGTGAAGAAGATTTCTTGCGGGTTCACCGCTCATTTATTGTAGCCATTAATAGAATCGAAGCTTTACAGGAAAATGGATTGACTGTTGGCAATAAAGTGGTGAAAGTAAGCCGTAAGTATAAAAAAGAACTCAAAGAGCGTTTAAAGACTAAAGCAGACTAGTAAATTAGTCAATTGTCTCATGTGTATCGAAAAAATAGTAAATAGACTTAACCTAACAGCAACAAGGTCTAGCATCTTTTTTAAAATAAGCAAACGTCTTTGTTTTTTAATCTAAAAGCAAAGCGCTCTAAGTACTAACATCTAATGCACCTTAGTCGGATAATTGCGACCAATTACCGAATTCAAGTTTCAAGGCGTTAAGAAAAGAATATCTTAGAACAACCAAAAACGTCTTATCATAATATCATGGATGAAAGCAACGAGGAGTTCGATATATCAAAATTTACGGCTGGAGATAACTTCTTTGGACAAATGATAGAAGCTGGTGTGGCAGATGACACATTCATTCGAGAAATCGTTGAAATGTTTTTAATTGAAGGCGCCGTAAGTTTGCAAGCGATAGTTGAAGGGTTTGAAAATGATGATCAAAAGACAATTCGTTTATATGCCCATAAATTGAAATCAAGCTTTTTAATGTTTGATATGCATGATGCGCACGCACTTGCTGAGAAATTAGAGCAAATTGAAGCACCTGTGTCTTCAAGCATTGAATCATTCAGTGAATTGCAGCAAATTTGCAAGCAAAGTTTTAAATTACTTCGATTGAAATATTTGAGTTAATTGATTTCAGTGCAAACAATTTCCCTAGTCAAAAAGCTTTCTCAACTCCGTAATTTGAGCAATTGTTAATGGCTTCGAGTAGAACTCAATATTACTATATAAATTTTTACAACGTTCCTTATCAACACTTTCTTCTGAAGAGGTTAAGATGACAATTAATGGTTTTTGAGATCCAATTTTCTCAAGAGGGGAATGAACCATACTCAAAAACTCAAATCCATCAATAACGGGCATATTTAAATCCAGAAAAATTAAATCAGGGCACTGTTGTGAATTTGATAGAAAATCTAAACCCTCTTTCCCATTTGTACAGATAGAAATGGTTGATGCAAATTTTATTCTCGCCAATAATCGGTTGTGAAAATTGTTTGTAGCTTCGCTATCATCAATCAAAAGAAGATGTTCAATCGGATTCATAGTTAATAAAATTAGGTGCTTAAAATTACACCTTTTCAAATGGAATAACAACAGTAAAGGTTGAACCTTTTCCTAATTCACTATCTAAAGTAAGCCTGCCTCCATAATTTTCTAAAAACTTATTGACAATATACATGCCAATTCCAGAACCACTTTCGTCGTTCTGTACCCTTTTAAATAAACCAAAAACTTTTGATTCATTAGCAGTTAAATCAATCCCTGCTCCGTTATCCTCTACCGAAATGTGAACTTCGTCATTTATATTTATGGTAGTCACCTTAATCTCAGGATGCTCTGTTGCGCCTGAATATTGTATGGCGTTCGAGATAATGTTTTGTAAAATACTTCTCAATGCCACAGGATAATACATGAAATTATTAATCTCTGTAAAATCGCATATGAAAATTACTTTAGCAGCTAAAATTCTTGAACGCATACCTGACAATACGCTTTCTACCAAATCTTCTAAATTAATAGCCTTGCGTAATTCTTCCTTACTGTTTCTGGCTTTTAACGCATTGGTCAATTCACGAATAACTTGTTGGGCTTCTGCAACCGAATATTTTAACCATTTTAAGGAATCTAATACATCTGGAGAGGGGTTTTCTAAATCAAATTCTAGCAAATCCAAATATCCCTGGATATTAGCCAATGGCGACTTTAAATCATGCGTGGCAACATAAGTAAATTGCTCTAATTCCTTATTGTATTTTACCAATTGCGCATGCTGGTTTTCAATCGTTTTTTTGGAGTTTGGTGCGGCTGCGTTTTTTAATCCCTCGTTTGATTCAAGCAAGGCTTTATTTTCAGCCTCTAAAAGCATCAATCGTTTTTGAAGATCCGTTTCGGGATTAGATTTTTTTTTTGCAGAAAATTGATCCGACACAAGCGTTATTTTGATAAAACATTCGTGGCCATTTGAATAAAAGCGGCTTCCACATTGTCCCCCCGCTTTGCACTGGTTAAAAAGTCAAACTCAAAAGCCGACAAATAAGTAGTTGGATCCTCAGTTATTAAATCCGATTTATTCATGATCACCGCCGTTTGTGTGTTTTGAAAATCTTTTGATAGAATGTTCTCCTTTTCATTGATTATGCTTTCATAAGTTTCAGGACGCATTGCGTCACAAACCAAAAACACACCATGCGCACCGCGCAAATAATTATTGTAAAGTGTTTTACTCATCATATTGCCGGCAATATCCCAGAGCATTAAATTGACCTGAACATCCCCAACCTCTACTACTTTTTTAGAAATCTTTATGCCAATAGTAGTCAGATATTCGTCATTAAAAATACTGTGAACGTATTGTTTTACAAGAGATGTTTTACCAACTCCTTCATTTCCTAAAAGAACAATTTTTTTACTTACTGTTTTCATCCACCTCTCTTATATGTAATTCTTTGTTGCCTAAATATTTGTTAGTAAAAGATTCAGATAATGCGTCTTCAACCGTTTTTTTAAGCACATCATCAATGTCTTTCAAAGGAATAGAACCTAATTTTTTGTCCGTTAAATCTAAAAAATCATCCTGCAAATTAGCGCGCGTTTCTTCATCTACATACCCTTCCATTACACAGGCAAAATAGAATCGATTAAAGTTATATAATAAAATTTTATAACTACTATATTCTAAGCTTTCCAACTCAGAATTTTCCTCCCCAAAAGCACTTTCAACAAAAGATTTAATGGCAGAAAGCATTCCTGCGACCATATCCGGCTCTAAAATGTTCTGTGGTGAGAATTCTCCTATAAGTAAACCTGTCTCTTGTTCAATTACAAAGATTTGCAAGAGTGTGCTATCAACAGCCGCACCAATTGCCGCATCTCCATCAGAAACTCCGGCCATTTTATTCTTGATACGTTCCTTAAAAAATTTAAATGAAAATATGGCCCTACTTTTATTTTCAATGCCCTGTTTAAGGCGTTTCATTTCGCTAGCAATAAATTTTTTGATCATTTTACCCATAACTGGGCCAAGTACGTCTATAATTTCTGCTTTTGATTGTTGAATTACCGCAGCAAATTTTTCAGGATCATTTAGCTCTTTTTCAAGTTCATCTATTTTTTCCAGGATCTGCTCATTTTGTTGCGCATAATTCTCCCTATCACTCTCTAAAATTAAGTGGCGCAATTCTTCAAAATGATCCTTTTCAGCAGGCATTTTCCTAAGATGATGTATTAATTATCTTGCAATTTTTCGCCGATTTGAATAAGCATTTTGCCTAATTTCGCACGGTCCGCTTTTTTATTGTCTAAGACCGCAATCTTCTTCATTAAATCTACCTCTAAACGATCAATCCTAGCAGTGATTGCTTTTTCTAATTGGTTAAGTGCTTTTTGCTGATTTAAAGTGTCTTCAGTATTTTGCGCTTTGTTTTCATCAATCTCTTTGTGAATTTCTTTGAATTCAGCATCATAATTCTGAATTTCTTGTCCAAAGATGAGTTCTTTTACTGCTTGTAATTTTGATAATTCTGATTCGCTAGCCATGACCGTCTGTAAATTTTATATTATAGGTAATGTAGCAAATATATTAAATCTATGCGCATGAGTCTTAGATTTAATTATGCCTATCATTCTTTTTTACTTTGAAAATTTGGATTTGGTTTTGAAAAACGGTAATTTATTGACCGCTTATTTTGAAATAAATGAAGCGAGAATTGCTCCTGAGAATTTTATTCTAACCCAAATAATGAACCGCAATATGTATATATGGAAGGAGATTGAGATTACTGAACTGTCAAAAAACAGAAATAACTTAGATATTCAAAAAATGTATAAACGCGGGGCTATAACTAGCGGCGCACGCTATCGCATTTTAGAACTTGAAGTAAGAGATGATCGTGTTGAAGTATTGGCACGCCTAGAGCCCGGTTTTGAAGAGTATCTTACGTTTTCAAGAAAAGATTATGATCTTATTCCTGAATGTCTATCCGTGTCGGCTTAGGGTGAATTCTTTCGCGATTAAAAATAACTGACAAGCCACTGTTAATTGTACTCTCTCTGTCTAAAGACAAGTTTTCCACCTCGTTTAATTCAGTGTCTTCAGCTAATAATTCTAAATCAATAGGGTCTATTTCAATTTCATCAATTGAATTATTCTCAAAATTGTTTATCGCTATATTAATAGCATCTGCCTCAATAGTTGGTGATATTATACGCTGCGGAACTTCAATAACTGGATTGAAATTAAATGCTAACAAGTCATTAGCATTTGTTTCTATTGCATTATTATTATAGCGTATTGCCAAGTTATCTTCAACATACTCAATATCTGATGAACGCTGATAGCGATCACTGTGATCTATTTGATCATCAATTGTTGCAGCCCTAACTATTACCATAGCTGTTAAAAGCGCTGCGCCGTATGTCGAAATTTGTTTAATCATGGAATTAATGTGAACATCACACACTATTTAAACGATAATAATATCAAATAGAAGCCTGTTCTTAAACGAATATAGGTATTTACAATCAACTATCATAGATGAAATCGATAAAGGCACTAAAACTGGCGACCAAGGTTATTAGAAGGCATAAAAAAAAGCGAAGTCCATAGAACTCCGCTTTTTTAGTCTTAATGTTTTTCTAAAATCTATGTAAAAATAGCTTGGTAAGTATTTGTTGCGCTAATTGGATTGACAACCAATACAGGTATTTTCGCCTCATTTGTAATCATATACTGCTCATGGGATGCTCCAAAAACACCTAATAATTGATTTTTTTGGATATTCATAATCGCAATAAGATCAGCATTTACCTTAACGGCGTGCTCAACAACTTCTTTATCAAACTCCTTTGCAGAAGCCAACGTTGTTGTAACTTCAATCTCACGCTCACCGAAAAATTTATTGGCGAATATAATATTGGCTTTAACCGTATGTTGTAAAAATTCATCCGTTTCGTCTGGAATCACAACATGAACGCGCGAGTTAAAGTACTTGGCCATATTGGCAACTAACGTTAACTTTTGCTTTGTTTCTTTATGTAAATCTAAAGGCACAATAATATCATCATAACCTGATTCGTTGATACGCGTTTCTTGAACTATAATAAATGGCGTAGGCGAGTTTGTCACAACTTTTAAGGCATGACTCCCTGTAATATGTTGCCACCCATGTGCACCATGTGTTCCCATAAAAATTAATTCAGCACCAATTTCTAAAGCAAATTCAGCAATATCATCAAAGATATTTCCAACTCGAACATGGCATATTATTTCAACACCTACTGCTTGTGTTAAGCCATTCGCTTTATCAACAGCAGCGGTCAATTTTTCTTTGGCTTCTTTTATTCCTTCTTTTTTAGCAACAACATGGAGTAAATGAACATCCGCTCCAACAACTTGCGCCGTAATCATTGCATGCTCAATAGCACTCTCTGCAACTTCGGTAAAATCGAATGGCACAATAAATTTTTTCTTGGTCATAGTTTAAAGATTTGTTCTGCTTTATAAAAATACAAAGGTATACTTTTTTAAGGTGTTTAGGAGTACAAAATAGTAATAAATAATCTATTTTTGGCAGATTCTAAATAAAAAATTAGACGGAAGATTTTTTCATTTTCACATAGCCGTTTATAAATATCCCACCAATTATAATGCAAGTTCCCACGTAAAACCCAACCGACATGTTTTCCGTACTCTCTCCTCTCATATAGCCCAACATCAACGCAATTAAAATGGCGTAAATAGGTTCTGTATTTAAACCCATACTTATGGTAAAAGGCGAAAGAAATTTCATGAGCCAAACCGTAATCATAAATGCCGCTGTTGTGCAGACTAAACCAAGAATTAATAAAATTACCCATTCATTATTGCTGATTACAAATAAGTTATCGTCCAATGAATTTGTTCCGGCTAAAATAAGTGCCATAGTTATAAAACCACCCAACATTTCATATTTAGTAATTTGAAATGTGGGCATAGTTTTAATAAATTTCCCGTTTAACACTCCAAATAGTGCCGCCAAAAAAGCAGAGGTCAATCCCGTTATTATTCCCAAAATATACTGTGGTTCAAATCCAATAACCATGGCAATCCCACAAATGGTTGCTAAACTTAAAATAAACTCCGAAAGGAGCCATTGCCGTTTGAAGATAAGCGGTTCTAATATTGCTGTAAATAAGGTGGCACTAGCTAAACATACTACACCAACCGATACGGTACTTAACTTAATGGCTTGGAAAAATGTAAACCAGTGCAAACCAACTACAACTCCAGTTCCCAATAGCATAGCAAGCTGTTTGGGTGTAACTCCGCCCTTATTTTTATAAAAGAACCCAATCAACAAAAGCGAGGCAAAAGCAATACCCATTCTAAAGAAAACGATTTTGTCGGACGCCATGTCCATTTCTTTGCCCAATACTCCTGTAAATCCCCAAACTAAAACGGTGAGGTTAAGTATTAAATAATGCTTGAGAGTTCCGCCCATAAAAAAACCATGACAGTGTCGCGTTATTTGCAACATTCGTCATGGTCAAAATTACTCAGTTTTATTAAGACAACTATTTAACGGCCTCTTTTTTCTCAACGACAGCTTTTACCTTCTCTTCTTGCTCTTTAATTTCTCCTGTTTTATCGCCTTGACTTTTCTTCCCTTCTTCAATTGCTTGCTCGGTTTCCTCGATCTTCTTTTTATAATCTTCAATCGCCTTTTTCATTTTTTCCTCCTCTTTTTCCAAATCCTCAAGCTCTTTTTGTCGTTCTTTTAATACCTTTTCTTCGGCTTTTATCTCTTCATCCACAACACTTTTAGCCGCCTTAATTCCAAATTTTTGTAAACGAACTTGAATGAATTTGGCCTTAGCGCCATCTCCAGCTGAACTTAAAAAGGCACCACCTAAATCAATTGCAACCGAAACGAAAGCGCCACCATCTGGATTGGCTTCAATTTTTGCATACACATCAAATGTGTTTTTGCCCATATCTTTTAACTTGCAATCGTCCACAAAAATGGTCGTACCGTTTTTATATTTTCCTTTCCAATCTTTTAATTCGTCTTTTAATTCTTTTTCAATTTGTTTGGCTGTACCGTATGGAATAGAAACGTAAAAGCCATCTTTTGTTCCGTTAACATTTACCTTTTTTTCGTCTACCGAAACTTGTGCAATTGCACCGAAAGCCATTAAGGCAACAAGTAGTGTAATTATTTTTTTCATGTTATTCGTTTTTATTTTTGGTAATTCAGGACATTTAATTCGTCCTGTTCTAAGTTTTATTAAAAATAAGCATTTGTAACCTTACAGACGTTACCAATCCTGTGAAAATGACTATTTTTACGACGAAATGCAGTTTAAAGACGTTGTAGGAAATAGCGAGATAAAAAAAGCCCTCATTCATGAGGTAAAGGCAGGTAGAGTAAGCCATGCGCAAATGCTTTTAGGACCCGAAGGATCGGGTAAATTGCCCTTGGCAATTGCTTTTGCGCAATATCTTTTGTGCGACAATCCTACTAAAACAGATTCTTGTGGCCAATGTCCTAATTGCTTAAAAGCAAGTAGTCTTACGCATCCCGATTTGCATTTTGTTTTTCCAGTTGTTGCCAATAAAACCAATAAAGTTGGATCTTCTAAAGATCGCATTAAAGAATGGAATGAATTTCTGTTAAAACAGAAATATTTCAACTTGAATCAATGGCAACAATCTCTAGATGAAATGGGGAAAAATGCCGCGATTGGTGTAGAAGAAAGCCGCCAAATAATGAAACGCTTAGCACTGAAAGCATACAGTGGAAAGTATAAAATCATGATTATTTGGTTGCCAGAAAAAATGAATGCGCAATCGGCCAATAAATTGCTGAAATTATTAGAAGAACCGCCAGAAAGCACGTTGTTTTTTCTCGTAAGTGATAATGCAGAATATATATTGCCGACAATTATGTCGCGGACACAATTAATTCGCATTCCAAGTTTATCCACTGAAACTGTACAGGATTATTTGACTAAAACGTACAAGGTCGAAGCCGGCGCCGCAAGTTCTGCCGCAAGTTTAAGTCAAGGTAATTTGGCTGAGGCGATTGAAATATTGCAGGGCGCCAAATCACAGCATTTGTTTTTTGATCTTTTTGTAAAAGTAATGCGGGCGGCATATACTGCCAATCCTATTGAACTCATGAATGTGAGTGATGATGCCGCAAGTTTGGACAAGGAAAGCCAAAAGAATTTTGTGAAATACGGTTTGCATATATTTAGAGAAAGCATCATTCTAAATTATATGAAAGGTGAATTAGGTAATTTACGTGATGATGAGCGAGACTTCTTGAATAAATTTGCACGTTTTATCAATAATCAGAACATTACAGAGCTAATGACTGAATTCAATGAGGCGCATTATCATTTAGAAAGAAATGCAAACGCAAAAATTCTTTTTGCCGATTTAGTAATTAAGTTGACGAAACTCATTAAAAAAGGAGTGTGATGAAAAGTATATACAATGGCTTACTATTGTTTACTGGTCTTGTTAGTTTGCTTTTAAGTTGTGCTGGTGAACCATTATTAGATGACGAGATTATAATTGAAGAACAGCCCATTTATACCTTTGTTGCTGCCGGTCATGCTTATGGGCATCCTGACACTTATACTTCGTCTGTTTATCCACCTTTATTAAATAAATTGGATAGTTTAATTGCTGTGCGCGCTTTAGATCAATTGGTATTAATGGGAGATGTTGTAGCGCATCCAACCGAAGAGAATTGGGAAACGGTAAGACATGAATTAGATAGCTTGGAAATTTCAGAATGGAATATTGCACCAGGAAATCATGACATCAGTCATTATATGGATGAATTTATCCAACCCTTAAAATACATGGCATTGGAAAGATCCAATAGTTTGTTTTTACTTTTAAATACTTCGCACCCTGGTTGGACAGTTGATTCGGTTCAAGCCAATTTTATTGACACGACATTAGCGAATGCTGCGGATTTTGATCAAATTTTTGTGTTTACACATCAATTGTGGTGGGAGAAAAATACACCCGCACATTTTGAATTGGATTCATTACGACCAAACTCTTTCGCATTATTAGACGGAGAGAACGATTTTTGGCAAGATGCTTTTCCATATTTCGAAGAATTAGAGCAAGCGGTTTACTTTTTTGCAGGTGATATGGGCTGTTATTTTGGCTTGCCCGGTTATTATGAGGATCATTATGAGAATTATCACTTCTATGGAAGCGGCATGGGCGGGGCTGTTGAGGATAATTTAATCTATGGTCAACTTTTTCAAGACGGTTCTGTTAAAATTGAGCGCGTCGATTTCTGAAAGAAGTAATTAGAAACCCTTATCTTTACAAGTTGATAAATTAACTAGTGCTGATTCTAAAAAAGTTCATCTTTTTCTGAACAGACACTAAATACTACGGAAAATGGGATGCAGTAATTGTTCGAATGGAGGAGGGGTACCAAACGGTTGCAAAAGCAACGGATCGTGTGGGACAGGCAGTTGTGGTAAATTATCCGTATTTGATTGGTTGGCAGACGTAGAATTACCAAATGGCCAAAGCACTTATGACGTTGTTGAACTTCGTTTTAAAAGCAGCCGTAAAGGTTTTTACAGAAATATAAAAGGAATAAACTTACAAGTTGGGGACGTTGTTGCAGTAGAAACAAGTCCAGGGTATGACATAGGTGTGGTATCAATTGTAGGTGAATTAGCCAGAATTCAAGTAAGGAAAAAAACACAGAATTTTAAAGCGCATGAAGCGCGCTCGATTATAAGAAAAGCGACAAAGGAAGACGTTGATAAGTGGATGATTTGCCGCGAAAAAGAGTCTGAAAACATGTTTGCTTCTAGGAGGTTAGCTTCTGAATTGGGCTTACAAATGAAAATTTCTGATGTCGAATATCAAGGCGACGGAAGTAAAGCAACGTTTTATTATACCGCTGAGGAAAGAGTGGACTTTAGAATGTTGATTCGGAGCTTGGCGGATGAATTTAAGGTCAAAATTGAAATGAAACAGATTGGTGTGCGACAAGAAGCTGCTCGTTTAGGCGGTATTGGTTCTTGTGGACGTGAATTATGTTGCTCAACTTGGCTGACAGATTTTAGATCAGTTTCAACGGCGTCTGCAAGGTATCAACAGCTTTCATTGAATCCGCAAAAATTAGCAGGTCAATGTGGTAAATTAAAGTGTTGTTTAAATTATGAGCTGGATGCTTATTTGGAAGCTTTAAAGAAATTTCCACGCTCAGATGTGCGCTTAAAAACGGAAAAAGGAGTTGCTTTTCATGTCAAAACAGATGTGTTTAAAGAGCAAATGTGGTATATCCAAGAGGATAAAAAGAACCCAGGTGCTGGCGGATTTATTCCACTAACACCTGATCGTGTTCATGAAATCATTAAACTTAATAAGGCGGGTGAAATACCTGTTGATTTGAAAGATTTCATGATTGAAGTTGAGGTAGAAGTGCCTGATTATACAGATGTTGTTGGTCAAGATGATTTGAATCGTTTTGAACATGTTTTCAAGCGCAATAAAAAGAAAAAGAAGAAGAAAAAGCCAAGTGGTGTTGCGCAGCAAACGCAAAACAGCGGTAAGCCTAATGTACAAGGCAATAATCCGAATCAGAAAAATCGGAAGCCAAATCCAAATCAGAAAAAGAAGGCAAATCCGAATCAAAAACCGAATCCGAATCAGAAAAAAGCGGAGGATAATAAGAATCCGAATACTAAACCAAATCCGCAAAAGAAAAAACGGCCGAATAATAATCCAAATCGGAAAAAAACTAATCCGGAAGGAGCCAAAACGGGTAACGAAAATACGAACCCACGTTCTGAGGATGGTGAAACAAAAAAGCCTAATAATAACCGCAATCGGAACAAAAATAAAAAAGGACCGAAAAGTGCCAAAACCGGTGAAGAAAATAATGAAAAGAAAGACGCTTAATATCATGCGCAACTTTGGTGCATTTATGCTCTTCGCAATATCGATTAGCTTAACTTCTTGTGATAGCAATAAAATCTATGAAGAAAACTTGGCGGTAACAGGTAATGTTTGGAATAGTGATGATATTAAGACTTTCGAATTTGATGTAACGGACACCATGTCGGCGGTGAATATTTTTGTGAATTTGCGGACAACGATAGATTATCAATACAGCAATATTTACGTTTTTTTATACAGTGAATATCCTAATGGAACAACGAATAAGGACACGTTAGAGTTTTTATTAGCCAAATCAGACGGAGAGTGGTATGGAGAGAACACAGGTACTGTGGTTGAGTTTAAAGGTCTTATTGCAAGCGGTGGAAGGTTTTCTACTGCAGGTAAATACCAGTTTCAAATTCAACACGCCATGCGCGAAAAAGACTTGTCAGAAGTAATGAACGTAGGCATGCGCATTGAGATAAAGGAAGACTAATAGTGACATGGAAGGGTCAAAAAAAATTCATTTTCACTCTTTTGATGCCTTTCGATTTTTTGCTTTTTTTAAAGTTTTTATTTTTCATTTGCCTTTGTTTGCAGTAACTGCGGACGTTTCTTTTAAAGCTTTTTTTTATGATCATATTAAGCACGGCGGCGGTGTAGGCGTTAGTTTCTTTTTTGTCCTTAGTGGCTTTTTAATCACCTACATTTTGACCCACGAAAAACTGCGGACCGGTCGCATTAACTTGAAGCGGTTTTTTGTACGACGGGCGTTTAGAATTTGGCCGCTTTTCTATTTGATCGTCATAATGGCCTTACTTATTCCAACAGATGTGGCGCAGTCAATTGGGTTTCATACCAATTGGGGCGGTTACGATCCTGATTGGCAGTTTTCTTTAACTTTTACTGAGAATTATAAGTCATTAATTATGGATGCTGGGCCAAGAACAACTCCCTTATCTGTGTTTTGGTCGCTGTGTATTGAGGAACATTTTTATATCTTATGGATGATTGTCTTCTTTTTTATCCGGAGAAAATGGATTCCACGTTTTTTGATTGTTTCTGTTTTAGTGGCGGTGCTATTGCGCAGCTTTGAGTATCAAATTTATAACAACGAAAATGTTAGTACTAATGACTTATTTAGTAACCTAGATTACTTTGCCATAAGTGGTTTATTGGGTTATCTGGTAGCTGTGAATTATGAACGCGTTGCTAATTTTGTTAATTCCATTCCATTTGCGGTCAGAAAACTTTACGTTGTTTTTGTGCTCATTGTGCTCTTCTTCCAAAAATCACTCTTCTCGCATGATATTTGGTTTTTGAATATTTTTAAACATACCATGTTCTCTATAATCTTTGCGGGACTGCTGCTGGTATTTATTCCGCAGAAACGAAATAAGGTTTCGGAAGATAAAACAGCTCTCGAAGATACTCCAAAAAGGACGCAGGTTTGGTTGCACGCAATTTATGCTATTTTTATTGGTTTAATTATTCTTAATCAAGACACTATTTTTGTAGGCGGTCTCTGGGCTGTTGATTGGGTTAAAAATACAATAGTTATTTCGCTGTTAGCATCCGTTGTTCTGCTATTTGTAAGACAAAATGGGATGCTAAAAATTTCGGGCACCAATATTTTCACACGTTTGGGCAAAATTAGTTATGGTCTTTATGTATTCCATTTAATTTGGATTCATGTATTGGTTAAAATTTGCAGAAACTATGAAATTGCAATTGATACTTGGGCAAAGATGATCAGTTTTGGCCTAATAACCCTAGTGGCAACCATTGGACTAAGCATGCTTTCATACCACTTTTTCGAAATGCCAATTCTAAAATTGCGTGAACGCTTTTTTCCAAATAAATGATCTTAAAGTAACTCGTCTAACTGTTTGTTTTGATTATAGTAATTGATAGCGTCTTGTTTCGAACAGTCAAAATAATTATCCAACATCCAATCTGCCAAGTAATTGCGGTAAGTAGTTTTATTGACTAAAGCGAAATAGATAAAACCTCTTCCTTTCTTTTTATGCCCTATGAATTTCTTTCTTTCAAGAATACGCACAATGGTTGAAGTAGTATTATAAGCTGGTTTGGGCACAGGGTAAAATTGAATAATGTCTTTTACAGTGGCTTCTTTCAGTCCCCAAAGTCGTAACATTACCTGTTCTTCTGCCTGCGTTAATCGTTGCATAATACTGTAAAACTAAAAAATTAAATTTAAAGTGCTTCGAATAATTTGGCGAAGGATTGCAAATCAGTCTTGTTCAGAAATTTTGGAAGCTAAGAAGTGAAGATTAATCAATCGAACATTAATGACGCAGATTTCCACTGATTTTTTAGTTTCCAAAAACGTTGGTTTCGTTGCTGCCATTCATAACCGTGATCCAAAATTCATATTTTCAGTCACAATTATTTCGTCATTACCAGTTGAAAATACTATTTTCAACTGGTAACCTTTTGCATGTATAAATGAGTAATATTTTAGGTGTTACCACGGAGCATTATTGTCTTTAAATACGGAATTATGCTGATTTTTCATACAAATACTATGACGAAATTTGCACGTATATATTAATCTAAAAATCATAAAACTTATGAAGAATCTTTTACTAATTATTACAATTGTATTTGGTGGTTTAACGGCAAGTGCACAACCTCCATCAGTTAAAGCGCAGCTTATAAATAAGACGTCGTGTCCAATTTATGTTAAATTGATGTTGACGAATTCGTCTTGCGGGGTGTCTTTAACTACGGTTTATGCGATTCCACCACACTCGAGTCTTCTATCAGCAGCACCACCAGCAGGTTATTGGTATGATGCAGCGCTCGTAGATAATTCAGCAACATTTACAGGAACACTTTATACAAAGGTTCGTCAACCATGGGCTGTTTGTACTGGTTATTATAACGTTACAGAAACAGGTACGACAAGTTGTACGCCTCCTGTGGCGACTGTCACATGGAGTTATGGTACTTCATCAGCAGCTCCTGTACTGATCATTTATGATTAAGAATCATATATTTTTTAGATGCGCTTACTGTCCTAAATAAAGGATACGGATTTAGCATTAGGATAAAATAATTTATAAACACCAGTAATCTCATGATTGCTGGTGTTTTGCTTTTTGTTGCAAATCGTTTAAATAAATCCTAAAAACCGCTTCCGACAAACAGAAGTGCGAAATAAGTCAACCTTTTCGGTATGTCGCGCATGCTTCAATCGCTCAGTTAATATAGTTGCTGAATTTCTAATTTTATAATCCAACTCTTTCTGATTAATAAGCACAATACCTAAAAAACGAACTGCCAATAGATCCCAATTAGCTTTTTCGAAAAACGGGCCCAATAAAATTGGTTCTGTCAACATAAAATGGTTCGCTTCAAACTTATCAGACAAGTTTATGGGTGGGTTTCCGGCTGGTATAGTATCACCTGGGCCAAACCAAGTCTCGTTTTTTCTTGGAAGAGAGGCCACCTTTTCCATCCATTTAATTGGCCATGTCTCTTCATTGATATTCCAAAAGTCAGGTAAACAAAAATAGAGTTCAATTTTTTTGAAAGGCTCAAAGCCTTCCCTTACATCTTGAACGTTATTTGATAGTCCTTCGGTGAATAGGAGTTGACATCCATAGTCAGGTAGATGTACCCAATATATTTTGAAATGATAAGAGGTGTTGTCACACACTATAATCGGTTCCAATTTTGGGTCTATAAGGGAAAATGTTTTGGCAATCATGCGTCAAAAGTAAAAAACCCCAATGCGCCTAAGGCGTATTGGGGTTTTAAAATTAATGTTATTTTTTTATTGAAGTATTACAGTTTCTAATGAAGTAACCTCTTGTTCAATTTTAACAATTCCTTCTCCGTATAATGTGTCTCCACTTCTAATTTCAATATCTAATACTGCAACACCAGCTTGGCCAAGATTGAAGTGATCAGAAAAATCAAAAGAAGCAACTCCATCTATTCCTGTCCACACGGTATCATCAATTACGATTGCACCATGTTCCTCAATAGTCGGACTTGGATATAAACGAACCATTGCTCCAGAAAATGCAATACCGCCAGTATCTAATACCGTGATTTTCGCAACTGTCTCTCCTTCTTTTCTACAAGATCCTGCTGTTAGGGCAATAAATGCTGCTCCCATTAATAGTAATCCTGCTTTTCCAATTATTTTATTCATATTCATCTGTTTTATATCATTCTCAATAAGAACAACCTCTACAAAAATACGTTTTTTTTATAAAAAGGTTCCCTATTACTTGTTTTTCATCCAGTTATTACCAATCATTTATGCTAATTATTGAACGATTACTGTTTCACTATTTGTTTTTTCTTCTTCCACTTTAAGGATTCCAGTTCCCACAAATGTTTCATAAGTTACATCAATATCTAATACAGCGAAACCAGATTGGCCCAACTTAAAGTAATCTGAATAATCAAAATTTGCAATGCCATTTGCATTGGTATATACTGTATCGTCTAAAATGTTTGCGCGTGACGGAGTTGTTGTTGAGGTTCCATATAAACGCACAAATGCGCCAGAAATTGCCTCTCCAGCAGTATTTACAACCTTTACACGCGCTACTGTTGGAGCTTCTTTTCTACAAGACGAGATTCCAACACCCATGCCTAAGGTTAGCAGTATCACAACTATTAATTTTATATTTTTCATCTTTAATTTAAATTAGCTTAACTATAAGCTAGTACAGTTGGCAACTTTAAAGGTTGTCTAGCGGCTGTTTTAATTTCCCCGTTAATTATCAGGACACCCATTTTACCGCTATTCTTTCCGCGTTTTTTCGTAATTTCGCAGCGCGTTAATAGCGGCGTGCATTAGTTATAACAGTTAAGCATTTATAAAAGTTACAGGCCTACCATGGGTTTAAAAGAAAAAATAGAAGAAATTAAAGCTGAAATGAGCCAAGTAAAGGTGAAATCGGCTGAGGAATTAGAAGCTTTTAGAATAAAGTTTTTAGGGTCAAAGAATATCATTAAAGGACTTTATCAAGAGTTGAAAGAAGTTCCGGGTGAACTGAAAAAAGACTTTGGACAAAAAATTAATGCCTTAAAGCAAGAAGGGGAAAAAGCCTTTGAACGCTTTAAATCAAGTGTTGGTGGTGGGCAAAAAAAGGCTGCTTCAAATGAAATTGACTTGACGCGACCAGCTGAAGAGTTGGCGATAGGTTCACGACATCCGTTGGCTGTTGTGCGTAATGAGATTATTGAAATATTTAATCGCATTGGGTATAACGTTTCTGAAGGACCAGAGATTGAAGACGATTGGCATAACTTTTCGGCACTTAATTTTCCGCCAGAACATCCAGCGCGCGATATGCAAGACACCTTTTTCATTGAGAAAGGCGAAAATGATATGGCATTGCGAACACATACATCATCTGTTCAAGTGCGTGTAATGGAAGGTAGTGAACCACCAATTCGGACCATTTCTCCAGGGCGTGTTTATCGGAATGAAGCCATTTCTGCACGGGCGCATTGTTTTTTCCATCAGGTAGAAGGTTTATATGTAGATAAAGGCGTTTCATTTGCAGATTTGAAACAAACATTGGACTACTTTTCAAAAGAAATGTTTGGCGAAAAGGCGAAGATTAGATTACGTCCTTCTTACTTTCCATTTACAGAACCAAGTGCTGAAGTTGATGTTTCTTGTACTATATGTAATGGTAAAGGATGCAATGTATGCAAGTACAGTGGATGGTTGGAGATTTTAGGATGCGGCATGGTTGATCCAGCGGTTTTAGATTCTGCAAATATTGACAGTAAAGTTTATTCTGGTTTTGCTTTCGGAATGGGAGTGGAACGCATTGCGCAATTAAAGTATCGTGTAGGCGATTTGCGTTTATATTCTGAAAACGATATTCGTTTTTTAGATCAATTTAAATCAGCATATTAATGGGTTTTTTTGGATTTGGTAGTAAGAAGAGAAGCGAGGATAATGTAAGCGTTAAATGGTTACGTTTGAATGGTAGCGAGGAGTTGGATCAGTTAATTCAAAAAGAATCTTTTGAGAAACCTGTTATGCTTTTTAAGCATAGCACTAGGTGTTCAATTAGCTCAATGGCTTTGAATAGATTAGAAAACTATTGGGACATTGATGAAGATACCTTGCAACCGGTATATTTAGATTTAATTGCCTATCGCGATCTTTCAAATAAAATAGCTGCTGATTTGGGTGTTGCGCATCAATCTCCGCAGTTATTAATTGTTAAAAACGGTAAGTGTACCTACCAAGCATCACATAGCCAAATAGATGTAGAGGCCATAAAACAAAACATATGATAAACGCAATAATCATTGATGACATTCCAGAAGCAAGAACAGTTTTAAAAGCTGATCTTGAAAACTATTGTGTGAATATTAATGTTGTTGGTGAGGCAGAAGGAGTAGTTTCTGGCGCTAAAATTATTAACGAATTAAAACCTGATCTTGTTTTTTTGGACATTCAAATGCAAGATGGAACAGGCTTTGATTTATTGGAGATCTTACCAGAAAAAGATTTTAAGTTGATTTTTACCACGGCTTCGGATGAATTTGCAGTTAAGGCTTTTAAATTTAGTGCGGTAGATTATCTCTTGAAACCAATCGATCCAGATGAATTAATGGATGCGGTAAGTAAAGTAGAGCAACAGGACAAACCTGCTGAACGAATTGATTTATTGAAAGAAAACTTTGATAAACCAAAGCGAATAGCACTAAACACATTAGATAAAATTCACATTGTTGAGGTCGCAGAAATCTTGCGTTGCGAATCTAACATCAATTATACCATGTTCTATTTTCTAGATGGAACTAAATTGTTAGTTACGAAAACATTAAAAGAATTTGACAAATTACTAACCGATCATTATTTCATTCGAGTGCATCAGTCGCATTTAGTTAATGCTCGATTTATTAAGGAATTTACTAAGTCTGATGGGTATATCATTATGAAAGATGGCACAAAAGTACCTGTGTCTACTCGCAAAAAGCAAGTGCTCATGGAAATGATTCAAAATTTTTAATCCCACTATGAAAAAACTATTGTCCTTACTGATTTTTACCGTGGCCCTGGTGTTTTTATTGGTGCAATGTGCTGGTGACGTTCCAATAGACGAACCTGTGCAAAATGTTGTTCCTGTTCAATTAACTTCTCCGTTTAACGAAGGACAATATGATATTGGCGAGTCAGTTGAGGTCACAATTAAAATCAATGCGCCTGATGGAGTTTCAAATCTGGAACTTTTTGTAAATGATACACTTTTTGCGGGAGAATTGACAATAGAAGATCAAGCGATTAGCATTCCAACAGACAGCTTAAGTAAAGTTGGATGGACAAAAATTTTACTCTCCTATACAGATGCAAGTGGAAAAAAAAGATCCGATTATCGAAAAATAGTTTTCTTCAGTGACCTTCTTCCGAGAGTGCAAAACGCAACAATTGTAAATACATATGTACATAAAAAAGGTTCTTATACGCAAGGCTTAGAATTTTACCAAGGAAAGTTATTTGAAGGCACAGGACAGTATAATCGTTCGGTATTAGCTGAGGTTGATTTAACAACTGGGGCGCAAATAAGAAAGCATGACTTAGATGGGTCAATATTTGGTGAAGGCATTACCATATTGAATGATACAATTTACCAAATTACATATCGCGCACAAACCTGTTATATGTATGATATGGCTTTTAATCAAATTGGTCAGTTCAATTATGACGGCGAAGGTTGGGGCCTTTGCAATGACGGTGAAAACCTAATTATGTCCAATGGCGATTCAGAAATTGTTTGGCGAAATCCCCAAACATTTGAAATTGTTAAATCAATTGAAGTTTATGATAATGATAGTGAAGTTGTGCAGCTTAATGAATTAGAATTAATCAATGGTCGCTTATTCATGAATATTTATCAAGACAATAAGATTGCAGAGGTAGACACTGCTACAGGTAAGGTCTTGTCTTATATCAATTGTCAAAACTTAGTAACAGACGCGAGAGATCTTGGTAATGATGTTTTGAATGGAATTGCTTATAATCCTGCTACAGGTAAAATTTATGTTACGGGCAAATTATGGCCGAAACTCTACGAAGTCACATTTGAATAATGAGTAAACTAATCGTTGTACCTACACCAATTGGTAATTTAGAGGATATAACCTTTAGAGCCATTCGTATTTTAAAAGAAGCGGATGCCGTTTTGGCTGAGGATACTAGAACCACTATTAAATTATTTCAGAAGTTTGAAATTGAGAATAAACTCATTTCGCATCACCTTAATAACGAACATAAGACGGTAGATCGTATTGTCAGTGAGTTGGAAAGTGGATTAACTTATGCGCTTGTTTCAGATGCAGGTACACCCGCTATTTCTGATCCTGGATTTTTATTGGTGCGTGAATGTGTGCGCAAAGGAATTGAGGTAGAATGTTTGCCTGGGCCAACAGCTTTTGTTCCGGCTTTAGTTAATTCAGGTTTCCCTTGCGAAAAGTTTGTTTACGAAGGGTTTTTACCAACTAAAAAAGGACGCCAAACACGTATCATGCAAATTGCTGAGGAGCAACGCACGGTGGTGTTATACGAATCTCCGCACCGAATATTAAAAGCCCTCAAACAATTTCAAGAGCACTTTGAGGCAGATCGCCAAATTTCTATTTCACGCGAAATTTCTAAAAAGTTTGAAGAAACTGTAAGAGGAACAAGCGCCGAATTATTTGAGCACTTCACGAACAAGCCCATTAAGGGTGAATTTGTTGTTGTGGTTGACGGAAAAGGCAAGTGATTGATCACTTAATGAATTAAAAACATGAGAATTTATTGGATTAATAGTCTCAAATCAGGGAGTATTGGAATGATGCCGCGCCCACGTGGAAACGATTGGTTATCGGATGAAATTGCATACTTAAAACAATATGAAGTTGACCATGTAGTCTCTTTATTAGAGTCACATGAGATGGCTGAATTAGAACTTGAAATGGAACGCACGTATTGCGAACAACAAGATATTTCTTATAGTAATTTTCCAATTGTAGATTGTGCGGTCCCTTACAATATTGAAGCATTTAACGCATTTGTCGAAAAACTTGTGGAAGAAGTCAAAAATGGAAATAAAATTGTTGTGCATTGCCGCATGGGAATAGGAAGAACCTCTACTTTGGTGGCCACAATTTTAATTAAGTTGGGTTTGTTTAAGGCAGATGTTTTTGAATACCTGAGTGAAATTAGAACATTGGAAGTTCCGGATGCCGAAAAGCAAAAAGATTGGGTAATTCGCAATTTTCTCAATTAACAAGAAAACTGAGCAATTAAAAAACAGAAAAACTTCCTCATTTGAGTAAGCTCTCCTGTTGTTTCGGGTTAAAAGTATCTATTCGCACGCATATTACAATTTAGCGCAAGCGTTCATAAAAGCAAAAAAAACTTTTAAATTTCGCATAAAGCGTTCTAATTGTGCTGTTTATTTAATTTACTGGTTGAGTAAGGGTTAATTATTTTTCCAATGATTTACTAATAGTAGTCATAATACTTTAAACTGGCGTTAAATAATTGACATTCAATTAAAGAACGCCTGTTATTTGGAGTGATTAATTCCTGTTGAAAAGTGATTTTTAAAACTTTTTAGTAAGTGTAGTTTATTCGCGGCGAGTACTATAGGACTTAAGTAATTTTGACGAGAAATATTAATTCCGTAGAAATTATTCGCTCGAACATACGAGTCTCGTTTCAAACACCTAATTTTATCAGGAACAAGAATTAATTATGCAAGCAATTTATTTAGTTAAAAACGGCGAAGCTTCTGCCGCTTTTGAATTACGCGATCACCAAGTACCGGATCCGCAATCAAAAGAAGTACGGATAAAAGTGGAAGCGTTTGGGTTAAACTATGCAGATGTAATGGCACGTAACGGCTTGTATCGTGAGGCGCCACCAATTCCATCCGTAATTGGTTACGAAGTGGTGGGTGTTATTGATAAGATTGGACCTGATATGGATGCCGCTTTAATGGGTAAACGTGTCGTAGCTTTTACACGCTTTGGTGCTTACGCACAATATGCCATCACAAAAGATTTTGCTTTTACTATAATTGACGATTTAGATGCGGGTAAAGCATTAAGCATTGCTACGCAGTATGTCACGGCGTATTATATGGCCAATTACGTCACCAATTTTTTTGAGGGCGATCGCGTTTTAGTTCATGCTGGAGCGGGAGGAGTTGGCACTGCATTAATTCAATTATGCAAAATAAAAGGCTGCGAAGTTTTTGCTACGGCTGGATCGCAAGAGAAGTTGGATTATATGAAAAGCCACGGCGCTGACCATGTGATCAATTATCGCGAGGTTGATTATGAAACTGCTGTTCAAAAAATATTGGGAAATGAACGCTTAGATGCCACATTTAATCCAATTGCAGGTTCAACATTTAAAAAAGACTTTAAGTTAACCGGCTCAGGTGGCCGTATTATATTATTCGGTGGTTCTGAACGTTCCGGTAAAAAATGGGGTATTTTCTCAACCCTTAACTTTGTGCGTAAAATGGGCTTAATATTACCAATTGGTACAATGATGCGTTCAAAATCAGTCATAGGTGTCAATATGCTTAAAATTGGGGATAATCGCCCTGTGGTTTTAAAACGTTGCATGAGTGAAGTTGCTAAAATGGTAATAAGTGGTGAGGTTGATCCGCATGTAGGTGGGTGTTATGATGCTTCAAAAATTGCGGAAGCCCATGCATTTCTAGAATCCCGTAAGTCCATTGGTAAAGTAATTGTTACTTGGTAAGTCAGGACGGCAATAGCATGTTTAAAAAAGGTCATTTCCGATTTTGGATTAAATTGATTTTTGCACTCGCTATTTTAACTTATTTATGGTGGAAAATCTCTGATTCGCTTGGAGAAGGTCTTGCATTCAGTCAATTTGAATTCAGCAATATTGGCGTATTATTAACTACAGTTTTATTACTCATGTTGGCGAACTGGTCAATTGAGGCTTTAAAGTGGAAACGCTTAATGAATGAGCTTCAACCACTATCATTCCGTAATGCTTTAAAAGGAGTTTTGGCTGGAGTATCTACCGGTTTAATCACTCCAAATCGTGTAGGTAATTTTATTGGCCGTGTTGTGGTTTTAGAAAAGGAACACCGCACCAAAGCAACTTTATTGACCTTGCTTTCAAACCTGGCTCAATTTGTACCAAGTATCTTTTTCGGATGCTTAGGCTTATTGTTTATTAATGCTGACTTTTTTAATGATTCACGCATAATTTTATTCACAGGCAGTTTAGTATTAATCGTCTTGGCCATGTCACTTTACCTTAATCCACAATTGGTCAATCGTAAACCGTTTAATCATTGGTTTTCTGATAAAATTATTGATGCAATTGCATTCGTTCAAAGCACTTCAATCTATTTAAAATTGTATGTAATTGGTTTAAGTTCAGCCCGATATTGGGTCTTCGTAACGCAATACGTTTTAATCTTATTATTGTTTAATCAGCCGCATCATTTAGTGCATTTATTTGCGGGTGTATCAGTAGTCTATTTATTGATGACCATAATACCAGGATTCTTTTTTGGAAAATTATTTGTGCGAGAAGCTGCTGGATTGCTGGTTTTAGGTGAGATGGGCATTCCAAATCATGTAATTATCGTAACAGGTTTTATGCTGTGGTTAATTAATATTGCGCTACCTTCATTAGTAGGGGCAATAATCCTTTTACGTAAAAAATGATGGTCATTTTCTCCATAGCTATTTTTAGTATCGAGTTACTTGCCGCTATCATTTTGCAATTAGCTAAAAGGCGCTTGCCAAAAGTTTCAAAAGGTGATCCAATTAAAGCAATATCATTCATCATTCCTTTTCATAATGAGCAGGATCGAATTTTACCCTTAATTCAATCCATAAATGCCAGTCAGTTTATTGGAAAATGTGAGTTCATTTTTGTGGACGATTATTCTACTGATGCTACGGAGCAAATTCTGAAAGAAAACCTTAAAATACCTTACAGTTGCCTTAAAAATGAGGATAAAAGAGGCAAAAAACATGCGATTCATACAGGAGTTTTGACTGCAGCACATGAATTTATAATTACATGGGATGCTGACATTAAATTTACGCCCCATTATATTCAGAGGTTGTTTGATTTGGCAATGGCAGATTTAATTATTTTACCCGTTAAAATGACGACTAAATCGTTGGCAAGTAAACTGGCAACAATTGAATTTACATTTATAGAAACCTTTAATCTTGGTTTTGCGGGCCTTCACAAGGCAATTGCTTGTAATGGGGCTAATTTAGGATTTCGAAAAAGCACATTTCTAGAATTGAACAATGCGCGAGCAGATTATAATATTCCATCAGGGGATGATATGTTTTTAATGTGGGCAATGCAGAAAGAGCATAAAAATATCTCCGTATTTAAGAATAAAGCATTAGCTGTTTCTACTTCCGCGCCGCCCACTTTTCTAAACGTTTTCCGTCAACGCCAACGTTGGAAAGGGAAAATGAAATCGCCTATGAATTTTGCAACAGCAATTCCGCTATTTTTGCAATTTTTGGTGATTATTTCCAGTGCTTTCACAATTTTATTGGGTATTCAGAATCCTGTATTTTTTATGCTTTTCGGGTTAAAGTTTTTGGCGGAATTAATTGCCACTTGGTCTTTTGTGAAACAGCACTTTTCACATATTTTTATGCTACTCATTCATCAAATTTGGTATCCTGTTTACGTGCTCATGCTTATAGGTATTCCGTTCAGTAAAGAAAAACGGTGGCGTTAATTTCTTTTGGGCAAGCCCCTTCGGGTCGGGCTTTCCATTGTAGTTTTTGTCTGCAACAAAACGCTGCCATTTCTATCCCTCTTGCGAATTAATTAAAGTAGCAATTCAGTGCTTCATTTATTGTACAAGAATGTGGTTTATTATACGAATTCCAGAATACTGGTTTTTTAGGCGGATTATAAAGTACTAAGCCGTCAAACTTTTCGAATTGGGCTAACGAAATTGTATAATAATCCTTATTCACCATAAAAGTTGCAAATTCATCTGTATAGTGTGCTTTTTGTGCAGGTATCGTCAGTTCTTGTAAATAATCTCTAACCTCAACAGAAAACCCACGGTTATCAAGTGAATTATAAATCTGTTGCCTGTCCTTTTCAAAATGTGCTGGCAGTGAATCTTTTTTATCAGGATTGTCGAACTTAAGCACCCAATTATAATTTGCAAAAAATTCCAAGGCTACTGGCGTGTTATACACAGAATCTATTCTTAAATCAACAACTTCATCAAATTGTCCAAATTCTGAAGTGCATGCGCACTGAGTTTTCCAAGCCTTATTTATCTTTTGCCATTGCGCCAATGCTTCATTATAAAAATTATGAATTGTAGCGCTGTCTCCGTCGGTGTAAACCTTAAAGTACGAATTGTCATTTACGTGCACTTCTAAATATGAGGCATAGGAAATATCCGCAATTCTATTTATAAGTATTATCGTGTCAATATTTTCGTAGTATGCAAATGTTGTATGATCCTCATGAGGTTTGTCATTCTGCCAATAACTTGCCATGCGTTTATCCGTAAAAAAATTTCCGCTAACTTCAAAACTGCTTTGCGAATCAAATAAAATGATCTCCTCATTTTCTGCAAGTAAGCCTAATTCTTGAATATAATATTTTTCGCTTGCCTTTATTTCGCTCCCTTTACGCACATTACTTGTGCACCCAAAAAGCAGTAACATGACCATATAATAAAGTAACCGAGTCTTCATCTTAAAAAATAACTAGTCCCAATAAAAAGATAAGTCCACCCACCAAAAATAGCAGCAAAGTATAAGGTAAAATATCCTTCGCTTTCAACCCAGTAATTCCTAAAAGTGGTAAGGCCCAAAATGGTTGAATCATATTGGTCAATTGATCGCCATAAGATAAGGCCATAATTGCCTTAGGATACGAAACACCCAATTCTTGAGCAGACGCGATAATGATAGGTCCTTGTACAGCCCATTGTCCGCCGCCACTCGGCACAAATACATTCACTAATCCAGCTGAGAAAAAACTATAAATTGGAAAGCTTTCGGTAGATGAAAATGCAACAAATGCATCAGACATTTGCCCAATTAGGCCAGAACCTACCATAATTCCAAGAATCCCAAAGTAGAGCGGAAATTGCAGTAAAATTCCTGTGGCACCCGAAATGGCATTTCCCGCAGCGGTCAAAAATTTACTAATTGTAGTATGCAAAAGAATAGCTGTGCCTAATAAGGTAAAGTTTATAAAATTTGGATTCAAGAATTTTAAACTGAGTTCTTCGGGCAAAATGGCTGCTTTATAAAAGGCGTAGAGTAGGATTAATCCTCCAATTATATAACTAAATAAGGTAGAGTGGTCCAATTTCTCGGCCCCTTCATGATTTGTTTCTTCCGTTGTTACAGGCAGAATAGGCTGAGGTAATTTATCAAATGAAAACTTCCGTTTACCAATCCAATACATAAATAGTGGAACACAAATTAATAGAAGCAAGGTCACCGTTATATTCATGGTCGAAAATATCGTTTCATTCATTCCAACTTGATCTGGAAGTGCTGATAAATCAATGCCAGGAATATTTTCTACTAAGTTTTTAAGATTTCCTGCCTCAGCTGCTTTTATTGGTGCAGAACCTGATATTCCGCCGTGCCAAACCATTAAACCAACATACGCAGCTGCTCCTATTAAAGGATAATTCAAAGGCTTATTTTCTTTGCAAAATTTTTCACCTACTTTGCGTGCTAAAATAGCTCCAAAAATTAGCCCTAATCCCCAATTAAAAAGACTTACTAAAATGGTGGCAAAAGTCACTATAAAAGCGGTGTTTGCTGTATTGGTGCAAGGGGTTAAAAGTTTATCTATAATTTTAGAAACCGGACGAGACAATGCAATGATATGGCCTAATACTAGCATCAACATCATTTGAAAGGCAAAGTATAAACCTCCCTTTCCATCATTCCATAAGCCATTTTCCCAATAGCCAGCAATGTCTAAAATATAAGCCCCTGTTTCTGTGTCTGCAGGTTTGGTAAAGATAAGGGCCAATAAAAATGTGAATAGCGTTAATAGAATCGCAATTGTAAATGGCGTAGGTAATAACTTCTTATACGTTGTTGCGAATTTCTCTGTAAACGACATTTTATATTCTTGCTTTTATCAATGCGGTCATCACATCTAAAATCGCTTCCAACTCTGAAGTTTGTTCTTCTTTGGTCAGCCCACCCATAAAATAGTGTTCAAATTTTTCGGCCTCAGCGGAAATTCCGTTACCAAAAAAAGCATTTGCTAATTTGAGTTTATTCAGTACTTCAGCATTGAGTAGCTTTCGAAATTTATCTGCGTCATTCGTCAAAAATGTGAAATGATCATCAATTGACGATTCGCCTAATTCAAAATTACTTTTACCACCCAAACTTTTTCTAGAAATATCAAATTCAAAATTAAAGGGATTGGGTTCAAATTGGATAAAAGTGTGCAAGTATTGACTGGTATTACTATCACCAGTTATTTTTTCAAATATTTTGACGTCACAACCTTCAAGTTTACCGCTAACAGTATTAAGCTGGGCCATTAAATACTTTTCTGAACTATGCGTCAAACGCAGTTTTAATGCCCAAGCATTGTACCATTCCACTTTTTTTAAACTGGCCTTTTTACCATTTTGAAAAAGCGTGTAAAGAAACACCACGGCAATTAAAGCCCCTATAGCAAAGTATATACCAATCATGATTGCTTTATCGCAAGTTTTTCATTAAAGCGCGCATAAAGTCTAAGACGCGCTCAAACTCGTCTAGTTTTGCTTGTTTATTAATTCCGCCAACAAGACTATAAGTAAAGCCAGCGTTAGAGCTTAAAATGGCACCTTTGAGTTGTTTTTCAATATTGCGCAACTCTTCTTGCATTCTAAAGTCCATTAAACTTCTAAAACGATCTTCCTCTTTACATTTTAACAAAAACTTTTTGTCAAATTCTTCATTTCCAAACTCAATGTCTTTTGCACCAAAAGATTTTCCAACTTTACTAAAAAAACCTTCTTTTCCAATTTTAAAGTCAAAATCAAACGGGTTAGGAGCAAAGGTTACCGTAAGATATAAAACCTGATTTTTACCAGAGCCTACAATATGCTCATAAATCACAACGGGCATTCCATCTAACTCACCTGTTAATGAATTCAGTTTTGCTAAAAGTTGTTTTTTATATTCATGTGCCAAATTCAACCTTAAGCCCCACTGCTTATATAATTCAATTTTCTTCATGTTCTGTTTTTTCACAAAACGAATAGCTAAGACTATAATTCCAATTAGGATTCCAAAAAATGCAATCAGTGCGAATATTTCCATAATGTTTTAAATATAAAGGTTTTTGGTTAATTCAAAGACTCGAATCACCATTTGCCAAAAAACGAACTAATATCAAAATAGACAGACTTTGTTATACCGTCCGCTGTTTTAAAATTTAGAATATCATAGGGTTTACCATTTTCCGAAACAAGCGATTGCATGATCATTTCATAACCAGGATAATATTTGCGTAGCCATTGATATTCTTCCGAAACACTAGCAACAACGATAGCCGTTTCAGCTGATGAACCCATATCGCCAATTAATTTGGCCATTTCGTTGTTATGCCATTCTTCATAGTTACCTATTTTATTAATCGGGGTTGCTTTGCCATCCAAAACTTCCATTAACATCATTTTGTAAATGCTATAGTCACTATCTGTTAAATAGTAAAAATGGTCGTAACTATAAAGTGTGTCATCTTTAAGCAGCGTAATTTGATAGACCTCAGTATCAGGTGCGGTGTCTATAGTATCAAGAATTGTGTAGAGTTTATAGACAATAGAGTCGTTTTCAGAATCGATTATAAACTTATGTTTCCATTTCAAAATTTCTTCCGGATAAAAATCAAAACTTTCAAAGGCCATTACGTCCATTTCTTGATACTTGAATTGATCAAAACAATACATTCTGCTCATATGTGAAGGGAGTTTTCCATCCTTATGTCCATCATAAATTAAGCGCTTAAGATCATCTGTTTCTAGCCATTCATTTAGGGCATATTTAATTTGGATCAATTTGGCTATTGCATGGTAATCGTTCGGGTAGAGTTTGATATGATCACGAAAAAGTGTTTTTGCGTCAAAATAATCACCTTTTTTCTGTAAGGTTAATCCTAAGTTATAATTGTAACGTTCATGCTTATCGGTTTTGACTTCAACCATGCTTATGGCCTTTTTATAATGTGATATAGCCAATTTGTACTCCTCTTTTTCTTGGTGCAAGTTTGCCGTGATTGCAAATACTGTCGCCTCACAATCTTCTAATTTTGTGGCTTTTGTTAAGTAGATAAGTGCCGAATCTTTTAAGTCTAATTGGATTAAGGAATAAGCTTTGCCGGAATAAAAATCCGAGTATTCAGGTGCTAATGTAATGGCCTTGTCAAAATCGCTTAAAGAGGATTCGAATTTTTTAGAAAAGTAGCGCGCCATCCCTCTATAATAATACATGTCCTGATCTGCGGGACCCTTATCAATTGCTTTTGTAAAATAGGTTATTGATTGACGATCTTGATCAGTCATATAATAAGCCATTGCCTTATAGTAAATCGACTTTGAAGCCATTTGATCCTCTTTTCCAGCCTTAAATTTGATAATTTTAGCGAAGTCTTTTTTTTGATATAAGTCGGATAATTTTGGGGTGTATTTATCAGTTTGGGCAAAGGTTATTGCAGCAAGACCTGTAAATAGTAGAAGGATTAAGCTTTTCATAAGATTTATTGCTTTAGAAGTGATTAACGATAATTAAAGATAGGAAATAATTGAACTTTGCTTTAAAAGGCTTCAACTTCTTTCACTTCTCCGGGTTGCATATCGTTTAACCATCTATCTCCAATCCGCACACGGACTAAACGCAAGGTTGGAAATCCTGCTGCTGCCGTCATTTTTCGAACTTGTCTAAATTTTCCTTCTCTTAATATAATGGACGCCCAGGTTGTGGGGCCATGTCTTTCGTCTCGAATAGGTTTCGCACGCGGAGGAAAAATGGGTGTGTCAATAATTTTTGCTTGACAGGGTTTCGTCAAGTATTTTATACCTTCTATTCCTATTTCAACGCCGTTTCGCATCAATTGAATAGCTTCCTCAGTTATAATGCCATCTACTTGAACATGATATTCCTTTTCATATTTCTGACTTAAAATGGCAAAACTCTCTTTTCCATCAGTTGTCAAAAATATTAGGCCTTCTGAATCTTCGTCCAATCGTCCAACCGCCATTGTTCCTTTGGCAAAATCATGCAATTCACCCAATAACTTTTTACGGTTTGCACGTTTCCCATTATAAATGAATTGACTTAAATAGCCATGTGGTTTAAATAGAATATAATGTTGGTGAATCATGTTTTAAATAGGCAAAAGTAATCATTAGTCTTTAGCCTAGTGTATCGAAACACATAGTACTATTCACTAAGCATTAATTCACAATAAAAGTCAACCGTTACAACATTGCCTGCTCCGGAAACTTCCTCCATACCGTATTCTACTCGGTCAAATACAAAACTACCTTCAAAAGCCTCAAAAGCCTGTCCAGTCTTGTTAGTTCCATTTCCTAAATGCTTAAAAGGAACATCAATTGGTTTTGTATTACTTAATAGTGTTAAATCGCCTTTGGCCACATAACTTGTATCACCATCTTCTATTGACGTGGACAGGAAAGTAATGGAAGGATATTTTTCTACATCAAAAAAGTCGGGATCAACCAAATGCTCATCACGCATTCCGTTTCCAGTATTTAATGATGCTGATTCAATGTTAACACTAAGTGTAGATTGATGGTAGTCTTCGCCAATTGTAAAGTCAATGACAAAGCGTTCAAAAGCACCTTTTGTCTGTTTTAATCCATCAACGTCAAATAAAAGTTCGGCTTGTGTTTCCACAATATTAGTTGAATATTCGCCTTGAATTAAAGAGAGTGATGGAACTTCATTACCAGTTGAATCAACGGCAACTTCTGTTTCTACATCAGATTTTTCAAGCTTACTTTCATATTCACCCCAGGGCACCAATAAGAATACAGCGACACCAATTACGACCAATACTATTATTCCTATTATTATTTTTTTAATCATTTTTTCAGTTTTAGACTACAAATATATGTTGCAACATCTAGTTGTCCAAATATTTGATTCAATTTCCTTTAAATTTAACTTAGCTATAACAAATTTCCTACTTTTTAATCCGTTTTAATGTGGCACTTTGATACGCAACAGTTTCATAAGTATAAACAAGTGGAATGTTTTCTTCATTGTCTAGAGGCGGGTTTATATTTCCAGTTTCAGATCGGGATGATGAAGAAGTCAATTCAAAATAGATTTTGTTTTTTTTAAAAGTGTAACGCGCATGAATTAAATTTCCCTGCACCTCAAATGCACTAATAAAAGATTTGTCGATTAGATTCATTGATAAGACAATGCCATTTTGCTCATCTACAACATACTGATTCGCATCTGTTTTCCGCAATAAATATTTCCGCTCTTGTCGCAAACTATCTTGTCCATAAACAATTGTCCAATTATAGGTGGAGTCGTTCAATTGTCTGAAGATGATTTCCATGTGATATTGACTCGTTTTGCCTTTCGATTTAATCACTAAATCTCCCCCATAATGCCCTTCCCATTTTTCTGAGATTTGAGCATAGTTTACCAATGGTAAAAGGAATAATAATATGAGATATATCTTTTTCATAAGCCCAAAAAAGGCATTTGTCACTGACAAATGCCTTTTTAAAATTCAATATTTTTGCTTAATTAAAACGGCAAATCATCCTTCGTTCTTCGAAACTAAGTGAAGGTGAAACCTTCAGCAATACTTCGACGGGCTCAGTATAAACTTCGTATGGTTTAATTCTTAAGCCTCAAATTGAAGAAAACTTTTATCTAGAACGGTAAATCGTCATCACCTTCAGCAACGAACGTTTCAGCGTTATCAGCTGTTGCGGCAGTTCCACCACCAATTGGTTCAATTTTCCAACAGTCTAATGAGTTAAAATAACGAACAGCACCGTCCTTAGGGTTTGTCCATTCGCGTCCTCTTAAAAAGAACGTAACTTCTACATTATCACCTAATTTAAAATTGTTCAAAAGATCCGTTCTGTCTTGCACGGCTTGAAAACTAATTGTTTGTGCGTATTGTCCGGAAGCGTCCACGACCACAAATTCTCTCTTCTTAAAAGAATCAGAAATTTGTTGAATATCTCCAATTACTTTTAGCTCTCCTTTTAATGTGTACATAATCTTGGTTTGTTTAGTTGTTGTTGAAGGATAAAAGCGTCATCCAAGCTTCATCCAGTTTATTTTCAGTTAATAATTGCTTTGCTCGTTTATGGAGTTCTAATTCCAATTTTGTTTGTTCGTCTTCCAAAGAAACAAATAAATCGCTTAATTCAAGTAATTTATATTCATTTACATCAGTTTCATTCGGAAATTCCTCAATTCCGCCCAATTGCCCTAAATCATTTTTAGATAAAAGTGCGCTGTTTTGAATATCTACAGGAATAGTATCTACACCAATTCCAACCGTTGTAATTGGCTTTGTAATTTCAAACATTGAATTTTCATCCGCGCGGCAATACCAATTACCACCCATTCGAGAAACTAGGTCAATTTTGTGTTGATCAATTTTTCCGTCATCATCTAGTACGGCTTCATTAATGTGAATTTTTTTCACTTCACAAATCACCAAATTTCCTGCTCCGCCATTTTGGCCTAATTCAACGATTTCGTTCACCACACATTCAAATTGAACAGGCGATTCTGCTACACGAAAAGGTTTGATTGTATCAGACGCTATTTTAGTGAACCCGGCTTTTGCAAATTCATCTACCCCAGGTGCATAAGGCGAACTGGCTAATGACATTTGATGAACCATATCATGACTGACAACATTTATAACCACCTCAGCAATGTTTTTCACATTGTTAAAAGTGTCTTTAGTCGTATTTGTTCTTCCAGATCGTGCTGGAGAAAAAATCATTATTGGTGGATTTGCGCTAAATACATTGAAGAAACTAAAGGGCGCTAAATTGGGGTTTCCGTCCTCATCAATTGTACTGGCAAAAGCAATTGGCCTAGGGCCAACGGCACCAAGCAAATATCCATGTAATTTTGGAATAGGAAGTTCTTTAGGATCGATACTTAACATGCCACAAAATTAAGAATTATTGCGCGATTTTGCCATCTCAAGGATACCTTTTAATCGGTAAAAACAAAAATCGCCTCGGTATGTCCAAGGCGATTATAAGGATAACTTTCTATTTACTTTTCTTGATCACGCTTTAAATCGGCAATTAAAACATCAATTTGAGCTTCAGTAATAGTTCGCATCATTAAAATATGCGATTCATTGCCAGAGGAACTCAACGCGTATTTTTTAACGATATCAATACTCGGCTTAGGAAAACGAATCATCACAGAACCCGGCACTACTTTAACGCTTTCTTCATCATAGATTTCAATTAGTTTAGCATAAGTTCGCCCAACTAATGCAAGAGCTCTCTGAATTTCTCGGCTTTGTTTGGCATAAGAGCTTTTTGATAAATAATCCCACATGAGCATAGCTGAGAAAGAATTTCGTGAACCAGCCAAGGTAGAATCCATAGAACCAACATAACTCGGCACGTCATTTGAAATTAGAAATTTATTCTTAGTCATATAAATGCCGCATGGCCAAGGCGCACCTACCCATTTATGTCCACTCATTGCTATGGAATGAATTTCCTGTCTGAAATCGAAATCTGGAAAGACAGACGCTTCGTCCTTGTTTTCTCCAAGTTTAACAAAAGGAGCATAGCCTGCGCCCAATGCCCCATCCACATGAAACCAAAAACCGTTACGAATACTTGTGTGGGTGTTGCCATCACGATCTTTCCAAGTTACTTCACGTTCATACATGCCGTGCTTTTTAAGAATTGGAACCAAAATTTTAATGGCTTCACCTACATTGTCATAACCCCCAGTCCATGTGGTTCCATAGTTGAAATTCATAAGTATTGGATGTTTTTTCTCTGCAAAAAAATTGACTAATATTCCCAATATCTTTAAATCAATGCTCCCGTCTTTATTGATATGTACGGGTTCATCTGTCCATTTTCCATCCGGGGTAATTGGACACTGGCCGGGGTATTTCTTTTTACCAAGTTCATTGAAGTCATCAATTTGTAGCACTTGACCTATTTTTTTGACAGAATAATGTGTCGCCCTTGAGAAAAATAATACGGGTGTATATTCATTTTCATTATCGGACTCTGGTGACTGATAATTTAAATACTCTAGGAGATGTGCGCCCGGACTAGCATCATTTTCGTTAGTTAAACGTTTTGCATTGGCCTTGGCTTCGTCATATTCTAAACGTGTGCCATTCAAATAATCTCTGCCATTGCGCATGGCTAATAGATTACCTTCCGTGCTTCCCATTGAGACAATATAGCCCCAATAAGTTTCCGGCCATTCTTTGCCACCTGGATCGTCTTCTTTTGTAAGCCTAGGGTATTTTGCATTCCATAATTCAGCATAATAATCCAAAACTGCCCGCTCCATCCACTTACAATTTAAGGTATAATAACCATCTGGTGGTACCTCGCCCGGTTTGTTAGGGTTTGCAAATGAATCGCCAATATTATTGACAGAAACATCTAAATATTCACTTAAATGACTAAAGTCTAACTTTTGTGTGGCCTGAAAACCTAAAAAAGTTTCCTTATGTGAAGAAATATATCTGGATAATTGACGGAGTGCAATATTACGTTGGGTTTCAGTCAATGCATTTTTAGAAAGTTGAAAAGCACGATAATCAATCCGTTTTGGTGTCCAATATCCGCTTGGTACATTTTCGCCCTCGCTTTGTTCGATTGCTTTTTCTAAAAGGCAAACTACCGAATTAGTGCTGGCAATTACGCGAACCCCTTTTAAATCTTCGGGTAAAATATCAAATAGATATTCGGCTTCAATTGCCGTTAAAATAGGACGCCGTGTTCCAGGGGGAGTTGCCATAAATTCAAGTTCGTAAATACCATCAAGTGGAATGGCTTTGGATAGCACAAGTTGTGCATTTGTCCAACCCACGCTTGTGGTTTTGCCTAGTGCATTTACCTTTAATTTAGCTGGGTTTGTTTTGATGATTTGCAGTTTTACATCATCTATTTGTAAAATCAATTCGTTCATAATAATAAGGTTTAGATTGTTTCAGAAAAAGAAGAGGTCATCCAGTTTGAGAACCTCCGCTATAAGTTGATTGGAATTATAAACGTGTAAAGCGTCCTTTTCCTCCGCCAGCACCGCCAAAGGCAGATACACCTGGGCCTGCAAATGATCCAATTGGACGGTCATTATAATACCAGTTTATAAGCAATGGTGAGGTAATGCCAGGTCCTGCCGCAAGTGTAAATGTGACGTCTTTACCGGGTAAAGTTGTTGGATCCATGTTAAATATTCCCCCTCCGGCAAACACTCCTCCACCAAAAACAAATCCAAATCCTTCTCCTTTAAAAGTTAGCTTTATACCATTCGTAAATTCCATTGGTGTTACTGAACTTAGGAAAAGATAAATGGCACCTGCTACTGAAAATGTTCCGCCATATGGATAAAGAGTGACACTGTCAGCACTTTCCGAATCACCAGTGGCGCTTTTTTCTTGTAGGCTAATTAATTCTTGTTTAGCAAGTTCTTGGTATTTCGCCGTTTCTTCTGCACTTAATACAATTGCTTCGTTTTCTTGATTGTTAGTTGTCATTTTATTAGTCTTAAATTTGAATCCTACTCTTTTAAGGTTTTTCGGATAACACCTATTGGTTGATCAACAGGACAAATTTGAGGAGAATGGGGGTCTTAAAACAGACCATAATTACTGGAATTGCAATATGTGGAAAATACGGGTCTCGATAATTATTACTATCATTATATGTCCAAGCAATAGTTAAACTAAAAACCCAATTCTCATGTCCCAAAATAATGATTTCACTTTGCATACGCAAAATTGGAAAAATGAACCTATTCTTAATCTAGCAGATCATTTTCACTTGTTAAAAGCGCTTGAAGGTCAACAAAAACGCTTGAGCGAATATCGATTCAATTCAAATGACTTGCCCTTGTTTAATACGATTGTTCGGGATGACAGCATTAACCGAATAGAAATGCATTTAGGTTTAACGGGTGCCGTAAATTGCAATGAATTTACGTCTTGTTTTTATATGAAGGTGTATCATGGAATTAATGCAACGGATTATTTTAAATTGTCGCCTTTTGAAAAACCGCCTGTAATTCCTAAAAACGTTACCCCAATTTCTGATATTGTTCCGCAAATTTTTAAAGAGATGATTGCCAATAATTGGGACGAGGTTGATAATCATTTGATTGATGACTTATTTATTGCAAAGAACGGGCCTATTATTGAACGTGTGCATTACTTTTTGATTGGAGATAAAATGATCACATTTATAAAAGAACTTCTCAACGGATGTTCACACGGAATAGAAGGGATTAAAATTTATGCGGGAATTGATCTCAATAAATTTTCGAACAAAAAAACCGTTTCGTTTACGCCCGTTTTAGGAATTGAATTGCCTGAGGTTATTATTGAGAAAATGTTATTGGATGGTAATGTCAATTGTTTGCGGGGAGAAGTGCTGCTTGAATATTCAATGCCTTGTCCACCGGCCTGCAAACCACCACCAGCTAAATCGTAATCAGTGGACTTTTCATTGTTTTGGATCCTTGGACACATTTCAACGTTCATTCCACTTATGCCGATTATCTTAAGTCTTTTTTTTTATAAAAGATTTATACCCGTGCAACGGCTCCTCGTTGTTTTGGTGATTTTGGCTTTTACAGCTGATATAACGGCCTATATATTCTGGCAATTGTGGCAAAATAATAACCCAATTTATCATGTCTATGCGGTAATTGAGTTTTTCTTGATTTTGCGTATCTTCAAACTTGAATTATCAAGTTTATTTAGTAATAAGCTGTTCAATTTCGTTTTTGTTTCATTTTTGGTATTTGCTGTAATAAACGCTGTTGCTTGGCAAAATATATTCCTGTTCAACTCGAATGTTACCACAATTTCTTCTTTTTTAATTATTGTTTTGGTGCTCATTTACTTTTTCTCGCTTTTGCAAAAAGAGAATTTAGAACCATTGGGTAAAATGCCTATATTTTGGATAAGTGCTGGATTGATGCTCTACTTTTCTACGAATTTGGTTTTATTTTTTATTTCGAAAAATGAAATTTTTGCATTAGAAAACGGCTATACAATTTGGGGCATACATGCCGTTGTAAATATTATATTATTTTGTTTTTATACATACGCCTTATGGATCAAGCCCAAAACGGAATAGCCTTGCAAGCCTTTATTGCAAGTATGGCAATTGTTTTTTTACTCTCAACTTTTGTGATACTTTTTTTTGTCAAGTATCAACGGCGTCTATTGGCGCAACAAAAAGCACGTCTAAAAGCTGAGACTGACTATCAACGAGATCTTTTAAATAATACGATCAATAGTCAAGAGGCTGAGCGGAATAGAATTGCCAAAGAATTGCATGATGAAATTGGTGCAATGCTCACAACTACCAAATTATATGCCGGCCAAATTAATCCGGAATTAAGTACTATAGAGTTAAGTTTGGTGACGGATAAAATGAATTTACTTTTTGATGATATGATTCAGAATACTCGCCGAATTTCACAGGATTTACGGCCGGTTATTTTGGAGAAATTAGGGTTAATTGAGGGGATTGAAAATTTAATTGCCACAATTAATGCAACAGGTAAACTACTTGTTGTTTTTGCATCAACTTCAAATCAAATCACTGATAAACAAATAGAATTAAACGTTTACCGAATTATTCAAGAATTGCTAAACAATGCATTAAAACATGCCGAAGCAAGTGAAGTTGAAATAACATTGGAAACCATTGGCACTATAAATAAATTGAATTACCGAGACAACGGCAAAGGAATTGATCACATTAAATTGAAGAAAAAAATTGGAATTGGGTTAAAAAATATTGAAAGCCGTGTTTCCGTTTTAAGTGGGACATTGCATTTTAGTCCCGTCAAAAAGGGAACCGAAATTGAAGTTGAATTTCCGAATAATCCAGACTCAAATAATTAATAAAGATGGAAACTATAAAAATTGGCTTAGTTGATGATCACACTCTCTTTCGTGAAGGAATGAAATCACTTTTAGCAAATGTGCAAAACGTTGATTTGGTTTTGGAAGCTACAAGTGGGACGCATTTATTTGAGCAATTGCAATATGCCGAGCCCAATGTTTTATTACTTGACCTTGACATGGAGGATGGCAACGGCATGGAGGCAACGGTGCGCTTGTCTAAAGAATTTCCAGAAATCAAAATTATTATATTAACCATGCATAAAGAAGATCGTATGATTTCATATATGATGGAAATTGGTGCGCATGGTTATTTGCTAAAAGACACCAATCAAAAAGAACTTTCAGAAGCAATTGAAAAAGTGCATCAACAAGGATTTTATTTTAATCCAAGAATTGCCGAAGCCATGTTAAAAGGGTTAAAAAACAAAAGGAAAACCTTACCTAGTTTAGGCATTGGGCCCAATTTAACCAATCGAGAAAAAGACGTCTTGCAACTTATCTCGCAAGAACTTACCACCGCCGAAATTGCAGCAAAGCTGTTTTTGAGTGAAAGAACCATTGAAGGTTATCGCAAAAATTTATTAATGAAAATGGGTGTAAAAAACACGGCCGGTTTAATTTTAAAAGCCATTAAAGAAGGCTTGCTTCAAGTTTGATTTGCAAATAGCAATAAGCTATGAAGCCTTTAATCTAGTTTCTTGAATGGCCATTTGTAGATTCTTTAAGAGTTCCATTGTTTTTGTATGGTCTTCTCTTTCCGAGTTAACAGCTTGCATAACTTCTAACGCAATTGCGTTGACTTTTCCGTTTGATGAGTTTGTTATATTCATGGTACTTTATATTGAGGTTTAAAAATAAGCTTGGATAATTGTTTCATGCTATATCCTAAACTACTTACGTACTATTATTACAGATGGTGGTCTAGTTTCCCCCAAAAAAATGTGAATAAATGTTTCTTACCATGACTAAATGTGACAATAAATGGGTTTCAAATATTTGTTTTACAGTGTGTTGAAATATAAAATTAATTTTATTGTAACAAAAGCAACAAAATTGATGTCTTACCATTAAACCAATTTAAAAATTAATAAAATGAAAAATATAATCGCCCTTACAGTATTTGCTCTTATCAATTTAACAGCGTTTGCAGGAAATGAAAACGACGGAATTGATCCAGCAAAAAAGTTATTTAAAAAATGGTCAAAAAAGTTTGTTGCCTACCCAAGTCAGCCCACTTCAGAAATGGAAGAAGGAGTTGTACTAGTTTCATTCGAAATTGACGAATACGGTAAAATGATAAACATAATAGTTGAATCTGAAGTGTCAGAAGCGCTTAATGAAAAGGCTATTGAAATGGTGAAAGAAATGCCCATTGAGCATTTATATTCAAACGGATTCATTGAAGGAACTCGTTTTGTATTGCCAATTAAATTCAATTTACAATAAGACATTGGACAAGCTTAACCGGCTAAAAGGCAAAGTCTTATGATAAGACTCAAAAAAAGATTAGTTTAGCTGTAACTTATAGAACAAATGTGCGTCCTACAATTGAGACTTAAGAAAAATGACAACAAAAGAGTACAATAGCTGCGTTGACAATTATGCTGATAATATTTATCGGTTTGTGTTAAAACATATTAGAAATGTGGATGCTGCAAAAGATATTGTGCAGGAAACGTTTGCTAAGGTTTGGGTAAAAAGAGATGGAATTGATTTTACGAAAGCACGTTCTTACTTTTTTACCACAGCCCACCATACCTTAATAGATTTAGTGCGCAAAGAAAAGTATATGGATGATGAGGCTAGTATTGATAAACAATATAGCCAGAGTCCAATAAAAAATATGGATTTACAGGCGCAACTACACGAAGCCCTGGATCAATTGCCAGAAATACAAAGAACGGTTGTTCTTTTAAGAGATTATGAAGGTTATGCTTATGATGAAATAGGTGAAATAACCGACTTAAAAGAAAGCCAGGTTAAGGTTTATATTTTTAGAGCAAGAAAAAGATTAAAGGAAATTTTAGTGAGTATAGAAGCAGTGTTGGATTGATAAAAGCAAAATGGAGAAGATAGATTTAAATAATTACGAAGCATACTTTCTAGATTTAATGGAAGGGACTTTGAGCGCGGAAGAGAGACATGATTTGATTGCTTTTTTGGAATTACATCCAGAATTGAAAGCGGAGATGGAAGAAGACTTTGGTGCATTAGAATTGAATCCATCACCAATTACTTTCGAAGGGAAAGCCCAATTAAAAATTGACGAAAGTGAATTGATTTTAACTGCAAATACAATAGATGAAATTATGATTGCTTCTATTGAAGGGCAATTATCAACTGAACATGATGTGCAACTTGCAGCTTATATAAGTACAAACAATTTAGAAAAAACATTCGCTTATTATAAAGCAACTTTACTAAAAGCAGATACAAGTATTGTTTATGCTGAAAAAGGAAAATTAAAAGTAAAAACTGGTATTGTTATTTCATTGCCATTAATTGCACGTATTGGAGCAATTGCTGCTGTAGGAGTAGTCCTATTAACAGTAGCGTTTAGAAATTGGGATGGACAAGATGTTGTTAATTCAGATGGACCAACCAACTATTTCACATCTATAGGCAGAACAAATTCAATGTTTGATTTTACCAAAACTAGAATCATGAATGATGTTGCCAATCCAACCATAGAAAACGAGGATGAGCGGAATAATACACCAATGCGAAACGAGGAGTTATTGCCAGATGTGAATGACGATAATATAGCATTGGAAGTTAATCCAGTTTTAATAGATACAGCAACTGCACGACCACTTGATTGGGAATTACCAAACGAAGATCCTGAAGAAATGAATAATGAGGATGTTGTAGAGGAAAGTCCAGCCCCAATTATCCTAGATGAAATTGGCGAAGATCCAGCTGTAGTTTTAGCTTCTGTAACAACAGAAGAACCTTATAAAATAGTAACAGATGCAGCTTCAAATTTAATGAATAGAGACGTGAAATTCACGCGTGACCGCAATGTAGCATCTAATGATTACGTAGCTTATGGGTTTAAATTAGGAAAATTCGAGTTTGAGCGAAAAAAATCGCGATAAGCTGTAACAAATCTAAACCTTGTACCGTCCTACTATCGAACACAAACTATAACAAAGTTTGATTCCAAAAACACTAATAAAAGAATTATAAACAAGACGTCAGTTCGCTTGATTTTTAAAGAAGCGCATTTAAAAAGAGTATCGAGAACAAGTCTAAAAAAACATAAGATATGAAACGATTATTACTAATAGCATTAACCATTTTTGCAGGAACTGCGGTAACGGCACAGGAAGATCCTGATACTACTCGATTTAGAATAGGAACAAAAGAGATTATCATTATTGGTGGAGATACTACAATGGTAGACGCTGAAAAACCAGATCATGATGGACATAGTGGTGGTGATTTAACGTATTGGTCAGGTTTTGAGGTAGGAATTAACCTACCAGTAACAGGTGATTTTGGAACTTCATTTGATTCAGATCATTTACAAATCGATCCCGCGCAATCATTCGTTTATAGCTTAAACTTATTCGAAAAACGCATTAAAATTATTAGTGATTATTTCGGTATTGTAACAGGCCTTGGTTTTACTAATAGTCGCTATGGATTTAAGAATAATAACATGCGTTTAGCCGCTAATGCCGATTCTACTTTCGGTGTGGTTGATACGACTTTATTTAACGGGTTTTCTAAAAATCAGTTGCGTGTAAACACATTAAATGTGCCTTTATTATTTCAAATAAACACTTCTAAAAATGAGGATAAAAACTTCCACTTAGCCTTTGGAGCAATTGGCGGCGTGCGAATTGGATCGAATGTAAAATATAAATATGATTTAGCAGGTGGTGGTGATACTAAAAACAAAGAAAAGGGCCGTTACAACCTAAATGCTTTCCAAGTTTTAGGAACTGTCAGAATGGGATATAATGACTTTGGTTTATTTGCCAATTATGATATCCTGTCATTATATGAAACAGAAAAGTCTGAATTGGCTTATCCCTTAACATTTGGATTAAGTCTTCACTTCTAGACAACAGTTTTTAACAAGTTTTAACTTAAAATAAGGATTGTTTAACTTTTCATTAACACAAAGTAACGGTGAAAGGAACGATCTTTGATACAGCATTAAGCAAGTCGCAGATTAACGAATCGGACTTCTTAATATAAAGAAACTATTTAATTAAGTAAGCGTAAGAAAATAGTAGATTTTTTCATGGAATCCCGATTACTCGCCAAAGTAATCGGGATTATTTTTTGCATTAAACTTACCTCTGCACTAACCTATTATAAGAGTTTAATACATTAATAAAAAGATAAATGATAATCCTTCAACATCTGCCTTGAGGCTACATAAGGGTGATATGACTTTTTAGATTAGAAACTATCAAGTCTTAATTTAAATAACCTCGTCTTGTTTATGTTATCTTCAATGGACGATATGAAACTTTACATAGTCATATTATTTTTACTGCTATCCTCTGCAGCTAATGCTGGCGATAGTTTAAGCTATTCCAACCAAAAGAGGTCTTTAGGTTTACATACGGGAATTACAGATTTGCGTCCTCACGCAACGTTTAATGTAGGGCGTCATCAAATAGGAGCAGCCTTAATTATTGATAAAATACCAACTTATGGTTTTGATGTCTTTGAATCTCCAACCTCCGGAGGATACCATTATTACTTATTTGGGCAAACAGGTAGAACCTTGAGAGGTGGTAGTTTATTTTATAGAATCTATCCTTTTCGTGCACGCGAATCATTTTCCTTTTATATCGAAAATTATTTGCAATATGCCGTGAGTAAGTATTTATACATTAATAATGATTTTGCACAAAAAAATCACCGCTTAACAGAAGCAGTTTTAGTGGGAGTAAGGTATAAATTATTAAATCGTTTTTCAATCTATACTAATTTTGGTCCTGCAGCTTCTTTTTACTTTGGAAAACAAAAAGCCTATCAATTTCAGAATGGTGACGAGTTTCAGTTCATTGGCAACGTAAATTTTCATGCCACCTTTTTATTTGGATTCGAAATTGGATTAAAATAGCACTTACCAAACAAAGGGAATCAACCTCCAAGTAACATGGTTAGCGTATTGCTTATAATATGGACTTAGGAAGAGTAGGTTTTCTTCTGCTCGAATTCTTAAAATTATTCCAGGAATAAAGAAAGCAAATACAAGAATTGACCAATAGGTTTCAGCTGATATTAAACACGCAATTACCATGAGCGATTCTCCTAAATAGGCAGGGTGACGCACCAAGCGATACATTCCTTTTGAAACCACATTTCGCATGCCTGGTAAAATAGCGAAGCTTTTGCCTAAAAACAGAAAAGAAGTGATTGCAATGAGACTTCCGCAAACGAAAATAAGCTCAGCTGTGAAGGTCCAATATAAGAGTGGTTGTGCTAATTTAAAAAGCAAACCGCCGGCAATAAAGGCGGGCAAACTAATTAGCAATGCTTTGGGTGCTGCGGCTTTAATAAGTGGCATTCTAAAAATAATCAAAAGTCCAACCGTCAAATTTAATAGGCTAATGAGTATAGAAAGACGCGTAATTGCATCTGCTGAATAGGCAGCATAAAATCCTGCAAATGACCAATAAATGAGACTTAATCCGAGTAAGATATTAAGAATCCGCTCTTTGGAATCCATTTTTAGTACAACCAAAAATTCCAATTGAATAAATAACTCAATAAATTAATGAGTCCGAGTGCTACAATCCAAATGGCCCATCCCCACATTCCGTTGCCTTCTTTTGCCTCTTTTTGACCTTGACCTGATGATGATGATGATGATAGGGTTGTTGCATTAGCACGAGCAATAACTTTACGCGCCTCGTCTTGATCTAATCCTTTCATCAACAATGCCTGCTCAATTGCATAATCATCTTTCCCGTCCTTTTTCATTGAAGTGGCAATGCGATACAATTCTAACGTGTTTGGCTTTTCCATAAAATTAGTTTTAACAAATGCGTTTAGCTAAAATTAAACTTTAATTGCTAATATGCATCATGTTTCGGATAATTCTTGCCAATCTTCTCTTGTGACAAGTCAACACCAATTTTTTTAATTAGTTGGATGGTGTAATAATAATTTTTTTGATTGGAAGGTCGTGGCCATCAATGTTGAGTTGAATTAGAAAGAGACCAGAGTGCTGATTCAATTCGATAAATACCTTTTCATTCGCTGAAAATTGATTATTGTAGATTATTTTTCCTTGTAAATTATTAATGGTAACTGTAAGCGTATTAAAAGATTCCGGAACATCAATTAAAAACGAGCCATTAGAGGGGTTAGGATAAATATCAAAGAAAGATTTTGAAACATTTTCCATTCCAAGAGGTTCAAGCGAACAAGCGTCTTGCACAAACATTGTTGCAGCACTAAATACGGTGTATTCTAAAAATTCAGGTGTTGATGCGTCATGCGTAATTGGCGTAGTTGCAGCAGTATATAACGGGCCATCTAAGACGTTCCAAACTTGCTCGTATCTTCCGCAAGGAAGTTCAAATTCGGCATCAGTTTTGATCAGATGCACGTCTGCATTTGAAGTTGCGATAGTACCCCAGATTGAGCCTCCGCCGTAAGTGTAAATATGCGAGTCATTCTTATGTAATACGGGATAAAATGCACCTTGACCACCTGATTCTCCGTAAAATTTAGTAAAAATGGTATCAAGGTTTTCGTCAATTTTCATAACAAATAAATTTCCGCCACAAAAAGCTACAGGTTTACTAATTCCTGTTGCTATAATATTGCCATGGTCAGTTTCTATTAAATCTCCGGGAGTATCGTTATAGAGATATCCGTAAGATTTGCTCGCAATAAAATCACCATTTTCGTCAAATTTTGCAATGACTATATCTTTGTATGCTGGGTCTGATACTTGGGGTGTCTGTCCAATGATATAGATGTTATTATCGCTTGTTTGAATGGCCGAAGATGTAAAGTTTCCAGAATTTTCGGAATGAATTTTTTCCCAAATTAGGTTACCCTCAAAATCGTATTTTGTAATTGTAAGATAGGTAATGGAACCATCAATTAATGGGCGAGAGAAAATGATTAAGTGATCGTCATTGGAAAGAATAATATGGTGGCAATTATTTCTATTTGGATATGGAACATCTATATTTTTTGCCCAAACTAAATTACCGTCATTGTCAATGACTGAAAGTTGACTATTGAGTTTTTCGGAACCAATAGCAATGCGATTTTGATCAATTTCAACAATGTTATGAATGGAATATACTTGACTTTTGTGCCATAAAATATCGCCAGCTGCGTTAAACTGTATAAGATGTCCGCCGCTTAAGGTTCCATCTGCTAAACTAACCCCTTGTGTTGTACATGCTAAATAATTACCGTTAGATAGTTCAATCATTTTACCCATTTGACCGAGACAAGTAAAATCAAATGTTTTTGTCCAAACTGGTACAAAATCTGGGTTGTGAAATGAAATTGTTACACCTGCATTTGAATTACATATAAAAATGTGATTTCCGTCTTTATCTATAAGTCCATCACCCAAAATGTAAGACTCAGACTCGATTCCAAAGTTAATAACTTGTGATGATTGTGCTTTTCCTAAAAACGCGGTTGTTAAAAAAACAACGAAATATATAATTTTTTTCAGCATTGTGTATTTTTTTATGGAAGACGGGGTTATTAGCTGATGGTTGTCTTTTAATGAAGTTATTAGCGATAAAATGAAATGCTATTTAGTTGATTTGGTCCATGAATTATAACCAGTATATTTTGCCTAAAAAACCATGATAATTAGCCGTTTCAAACGTAATTATTATAATCAGAATAGGAAAAAATATATAGGCTATATTATTGCTATAATTTAATTTTGAATGCAATAGGTTTTCACCCCATTTACCAATCAATTATTCTAGATTTTAGGTAAATGGGTTAAGGAATCAAGCTAATTAAATACGGTTTTTTTAGTTAGTGTCAATTTTCAGGCATATTCTAATAAGGAAATTGAAACGGCTAAAGATATGCATCATGTTTCGGATAATTCTTGTTCCAATTGATTTGAAAATTAGACAAATTTCAACTCATAATCCACTCAATAATTCCAGCACCTAGATAAACATAACACGTCACTAGAATAAGCTCACCCACACCCACACCTATAAGTAAGTATTTCAAGGGCATTTTCACAATTCCCGCGATATAGCAGATTAAATCAGTTGGCACAAGTGGAAAAAAGGACCATAATAACACAATCCAAATGGCATGTTTTGAGCGCAAACGTGTCTCCCAAATTTTCATTTTATTCGGAAATTTTTTGTTGAGGGTTTTGCTGAATCCAAGAATGTCAGAAAAGTAATAAAGCATAATAGTAGTGAGTAGAATGCCACCCATTGAAACGGAAATAACAAAAATTGGATTGCTTGGAAAGAGGATTACCCCGGCTAGAACAAATGGCGTGCTTGGTATCAAAAACAATCCCCTGAGACTGGAAATAATAATATAGACAACCATTAATTGCGTCTCAAATTTTTGAATGAAACCAACCAGATTATTAACGCTGAAAAAAGAAGGATTTACGATAAGAATCCCGATTATGGTTAGCACGATTGCGATCCACAAACCATAGATGATTTTTTTAAACACTTTTATTCCTTGCTTATCCATTGGGTCGCAAAAATAGTCCTATTTCACTTATTTCAGACGAGTAGTGCATAGTGAATTTCCGCCCAAGCGGTATTTAGGAATTAGAGTCAACTAACGGTAGGCATCACATTTTGGAAATTTCTTACCAAAACCGCCTTTACGATCACTGCCAAAAGCTCTGTTATTGCCACATTTTGGATTTCTAAATAAAGGCACTTTAAGGTGGAAATAAAAGTCGGCGCCATAAATATCTGATGGTACAAAATAGTTCAACAGTTTGTCTGTACCAATGGTCAGAACATAAAAACGCAAGCTTAAGCCCAATTGTAATTTTTGATATTCGTATAATGAAACCGGCAAGGCTGCGTCAAACCATTTCGTTTCTATACGCGGCGTTACCGCCAATGAATGTGCCCTACGCGGACCAAAAGCTCCTTTAGTTGGCGGAATTCCATGAATTATAGAAGCATTGATGTAAAAGAAATGGGGTAAAATATTTCGATCATATTGAATAGAAATAGAAGTTGGCAAACTCATGCGGTTCGGATCACGAATTTCGCCATCATTCGGTGTTGCTTCTTGCCCTACTAAAATTTCAGGAAAAGTAGCTATTTCGGCGGTCAAATCAGCGTAATTTACAACATCAATATCGGATAAATTATAACCGACATAACTCACATTGTCTGGATTGAACTTGGCATAACCCAAATCATTAATTGAAACAGCAATTTTGTATTTATAGAATAAGTTAGTACATCCTCCTTTTCGTGAATTTGGATAATAGGATTCACAACCACTATACATGCGCTGATAGGTAAAGCCGAGGTCAAATCCCCAACCGCCTTTCATTGAGAACTCGGGTTGTAAATTAGCCATTGCGTCTCCAGTAAATTCATCTATATGTAAAATAGTTTCACTGTTAACATTGTATTCTAAATTACGAATGCTAGCAGCTGCGCCCGCTAATGGGAAGATTTTTTTATATGATATTCCACCCATAAACATGTTTCGGCGGCGTTTATGAAAAGTATAAGCATAGCTTATTTTTGCTTCAGCATAGGCCAAGCTATTGGCTCTAAATCTGCGCAATTGATAATCCGTTAAATGCTGTGTTGTGTATTGGGTAATGCCGTTTTCAATGAACCGCCCCATAGGTTCGTCAATGCGTCTTGCATCTGTATAAGAATAAGCGCCAAAGCTTAACCCTGCGGCATGATCTCCTTGGCTCCAAACACCTGAGAGTACTTGCACAAAATTACGATTATAGGCATGGTAATTCGCAGTACCTATTTGATAGTTAAAATTTTCTTGTGAAAAATCACGCTGGCGAACTATGCGAAGTAAGGTTGTTTTTTCACCATAAGCATAATCGTTATTTAGATAAGCGCCTGCTCCAATTACGTGAATATCTAACCAGGTTTTTGCATCCAACATAGAAGATGGATTAATGTGCACACTATTCGTAGGCGAAAAATTGGTGTTCAATGCACCAAAGGTTTCTTGTGCCCGTGTTGGAATTAGTATGCAACACAACATTAATATGAAAATTAGTTTTTTCATGTTTTCATGGTGTGAGGTTATGCGTCCATTTCATACTAGACACATTGTAGTGCTTGGTTGGAAATACTGCAAAATCAAAATCGCTTCTTTTTAGTTTACTTCCATTATTTTTTTTGTCTGATGCTTAGGCATCTCCTAAAGAAAATAATGAAACTAATTCTCAAAATCTATTCAATTTTTGAAAGTTCACTTATTTCCCAACAAGCACTATGTAATAGTTTTTTGCTGAGGTGCAATGTTAGCAGTCTGACAAATGCAAGACCGCTACTAAACTAACGTTAAAAAAGCTAATCTTATTGCTTAAGTCTTATGAATTGTTAACATTAGTCCGTTGGGAGTGCCTTAAATTGATAGCCTTCTGCTGTCCATTTGCTAAGTAGGAGCGGGAGTTCTTTCTCCAATTGAGGAAACGCTTTTGTGGAATCATGAAAAACAACAATTGCGTTATTCTTGACCCTTTTTAAGGTTGTTTCCATTCTTTTAGCTGGAGCAAGGGTCTTGTCAAAGTCGTAAGTTATATGACTCCAAAAAATAGTTTTGAATCCTTTTTCCGTTAAAATTTTATGTTGTTTCGGTTTCATTCTGCCGTAAGGCGGACGAAATAGGGTAGAGTCAATTAGCTTTTGTGCTTTTTCAATATCCTCAATATAGCTTGCTGAACTGGTATGCATTCCGTTCAAATGGGAATATGAATGATTGCCAATTTGGTGTTGGTTATTGATCAATTTTTGAAATAAGAGGGGATAATTTGCAACGTTTTTCCCTATACAAAAGAAGGTGGCCTTGGCTTGGTGTTCGTTCAACAAATTTATGATCCAATCTGTTGAATGTGGATTGGGACCATCATCAAACGTTAAATAAATAGTTTTTTGAGAACTATCTGGCAAAAAAAATTCCCAAACGGCACCCGGATAAAACCGTTTCAGCCATTTGGGAAATTTATAATATCTCACGCTTTTACTTATTGCCCATTAATTCTTTTAAAGAAGGCATCAAATGTATCTTCAATACGAACTAGTGTGCTATAGTTTTTCGCTTTTCTATTGTACTTCTTGATGTCATCTAATCCGTCTTGTACGTTTTGTGTAATACGGAAGAAATCAGCACTTACTTTTTCTTGATGATCTACATCTGTTCCGAAAACAGCAGAAGCTTGATATAAGCTAAAGATACTTCGGTATGCAGAGTACATGTCCTCAATCATATTGGAACTGAACTTTGGATCAACGTCTAAATAGTAATTCATCTCCTCTTCAAATAGCACAAACATTGTATCTGAATATTCTTGCGCTTTTGTTTCATTTCCACCAACATAATAAGCGGATACATATGAAGGGAAAACTTTGCCAAAAGGAACATTGTGATGCGGCATCACCTCAATACTCATATTAATGACCTCTGTAATTCTAGCTTTAGCAGTGTCAATATCAGCCAAGGCTTGTTTCATATCCGCATCAATTTGACTTGGAATAAATTCTCCTAGTGGTGTTTGAATCGGAATATCAGCCGTTAATAAATCAGCACCTTGTCCTTGAATCTGTTTCATGAAATCAATACGCTGTTGGTTTTTCTCAATGCTAGATCCATAAGCATCTGCCAATACACTAAACTGTACACGGTAATTGTTAGTTAACCTTCTTGTATAATAATCAACAAGTACACCGTCTTCATTCATGTTACCCCATTTAAATGTGGACATCAAGTTTTCGTACATTCTTGTTTTGTTCACCTCACCTAATGAGTTTGGATTTCTACTTCCGTCTACTTGTACAGGAACCAGTTTGTAAACCAATCCTTCCGCAAAGAAGTATTTATCTAGTCCTAAATAAGTACCACGGTCTGCAGAACTTGCAAAGTAAATTGGGCGCTCCCAATCAAAATGTGCCACCATATCTAAAATCATTAGATCGGCTTTATAAATTGTGGTTTTAGGAAGTTTCCAAGTAACCTTATCAACAATACGATCAGCATATTCAGCTGAAACTGTTCCATTGTCCAGTACTTTTTGTTTATCAACTTCAACACTCAATCCAGTACTTGGAAGAACTAAGAATTTTTGGCTATATCCCATGTCAATAGGATCATCATTTGCTAAAAATTTCATAGCATAATCTGCTGGCAAATAATCAAAAGCATCATTAAAGGTAATGAGTGTGTTTTGCACAGCTTGCTGTGTTTGCTCAGTTAAACTATATTCCTGTGCTGTTTTCAAGATATTGAATACAACCGTTCTAAAGTCAAAGTAGGTAGATGCTGAATCCATTGTTGGAATAAAGGCCAAAAAGTCAGGCTTTACTTCAGCAAATTTGGTAGTAGACAGGATTGAGTACAAGTTATCCGTTGCTAATTCAAATGCAGGTTGAAATAACTCTGGATTAGAATCAATCTTCTTCTGGATTACATTAGTCCATTTAGGATCTAATGTTTGCTGTCTCATAGTTAATTGGTTTGTTCCAGCAACAAGCATGAAATCACGCAATCCATTTTGACGATATTGCTCTTCGGTAAATGAAATTGGTAAAGGTTCAGAATCGTACGCTTTACGCGTCATTTGTTCTGTATACCAATCTGTATTTAAGAGGCTGAGGTTACAAACACGAACGCTTGTTTTGGTTCCTTCAACTTCCTGCAAATACCACAATGGGAACGTATCATTATCACCATTGGTGAAGATGATGGCGTTATCATCACAACTGTTTAAATAGTTTTGTGCCAATGCTTGCGCAGTATAACGGTTACTTCTATCATGATCATCCCAAGCTTGCGCTCCCATTAAAATAGGAACAGGGAGTGTTAATGCAATAGCAATTACTGCGCCTTGCATTTCTTTTTTGATCAATTCTCTCATTAAAATCATCAGGGCAAATGCACCTGTAATTACAGCTGTTACATAGAACATGGCAACTGCAGCAGCAACATCTCCAATAGATAAAGCAATGCCTAATAGTACAAGCGCACCTGTGATATAGGCCAGCTCTTTCCATACCATTGATTTAAATGCCTCGTATAATGCCAAGACTGACATTCCAATAAAAATGGCGAAGGCATAGAAGGAGGCTGCGTACGCATAATCACGTTCACGTGGCTCAATCGGTTTTTGATTCAGATAAATAATAATTGCAAAACCTGTTAGCAAGAACAGTAGCATGACCAGCCACCAACCGCGAGTCGATTTTGTAAGCATAAAGATGAAGCCAATTAATCCTAAAATGAAAGGCAACATATAGTATTTATTATGCGAAGGATTTTCCGTTATGATGGATGGCGCATTGGTTTGATCTCCAATATGCAACTTATCAATAAAGTTTAAGCCGGAAATCCAGTTTCCGTCTCGGGCATTACCATGTCCTTGTTCGTCACTCTGTCGTCCTGAGAAGTTCCACATAAAGTAACGCCAATACATCCAATCGACTTGATAGGTAGCAAAGTACCTCAAGTTTTCGCCCATAGTAGGCGTTCGATCACCAGTATAACCTGACCAACTTTTATAGCCATTTACGTGCCGTGCCTCTGAACTATACATTCTAGGAAAGAAGGTGCTTTGTGAGGCTTTATAGGTGTATTTTTTATTGGTTCCATCAAAGGTTTTGAAGTATTTTTCGGTAACCGTAAATCCAAGTGGGGAAGCATAATCGTTTGCGTCTTTTTCAGATTTAAATCCTTTTACTTCATTATCTCTTGAATCAATAACAACAAAACGTCTTAAATAAACGTCACTTCTGTCCGCCCATTTATCTTCTGAATTTCTTTCTGCATTAAAGTATTGTCCGTATAAAATTGGCCAATCACCATATTGCTCACGCTTAAGGTATGATTCTAAACTTACCAAGTTTTCTGGATCGTTTTCATCTAAAGGCGTATTCGCATTTGAACGAATCACAATCATTGCAAAACAAGAATAACCTACAAAGATCATTGTTGCACTCCAAGTAATGGTATTTATAATCGATTTTCCATTTCGTTTAGACCACATGAGTACACCAACGATAATGGCTAACATTAATAAAAAGAAGAACATGGTTCCAGCATTGAAACTCAGTCCTAAACTATTCACAAAGAAACGCTCGAACCAACCTGCGATTTGAACTGTTTTTGGAATTATTACTGCTTGAATCAGTCCTAATGCAACTACACCGGTAACACCCGTTAAGATGAATCCCATTGGCGTAATTTCTTTGTATTTTCTGAAATAGATAACGTAGGCAATAACCGGTACACATAGTAAGTTCAAAAGGTGAACCCCAATAGATAAACCAATCATGAAAAAGATTAAAATAATCCAACGATCTGCATTAGTGGATTGTAATTCTTCATCCTCAGGAAAAGCATCTTGCTCTGCCAATTCGTGATCCCATTTAAAAATAGCCCAAATTACAATTGCAGTAAAGAAAGAAGACATGGCATAAACCTCGCCCTCAACAGCCGAGAACCAAAATGAATCAGTAAAAGTATAAGCAACAGCTCCAATTAGTCCACTGCCTAAAATAGCCCATTGCTGCCCTATTGATAATGAACGTGATGTTTTTTCAACTTTTTTCGCTGAGTCGTCTTCAATGTCATCAAAATCTTTTGAAGGAGTAGAACTACCAAATAGTGAGATGCCTGGGTTTAAGATTGTTTTCTTGCCCAACATTGTGATGGTCCAAAACAAAAACAGTATGGTAAAGGAACTGGATAAGGCCGACATGAGGTTGACCATCATTGCTGCACCTTCAGGTCCAGAGAACATGGTAAACAAACGACCCAACATCATAAAGAGCGGTGCTCCTGGTGGGTGACCAACTTCTAACTTATAAGCGGTCGTAATGTACTCTCCACAATCCCACAAACTTGTAGTGGGCTCAACTGTCATAAAATAAACGGTAGTGGCAAAGATGAAGACCATCCACCCGACAATTGTATTGATTCTTTTATAATCCATAGGTAATAATTATAGCAGTGCGAATTTAAAAATATATTTTGATGAATTTTCCTAAAAAACTGTAAATCCTGCAAGATGGTTGCTTTGGATTGTAAATATTAAGGTTTTTTAGAATTTTCAAGGGTATTTAAAAAACATGAAACATGCAGCTAATGAGGGTTTTTCACCAAATTTTGCATTTTATCTGATTGAATTATATGTTGTATCAAAAAAAGTACTTAGATTTGCGCTCGCATTTAACGAAATGTAAATTCTTTCATGGGGATTGAGATTAACTTCGATTGATGCATGAAAAAATATAAAATTACTGTCCCATGGTGTAACTGGCAACACGTTTGTTTTTGGTACAAAAGAGTCTAGGTTCGAGCCCTAGTGGGACAACTTTTAAAAATGATAAACCGCTTTAAATCATTCATTTAAAGCGGTTTTTTTGTGTCTCGGCACGAAATTCGGCACTAATTGGAAGGCTAAGGTGATTTGAGGTTCAATAGGTTTGTGTGGGGTTCAAAAAAAACGTTATGATCTATTTGATCACAACGCTTTTGAATAAACTCGATAATTTAAATTAACTACATTTTAGCAAATGTATAAGAGCAAGAAGAATCTGTGCAGTCGTCAGGATAGTTATAATCTTCACAAATGAAGCAATCAACTGTTACAGTTGTACTAATTATATAACCTGTTCCAACATAGCCCACGCCGCCCGATAATTTTGAAAAGGAGATGTTATTACCATCAATTGTGGCAACGACACTAAAACCCTCATCATTGAAATTACTCATAATGACCTCATTTGAATTTGGACCAGCGGTAAGCGTTGAAATAAAGCTATTTGGCTCATAATCGCAAGCTCCGGTATGTACGTTGTATGATCCTATGAACTGGTCATATCCATAAGTACATGTATGATTATCAACCTTTGCTTTTTCGTCATAGTTGTCTGCCCCTTCATCTGTGCAGCCTTTTTTCTTGCAGGATGTTAAAGCTAACGGGGTGAGTAGTAATAAAAAGATTATATTTTTCATTTTCAATTGTTTAAAGTTAATGATGTATAAAGTTACATTATTTTGATCAATCGGAAAAATGCTGCATTTAGAATATGATGCAGTTGTTTGCTGAAGGACTCAAAAATTCAAAGTTTGTAATCTTCCACGGTGATTTTGGTTAAAAACTGATCTTGATATTTCTCATTATAATTAAAACTCAACCATAAGCTTTAATAAATTCGTCATAATCATGTTGAATTTTAGAAATATCGGCTTCATTTTTTTTATCCAAAAACTCTTTTAGCGTATCAATTAATCCCTCCTTTTCTGGCATTTCCATGTAAATACTTGAATCTGGCCATAAAAGAGAGAGAATTCTACCAATTGTATAGATATGAAATGAGTCTAAATGTTCATTAATTTGTTCAATCGCTTTATATTCATTCACCCGATATAGATTTCGAATTGCGCTGCTTACAAAGTGTTCATCATAACCCAAATGGTCATTAATTGCTTTTAAACAAAATTCCTCAACACGCGGGTGCTTTCGACTCCCAAGTTCTCCTAGGACAAAAAACATGCTTTCATCAAGATCATAAGAATCTTCCATCATTTGAATTAGCGTTTCATCTGAATAGTCTTCATATTCTTCCATTATTCAAAAATTTTTATTGTTACTAAATACCACGTCCCGTCATCAAGTTGTTTCCACATAGACATTGTCATAGTGCCCCCTTTTGGCCCTTTTAAGTATGCGTCTACCCACTGTCCGTTATTCAATTTATTCTTCTTGGAGTTTGCAACTCCTAATATAAAATTAAATAGTCGTTCATTTCCAACTTCTGTATCGTAAATACCAATTTTTTCAAGCCCCCGCCTGTTTGATAATGACTTAATAGAATTTTCGATTTCAATTTCGAGGTCATCAATTCTTTTCTGATTTTTTGGATTAAGATCAAATGTTTTTCTATTGTGTTGTCTTTGATATTTCAAATTTCTCAGTTCTTGCTTTAAGGTATCTAAATTGTCTACTGATCGTGTTCGCCCTCGCGCATATTTCAATATTTTATTAACTGGTACAACTGCGAATTTGAATTGGAAACAGACAATCTCAGCCCCACCCTTTGACGCATAAACTACGATACGCACTTTAAAAATTTTCGCTAAATATTCATAATACTTAAGAACTATACTATTCGCGAACCTTTCCAATAGTTTTCGTATGTCGGAATAAGAGTTTTGAATTTTTAAAGGCATATCCTCGAGCGCATTTAATGCCGACCTTTTTAAGTATTTTGAGGCTAAGGCATCAATACTTAATGAACCTACTTCTAGATAAAATAAAAATTTTCTCAATTTATAACAAAAGGTATCTTCTTCATGGCATTCATCAACAAAACGAAGTGCTGTATTTAGAGCACTACTAGTGACTTCTACTCCAGCAACAAAAACTCGAAAAGATTTATATAATTTCGTAACATTGTTTAGATGTCTTAGCTTCATTAGATTTCCGAATCCCGTGAATGTTCCAACAATATCTAACAACAACCATGTAGCACTAGATGCATTTGACCATGCGTTTAGATCATCAATTGCTTTAATAAAGAATGCAGGCACAACTTGATCCGGAGCATTCATTTCTCCGAAATTATTCGTTGCAACTTCGACACTATCGAAAATATGGACTTTTGCCAAGAAATCTTCTACGTCACTCCAGACCCCTCCCCAGTTCGCAGTGCCCACATATACGCTTCTTTCTTTAACTATATTAATGTATTCTCCTTCAAACTTAAACTTTTTATCATTACTGTAGAATCCAATAATCTTGTTGTTCTCATAATCAACAACAAAGGGAGTTGATTGAGAGCCTATGTAGTTCTTATTATCTTCAAAAATCACTAACCAATAAATATAAATTACTTGGATAAAAGTTTTAAAAATAGATGTTTCCCCAAAAAACAGGCCTCTATATACTCTTTCGAATACTGTTTTATTATTGACAAGATCTGAAGTAGACCTAGTCATGAAGTATCTTATTCCAGGTTCTGGGCTGAAGTTTCCTTTTTGAATAAAAAAATCTGGCATTGAGGCAAATGACTGAATCATTCTGAGGATCGTTCTGTCTTCGTTTGTTCCGTAGGTGTCAATACTGCCTTCACATAGCCTCTTTAATGGATACACCGGTGATGTTGACCACCCCAAACCGGTTTATGCTGACCAGTGTAAGTTAAGTGTAAAAAGAGTTAATTTCATCATGCTATCTTGTTAACAAATTTACTGATTTATTTCTTGTATAATT
>JBLHOW010000032.1:0-60954 GCA_047623705.1 Crocinitomix sp.
GATCATATATTAATCCAGTACCTATCTGTAAATATTTTACGCTCGTTTGGTAATCAGCTGTTAATCCACCAGAAAATGTTGTGATTTGAAACTGATTGTGTGATTCTTGTTGGATATTGGCTGCCTTTTCATAAGATCCTGATAAACCTATTTCTAATTTGCTTTGTGATAAAGCATGAAATGAAATATGTATAATGATGAGTATCGCCAATGACTTCATATCTATTTTAACGTTTTTTTTATCTAAAGGGTTGGTTCAATTAGTTTTATGGATAATTGATGAGTCCTGCATCTATTGGTTAAAGCAATTTGAATGTTATGGTAGAAATGAACTTTAGTTGTCCTGAGAATATTGGTGAAATGTCACCAACTATAAAAGGACGTTTTTGTGATTCTTGCCAAAAGGATATTATTGATTATACGAATATGTCTAATAACGAAATTCGTGAACAGTTAAAAACAGCGACCAACCAAACATGTGGCATTTTTAAAAAGCGGCAAGTTATGAATTCCAATCGGGTAGAAATGGGTTCTCGTTTTCGTTTGGCTTTTATGCTAGTTTTTATGATGGGATTAAGTTCAACAGAAGTTCTGGCGCAAGATACTTTGACAACATTCTATCCAACTGTTGAAACAGAAATAATGATGGATTCTAGTTTTATCATCAAGGGAGTTATTGTTGACTCGGACTCAATAGCCATTCCATTTGCAAGAGTGTGGGTAGAGGTTGACACAGCAGCTGGAATTGAATCGTCTATTTGCACAATGTCAGATATTGAAGGGAATTATAAGATTAACATTCCACATGTATTGACAGGGCCGCTAAGTGTTGCTGCCCGTACATTTAGCTTTGAAGTTGTCCTAGTAAGTGGGGTAGAATTCCAAGCAGGACAAAATGAAATTGAAGTAAATGTTCAATTTTTAGTGGAGGCGGAATTGCATATAATTGGTGTAATCTACAATCCATATCCAATTCCAAAAAATCCGTACGAAATTGGTAAAATCAGATTAGATGGAGAGGATATCCGGCAATGGGATTGATTTTTAAACAAATTGATCTGATTGAACAGGCGCCGGGCAAAAAAACAATCTACTCGAAGAATCTTTTACGTATATTTATTACGAAGTAAAATAGATATTATGATGTCTAAATTCGAAGATTACGCAATTCAAAATACACATTGAATAATTGGCGGTGAAGGTGTTGATGCTTTGGAAAGTGAATCAAGAGTAAAATAGAATCTGGTCTTTGTTTTAAAAAAAGGCTTGATTTATTTTTTTTGGATTATTGGTCCCCGTCCAATACCTGATTCAAAATCTCCCGAATCAAATCATTTTCATAGCCCTTTGATTGCAAATAGCGCTGCATTTTAGCCAAGCGGTCCCATTTATTTTTGGCTTTGGTCAGTGCATTCTTTGAAACTGCCAAATCATTTAAAGTATCCAGATATTCTTGTTCATCAATTTCGCCCAAGCCCTTATTGATGGAGTAATTCGAGATGTTTTTTTGTTTTAAATGTTGCCGAATTTTAATACGGCCCCATCTTTTAATACGGAATTTACCACTTACAAAAGCAGAAGCGAAACGTTCTTCATTGAGGAAATTATTTTGAATTAAATCAGAAATGAGAATATCTACATCTTCGCTGTACATTCCCCAAGGCCGGACTTTTTTTCGAATTTCTTGGTCACAACGTTCTTGATAAGCACAATATGCTTCTAATTTTTGTTTGGCTTCCAGTAAACTGTGTTTCGGCTCCACGTTGTTAATAATTTTCAATTAGCAATGTAATGTACAATTAGTAATTATCAAAATTAATATATCATTTTGAATAACACATCAAACCGCATTCGACCATTAGAAACAGATCAAACTGGGTTAATTAATTGAAAAGCACGTTAAAACGCGTTGAGAAATTGATAATTGTACATTAAAACGTACGTCAAACTGCACTGTTATTGAATATTTCAAATTGAAAAACAAGTCAAAACGCATTGAAACCTCCGATACTTCTAAAAGTTCAGCACTACGCAGTGCATTAAAAAGTATTAGAGACCAAGGACTAAAATAAACTAAACCTGAATACTTTTCCCCTCGCTATCCAAAAATTTATACTCCAAAATATGATTGGAATTATTGGCTTGAATAGAGACCCACTTTTTGAATTGAAAGTACCATTTCCATTGCTTTGAAACTAAGCCTTTTTTAAAGTAAGATTCTAGATAAGGATGCACGATTAGCGTGACTTTCTTCATCTTTTTCTCATCCACTAAATACTTTAGCTTGTTTTCAATTTCATCCGCAAACATAATTGAAGCTTGAATTTTACCCGTTCCATTGCAGGTTGGGCAACCTTCAGAAGTTTCAATATTTGTTACTGGTCGCACACGCTGACGTGTGATTTCAACCACTCCAAATTTACTTGGCGGAATAATACTATGTTTGGCCTTGTCTTGTTTAAGCAGTTCGCGTAATTTATTGTACAACATTTTGTTGTTATCACGCTTGTGCATATCAATAAAGTCAACACAAATAATACCGCCCATATCTCTTAAACGCAAAACGCGGGCAAGTTCCTCAGCCGCTTCCATGTTTACCGTAATGGCGTTATTTTCTTGTGTATCGTTCTTGGCACTTCTATTTCCACTATTTACGTCAACGACGTGCATAGCTTCAGTGTGTTCAATAATCAAATAACCACCACTAGGTAATGGTACTTTTTTACCGAATAAAACTTTAATTTCTTTATTGACTCCAAACTGCTCAAATATATCAAGCTTACCTTTGTATTCCTTTAAGATGCTCACTTTTTCTGGAGCAATCGATTGTACATAATCCTTCATTTCTGCTAATAGCACAGGATCATTTACATGAATTTTGGTATACTTGGCATTGAGAGTATCACGTAACAAAGAAGAAGCTCGATTCAATTCACCCAAAACGCGTTTAGGCGACTTGGCTCTTTTCAAATTCGAATGCATCTTTCTCCAACGCTCTAATAAATCTTTTAAATCGCCATCAATTTCAGCAAGCTTTTTCTCATTAGCTACTGTTCGAATAATTACACCAAAGTTTTTTGGTAAAACACTTCTTACAATATCCTTTAAACGTTTCTTCTCATCAACATCTTTAATTTGCTGAGAGATTGAAATTTTGTTAGAAAAAGGAACAAGTACTAGAAAGCGTCCAGCTAAGGTAATTTCAGAACTTAAACGCGGCCCTTTAGAAGAAATTGGCTCCTTAGCTACTTGCACTAAAATTTCACGAGAACTCGTTAAAGTATCCGTGATCTTCCCATCCTTGTCAATATCAGTTTCAGATTTAAAATAAAGTAAATCCGCAACGTTCTGCTTTCCTCGAATAGTGTCTTGCGTAAACTTGTCTAACGACTTAAATTGTGGACCAAGATCTAAATAATGTAAAAACGCGTCTTTTTCGTACCCAACATTGACGAACGACGCATTTAGGCTGGCAACGACTTTACGTACTTTACCAAGATATATATCACCCACGGCAAAATCCGTGTCTACTTTCTCTTCATGCAACTCAACAAGCGTTGAGTCACGCATTAGAGCCATAGAGATTTCTCCGCTGGGTTTTGAATTAACTATAAGTTCAAAACTCACTTATCTGTAAATTAAATAATAAACTAAGAAAACTTAACAGCCGTAGCCGTTAAGTTTCTAATGAATTGACAATCAAATGTGCTAAATAGGTTCTTAAAACCTATTTTTTCTTTTTGTGTCTGTTTTTTCTTAGTCTTTTCTTTCTCTTGTGAGTAGACATTTTATGTCTTTTTCTTTTTTTACCGCTTGGCATAATAAAGATTTTTTAATTAATATTTTATTTAATTCTAATATGTAGAAAAACTTCCTGATTATCAGGAAGTTTTATCAAATTCATCCTTTAATAAGGGGACAAAGATAGTAAAATTTATTATTAAGCACTAATCTTACTTAACCGATACATTATCTTTTACATCCTCTATAAATGTTTTTGCTGGTTTAAACGCCGGAATGTTGTGTGCCGGTATAATAATAGATTCATTTTTTGAAATGTTTCTACCCGTTTTTTCTGCTCTCTCTTTTACAATAAAAGATCCGAAACCTCTGAGGTAAACATTGTTACCTTCTGTTAGGGATAATTTTACTGAATCCATAAATGCTTCGACTGTTGCTTGCACTGCAATTTTCTCAATTCCTGTTGAATCCGAGATTTTCGAAACGATATCTGCTTTGGTCATAACTTCTTAATTTTTAATCTTTTGTAATTCGGGGACAAAAATAATTCTAATTCTTTGAACTATTTACAAAAAAAGGAAAGAACTTTACTTTTTTATACAAATGGCTGATTTTACGACACTAATACAAGCATGGTTTAGACAAAACCATAGAATTCTACCTTGGAGGGGGATTTTTGACCCATATAAAATATGGCTTTCTGAGGTTATTTTACAACAAACAAGAGTAGATCAAGGTACGTCTTATTACTTAAAATTCGTAAAACGGTTCCCTACGATTAAAGACCTAGCAAATGCGCAAGAGGATGAAATCTTGAATTTATGGCAAGGATTAGGTTATTATAGCCGTGCTAGAAATATGCATTTTTCGGCAAAATTGGTCGCAAATGAGTTTAAAGGCGTTTTTCCAAAGACATATAAAGAGGTACTTTCATTAAAGGGGGTAGGTGAATATACCGCTGCTGCTATTACTTCTATTGCCTATGGTTTGCCGCATGCCGTGGTTGATGGTAATGTTTATCGCGTGTTAAGTCGCTATTTGGCAATTGATACACCAATTGACAGTGCACAGGGTAAAAAGGAATTCGCGCGAGCGGCGGATGAATTTTTAGATCATAAGCAACCCGGTGACCATAACCAGGCTGTAATGGAATTGGGTGCATTAGTTTGTTCGCCAAAAGCACCCAAATGTCATGAATGTCCATTATCAGGGTCTTGCGCAAGTTTGCAAAGTGGAACACAATTGAATTTCCCTGTTAAATCAAAAAAAATAAAAGTAGTTAACCGTTACCTCCATTATGTTGTTTTTACAAATGGAAAAAATACGGTGCTGAAAAAACGAACTGGAAAAGGAATTTGGGAAGGCCTTTATGATTTTCCATTGATTGAGAAAAAAGAAGGAGAAGAACTAACGAAAGAGGATCTTAATTCTTTCAATTTTATTGACTTTACTTTTGATGGAACTTTTAAGCATATTCTGTCGCATCAAAGAATATTTGCCACATTTTGGCAGGTTCAAGTCAATGCCATTAAATTGATTGATAATCAGATTGAAACGCCAATTAATCAAGTTGAAGATTATCCATTGCCACAACTGTTGATAAGATATATTAAGGAGTCGTCCTTATTCGAAGCAGATTAGCTATATTTGTTTAAATCAATGAACCAAAATGGCTGGAAGCGTAAATAAAGTGATTCTGATCGGGAATCTTGGAAAGGATCCCGAAGTAAGGTATTTAGAAAATGGAACAGGTGTCGCAAATTTTTCAATTGCAACGTCAGAAACCTTTACAGACAAGAACACTGGTCAAAAACGCGAAATTACAGATTGGCACAACATTGTACTTTGGAGGGGTTTAGCGAAAATTGCTGAAACTTATCTGAAAAAAGGGATGAAAGTATATATTGAGGGTAAACTCAAAACGCGTACTTGGCAAGATGATAAAAATCAAACCCGATATGCAACTGAAGTTGTTGCAGATCAAATGACCATGTTGTCTCGCGCAGAACAAAGTCCTAATCAACAAAATTATCCAAAAACGGTTGAAAATAAGCCAGTACAGCCAATGGATGCTAATTTGAACAAAGAACCAGAAGATGATTTACCATTTTAAGTTAAACGAAAACGGATAAATTGGAACAGACCTTTTCACCCGTTCTTGCTGAAATTCATTGGGATCAAATATGGTTATCATTCTCAATCTCAATTGGTGTTTTACTAATTTTATTGTTCTGCTCTGCATTAGTGTCTGGTGCCGAAGTTGCATTTTTTTCACTAACGCCATCTGACAAGGAAGCAATTGCAGAAGATTCTAATAAAGCAGCCGTTACAACGCTTGATTTATTAGAATCACCGAAAGGCTTGTTGGCGACAATTTTAATTACCAACAATTTTATCAACGTAGCCATAATTTTGCTTTCAACACAATTGTCTAACATGTTGTTTGAAGGCTCGGATGATACCTACAAGTTTTTTATAGATGTTATTGCAATCACATTTGTTTTACTCTTATTTGGAGAGGTTATTCCAAAAGTGTATGCCGCTAAGAATGGTAAAAGAGTTGCACTAATGATGGCCGTACCCCTTAAAGTAATTGGCAAAACATTTCCGTTTAATTTGTTAAGAAAAGGATTAGTACAAGGCACAGATGTCATTAATAAGCGAATCAAAAAGAGAGTGAAAGACCTTTCTCCAGACGACTTGTCGGATGCAATTGAGTTAGCCACTGATGGTAATGAGGATAAAAGTGATTTAGAAATTTATCAAGGAATTATTGAGTTTGGTAAAAAAGATGTGAAGCAAATCATGCGCTCTAGATTGGATGTTGATGCCTTTGAATTAGATAAAACCTATGGTGAAATTTTAGCGCTTTTAAATGGTGATGGAAAAACGACACACCATTCACGCGTGCCTATTTATCGAGATTCTTTTGACAGTATAGCGGGTATTCTTTTTGTAAAAGATCTATTGGCTTTTATAGATGAACCAGATGATTTTAATTGGCAAGAATTAATTCGTGAACCATATTTTGTTCCAGAAAACAAAAAAATTGATGATTTGTTAATCAATTTTCAAGAACGAAAAATGCATATGGCTATTGTGGTAGATGAGTACGGTGGGACATCTGGAATTGTAACGCTGGATGACGTTTTAGAAGAAATTGTAGGTGATATTTCTGACGATATTGATGACGATTTAATCTATTCGAAGCTAGACGAATTTAATTATGTATTTGAAGGGAAAACTTCCTTGATTGATATGTACAAAATATTGGACCTTGACGGAGAGGTTTTTGAGGAAGCCAAGTCAGAGTCAGATACAATTGCGGGATTTGCAATTGAGCAAGCAGGTAAAATTTTGAAAAAGAATGAACGTGTAACTTTTGAAAATTATACGTTTACAGTAGAAGCGGCTGATAGTCGTAAGGTGACTCGAATAAAAATCACGATTTTGCCTACTAAAAATGATTCAGATGAGGATTAGTATTTCAATAGTTATGGTTTCTCTTTTCTTTCTTGCCAGTTGTGGCGAAGATGAGGGCGATTATTACCCAAAGCCAAGAGGATATATGCGCTTGGATTTTCCAGAGCGCAGTTATGAGATTTTTAATCCAGATAGTTGTCCATATCAATTTGAAATACCAGAATATTTTGCAATTGCCGACAAATCTAATTGTAATAAGGATATTATAATGGATCGGTTTAACGCTACGTTGTATTTGACGTACCAACCGATTGATTCGAACCTTTTAATGAATATTGAATATTCACGTAAACTCGCCTACGACCATAGTATTAAGGCAGACGCAATCGAGGAAATTGCAATGATTGATCCGCAGCGAAGGGCTTATGGATTGAAATACAATTTAAAAGGTGACGCCGCGTCACCTTATCAATTTTATGTGACAGATAGTACAAATCATTTTCTTCGCGGAGCACTTTATTTTAACGTTAAACCCAATTACGATAGTATTCGTACTAGTTTAGAGTATATTACTGAAGATCTCGATAATATTCTAGAAACAATCCATTGGGAATAGGCTTAAATCAAAAGCATGAACCTTTCAAAACCAATTTATATCGCCCTAACAGGGAGTATGCTTCTTGGCTTATTGCTTACGATAATTTTGGTAATTATCAATAACGTATCGGACGCTCATTTATCTGCGGCAATCATTATTTTAATAATATTGTCCACGATTGCTTTATCATTCCTGATTTTCACGTTTTTAGTACGCCGTTTTTTAAGCGAAAAAATTAAAGTGATATATGGTATTATCACGAATGAGCAAGTATCGGAAATACCAGAAGTTAATTTTTCAGATGATACACTTGCCAAATTGACCGAAGATTCTGTTGAATACGCAACCGTGCAAAAAAAGCAAATTTCAGAACTTAAAAAACAAGCTGCCTTTCGTAAGGAATTTTTAGGGAATTTGGCCCACGAATTAAAAACACCGGTTTTCAGTATTCAAGGTTATGTGCTCACTTTATTAGAAGGTGGATTGGAAGATGGTCGTGTGAATAGAGATTTTTTAGAACGCGCACTTAGTGGGGTTGATCGTATTTCAAATTTATTGGAAGATTTGGATGACATTGCAAAACTAGAAACCGATCGGTTTAAACTAAACTTGGTCAAATGTGACTTCGTTAAATTAGTACAAGAGGTTTTTCAAGAATTGGAAACGAAAGCCAATCATAAAAACATCAAACTTAAATTTGACAAACATTACGACCCTACCTTTGTATTGGCAGATGCCAATCGGATTATGCAGGTGCTTGTGAATCTCGTTTCTAATTCAATCTCTTATGGCATTGGTGGTGGCGAAACAACTGTCAGTATTATAAGTTATGATAAAAAGAAAATTCTAATCGAAGTTTCTGATAATGGAGTGGGGATGGCCCAAGAACATATTCCACGATTGTTTGAGCGTTTTTATAGAGTCGACAAAAGTAGAGAACGTAATATTGGCGGTTCAGGACTCGGCTTGGCGATTGTAAAGCACGTATTAGAGGTGCATAAACAAACATTAACGGTTCGCAGTACCGTGGGTATTGGTTCAACCTTCTCTTTTACGTTGGATTTAGTGTAATACATTTAAATTTCAGTTTTATTTCAAATCATTTAATCCTTATTCTAAAAGGGTTTAGGTAAGCTAAAACGTTTAGTTATTGCGGTAGATTTACACGTGTTTATTAATAAAGCAGTAGGGGGCAAGTTTCAGTCACACGACTTTTATATAGAGAGTGGCTGACGGAAAAAAACGAATTTTCAAAAAGCATGAACTTTTAGAAATAGATGTATTCGTTTTCTTTCCGGACAGTCACCTAATTAGTCTAATTAATCAAAAAACAAGTGTATGAGAAATCTAAAATTAAAATCAGTTGCCTATTTAATTGTGCTACTGACCATATTTTCTTCTTGCAAGAAAGAAGATTTTGGTCCAGAGGCAGATCAAACAACCGTTCAAAATGGTGAATCAGAAATAGGTGGAGAAATTACCTTATATGAGGTGAGCGGAGACAAAATTACGGTGGTAAAAGACTATGAGGTTAGCGGAGCGGATCGAGATTTTCAAAATGACCGTGATAAGCACCAACAAATTTGGGATTTAGTTACTAAAATTGTTCCCTTATCTCACCGCAATAAAATGGATAAATTTTTAATTTATTCTGGTAATTCAAGTCAAACCGCAGGGTTTGTTGATCCAACGTCAAATGACTTGACGACATGGAGAATGGGCATTGCAATTGACTATGCGTATGAAGGCGGATTTAATGTAAATAAAGACTTGTCTTACACTATTATTCATGAATTTGGTCATATTTTAACTTTAAATAATGAGCAGGTAAATGCTGGCACGGCCAAGCAAGATTGTAACGGTTTTTACATCCAAGAAGGTTGTGCTCAAAATGGATCGTACCTACATGCAAACTACACCAGATTTTGGGCAGATATTTATCCTGAGTTTAGAGATAAGCATAACGAAGGTCAAACAAGAATGGGGCAGTTTTATAAAAAGTATGAAGATCGCTTCGTCACGGAATATGCGGCCACAAATTTGGTGGAAGATTTTGCAGAAGTATTTGCGTTTTTCGTCACCAAAGACAATCGCCCAGCCGCTAATACAATTGCTGATAAAAAAGTGCTAATGTTATATGAGTTTCCTGAGTTAGTTAAGCTCAGAAATGAGATTAGAAGTAACGGCGGTAATAGAAGTTTAGGGGGCATAAATATTTTGCCAGAACCAGGTAAATGGAAAAGTGTGCATAGACATTAAATGCTATTCTCATTATTTCGGAAGCATCCGAATAATGATCCATCATAAATAAGTACAAAAAAACGAACCGCTACAATTAAGTTGGAGGTTCGTCTTTTTATTTAAAAGTTGAAATTTTTTATTTGATATACTTTTCCAATTTCATAGCCATTAATTGGCGCGCTAATAAAGTAATGTTATCATTAAATGCTATTAATCCAATTGTCATTTCCTCAACAATTAAATTGTGAATTCCGCCATTTAAATTATCTCTTTCAGGACTCCTATTTCTTCCGCCAGGGATTGGAGTGTATCTAGAAATTGTATCGATTAACTCTTCTCTTTCTATTGTACCACTTGTAAGTGACTTATTATCCTGCATTAATTCATAATCCAATTTCAAAAATAAGCGTGTGCTTTTGCACATTTCCTTTTTCCATGTAAAAGAAACAGCGGGAGGAGCGCCAGCCATTCCACCTTTATTATAATAATTAAAATCAAATCGCGCTTCTGAAACAGTCAATTTCAAATCGTATTGACCTTCAATTCCTTGCCCGTAAGTGTTATCAGCCGTGGTTAAAATGGCGGCTTTTATATTGTTTTCAAGTTGCTCTTCTATTGATACAGAGCCGACAGCACAAGCATAATCCCTTTTATGCCAAGTTGCAAAAGGAATAACGACTAACCAGTCTTTGTTTTTATCAACTTGCATTTGTCTTTCCATCAATGGAACAGAATCTTGTTCCGTAAAGGAGACGTTCAGCCCTTTAAAAACAGGGGCATTGTTGATTTGAGTTAATTGAGAATAAGAAGCCGCTCGCTTAATCTTTTTAGGAGTAAAGCAACCGGTAAGCAAAAACAAAACACAAATTAGTGATAAGAGTAAGGCTTTAAAATTCATTGTAATTTAAGTTTAATACTGATTAGGTTTAACGATAGCCGCAAAACTAATAAATAGAAATATAATACCTGTTTTATTAACATAAAACTTCCGACATAACCATGTTAGGTCTTCATTAATCAGTGATTAGTTTTACGATAAATTCTTATTCTTATTTAAATAATAGGGCATTTAAATATTGAAATTTCTTATCTTTAGCAGACGTGGGATGTTTTAATACCCAACACAAAATTTTGTCCATGAAAAAAACGCTCAAAAACACACTGCTTTTCTTTTCTTTTTTCTTTTTGATTTCCGCAACTTTTGGACAATCAGAAAACGCCGTTGCTATGTCGTCTTATTCGTTAGATGCAGATCAAGAAAACGTACGAATCTCAATTAAAACTAGCGAATCGTTTATCGTGGGTGCTAATCGTTATGTTTTGCATATTGGAAGTAAACATTTTTTAAGAAATGTCCATCCGGATGGAAGTTTAAGTGAAATAGTTTTTCTAGTTCCTTTAACAGATTATGAAAACTTAGTGAAGCAAAGTAGCATTGTTTTAGTCTATGGATTTTATCATGATAACATCTTGCAAGATGGAGAAAGTGGACAAACAACAGGTTTTATTGGTAAACATTGGAACTTAGGAAAATTCACACCTCAAACATTGACCTCAAAATAAAAGACTCAAAAAACAACATTATGAAATTACGTCTAATTCAACTTATTAGTATCATTCTATTTAGCGGCCTTGGCTTTGCTCAAACTCCAGATCCAGGAGAGCCTGGAGTCTATGATGTGTCGAGTGATGAATACGATTTTGGAGATGAAGCATTTGGACCACCCACTTTCCCAGATTTGGTTGAGGTAAGAGGTTCAGTTCATTATCCAACCGACCTTTCAGATGGTCCATTTCCGGTAATTTTAATTTTGCATGGTAGACATTCAACCTGTTATAGTGGTGGTAGTACAAGTATCGCATGGCCGTGTACAGGATCATTCGAACCTATTCCAAGTTATAGAGGATATAATTATTTAGCCGAACAGTTAGCTAGTCATGGGTATATCGTTATTTCGGTTTCTGCAAATAGTATTAGTTCAACGGATAATTCTACACCCGATTACGGAATGCGTGCGAGAGGTGAATTATTGCAATATCATTTAGATTTATGGAATGACTGGAATGATACAGGAGGAGGCCCATTTGGTGACATCTTTATCGATAAATTGGATATGAGCAATATTGGAACTATGGGGCATTCTCGCGGTGGTGAAGGAGTGATTGAACACGCTCTTTATAATCGTGAATTAGGCAGTCCTTATGGAATTAATGCCGTGCTAACTTTGGCACCTGTTGATTTTAATCGACCAATATTGAATGGTATTCCAATTATGAATATTGCACCTTATTGTGATGGAGATGTATCAGATTTACAAGGAGTTCATTTTTATGATGATTCGCGTTATATAGATGACAGTGATACAATGCCTAAGCATAATTTAATGATGTTAGGTGCCAATCATAATTTTTATAATACGGTTTGGACTCCAGGAGAATTTCCTGCGGGAACAGCAGATGATTGGGGTTATGTTGATGGAGGCCAATCAGACGATCATTGTGGAACTTCAAGTCCTGATAACGGACGTTTTGATCCAGAGATGCAACGGAATTCATTATTAGCTTACGGAAGTGCTTTCTTTCGTGTTTACATTGGAGGAGAAACAGAATTTGATCCTATTTTAAAAGTAGAGGATGTGATACCACCTGTAAGTTCAACCTTAGATGGTTCTGAAATATTTATGTCTTACCATCCCGGAACAAATAGACGTGTTGATGTAAATAGAACGGATAGTGAGGATACCGAAGATATAAATACAGTAGGTGAAGAAGCCAGTGAGAATGGCATGTTGATTTATGATATTTGTGGAGATGATTTTGGCGAACAATATTGTATTGGTGCTGGTGCAGGAACGAGACAAGAACCTCACAATAAAAATGGAGGAGTTGCAGTTTTAGGACTATCGCAATTGGAGTTGGAGTGGAATTCTGCTGATGATTGGTATCGCAATGATATTCCTGATTTTTTAGAAAATTTCAGTACTTTTAATGCGCTTCAATTTAGAGCGGCCGTTAATTTTGATACTTCTCCAGCTATGGATGCTTTGAATTTTAGAGTTGAATTAACAGATAACTCTGGAGGTTCTTCATCCGTTTCGGTTGAAGATTATACGGCGGCTTTATATTTTCCTCCGGGAGATTTTGGCACCACCTTGCCACGAACAATGCACAACACCATTAGTATTCCGGTAGAAGATTTTACAGGAGTCGACTTAACTGATATTTCGTATATCCGTTTCTTATTTAATGAATCGGCTAATGGAGGTATTTTAGTTTCAGATATTATTCTAAGTTCAGACGAAGAAGTAGTATTTCCTCCAATTGCTGCTTTCGAAGCTAACGTAACAGAAACGTGTACTGGTGAAATTACTTTTACGGATAATTCAACCTTTACACCAACAGAATGGTCATGGGTATTTGGTGATGGAGGATCTTCTGACGAAGCAAATCCAACACATGTATATACTGCTAATGGAACCTATACTGTTTCTTTAACAGTTACAAATGATGCTGGTGATGATAATTTAATTGAAACAGCTTACATAGTTGTTGACAGACCAGATGCACCAGTTGGAACAGGAGCTGAGATTTGTGGAGAAGGTGATGTAACCGTGACCGCAGTTGGAAGTGGTGGAGGTGATTTAAATTGGTATGATACTGAGGAAGATGGAACGCTTTTAGGAACAGGGTCGGACCTTACAGAGTATGTAACAGAAACAACGGATTTTTGGGTAGAAGAATCTGTGCCAAGCGAAATTTTATCGGTTGGACCTCCAGACAATACTTTTGGCGGTGGTGGCTATTTCGGTGCTAATGATTTAAGAGGTTTGTTTTTCAATGCCTACGCACCTTTCATATTAGAGTCTGTTCGCGTTTATGCTAATGGAGATGGAGAACGGAATATTCAAATTTTAGACGGTGACGGTGGCAGCGTAATTCATTCTGTTTTTATTGATATTCCAGATGGTGAAAGCGTTATTGAATTGAATCTTGAGATTGACGTTTACTCTGGTTATTATATGAAAATAACAGGTGGTTTGGTTGACTTATTTAGAATTAATGATGGTTCACCAGATTATCCGTATGAAATTCCAGGAATTGTAGCACTTACAAGTTCTAATGTAGCAGATACGCCACTCGATTTTTACTACTTCTTTTTTGATTGGAAGATCCGTGAAGCAAGTTGTTTGAGTGTTAGAACATTGGTTACAGCAACCGTTGAAGATGGGTTCCCTGTAACAATAAGTGATGATGTAACAATTGCATCAGGCGAAACAACAACGTTAGAAGCTTCTGGCGGATCAACATATTCATGGTCACCAACAACTGGCTTGAGCGATCCTGATGCAGCAATTACGGATGCAAATCCAACTGAAACAACAACCTATACTTGCACAATTACCAATGATGATGGTTGTGCTGTTACGGCAGAAGTTACGGTTACGATTGATGGTCAAATTGGAGTTGGAGAATTAACAAAAACTAATTTCGAAATTCATCCCAATCCATCAAATGGCCTTATTCAAGTTAAATTGGGTGAATCAACTCAGTTGGACAAAATTGAAGTATATACGACTGATGGTAAATTGGTTTACAGCAACGAATTTCAAAATCAAAATGAAACCATTTCAATTGATCTTTCAAATTTAGCGAGAGGTGTTTATTATGTGAAGTTGTTTAATGCTGACATTGAATATCAAGAGAAGTTGGTCTTGCAATAGTTGAGTTATGAGATATTTAATACTTGTTTCGGCTGTGTTTTTAATGATTTCATGCAAAAAAGAAGGTTGTACGGATGCCAATGCTATTAATTATTCTGAAGCCGCAAAGGAGAATGACGGTTCATGCCATTATGAATCTACAATAGCCTTTTGGTTTGATGAAAATAAATCTGATTTTTACCAAGCATTTGATGTCACCGAATTTAGATTTTTTGTTGAAGACGAATTGGTAGGAACGGCAGATATTAATGACTTTTTAGTGTCTGCTCCAACATGTGGAGATTCTGCGACAGTAACTTATACAAGAAGCTTGAATCTTTCTAAATACGGCGAATTCGACTACGAAATTACGGATCAACATGATGGCCCCATTCAGTATGGATACTGGAACGCCTCTGGAAACGGATGTGTAGTTGAGAAAATGTAATTGTCGAAGTTGATATGCGAATTCACAGTAGATGTTCTTCTTGTAAGGCAGGAATCTCGCATTATACCATATACGATACACGTATTGCATATGAAATGCGAAAAGGAAGTAAGCATGTCAGTATTCAATGCAAAAAGTGTCGCAATACAGATGTTTATCATTTGAATGATTTACGTGCAGTTCGTTCTCCTTGGTTCGGCTTAGTTTTTGGTATAGCGATTGTTTTAGGACTTATTAGCACTTTTATTCTCGGATATTATGTAGATACATCTACCTATCAATGGACAGTCTTTGGTTTAATTGCAGGAGTTCCTCTTACTGCTTGCGGAATAATGTTTCAGCAGAATATGGTTAAAGTGAACGCCTTTAATCGGAATTTTGTGAGTGATTAGGATTAATCTCGAGATGTATCGTCTTTTGTCTAAAAAGGTAATTCTAGAATTCGTGGATTTGTACCATTTTCATTCAACATTATTGCGCTATTCCGAAGATAAATTTCTTGTTTAACAGAATCTTTCCAAGAATATTCATGAAGAGTAAATATGAGTTTTTTAGCGTCATTATTATAATCAATTGAGCGGTACATATAAGAAGAGCTTAATTCTTTCAAATAGGTCAATTGATCCTTTGCAAGATCAAAAGAATAGAGCCCTTTGGTTTTATCATATCTATGGTCTATGAAATACACGATATGAGATGACCTAACATACGTATCATTACAATAGTGGCAAAGTGCCTGTGTATGTAAATTGATTCGATCTCCGGTGTAAATATTAAATGACTGATAAATACTAGTGCTATTATTCATTACCAGTAAATGGTCATTATCGATCCAATCTATTTCTTTAAAAGGAGGGTAGCCCTCATGAAATATTATTTCATTTCCATTAATATCAAACACTCTTAATCCGTCGCTTCCAGTTGTAAAAAAAAAGTTGCCGTTAGGAGAAAATTTGCCAATGTGCTGATACGTCTCGCTTGACGTTATTTGTTGCACATCCTCACCCCATGAATTCATCATATAAACCTCATGACTTAATCCCGTGTAAAGAATTTTGTCGCCACTTCCCCAACTTAAATCATTGTAAGATTGGGCGGCTATTTGCCTTGATTCCTTTGTGCAAAAATCATAAAACCAAATCGTTTTATAAAGAGGAGTAGCACCTGAATCACTTTTAACATAAATTATTTGGTTCGCATTTTCAGGGTTAAATTTTAGCGAATAAACGAATGACGGACCGAGAATCGTATAATATGGTCCTCCAATAACTAAACCCAAATACAATTCTTTCAAAATGGGTTCCTGTGCTAGATGCGAGCTTTCGTCAAAACAGTAGGTTCCCAGATCATTGATTGGTAGCCCATTTAGCTTCGGATCTTTCCTGCATCTTACAAAGGATAATAAAATTACAATGACTATAAGAGATCTTACCATGATACCAATTCAAAAAGAAATAAAATTCTTAGCAATTTAACGAATTAGTTTAAGAATTCTTGCACACCGAATTTTATATTAACCTGCTATTATACCTGTCTGTCAACCACTCACCCAAAGCGACCAACCACTCATTCTCATACTTCTATCGCCCAATTGATCCTTACGTTTAAGCTATAAATCAATTTAAAATATAGAATTATGAAATCATTATGTTTACTCGCAATCGGTATAATGATCTTCAGTTTTTCTTCACCTGTCTACGGACAAACTATGAAGGACAAACTGCAAGCTCAAAAAGACAAATTAGTTGGTCAAAAAAAAGGAAAAGTATACGCTCCAGATCTCACAGATGAAGAGGTGATGGGATTGCTCGGTGGAGCTGAAGTGGATGACGGAATTATCAGTCCGTTTCACCAAGGGCATTTGGGACAAGTAGTTTTCACTAAAAAGAAAATGGAACCAAAGGATATTACGGAGGCTGATATTGCCACTGAATTTTCTATCAACGACCCTATTTATTTTACGTTTTTCATGAGTAAATCATTGAGAAACCAACCATTGTATCCTATAGATATGAATGTTGGAGGATTTAATCAAGGTTGGTGCTGGGATTATTCTTTCAAAAAATTCTATCCTGAAACAAATGAATCTGGTGTCCCACAGTATAATGGTTATGGCAAGCATATGGTTTTTGTAGAAATTGATGGTGTGCAAATTGAAGATATTATCTTTTTTGTAACAATTGATTTTAATTCAAGTAAAACCGCTTTTACAGGTTATATCGCTCCTAATCCTTCTGAGGTTCAACCAACAACCGCATGGATTGAATTAATGGCAAAATTATCTGAAGGCGATCATAAAGTAAACGTTGAAGTTGCTGGGTTTAGTTTGGATGCTGGAATGTCAAAAGAACAATTAGGTGGGCAATTTACCTTGAAAAAGAAAGCCGGAGAAAGCTATGCGCCTGTAATGGGAAAATCCTGGTCGAATTATTCCTCAAAAATGAATAATGCTAAACTAGAAGCTAAAGTTTTAAAAGCCGTGCAAGATTATGGACGTGTGAACAGTTATTCTGAAAAATTTATAAAAATCAAAATTGCTAGTTCGGATTGGACAATTACAAGAACGAAAACAATAGTTCCCGTAATTACTGGGCGTTATATTATTGCTTATTGTTATTCAACCTGGCCAAATGGGCAGTGCAAAGTGCAGCGTTATTCTTTCCGTCAAGAGTATGATGGATCGGGCTACCAATCTACCGTAATTAGTAGAGGAGTTTATAATAACGATTATCCACAGGCTATAGATTGCGACTAGATATAGCAACGGAGGCAGTTTAGTTTTGTTATTCTGCTTCCGTTTATCTATGCTTGCAAATATTCTAATAAATGGTGCTTTTTGGCACGTGAAACGGGGACTATGTTCCCGTTTTTCATGACCAAATGTCCGCCATCTCCGCGCACATATTTTTGAACTAACAATAGGTTGACAATATGGTAATGATGCACCCGGAAAAAGTGACTTTCAGGTAATAATGCCTCAAATTCTTTTAAGGTTTTTGAAATGACCATTTTTTCTGTATTTTCAAAATAAACGGTGGTATAATTGCTGTCTGATTCGCAACGGATTACCGCTTCTTTATCAACAAATTCTAACCCGTTAAGCGTTGGTAAAAATAAGCGATTGGATAATTTTTTATCCTGTATCTGTTCCAACAAAAATTCAATTGAAACAGCTGTGTCTTTTTGGACAGCATGCTCGGCTTTTTCAACCGCCAATTTTAATTCGTCGTCGTCAATTGGTTTAACCAAATAATCCAACGCGCTTACTTTAAAAGCTTGCACTGCAAATTGGTCAAAGGCTGTGGTGAAGATCACACCAAAGTTTATTTCATCAATTGATTTGAGCAGTTGAAACCCATTCATTTTTGGCATTTCTATGTCTAGAAAAACGAGGTCTGGTTTTTGCTTTTTTATAGCCGCTAATCCTTCAATCGGTGATAAAAACAAACCGAGTAATTCAACATTTGGACAAAACTGATTCAATTGCCATTCGAGTGTCTCGGCGCAATGTTTTTCATCATCAATTATAATGGCGCGCAGTCTATTCATGATAGGGAAGGTAAACAATTACTTTGGTTCCTATTGGGTGGTTTTCCGTGTCCACCAAATCAATAAACTCAATGGTAGATTCAATTCCTATGACGCGGTTTAAAACCTTTAATCGATCGTGCGTGAGTGTCAACCCCATTGATTTTTTTTGCAAGCCAGATTCGGCAACAATGTCTGCGGCCTTTTTGCGTCCAATTCCATTGTCACATATTTCAATTTGAACGGCATTTTCCATATCCTTCACCACAATGTTAATTTGGCCCAATCCATCCACTTTATTTAAGATACCATGCCAAATAGCATTTTCAATGAACGGTTGCAAAATCAAAGGTGGAACTTGGACAGAAATTGCTTCTGCGTCATTTGTGATTTTAAAATCAAATTTCCCGTCAAAACGTAATTTTTCTAATTCTAAATAATAGTTTAAGCAGTCTAATTCTTCTTGTAAACTGATTAAGTTATGCTTGGAATTTTCTAGTACTAATCTGACTAATTTTGCAAACTTGGTTAAGTATCCAGCCGCAACAGTCGATTCATTTTTAATGATAAAGTGCTTAATAGAATTTAAACTATTGAATAAAAAATGCGGATTCATTTGAGAGCGCAAGGCCTTCATTTCAATTTCCTTATTCTGTTTTTCAATAATAGACTGTTGTTGTTTTGAAAGATGTAATTGTTTCGAAATGAAATAGAGCAGAACCATCACTAAAAGCAAACCAATTGAAACAAGTACTGCAATCAATTTAAAACGGAAGGATCTTTCCTGCTCGGCCTGGTTTTTTAGATCGGCTCTCGCTTTTTCTTGTATCCGTTCTAATTCTTTAATCTTTTCCTTTTTTTGGAATTCATATTCCATTTCCAAGTTGACTAAAGCTTTATAATTAGCTCTACTATTTATTGAGTCCTTGATGGTAATAAATTCTTGATAATGTAGCAAGGCTTTGGTATCATTACCAGTGGACTTGTTGATCTTATACAGGATTTCGTTCAAATACATTTGATCGTCTAACGCTTGTAATTCTACAGCTTCAATATATCCTGACCTGGCAAATTTACTTGCAGCCAAATAATCACCAATCTCATAAGCACAATTCGCTAAATTATTACTCACAGTAATCAAACTTCGTCGATCACCCAATTCTCTATAAATTTCTGCAGCTAAATGATATTGTCGGATGGCCGCAGTATATTTTTCTTGTTTTTTATAAATAAAACCAATATTAATTCGACTTGCTGCAATACCCGCCTTTGAATTAATTCGCAAGCGAATTCCCAGTGCTTTCTCATACCAATCTAAGGCCAAAGAATCGTTTCCGTTAATGCGCTCAATATATCCTAAAACATTATACGTTCTTGCAATGCCTGCACTGTCTTTTAGCGCTTCTTGCAATGGCAAAATAGTATGGAATGTTTCAATAGATTTTTCCGTTTCCTCTAAGTCCAATTGAACATTACCAATATTATTTAAAACTCTTGTTTGTCCAAGAATATCGCCCAGTTCTTCTTCTAATTCTAAAGACTTATACCAAAGCGTTGCGGCCCTACTTAAATTACCCGTTTTATAATTTCCTAAGCCCGCATTATTAATTAACTGTGACTTTTGATCCAATAATTTTCTATGAATAACTGGTGTAATCTTTTGATTGTATAGTGAAGTTACTTTAACACCCTCTTCGCAAATTAAAAGCATTGAATCTACGTTTTGCATATAATACAATTCACTCAAACGCAAATATGCTTCGCCTCGAATCGTATCTGCTTCTGTTTGATTTCTTGCAATAGAAAAAAGTGAATCTCTTTGGCTGGCATAATCAACCTGAGACCAAAGCAAAGTTGGGAGTAAAAATATAAGGAGTAAATAGGGCTTCATCTCGGTGATACTAACTTACAATAAGTTTTGATGAATACCTAATCAATCGAATAGAAGGTACGCTTGTCGAATTTATTAACCACTTAATCGAGGATTGAAAAAACGCCCACTATACGGCACTATCTTTCAAGTGTAAATATTGGATAATTTGACAAGATTTAATATTCAGTTTAGTTTGTAAAAAGAATTTCCCTGTCCGCTTTGGCGGGTCAGGGATTTTTTTTTATAAATGACCAGCCGCAAAAATCTCATTCCAACTAAAGTTGGTGATTTCAAATTCATCATCCGATACTCGTTTTAAGTTGAACATCAATTCAAGGTAATAAATGTCTGAAGAGCCTGAGTGTTGACAGTCAATATAATTTCTTCTATCACCAAAAGCCAAGATATAGTCTAAGTTGACCTCTTCCGAAACCGCTGGAACGATAGATTCAGCAATAGTTAGATTAAGATTTGTTTTCGTTATGTTCAAGGATTCGATTATTGCGTTTGTGTTTTCATCTACATAAAATACATCCATAAAATAGTCGGCAGGTAAATCATCTAAAGTCAACAACGAAGCGCTCAACGTTATATGGTTGTCGACATTCAAATAGACTGAATCGTATTCAATAGATTCAAACGTATTTCCTAAAGCGGCATTACAGGTGTCTTTAAGGCAACTTGTAGCGCTAAAAATGGTAACTATGGATACTATTAATAGGTAGTTTAATTTCATGGTCAATTCTTTCGTGTTATTCAAAGTTAAATCGTTTTAACACAACGCTTCCCCTATTTTCAATGAAATTGTTTTTAATATGAAGCGATAAAGAAATAAACTAAAAATAATTATTTTAATTGAATATTACTATCAAAACATTTAAACTTAATCTTCGCCTTACCATTGCCGCCAGCCTCAAAATATCCATTAATTATTTTGTGATCATTTTTCGTTTCATATGATTCGGTTGTCAATTCTAAATTTCCATAATCTAGACTACCAAAGTTGCCATCAAAATCAAACTTATAATTGGCAGGTGATGCCAGTTTAATATTATAGGTGGTACTTCTTCCTTCAAAAGTCATACTCGCCAGCCGCGTCTTCAATAAAGTGAGTTCATCATCAAAAGAGTGTAATTCAATGTTGCTGATAAGTTCATTAATGGTGTAAGTAGAATATTTGCTGGAAATTCCTTGCAAATTATCAACCTGCTTTACCATTATTTCACTGTCAAAGGCTAACGGTATATTTAATGATCCAATTGTTGAACTTGTTAATGTTGAATAGCGCAGTTCAATGTCCATAACCATCACATTAGGAATAATTAAATCACTGTCAAAAGCCTTTAATTTAAATTGATCAATTGCACTGGTTTCAAATTCTACCATTGAATATCGGATAGATCCATCTATCGTATTGTCGGCTGATTCTGCTTTTAAATCACTATCAAATAAACTTAGTTTTGTATGACTCAAATGTGCGACAATAACAGTGGAATATTTGGCAGTAAGGTCTAACTTTTTAGCAGTTTTAAAATTGATTTTGGAATTGAGAATGTGCATGGTAGCCGTGCTGAAATCAGCCATTGTTGCTGCTGAATTGGTCAAATTTAAATCTGCCTTACCTGCAATTGATCCCAATGTAAGATTCGTGCCAAAAAGCCGCGCTGTTAATCCACCATTGATTGCTGGAATGGTAAGGTTTTTATAATTCCCAGTTAATTTGAGATTTACGGTGGCAGGCAGCATTACAATATAATTGAGCTCCAACTTTTTAAATTTAGCTTTATCTCCATTGCCAAAACTGACGTTGCCAATGCTTTTTTTAGTTGACCGCATTTTTTGCTTGGATTGCATGCATGAGTTTCGAGAGATGGTTAACATACCATCTTGTTTCTCTACTTTAAATGCAATGTTTTTTTTAATAATTTCTGTATCCTCAGGCGTTTTTCCTTCAATAACGTGAAATGGGATGACTTTAATTTCAGCTTTATCCCACGTTTTTACTTCAACATTATGACCCAAGTTTTTCAAATAAACGGTTTCTACGCTGGCAGAAGGATAGCTGTCTCCTTCCAAAATATTAGCTGTGCTTTTATTTGGTTCAAGTTGATTAGATATTACAATTGGCCTATAAATAGGGCTTTCTATTTGTTCAATATCCGTTTCTTGACTGTCATAAGAGTCGTCTATAATAATGTATTCTTCTTTTTGTTGATCAAATACGCTTGTCTCATACACGGTTTGATTCGTCATATCTGCGTAACGCACTGTGTTTGTACTATTTGCTTTTTCTTGTGAAACAATAATACTGTCTGATGAAGTTTCTAAAGCAATAATTGATTCGTTTGCTACAGGATTGTCATTGTTCGTGGATAATAGAATAGAGGCACCAACAACGGTGCCAACAATAGCCGATCCTAGAATTGTTTTTTTAAGTAAAGCACTTCCTATTTTTGAGGCGATCGAATGCGTTGCAGTACCGGTAATTTGAAAATTGCTAACCGCTGCAGTAACTTCATTACCAGACAACGGTAAAGGTAATTCTTTAATAACTTGGAAATAAGCATCTAAATTTGACATGCTGAATGAATTTGATGTAAATAAAATTGCGGCAACAACTGCTGTTTTTTTCTGAGGTTTTTCACGCATTAAATCAACCAGTTTTTCTCGGCCGCGCTTAATGCGTTGTTTCACCGCAGATGCTCCTGCGTTTTGTATTACCATTATTTCCTTAATTGGTAAATCACTTATTTCAAATAAAATTACGGCCTCTTTTTGCAACTCAGGTAATTCATTCAGGGCGGCATAAAGTAGCGAAATGTCTACTCGAGAATCAACATTATTGATTGGGTCTTCTACTTTCTCGGCTTCGTCAGCCTCATAATGTCCGTCAAATTTACGTCGTCGTATTTTGTTCAAACAAATTCTGCTAGCAGTTGTAAACAAGTAAGAAAGTAGTGCCTTTTTATCTTCTAATTTGTGATAATTTTCAAGACCTACTAATAAAACGTCGTTTGCCAAATCCTTCGGGTCCATAATTCCGCGACTTTTGACAATACAAAAGCGCATCAATGATTCATGGATTTCCGCATACTGTGCTAAAAACTGTTTTTTATCTGAAGCTTTCATCAATTTAAATAATGGTTTCATTTAGTAAGGCACATAAATCCTTCTAAAAGTCACATTTCATTTTCATTTTTTCATAAATTCCTCAATATTGTCTCTTTAACAACCACAAAATTTGAGATTTAATTATCTTTGTTTTTTTTAATAAAATACGTAAAAAACACATTATGAAGTATTTATTTTTTTTAGCGGTCTTAATCATAAGCTTTTCTGCCGAAGCGCAAAGAAAAGATAGCGTTGTCACTTATGATGTTGTTCAACTTACGAATGGATATTTAATTAAAGGTGAAATAATTGCCTTTGATAAAGAAGATGGAGATCTAACTTTTGTTGAGGTAGGTGGAAGAAAATATTTCTTAGGTAAAAAGGATTACGAATATTTTGAAGAGGACAAGGAATTTAGAATAAAAAGTCAGGTAAAGAAAAAAGTTGATTTACATGATAGAAAAGAGACAGAGTTTGAATTTACTGTGGGCGTGAATGTCTCCTATTTTAGTATTGGAGCAGACCTATCTGGAGATAACACAATTTATACAGGGTTTGGTGATCGAAATCATAGTCCTATTTGTGTTAATTTGGGTGCAGGTAAATATTTCACAAGACGCCACTTTATTGGTGTTGAAGTGGAGGCGCCAATCATTAGTGATGCCAAAATTGTCAGTGCAAATATTAAGTATAAATTTCAGTATGATCCATATCAAAAGAATATAGCACTCTACATCCCTTTTGGAATTGAATATACTTTTTTAAGAAGCCCCATAGTGCCATTTGATCATAATCCTGATAATTCTTTAAAAGAAGAGTTTGATATGACATTTAATGCTTTCGGTTTAAGTGTTGGTCATGGATTTTCTTACATCATGAAAAATAAAAAGGCACTTACTATTGATTTTTCTTTACAAAAATACTTTTTGGTCACTGAAAAATTTAATGAGGCTATACCAGTGTCTGAACTCCCAATCGCTGACTTTTCGTTACTTGGGTTTAGGTTTGGAATGAAAATCAATATCTAAACTTATAAGCCCTTTAGAGATCAATCGAAACGCGCACTTTGTGGTTTCTTCCCAATAATATTTTCTCATTACATGTCAAAAATCAGCTTCGGTGCTTGCAATGGCTATCGAGATGTAATCCTGCGACGGTAAGGCTATTTCTTATCGCGCTCCATCAACTTATGGGAGTAACTCCCTTTTTGCGAAAATCACAAAAAGTAATCTCGCATTGCGGAATTCAATTCTAAATAGCAACGCACTCCACCTACATTTGACTAAATCATAAAATGAATATTATGAAAGTATTAGTTACAGGAGCAGATGGTGTATTAGGGAGTAACCTTGTACGTATTTTATTAGATAGAAACTATGAAGTAACCGCTTTAATTGAAAAAGGAAAGGATCCAATCACATTAAATTGTTTGGATGTAAAGAAAGTAGAAGGTAATATTTTAAATATTGCAGATGTGAACGCTGCTATAAAGGATCAAGACGTTTTGATTCATTGTGCAGCAAGCACTAACGTTTGGCCAGCAAGGTCTGAGATAGTGAATCAAGTTAACGTGCAAGGAACTGAAAATATGATTCAGGCATGCTTAAGATTTGGAATCAAAAAAATGATTTATGTAGGCACTGCTAATTCGTTTGGCTTTGGTTCATTGGCTCAACCTGGTAAAGAAGGAGATCGATATAAATCTGCTAAATACGGATTGGATTATATGGATTCGAAAAAATTAGCCCAAGAAAAGGTTATGCAAGCCGTAACACATAATGCACTGCCTGGAGTAATTGTAAACCCAACATTCATGATTGGACCTTATGATTCAAAACCAAGTTCGGGTGCTATGATTTTAGCCTTGATAAATAATAAAATCCCATGTTATACAAAGGGCGGTAAAAATTATATAAATGTGGCTGATGCTGCTGTAGGAATAGCCAATGCAATAACGCTAGGCAAGATTGGGGAATGTTATATTTTGGGAAATGAAAACCTTTCGTTTAAGGCTATGTTTGATAAAATATCAGCTGTTGTAAAATGCAATGCGCCTAAACGAAGATTACCTGCAGGAATCGTCAAGCTATATGGAAAACTCAATGCGGTTTTTGCTAAAGTATTTAAGTTTCAACCTTCCATAACGCCAGAACTTGCAAAAATATCATGTGAAGAACATTATTATTCGGCACAAAAAGCCGTACGTGAATTAAACCTTCCACAGACTCCGGTTGAACTAGGTATTAAGGCTTGTTATGAATGGTTCAAAGCCAACGGATATATTATCGAAAATAATAGAAGAAGCATTAAATATAAGGCTTATGCGTTTTAAAAACAAAGTAGGAATAATAACAGGTTCAAGCCGAGGAATTGGTAAAGCAACGGCAATTGAACTATGCCAACAAGGTGCTAAGATTGTTTTAAATGGACGCAATCAAATGCGGCTTTTTAAAACAAGAGATGAACTTTTAGCAATGGGTTTTGAAGTAATTGCCTTGCAAGGTGATGCTACCTCAATGGCCGATTGCGAATATGTGGTAGAGGAAACCATTAAGGCTTTTGGTCAGCTTGACTTCTTAGTCAATAACGGCAGTTCAACTATGAACGAAAGTTTTGAGAATATTGAGCCAGCAATTTATATGAATGTGTTTTGCAGCAATTCGCTTGGGGCAGTTTTGCCCACCATGGCAGCTTTACCTTATTTAAAACAAAGTAAAGGAAGTGTGTTGTTTATTTCAAGTTTGGCGGGTTTACATGGTATGCCAACTGCCTCAGCATATAGTTCGGGGAAAATGGCTTTAACGGCTTTTTGGCAATCGCTAAAAATCGAATTAAGCCATACCGGAATCCATGTTGGAATTTGTTATTTAGGATTTACCGAGAATGATGCGGAAAAGCAAATGCTAACGGCAGATGGAACACTTATTCCTGTTCCAAAACGACCGGCCTATTTAGTGAAGACGCAAAAGCAAGTGGCGCAATTAATTGCGAAATCAATTCATTACAGAAAATCGCGGCGTATAATTTCATTTGTTGGAAAAGTGTCAGCGTTTATTTTTCGATTTTTCCCAAAATTGGCATTGCTAATTATGGTAAAGTCGCGGCAACGTAGCTTAGAAAAGAAAGAAACAATGCAAGCTTCAATAAAAATTACAAAACGAAAAATTAAAACCATTTAAGATGAAAATAGGAGAAGATTTTGATAAAATACAATGGCAATTTGCCGATTGGAATTTGCTAGAACCCAATGCCTTTATTGGCGACACTTTATTATTTCTGTTGGCGATAGTTTTGGCTGTTAAAGTTCACAGGGCTTCAGACGGAACCGCGTTTTATAAAAATTGGACGCGCTTTTTTGTTGTTTTTGGAATGAGTTTGTTTGTGGGCGGTTTAGGTCATTTAATGTGGAGTTATTGGGGCGTTGAGGGTAAATATTTTGCGTGGTATACAGCTATTTTGGCCGTTTATTTTATTGAACAAGCTATGATTTCTTTATATCCTAAAAAGCGAATAAAAAATGGATTAAAGAACTGGTCAGGTTTGAAATTAATTTTATCAGCCCTCGGTTTAACCATACTTATTTTTAAAGTTGACCTGGCACAAGATGTGTCAAAAGGTTTGCTGATTCCATCAATCAATTCAGCATTAGGAATGATCCTCTCATTGGTAGTTTTAGGATCGATTTACCAAAAAAACAAAATCGGTAATTTTAAATATTTTTGGATTGGCATTGCAATTTTATTGCCCTCAGCCTTTTTTCAATTCATGAAAATCAATTTCGCGCAATGGTTTGATCGGAATGATGCGAGTCATGTGTTGTTGGCAATCACTTTTATGTGTTATGCTATTGGTGTTTTAAATTTTCGGAAGACTAAGCTCGAAACAACTAGTCTTGCAATACGATAATTAAAGACAAAAAAATATCAGAGGAAATGAGCTGTGCAGGATTTGTAGTCCTGCACTTTGTTGTCGCAGGATTACATTCCGATAAATATAAGGACTAGCGGAGCTCGCTTCTGGTTAATTATGGATCAAAAAATTTCCCTCGCTCAAATGACCATTTAACCACAAAAAGAAACGCGATAACTAAAGCTTTTCGCTCATTCGCCTTTTTTAGCTTAATTTGCATTTAATTGGTATAGTTATTGGAAATAAGCAAGTGTGAAAAAAGGGATTAAATATTTATTATGGACAATTGTGGCTGTCTTAGCAATTAACTTAGTGTTGATTGCAGCAAGCTATATGACCTTTGATCCCAATCACAAATTTTTAAACCTCAAACAACACCTAATAGGTAATCCAATTTATAGAGGAAATTTTTACGTACACTTAGCCTTTGGGATTGTTGCTGTTATCACGGGTTTTGCCCTGTTTTTTGATAAGCTGATTCGTTTCAGTTCTAAAAGACATAAGCAATTTGGTAAACTATATATTATTTCAATTCTACTATTAACAGGCCCAACAGGTTTGTATTTATCCTTCTTTGCAGAAGGCGGATGGCCAGCGAGTATTGGCTTTATGCTAATGAGTGCTATTTGGATGTTACTCACCTATATTGCTTTTAGCAAAATATTAAAGGGGGACATTCAAGGACATTATAAGTGGGTGATTCGTAGTTATTGTTTCACATTATCTGGAATTACATTGCGAATTATGACGCCATTATGTGTTTATTGGTTCGGAATGGATACAGAACTCACCTTTATTTTAACAGCATATATACCTTGGGTTTTTAACCTATTATTGGGCGAAGTGATTATTTACTTCAACCAAAATCAAATAAAAAATGTAAACCAATTATTAAAAAGAGCATGATGAAAAAAGCAAAATATTTATTCTTTACAGTTATTATTTCACTAACAACATTAAGTGTTTTAGGCGAAAATAATTTTGGAAATGGTTTCGGATTTACTTTCGGTGATGAAGAGCCAAAAATCACACAACAAGAAGTTCGAGACGAAGTAAACCTTCAGTTAATTGAGCCTTTATCAAAGTGCTATTTGGATGCTCATCCGGAAATCATGATGATGAAATGTGCGTCTTATATGATGTTCGAATTTTCAGGTCATTCCGCACGATATTTAGAGGAGGACACCAAGTTTAATTCTACTTATGGCATTCAGGGAGAAGTTATTTTCAACGATTGTGGAGAAGAATCACATGTAGCAAGTGTTATGCTTAATTTTAGTAAGGAGGATAAGGTGATGGTCCAAGAATCTTTCTTTTCGGAATGGATCACCGCTGAAGCTTATGTGAAGGACTTTTGTGGGAAGATGGAGAAGAAAAAAATTAAGGAATAAGTACTTTAGTAACGGAAAAATAAATTTTCCTTATTCTATTGATGAAGCAAACTTTAATTTACTGTTGTTTATTTACTGCATTACTTCTTTCTAATCCGGCAAAGGCAGAAGTTAAATCGCGCGAACAAGTTAAAATACCAACCTTACAGATGCAAACCGCTGAGGTTATGATTCAGCATATCAATGAGCCTATCGACAAAGCAAAAGGTTTAGGTTTATTGGCCATGGATTATCTTGAGTACAATGACCCGAGCATGGCGCGAATAAAATATGATGCTTTGCTTTCAGTTTGTCTAAAAATTGAGGATAAAAATAGTGCCTATCGCTATTTATTAAAAGTAACAAACGTACTCAGTCCAATTCTTTCTGAAATTGAAAAGAAGACAGTCTTTGATCGAGTGATGCTGGATACTGTGGGACTCAATATCTGGAATAAAATTGCATTGGGTCATTTAGCGGCAAATCGTGGTGATTACGATAAATCATATGAATTAATATACCCTATTGTTCAAACACACAATGCGTATAACAGGCAAACATTAGGGAAGCTCCATTGGATTTATAAGAGAGATTTGGAATATTCAATTGGACGGATAATCCAAAGATTAATAGCAGATTCAACCTTTATTAATGCCGATTCTAAAATAGAAACGTTTCAAAATTTTGTAGGGTCGGATCCTTTTTCTTTTAATAATAACAACTATCAAGAATGGATTGACACGAATATGTTTCAGGCCTTAGGTGAAGGTGATATATCGCGAGCGATTGCGCTGAATGAGACTAGGTTCCGAGATTTTGATAAAGCACAGGGGTTGGTAACGATCTTAGATACATTAATTGCAAAGGGAGATAAAGAGTTCGCTAAACAATTATATGAAAAGTATCATAGGGATATAGAGAAAGGGCGTGTGTCTTATTATCTGGGACGAATATTTCTAAAAACAACACTGGAGTTGGGTGATTTTAAAAGCGTGGAGGCTAATTTAGCCAAAGAAACGAACCCCTTAAGCAAATGTTATTTCTATAATTCTTTAGCAGATGCATATTTTCAACGTGATCGACAAAAGTTAGCATTGAGTTATTTAGATAGTGCAAGACGTTTGATTGATAATGAAGTAAAGGATGAATATAAAATAGAGCATTACTTATTCCTTTCGAAGACCTATCAACAAAATAATGAATTGAGTTTGGCTGTTGACATGGTCAAAAGGGCCCAAATCTATGCCGAAGATAACCTAGAGGCTGAATCCATAGATCGAGGTTTAGAACATCTGGTCCATCACTTTTCATATGAACAAGATTATGAAAGTGCAATTATTATGACGCGCAAAATGCATAATAACGACCCCTCTAATTCTCGTTCTTCAGTGTTGCATGAAGCTTATGAAATTGCTATGTATAATGGAGATTTTGCAGACGCAATATTGTTGAATGACGAAGCCGCAATGCAACTAAAAACAATTGCACATAGAAATCAGAAAAATGCTTTTACAGAATATACAGCCGTCAATTATGCCTATCATGGAAAGTTTGGGCGTTCATTTGAAGTGGCACGAGAATTTGAGTCGAATAATTATCACAGAATTCTTGATTTTATAAAGGGTTTTATAGCGAATTATGAGTCTATTGAAAATAGTCAACTTCCCGAGAAGTATTATAGCCAGTTTTTAGACTTACTTGAAGTTGAGGAGGATTATGAAAATAATTATCCAGCATATAAATACCTTATTGAAAGCTACTACAATGCATTTTATAAACCTTCAGGTTATGATTTTGAGGCAGATCTAATTCAACGCTTAGGAAAGTATGATTATAAGGCTGAATTCAATTCAAAGAGTCGCTATAATCGCATGGATCGCTTGTTCATGAAAGATTTAATTTTATTTCAATTGTATTATAATGCTGGAGAATCCGAGAAATTAACTGCGCTAGTTGGCAAGGCAATGAAGAAATGCAAAAAACGGAAGTATACAATAGTGGACTTGGTTGATCTGTTGAATATCGAGGATAAGTTCAGAAAATACGGACGTTGGAATGGAGGTATGGTTTTTTGAATTGCTCCAACAATGTGGTTATTCTAAATTGCTGTTTCTTCGTGAATAATTAAACTCTCTAAGAGTTCCTGAATTTCTTAACAAACGTCAATATTATTATCGATAAAAGTGCAATGAAGTAAAGTGTTGTTGCGCCGCTTTTTGCAATTGAAAAACAGGAAGAGGTAATCACCATACCGTTATGCATATTTGGAAAAGAACCAAGGAGTTGAATGATCCCGAAATTTTCTAAGTAATCGGCTATTCCTGCAAGTATTGGTAAATAGATTATCTTTTTCCAAAAAGAGTGTGAAAAACCCGATTTTCGAATAAAATAAACCAATGTTAGAAAGCCTGATAAGGCAAAAAACAACGGATAAATAAAGTCAATTGGAAGTTGATAATGCAAGTAATAAGATCTCCCATCTTCGCCTAGCATTTGAAACAGGTGGTTGACATATTCCAGCGTATAACCAGTTGGTTTTAAGTCAAGAATTGTAAGACCTTGGGAGTAGTTCAATAAATCTGGAATAGTTATTAAGAGCATTATCGCGTACACAGAATAAGTGAGGATTAGACTAATAATCACAATTTTGCCAGTGGCATACTTTTTTAAGTTTTTCATTTTGTCAATGTTATTGTTGGGTCAAAGAAATGACCTTTCTAAATGAATTCCATTAACATTTGATAAGACTTGACTATTTGGTAGAGATTTGTTTACGTAAACGACTCAGTGAGATGGTCGTGATTCCTAAATAAGAGGCAATCATCTCATGAGGAATAAGGTTTTCAATATTCGGATAAATTTGTCTTAGTTCCAGGAGGCGATTTTTACCATTAAGCGAGGCCATTGAAATTTCTTTGCTGACTTTTTGTTTTAATTCTTGCTGTAAAACAGTATTCGCAAAGGTTCTTATTTCAATGTTTCTAATCATAAGATCAAGAAAGTCTTTGGCATTGAGTATTGCAATTTCGCAAGCAGTCAAGGTTTCAAAATCAAGACTTGAAATACCATCCTCAGTCCTAATAATATGCGGAGTAATGACACTTTTTTCTTGGAAAAAGGCAATCGAAATTAAGGTGCCGTTTTGGTTGGGAACAAAACTTCTGCAGATGCCGCTCAATAGAAAATACTCAAATGTATTAGCCTTGTTACTTTTGATAAAATGACTCTCCTTTGGCACAGTTTCTATCTTAACCAAATTCATAAACGCATCAATCGACTTTTGAGAAATCGGAAAAGTATTGGAAACAATTGCCGTGATTGCTATTTTCTGTTCAGTTGTCATTAAATCGTTTTCTCTATTTCATTAGATATACGGCAGAACCATATTTTATTCAAAACGTGAATTATCTAACCCTTTCTAAATTTTGAACGGCCTTAGAAATTGACTTCACATCTTCAAAAATCAAACGTAGTTTATTATTGCGCTCATTCATTTTTGCATCCTTCGGATTCGTTTGAATGAAACTCAGAACTTGTGTGAAATGGCTTGATTGGTAGTAAGGGGAATCTTGCTGTGTCACAAAATAACCAATCATTTTATTCCCTTTAATCACTAGTTTTTCAAATCCAATTCCCTTCGCCATCCAACGTAATTCAATCGACTTAATCAATTCATGAACCACAGCAGGAATAGGTCCAAAGCGGTCTTCCAAATTACTTCGGAATTGCTCTAAATCCTCCTGATCTTTAGTATTGTCTAAACTCTGATAGATCATTAAACGTTCAGAAACATTGTTCACGTAAGTGTCTGGAATTAGTAGCTCCAAATCTGTTTCTAATATGCAGTCTGTTACAAATTGTATATCGTCAACCGGAGTATCTTCTGTAAACAGTTCTTTGAACTCATTTTGCCGCAATTCTTGCATGGCTTCGTTCAGAATCTTCTGATACATTTCAAATCCAATGTCAGATATAAAGCCAGATTGTTCACCACCTAGCAAGTTGCCTGCGCCACGGATATCCAAATCGCGCATGGCAATATTAAAACCTGATCCTAGATCTGAAAAGTGAGAAACTGCCTCTAATCTTTTTCTTGAATCCGAAGGTAACGTATGCATAGGCGGAGCTATTAAATAGCAAAAAGCCTTTTTATTAGAACGCCCAACGCGTCCACGCATTTGATGCAAATCACTTAAACCAAAGTTTTGTGCATTGTTAATGAGTATTGTGTTCGCATTGGAAACATCAATACCTGATTCAATAATTGTAGTAGCCACTAATACGTCGTATTCGTGATTCACAAAATCAGACATTAAATTCTCTAATTTTTTCCCGTCCATTTGTCCATGACCAATCGCTACGCGAATTCCAGGACATAAACGTTGAATCATTCCGCCAACTTCGTGAATGTTTTGCACGCGATTGTGTACGAAAAACACTTGTCCACCACGCTGCACTTCATAAGTTACTACGTCCCGAATTAACTCTTCGTTAAAAGTCACTACTTCCGTGTCTACCGGTTGACGATTGGGTGGTGGCGTATTGATAATGGATAAATCACGCGCTCCCATTAACGAGAACTGTAAGGTTCTCGGGATTGGTGTTGCGGTTAGTGTCAGTGTGTCGACAGATGCTTTAAAAAGTTTGAGTTTGTCTTTTACACCTACTCCAAATTTTTGCTCTTCATCAACAATGATGAGTCCTAAATCTTTAAATTTAACTTTCTTTCCAACTAGTGCATGCGTACCTATTATGATGTCGATTTTACCTTCCTCTAAGCGTTTTAATGTTTCGTTAATTTGTTTTGTAGACTTAAAACGATTCACATAATCAATGTTGCAAGGCATTTTGTCCATGCGTTCTTTAAACGTCTTAAAATGTTGTAAAGCCAATATCGTAGTTGGAACTAGGATAGCAACTTGTTTATTATCCGCCACGGCTTTAAATGCTGCTCGAATGGCAATTTCTGTTTTACCAAATCCTACATCTCCACAAACTAGACGATCCATTGGTGCTTGCGCTTCCATGTCTGCCTTAACAGCTGCGGTTGTCTTTTCTTGATCTGGTGTGTCTTCGTATATAAAGGAGGCTTCTAATTCGTTCTGTAAATAAGTGTCAGGCGAAAATGCAAATCCCGATTCTTCTTTACGTTTTGCATAAAGCTTTATCAAATCGAAGGCAATTTCCTTAATCTTAGATTTAGTTTTTTTCTTGGTATTGCTCCATGTTTGCGACCCAATTTTATTCATTTTGGGTTGTGTCCCTTCCTTTCCCGAATATTTTGAAATGCGGTGCAATGAATGAATCGAAACATACAAGACATCATTGTCTCTATAAACTAATCGAATGGCTTCTTGCGGTTTTCCATTGACATCAATGATCTCTAAGCCAGAAAATCGACCAATTCCATGATCGATATGCGTGACATAATCATTTTTTTGAAGATTGTAAATTTCCTTTAATGTAAGGGCTTGTTTATTTTTTCTAAATCCGTCCTTCAGCCGAAACCTGTGATACCGCTCAAAAATCTGATGATCGGTAAAACAGGTGAATTTTAAATCGTTATCAATAAATCCTTCGTGCAATGCAAAGGATAGTGTTGTAAATTGTACGCTAGAGTTTAAGTCTTCGAAAATGGCGTATAAACGTTCCACTTGTTTCGCTTGACTGGACACGATCATATTTGTGAACCCAGCTTTTTCGCCTTTTCGCAAATCTTCAATGAGCAATTCAAAGTTTTTATTAAAACTTGGTTGCACACTAATGTTAAAATGAAACGCCTTCCCTTCAAAAAACGAGCGCGTTCCAAATTCAATTATGTTAAAGTTTTGAATGTTTTTATTAAACCCAACCTTTGAAAAAAACAGGTCAGTTGGTGGGGTATGTTTTACAGGAGTCTCAGGAAGCTCGTCAAATATTTGCACGGCTTTTTTATACTCCTTTTCAAGTGTAGATCCTGTAAGCAAAAAATCCTTGATCCAAATATTCGTTTGGTCGGGTAAAAACTGCAAAATATCTTCTCGCACTTCCTCCGTCGCATAACTTTGAATATTTGGCACAACCGTTAAACGACTCATAGACTTAATCGAGAGTTGATTCACAGGATCAAAAGTCCGTATAGAATCCACTTCATCTCCAAAAAACTCTACCCGATAAGGAATGTCGTTCGAAAAAGAATAAATATCAATGATACCTCCACGCACCGCAAACTGTCCCGGCTCATAGACGAAGTCAACCTTTTCAAATTCGTATTCAATCAATAATTCATTAATAAAATCAACCGAATATTCTGTTCCTTGCCGAATTTCTAGAATGTTTTTGGCAAACTGTTTCTTCGTAATTATTTTCTCAAATAAAGCCTCAGGGTAAGTCACCACAATAGATGTGTTCCCGCGATTGATTCTTTCCAAAACCTCAGCTCTAGAAACCACATTAGCGTTGTCAATCTCCTCTAACTGATACGGCCTTTTATAACTATGCGGAAAAAATAAGATGTTTGAAGCCTTCTTATTGAGGTTCTCTAAATCGTTCAAGAAAAACGCCGCATCCTCCTTATCAGGCAATACAAATAAATGAAAGCCCGTTCGGTTCTGGATCACGGCATTAGCAACCACCGCAGCAGATGAAGCCACCAACCCGTTCAGGTTAATCTTCACATCCTCTTCCTGCAATAATGAAGCAATAGAAACTATCTTTTCCGAATCCTGATAGCTCTGTTTGAATTCGTCCTGCGTCATGCAGCAAATTTAAGGTGAATAAATTAGAAAATGGTGATTGAATTTGGGAAATAATTTTGGATGCTTTTTGTGTGGAAATTGCTATATTGGAATGTAATTAGCCTGGATTGTTTTACTAATGTTTTGAAATCTTGTGGCTTATGCGCTTATAAAAGACAGTCTTTTATTCGGATATTGTACTCGATAAAACTAAATGGGAATATTTTCTAACAAGCCAAAGATGGATTCAAGGCAACAGTTTCTTGAAGTGATTAGAAAAGAATATTCTGACTTAACTAACGACGAAGTTGATGCAGAACTGCTTGATGATGTCTCAAATGGAATAACTGATTATTACCATGATCAATACAAACGATTTCGAATGCAGTACCCAAAGTCAATCAAGAGATATTCATCTTTTCATCTGATAGATTTAGATCATCCAAGCAGCCATGAATTAATAATAAAAATAGTCAAGGACAAAGTTGGAGAGGGGTATGAAGAGCTGGCAATTAGATTCTTAAATATGACTTTGGATGGATTAAAAGGATTTGAAAAGAATAGAGAAGATTTTTACAACATATGTTCTAAAAAATGATTAGCAAGGATAATGGACATATAACACTGAATGATTCACTAAACTTAAGACCAAATTTAAATCTTGACTTGATTTAAAATCAGGATATCGTAGAGGTTCAAGAAATTAGAAATATGGGTGATGGTTGGAAATGGCTTGACATTAAAAATACCCCCGTCTGCCTTGCGATTATATCGCATGCGCAAACTAACCTTGCAAACAAAAATCAATTGTCTAAGGCTTCTATACTCAATTTCACCCAATCAGCTAGTTAGAGTTTCTTAGAATAAATAAAACAAGAATTTACCGTTTTGACGGTCATACGCTAGCAGTGATTTGACTTATCCACACGATATATTCGCGTGGTAGCGAATCAGGATAAGCGAAACAATATTTGCGTCATTGATTACTCCATCCAAATAATCCAAACAAAAAAAACAATAAGTAACATTCTTCTACGTTTTACATTCAGAAACTATCAGAGGCAAATCGTATTTTAACATTTCCACACAATCAACCCTATATTAAAATGAAAAAATTAAATTTAGTCTACCTAATCGCCCTAACAATTATCACGAGCACTTTCAGCCAAAGTACATTCGCACAAGATGCTGGTTCAGAGCAATTAAAGCTCTACACCAATTTTGCATGGCAATCATCAGAACGCACAGTTGGTTTTGATACTATCGTAAATAGGCCCATAAATGAAAGTTATTTCGAATCCGATTTGGGTTATTTCTCTCCGGCTTTTTCTTGGGCTACTGATAAAGGAAATAGACATGAAATTGAGTTATCTAGATTACAGTTTAATCAGGTTAGAGACTTTAATTATATAGAATATAATAATGGAATCAATCCGCAAGTAGTTTCAGGAGAAGGGAATACTAAAATCTTTATAGCGCTGAGGTATGAGTTCGATTATCAGCTTTTCAAATCGAAAGATAATAAACTAAAACCTTCACTCGGTTTTGCGGTTCGTCCATACTTTTCTAATGCTAGTTTTCGGCCTAAACTTGCCACCCAATTTGCTTCAAGCGAAATGAATATTGGTGCCTTATTTTCAATTGTCCCAAGGTTGACTTATGATCTAAATAAAAAATTATTTATGGATTTAAACGTACCACTAAATCTTGCTAGGTTAGGTATTCGTTCTACAACATGGGACAATCCTGCAATTCCAGTTAGTCAGCGCAAAGTAAATGCGTTTGATGCGAAAACACTACCGTCTGAATATCTAATTCGGCTTGGAATTGGGTTGAGATTATAAGCTAGTTATAGATTCAACGCTCACAAGGTGGTGAGCGCTTTCAGAGCGTACCATCTTATTTTTATCACTTCTATCAACCTAATTTCTAAGGTTTAAAAATGATTTATAAATCTAAACGCGTGTTGAGTAATCGGCTGTTTTTCAACATGTTGTTAATTTGAAATGCTAGCGTTCCACCTATTTCAAAAGTGATTTATCCCCAGTTTTAGGTTTTAATGCTTACATGCTTCCACGTATATTTATTATATGAAAGCAATTTATCTATCTCTTTTATGCCTCTGTTTAGTTCCCAAAGCTTACGGTCAAAGTTTTGAGAATGGAAATTTGGAAGGCGAAATTCCATGGGGTGCTACAAGCGTTAATCCACCAGGTTGGGAATCTGTAGCCTTCACCGAAATAATTTCTGAAGCCACATCTTTCGCACAGGCTACATCAGACTTGACGGACTCAATTGCACCTAGTCTTGGCTGGGGTATTATCGGATCGCCTTATGCAGGTGTAACATTTGTTTCTGGCAATTATGCCTATTTCGAAGGACCCGATTGGACAATGCTTTTTCATGAAGGAATTAAACAGAATGTCACAGAATTTTGCCCTGGAGGCATCTATGAAATTAGTTTTTTTCAAACTGTTGTTAAGCAAGGGAACTTGCAAGATACTTCTGGTTTATGGCGCGTTTATTTGGATAATGATTTGTTAATTGAAACTGAGCCAACAATAAGCCATGAAGCGTATAATAGCCTTGATCTTCCTTGGGAGCGAAGGACAGTTACCTTTACGGCTACATCAACTGAACATTATATTAAGTTTCTGCCTGGAGATGATGATGATTTTTTGGATGAAGGTGCAGGTTTAGGTGGTGGTTTAAGAATGGGGATTGACAGCATTAGTTTAAGAGTTTTTCCAGTGGATATATTGGCTTATGATAATTTATTAGGGAATGACACTACCCTTTGCGAGGGAGAAGTGTTAACATTAGCGCCAGATGCTATTGGTGTAACCTATGAATGGCAGGATGGGTCAGATGGGGAGACTTTTGAGGTAAGTGAAGACGGTTTATATTGGGTAGAAATTTCAAACCCTTGCGTGGGCACTTATCGTGATAGTATTATTGTGCTTTTTAATCCAATGCCAGAGCTTGATCTTGGTGCAGATACAACTGTGTGCAGTATTGATTTGCTTTTGGATGCTGAAAATATAGCTATGAATTATTTGTGGCAAGACGGGAGTACAGACCAGTTCTTAACGGTTACGGATACGGGAACTTATTCGGTAACGGTAACCTCGGATTCAGGCTGTACAGTATTTGATGCAATTGTATTTGAAGCTGGTGAACTTGATCTTTGGTTAGGCAATGATACTTTAATTTGCAATGGTGAAACTGTTCTACTTTCAGTAGCAATTGAAACGGGATTATTATTGTGGTCAACTGGTGAAACGAGCGAAACATTAAGTGTGAATAGTGCAGGTTTATATTGGCTTACAATTGAAGATGGCTTGTGTTTGGCTAGCGACAGTATCATTATCGACGTGCAGGAGCCAATTATTGATTTCACCTTTTGGGATACGATTGGTTGTGTACCTTATGCCACTTCCTTTCATGGATTCGAAGTAAGTGAAACAATCATTTTATGGGAATGGGATTTTGGGGATGGTGGAAGTTCAAATTTGGTCTCTGAAGAACATTTTTATGAAGAAACGGGAGATTATTTTGTCCAGTTAAAAGGAACCACAATCCTCGGCTGTGTTGCGGAAGAAAGCGCTCTAATTCAAATTACCGTATATCCGCAACCAACAGCCGACTTTACATTTATGCCAGAACTGCCTTTACCTGGTGAAACCGTTTTCTTTAATAATTTATCGACAAATGAGCTGGAATGGGTATGGGATTATGGAAACGGGAACGGATCAAGTTCTGAAAATCCAGAAGGCAATTATGAAAATCCCGGTAATTATGAGATTACATTAATTGTGACAAATCACATTTGCGCCGATACCATCATACAAATAATCACCGTTAAAAATGAGCTGGTTTATTATGTGCCAAATGCATTTTCTCCAGATGGCGATTCCTATAATAATACGTTTCAACCTGTATTTACATCCGGCTTTGATCCTTATGATTATCATTTAACAATCTTCAACCGTTGGGGTGAGGTTGTTTTCGAATCCTATGACGCCAGTTATGGTTGGGATGGAACTTACGGTGGAAACGCTGTTACATCAGGGGTGTATATTTGGAAAATTGAGTTCGGTGATTTGTATACAGATCGTCGAATAAATGAAGCGGGCCATGTAATGATACTGCGGTAAATCTTACGGCTTTATAGTGCTGTATGCTTTTCAAGATCAGGTAAGCCAAAGACCTCACCATTATCAATAAATTGTGTTTTTATCCACAAATCGGTATCTGTTAATTTTACAATATCGCATAAAATATAGGTGTTCCAGTTTTCAAGCGTATTGCGATAGCTCATATTCCCGTCAAGAAATTCCCACGTCCAATTCGACTCAGTATAAGCCGTGTCATAATCAGATGTAAGCAACATTGTGCCGTCTTCATAAAAGGTTTGCGTATAAGTAAATACTGGCGTATAAATAGTTCCATCCGAAAGTGTTTTCTCTGAATACAACCAACTCTTCGTCAACTTTTTATCCGCTTGAAAAGTAGTGCCATCCTCAGAATACTTTTTGCATGAAGCAAAGATTAATAAGGGTAGCAAAAAGAAAAGATATGCTTTCATTCTAAAAAAATTGTTACTCAAAGTTAAGAATTTAAGCTCACCGCCTAATAATATTTAAAAGTGTTTTATAATGCTTTGTTAGGGGTGTATGTAGCTATCTCTAAGGACACCAATTTCGAAAGTGATTTAACCCCTTGTTTGAATATTTATGGGCTTAGGTGTAAATTTATAATATGAAGGTAAAGTGTCCTTCCGTTGGGAAGCCGTGGAATTTGCGGAAACTATCTGTGAAGCTATGTCTTCAGCGCAAGCGCCACCTGACATGACCAATTTGGATTTCCTAAATCCTCCGCAAGGTGTATTAGGTAATCCCTATGCAGGAGATCTTTTTCTTTCTGGAAATTATGCTTCATTGGTGATGCCTGAGTATGTCTTTATTAGGCATGAAGATATTAAGCAATTTGTAACAGAATTCACACCAGGATGTACGTATGAAGTGAGCTTTTTTAATTTATCCATTGATGAACTGAATTGGGAATGGGTCTTCGGAAACAGATTTTATCTAATTTAGAAAACCCAGAAGCCACCTATGAAAATGCGGGTAATTATGAGATCAAATTAATTGTGACAAACGAGCATTGCAACGAAAACAATTTTGATAAAAACTGGATTAGTTTATTATGTTCCTAACGCATTTACACCAGGCAGAGATAGCTATAATAATACCTTTCAACCTGTCTTTATTGCTGGATTTGATCCTTATGATTACCATTTGAGTATCTTCAACCGTTGGCGTGTAATTGTCTTTGAATCTTATGACGCGACTTCTGGTTGGGATGTAATATACGGAGGGAATAACGCTGCGTCAGGAGTCTACGTATAGAAAATTGAATTTGGCGATTTGTATTCAGATCACCGCGTAAATGAAATCGGACATGTGACGATACTTCCGTCACTTAGCAATAAGTGACAAACTACTGCGTTCTGCATTAAGTGACTTTCGGAATTGAAACTTATTTTAAAACGCCTTTGTCAGAACCCACTAGAAACCATACAATGAAAAAATTAAATTTAGCTTACTTTATCGCCTTTACAATTGTTTTGATTGCTTTCAATCAAAACACTTTCGCCCAAGACTCAGAATCGAAACAATTAAAATTATACTCTAATTTTGGTTGGGAATCTGCTGAGCGTACAATTGGTTTTGATACAGTTATAAATGTACTAATCAAGGAAAACTATTTCGAAACATCTTTGGGCTATTTTTCTCCTGCTTTTTCTTGGGCGACACCAAAAGGGAATCGACATGAAATTGAATTGTCAAGATTACAGTTTAACCAAGTAGATGAGGTTACTTATCTTGATTATGATGATGGTATAAGCTTCCAAGTGATTTCAGGAGAGCGAAATACGAATGTTTTTATTGCATTGCGCTATGAGTTCGATTATCAGATCATTAAAAATAAAGATTCGAAGTTAAAACCGTCACTAGGTTTTGCTGTTCGTCCCTACTATTCTCATGCAAGTTTGAGGCCTAAAGTTTCTTCCATTTTTTCTTCAAGTGAATTAAATGTTGCAGCCATGTTTTCAATTGTGCCAAGATTAAACTATGATCTAAATAAAAAGATGTTTATTGATCTTAGTATACCATTGAGTCTTGCAGAATTGGGAGTTCGATCTACGACATGGGACAACCCCGCAATTCCAGTTAATCAGCGTACTGTGTCAACTTTTGTTGTAGAAGTAGCTCCATCTGAGTATTTAATTCGACTTGGAATAGGTATCAGATTATAGTACACCAATTCGAGTGTTCTTTAATCGTTTGCCTTGCAGGCGATTAAAATTGTATCGAGAATAGTGCTATAAAGCCGCCAATGCTGCCTCAAAATTAGGTGCTTGTCCAATTTCTGGAACCTGTTCCGTATAGGTCACAATTCCATTTTCATCCAAAATAATGATCACACGCGAGTGTAAACCTCTAAAAGCACCGTCAATAATTTCAAGACCATAAGCTTTACCAAAAGAACCGTCTACAAAATCACTTAAGTTGACTACGTTTTCTAATCCTTCGGCACCGCAAAAACGTGCTTGCGCAAAAGGTAAGTCTCTTGAAATGCACAAAACGGTTGTGTTTTCTAAACCAGATGCCTCAGCATTAAAATGTCGAACAGATGCCGCACAAACGCCAGTGTCCACACTTGGGAAAATATTCAAAATAACTTTTGTTCCCTTATATTCTGCCAATGTTGCAACAGACATATCTGTTTTTACCATTGAAAAATCAGGAGCCTCGCTACCAATTTCAGGTAAATTTCCTATTGTATTTGATGGATTTCCTCCAAGTGTAATTTTAGCCATTTTAATCTGTTTTATGGGTTTGTTATTATAAAGTATAAATATCGGTATTAATATGAAACAATCAACAACGGTTTTTGTGCTAAAATGCCCTGTAAGTATTTAGATTCATTATTTTAATCTCTGTTTATTTTGAAAGTTTTTAAAAGTAAAAGGCAGTAAATTAGGCTTTTTGTTCAATGTTAGTTACTTTTATCTCAGGTATTTAACCCGACTATGAGTTTTTATAAAAGTTTTATTCGATTAATTACCATGGCAATCGTGTTGTTACTTATTGCTTCATGTGAAAAACCAATTGAAGCTGAATCGCTACCGCAAGAACCAGTTATGCCAGCATTAACGCATACTGGCGCAAATACATTTGGCTATTATATTGACTTCGCCTCTGCAGAAGCTACGGCGGAGCAATGCGGCGAATTGTTTGTTACGAATGATGGGGAGTCCGTTTGGTCAATTCCAGCTGTGAGTAGTAATTTTGACTTTCGCTACTAAGTATATTTAAGGATGAAAGATCATTCTTTTTGAGTACCTGTAGATGTAAAATAGAATTTAACTTTACCCCAAGAAATTAACCCAATTATGAAAACAAATAATAAATTTTTCAAATCAATTATATATTTCACGTTGGTTGTTTTAGCTTTTTCTTTTGAAAAGCCACCAGAACCTGATCCAATCCCAGAAGAACCTGTTATGCCAGCATTAACGCACACAGGTGCCAACACATTTGGCTGTTATATTGACTTCACGTCTGCTGAAACTACGGGGGAGCAAGGTAGTGAATTGTTTGTTGCAAATGAGGGAGAGTCTGTTTGGTCAATTCCGGCTATAAGTGGAAGTTTTGATGAGGACGAAAATATCCTTTTGCTACAAGGCACAAGATATTTAAAAGGTGCATACTTAGACGATATCGCAATTCAGGTCGTAGATATTGATGATGAAGGCGATTATAGAATGTTTTCTGAAGGAGCTGAGTTGAAAGGCTACATATCGTCTGGATCTGACAATTGTCACTACTATTATGACATCACAAATTATGGTTCTTTAAATATCACGTTTTTGGATAAAACTAAAAATATTATTTCAGGAACATTTTCAATGATTTTGATTAATCCAAACTGCTCTGAAAATGAGATTTTAAAAATTACAGATGGCCGTTTTGATTTTCAATATTGATCAGCAAATGCCTGAAAACTAGATAAAAGAATGAGATTATTAAAGAAAAGTACGTACTTATACTGTTTTTTTATCGGTAGGGAGCACTTAGTTTTACAACATCATTAACCCAATTATGAAAATAAATAATAAACTTTTGAAGTCAATTGTATATTTTACCTTGGTTATGTTAGCTTTTTCTTGTGAAAAGCCACCCGAACCCGAACCTGTTCCTCAAGACCCTGTTATGCCGGCACTAACAAACACTGGCGCCAATACATTTGGTTGTTATATTGATGACGAATTGTTTGTGGCAAATGAGGGGCCGTCAGTTTGGTCGATTCCGGCTATAAGTGGAAGCTTTGATGAAGAATCTCGATATTTAGTTGTGCAAGGGACTAGATATTCTGGGAATGGTGCGGCAGAAGAAGTTGTTAGTGATGACATCAGGTTTCGTGCTACAATTAATGATAACACGTCAAGTTATTCATATGAAATATTCGAAGGTGGCATCTTAGGCTATAGTAATTTGGGGGGCGGACGTTGTGATTATTACTATGAAACTAAACCAGATATAGGTGCAGTAACAATAACTCATTTAGACGAAGTCAAGAATGTTATATCGGGTACTTTTAATATAAAACTATATAATGATGAATGTGATCAAAATACTTTCATGACTATAACCGAAGGTCGTTTTGATTTTCGTTATTAAATAATTCAGAATTAACCCAAACTACACCCAGTTTTAACCAAAAATTTTCTAGAGTTTTAGTTCAAATACGTAAGCTGTTAGAAGGTGAGATACCAAAACTTATGAAAACATGTGTTATAACACTACTAGTGATACTAGTGTCTAATAATTTATCCTTTGGGCAAGAAATCCCAGCTTATATTAGAGACGCGGATAGCGTTAATATCGCTTATGAAGCGCAAATGCAAGAAAGGTATGACAGTTTAGATTATTTCTATTTGCCAACTGGCCGTTTATATGAACGTGGTTTTAGTTTTGTAAATATTGTTCCTTTTAATGGACAAATAACAGATTCAAGTAAATCCAATCTCATTATCTTTAGTTTGGCCTATGCGGCAATCACTTCAATGACTGTTGATGATGCGCAAGCCTTACCTGCTCCTTCATCATACCGGGATATAATGGATACGATACATTCGAATTCTGACATTATCGCTATTGCAGGTATGCATCAATTGTATAATAGTATATCGCCTAATGCGCTAGAAGATAATTTGCTGACAGTTTCTGGTAGTAGTTTCCTGGATGTTCTGCCGAGGGCAGAGAGTCCGTATCTGAACAAAGAAGTTTTTATGTTCGCGCCATCCGAAATGATCCTTGATAATCCGAGTTTTTCGCTTTATTTTGATTCCAATTTATTTTATTCCAATGCTGGAAAATCAATTGACTCTTTATGGATAGATACAGGGCATGAAATGGGTTATTTAGCGGTTGATTTTGACGAGAACATTCAATTAACCTATACAGAAAGTGGACGTAAAACCATTCAAGTCAAATTACAATATTCGGACGGAACAGTCTATTTTTCACATTTTGACCTCTTAGTTCGATCAGTAGCTTTTCGTGATGTTGACGATTTGCCAGATTTTACGCACTTAATTCCGTCGCTTAATTATGAAGTTGACCCATCATTAGGCAGGGGAGCAGGAAATGTGTATACTTATTTAGCATGCGGGCATGATCGGATTGAAAAACCGTTTATTTGGGCTGAAGCCTTTAACCCTGCAGTTGGATCGATTCCTGCGAATTTGACGAAAGAGGATATTTTGATGAGGTTGGCGCACGTAGAGTCAGAAATAGAAGGTAAGACACTTCTACAATACTTACAAGATAACGGCTACGATATCGTCATCTTAGATTATAAGGATGGCGCAGATTATTTGCCCCGCACTGCCGAGTTCATTAAAGAATCCATTCGATATGTCAACCAACAAAAAGCAATGGTGGGTAGCAATGCGCTGAACATAATTTTGGGGCAAAGTATGGGTGGAGTTTGCACTATGCAGGCCCTAAAAGAAATGGAAAATGATGGTGAGGAGCACCAATGTGAAAAATTCATCATTTTTGATAGTCCAATCATGGGAGCTAATATTCCAATGAGTGCTCAAGCTAGTTTATTAGACATGGCAAGCCTTTGGGTTAATCGTCCCTATTCGCCGTCATATGGAATGCTTTATGAATATGTTGAATTAGTTGAAGATATAGTACGCTTATTATACCTACCTGCTACAAGAACTATGATGGTTCGCCAATGCAATGATGTTTATGTAGGAATAGACGGGACACCAGCAAGTGAGGTGTTCTCGACAACTTTGGAAGAAGAAACCGGAGGGCCGCTTCGAACAGAACATTTATATACGGATCATTATGACTATTTGCACAATGAAATGGGGGGTATGCCAACAGAATGTGAAGTCATGAGTATTACGAACGGATCTAGAGAAGGGCCAGCGGGTATGCAAGATTTTGACGCTGGAGACCTAATTATTCATGCAAATGTTGATAATATGATCTTAGGGTCCCTAATAGCTGGATATTTGCAAGAAGATTTGGAAGATGAAGACCTGGATATGTTTGATACAGATGTGATGTCAGGAACGTATGGACTTTTATTATGGGCCGTAGGTATTGGAATAGATGTAGATATTCGATTCTATGCCATGGAAAATTCAACGGATTTTGAATATTATAAAAGTGATTTAGAAGTTTCCGCTCCTTTAGCATTATTGCCTGTAATTTTTCATCATAATAATGCGATTACTTCATCAGGGTTGGAAATAGATCATGTACCTGGTGGTTTTTTTGGAATTAAAAATCAAGGTGTTTTTTTCGAACCAGATGGGCCGGTTGATTTAGCTCTAAGCACGTTCAAAATGCATACTTGGTGTTTTACGCCAACAGGTAGTGTTTTAAATTATCATGGTGAAACTGGAACGTGGTTAACAGATCCGACTAGAGCGTATACGGATAACTATGCAGACATTACAGCAAATAAAACCCGCGGAATAACGAGCTATATGAGTAATTCTGAAACTCCTGAATTTACGGGGGATCCGTTACACGATAGTTATAAAAATACCGCGCATACTTGGTTTACCGAAGAAAGTAGTCAATATTTAATTTATCATTTAATAGGTTCTAATGAATTAGAAGGAATAGACGTTATGACTTCTAAAAGTTTCAATTTTGGCAGATCTGAATTGACTCCATCAACGGATTTTACGACTTCACCACCAATTCGTACAACATCTATTTTAGATCATTCTTTATTCGTAAACAATACTGATTTTAACGTAAATAATAATGATTTAATTGGCTTAACACCTTCGCCCTATTCACCAGATAACATGGGGAATAGTTTGGCCAATACACATTTTGTTATGCATCTCGGACATATTTGCGAAACAACGCCACAAGTTGTGTTGACCATAAATAATGGAGCGAATATGGCAATTGGTGATGGTGATACACGAACAGGAACCGTTTTGGTACAAGAGGGGCATGAACTCGTTGTTAATAATGAAGGGGAAATTCACATTAAATCAGGTAGCACTTTAAGAATTACAGAAGGTTCAACGTTGATTATTGAGGGAGATGGTGTCGTGATAATAGATGATGATGGATCATTAATTGTAGAAGAAGGTGGTTTAATCGAGTTTTATGAAGGCGGAGAGTTTCAGTTGAATGGTTCGGATGCCAAACTTATTCTTGACGGAAAACTTCATTTACACAATAATGCAGATTTTAGACCACTTCATGAAGGAGTGAGCAGTGGAATGGTAATTATTAGTAATGCTGATGGCGGAATTATTGGAGAATCAGGAAGTTCGTTTCGTTTAATTGGGGATGGAGATGATGACGTTATGCTCCAGATTACTGAGAATGGCTTATTAGAAGCTGATTCAGATATGACTCAATTGTTATTTGCATCATGTAAGGTAATCATTGCGGCAGAGAATGAATTTGCAATTAAATCATATGCGCCTTTCACTTCGGCAGATGTAAACTATGAGGTGCAAGACAATTTAATTTTATTAGATCAACATCCAGCAATTGGACTATTCAATAAAACACTTATTAATTCAAGTGATTTTATGGATGTTCTCATAAGATCTGAACGTGCTTTTTATGTAGATGGTATTTTTATGAATATCAATAATTCAACATTTGAGTTTAGTTATAAAAAAAGTAAGATCATGTTTGAATTGGAGAAAGGAAACTTGTCAATACAAAATTCTCAATTTAAAAACTACATGTCCCTAGCGCTTTATATGGATAATCAAACTTCTTATTCGCAAATTGTTGGAACAGATTTTATTACTTCAATTGAAGAGGTCAATACTGGGGAAGCAGTTTTGGCGAACGGTAGTGCTGAACTAATGGTGAAAAACTGTTCATTCACTGGAGGCGGCGGTGGTGTGAACCTAGGTGGAGGTCAGGTCACGTTAAAATGTAATAATTTCTCAAACATCAACTATTACGGAATTCTCGGAAGTTATAACGGGCGAATAGAAATGTCAACTGGACGCAATGCAGGTTATAATTCATTTGATAATATGTCAAGGCAAAGTATTAAAATGAATAAGGTTAACGGCTTTAATATTTACAACGGCTATAACTATTTTTGGGATGACGGTACCATTGAACCAACTGTTTACGGTTCTATAGAGCTGGATTTAGATCCAGGGTACGGTATTACGCTCTTAGGTCACAGAAATCAATGGAATGTTGCTAACGTGCTCCCAACTGATGCCGAATTTGATGTTTGGAGTGCAGATGGGGGTGATTTTAGTTTTTCTCTAGCTTATCCAACCTCGAATGTTTGTGGTGCAATGGATCCTGATTTGCCTTACTCGCCGCCAATCGGAGAAGGTGCGGGTGATTATATGCCAGATATTACGTTAACGGGAGAGGTTAATCCTATGCGTTTGGATACAGCAATCGCAGTTGCCACAGCTGCAACAGCCTTATGGAATCCGCTTGGTTCCGACTTAACTGCGATTACACTTTTTCATGATATTTTAATGCATTCTTATACACCTCAAGAATTAGCAGATAAACGAATTCAGTATTTACTAAATGAAGCATATAATGGTATGAAGTTTACGATTGGTCACGCAATTGCGGATAGCGTAATCCTAGAGTCTCATAATGGCTCAGGCTTTAGCGCGCCTATTCAAAAATATGTGGATGTATTAAATACATTGACAAATGAGGATACAATTAGCAAAGCACAGTACTTTAAGCGCTTTAATTTAGAGATGGATAAAGCCCACCTTTTTAGAATGGTTGGGCATACAGATATGGGCTTAAATATTCTTAAAAACACCAATTTTTGCATTTTAGATTCAAGTGAACAAGCCGTACTGAATAAATTAATGTTTGTATTCGAAGAAGATATGGCGAAAGAACAATTTGGTTCAGCCGCTTATGGATTAGATACCGTTTTTACAGACATATCCGGTTATCATGAACCAACAGCTTCACAAGCAACCGAATTTTATTTTGGATCGGTAATTAATAGTTTGACGAGTATTACATATCGCACATGTACAGGAACTAAAAGTCCAGAGTCAATCACTGAAGATGATGATGCGTTTGAATTCGCCCTCTATCCAAATCCGTCAAATGGGATGATGACAATTAGCTATAACGTTCCAACAGAGGGTGAAAATAGAATTACTATTTATACTATGGATGGGAAAGAGGTCTTTACGAGTTTGCTTAAAAGTGGTAGATATTCTGAGCAAATAGACATCTCGCATGTTCAAAGTGGAATATATCTATACAAGATAAGCTTGAATAACTTACCAGCTGAAGTCGGAAGAATTTCGATTAGTAAATAGATTTAATGTGTATCTGTTCATTCAGTAAGATATTAGGACTAGTCTGCCTAAGGTGGGCTAGTTTAAGGTTTACGAAATGCAAGAATTGAGAGTTTATTTTGTAAATGCGCCGTATTGAGTCTATTAAAATGAGCAATTATGGCGCAAGTGGAACACAGAAACCAGTCTTTATAGACAAACAATAATGAAACTTTCTTTACGAATTGTAAACGAAGTTCGTAGGCCTTTACCCTTCACTAGCAATCAAACCTTCAGCTTTTTCCACCATATGCGTATTGCCCGTAAAATAAGGCGCGCGTTGGTGCAAATCTGTCGGTTCAATTTCCATGATTCTAGTTTTACCGTCAGATGCTGATCCACCGGCTTGCTCTGCAATAAATGCTAATGGATTGCACTCATATAATAAGCGCAATTTCCCGTTTGGTGCATTATCTGTTGCTGGATAAATATAGATCCCGCCCTTGATTAAGTTTCGGTGAAAATCAGCGACTAATGAACCTATATAACGTCCCGTATATGGACGATTCGTATCGGCATCAATAGTTTGTGCATATTTAATATAGTCTTGTACACCTTTTGAACTGCGGTAGAAATTACCTTCATTCATTGAGTAAATTTTCCCAGTCGCAGGAAATTTCATTTCTGGATGTGACAAGACAAATACGCCAATTCCTGGATCATACGTGAAACCGTTTACACCGTTTCCTGTGGTATAAACCAACATTGTTGATGAACCATAAATCACGTATCCTCCAGCTATTTGTTCCGTCCCTTTTTGCAAAAAGTCGGCATCTGTTAATTCAGATCCAACAGGCGTAATTCTTTTGTAAATACTAAAAATGGTTCCAATTGATACGTTTACGTCAATATTAGAAGAACCATCTAATGGATCCATTGCAACAATATATGAGCCGTCTTTATTAATTGTTAGGTATTCGTCATTCTCTTCAGAAGCAATGCCGCAAACAACTTTTCTACCCGTTAGGGCTTTAATAAATTGGTTGTTAGCATAAACGTCTAACTTTTGTTGGGCTTCTCCCTGTATGTTTTCTGAACCTGCTGCTCCAACAATATGGGTCAAAAGTCCTGCTTTGTTAACTTGATAACTTACAATTTTAGAAGCTAAGCGAATGGCGCTTAATAACCTCGAAAACTCACCACTTGACCCCGGGAAGTCCTGTTGTTTATCAATTATAAATTCACCAAGTGTTTTTACATTTTCCATGACAATCGATTCTGATTTTAACAGTGCAAATAACGCTATTATTAAAGATAATAACAATAGATTTAGTACCTTTGTGTCAACAATCTCAATAGGATGCGAAAAAAGATCTATTTATTTACTTTGTTTGTGTTTTTTATGCAAGACCTGTTTGGGCAATGTGCCATGTGTAAAGCAGTAGCCGAAGAATTGCCTGAGGAAAATGGGAATAGCATCAACGCAGGAATTCTCTACATCATGATAGTTCCTTACATTATTTTATTTTTTGCTTTCCGTAAAAAGATTTTTGGATTCTTAAAGGAATTGAAAAACGCCGGGGTACCGCATTAGTTTCTCTTTCAATTACCAATTACCAATTACCAATTACCAATTACCAATTACCAATTACCAATTACCAATTACCAATGTTCTGTGCTGATCATGTGGAAGTATCGGAGGGTTCAATAGGGTTTTGTTTTTTGTTTTGAATGATTTATTACGAAATCTAAAAGCGAAGTGGTTCACGTACTAACAGCACGGCGATCCAAAATCTAAACAAAAAAACCCCTTTACACTGAAGTAAAGAGGTTAAATATAAATCTATAAATTAATTCTATTTTAATTGGTTCGGATCAGATTCTGCCATTTTGTTAAATTGCGCTTGTCTGTACATCCAATAACCGAATGCTACAAAGCCAAACAGCAATACACAAACCCAGTAAATTTCACCAATTGGCTCTAAAGTATTTTGAAACACCCAATATGCTCCATCTCCTATTGCGTAAAAAACATCTGTTGAACTCATAATTATCAATTTTCTGAACAAATGTAATAAATAAATTACATTAATTTTAAGGCCGTGCTAGTAAATTTGTATAAAACAAAAACACCAGGAGCTGTTTTCAGCTTTCCTATCCTAATGGGCTTATTGGCCTTGCCAATTTTGTTCGTTGAAAATTCTGAGTCTCCCAATTTTTATTCTTGGCAGAAAGAGTTGATAACGCTAATTTCAAGCTCACACATAATTCACTATTTTTCAGCAGTTTTACTGCTCTACATCAGTGCGATTGAGTTAAATCGCGTTGTAAATGCCAACGGATTCTTTTCAAAAAATACTTATTTACCTGGATTGATTTATGCGATAATACTCGCAAGCTTTGATCAAATTAATTTTTCAGTTTCTTTACTAGCCTATGCCTTTTTAATTTTCGGAATTGGCTTCCTTCTGAGAATCACACGTGAAGATTCGGCAAGAGGAAGCGTTTTTATGGCAGCCTTATTATTTGGTATTGCGACTGTTTTTAGTCCTTTTTTGCTTCCAATTGTGATTTTACCGTGGTTTAGCTTAGTCGCTTTTAGATATTTTGTTTGGCGCGAGTGGTTTATCCTATTAATTGGTTTAAGTATTCCGTGGGCCTATCATTATGGGATCTATTATGCTGTAACAGGTGAATGGGATATATTAACAGAAGGTATGGCTCTAGTGAATTCGGCATTCGAATTTTCATTGGATAAAGTTAGTTTGATGACCTTCATGGGATTATTAGTCATTTTCTCAATTTGGAAATTCTTTGTGATATTAAACACGCAATTACTCGTATTTAAAAAACGAAGTCGCCTCTTGTTTCACTTTATTTGGTTAACTCTAATCACACTCGCATTGGCTTGGTATTTTCAAGATTTTTGGATAATTGGTGTTGCAATACCGTTAACCATTATCATAAGTGTTCAAATATTGAACACCAAGCAATCACTTTATTCTAATCTTATGCTAGCTGCCTGGTTAGGTTTAATCATTTGGAATTTATTTTAATTTTGTTGTATTTCTGACCAAGTACTATTAATTATCTGAATAATATTAACTTTGCAAAGCATTTAAAAACGAAGAAATGAAATTTGGAGTAGTTACTTTTCCAGGGTCCAATTGTGACCAAGATATGGTGGACACATTAGAGACGAGCCTAGGTCAACAAGTTGAGCGATTATGGCACAAAGATCAAGACTTAAAAGGGGTTGATTTTGTAGTATTGCCAGGAGGATTTTCCTTCGGTGATTATTTGCGTTCAGGAGCAATTGCAAAGTTCTCACCAATCATGAAAGAGGTTATCGCGCACGGTGAACGTGGTGGATATGTAATGGGAGTTTGTAATGGATTTCAAATCCTTTGTGAAACACCATTGCTTGAAGGTGCTTTATTGCACAATGACAATCAAAAGTTTATTTGCAAAAACATTCACCTAAAAGCAAAATCTAAAGATGCTGCCATTACAAAAGGATTAATAGGCGACAAAGCTTATAAAATTCCAATTGCACATGGCGAAGGAAGATTTTTTGCGCCAGAGGATGTTATGAAGTCTATTTATGATAACGATCAAGTACTTTTTCAGTATTGTAATGAGGATGGGGTAGTAGATGCCGCGTTCAATCCAAATGGATCTTTAGACAATATTGCAGGAATCACAAATAAAGGAAAAAACATATTCGGAATGATGCCTCATCCAGAACGTGCATCAGATGAAAATTTGGGAAATACGGATGGTAAATTATTCTTCGAATCTATATTAGCCAATATTTAAAACACTTATTTAATTAGTGCTGCCCCTAACTGTTTTCAACGGTTAGGGGCTTTTTTTTGGCGATATAACTATAAAAATAATTATATAATTATAAATATAGTTGTATTTTTATAAAAATAGTTATATGTTTGCCTTGTCGACATGATTAAGTCGTCTCGTTTAATGATAAAGGATTGTCTTGCGCAGGACATGAATGAGTTGTGAAGCGAGATGAAAATTAAAAATTATTAAAGAATGAAGAAAGAATTAACAAAAGCAGAGGAGCAAATCATGCATGCCATATGGAAAGTAGAAAAAGGCTTTGCAAAGGATATACTTGAACAATTAAAAGATCCAAAACCTGCATACAACACCGTTTTGACGGTTATTCGTGTATTGGTTCAAAAAGGATTTGTAAAATTCAAAACCTACGGCAAGTCAAATGAATATTATCCTACAATTTCTAAGGAAGGGTATTCGCTACAAAGGGTGCAGGGTTTGAAAAAAAATTATTTCAACAATTCCAATGCTCAGTTTCTATCCTTCTTTATGAAAGAAAACAACATGAGTTTGGGTGATTTGAATGAGATTATTGAAATTATAAAAAAAGAAGAAGATGAGTCAGTTTAGTTGGAGTTTAATTGAGATTAACGCTTTAATCGTGTTGCTGTTTATTGGATTCATGGGCATTCGAAAGAGGCTCGCTTTTAAACTTCAAAGAGGTTTATTGATGGGGATTCCAGTAATAGCCGTTTCGGTAATTGCAATTAAGTCTTTGATCGATTTTTCGGCAGTTTCTTATAGTTTGCCAATCGTGAATTTGCAACCAGTTATTATCAATGGGCAACAGGACTTTGTTGCAGCTGGAACTTCCTTTTTTGTATGGTCAAACCTTTATGGAGTTGGTGTAGTAGTAATTGGTTTAGTTTTGATTTTTAGACTTGTAAAATTGAGTCTGTTTTTTACTCGAAACACTTCTGAAAACATGGGCCTATATCGCATTTACAAAGTGAAAGGTAAGGCTTCATTTTCTTTCTTTAATCAAATTCAAATTGCACCAGATTTAAGTGCAGAGGAGCAAGATATTGTTTTAGAACACGAGATAATGCACGTAAATAAAAAGCATTCTATCGACACTATGATTCTTGAATTAATGCATGTTATATTCTGGTTTAATCCAATTTTCTTATTTATGAAAAGAGAAATGGTCAATCTGCATGAATATGAAGTAGATGCCTTGATGTATAAAAAACATAAAGTACATTATCTGAAATTTCTAGTCAATTATGCACTTGGGTTAAACAGCTCACATTATTTATTAACGAGTCGATTTTATAATCAACTCACTTTGAAAAAACGAATTATTATTATGAAAACAAATATTAGAAAGAAAACATGGCTATTAGGTATAATTCCATTGATTGGAATGGCGGCCATGTTGTTTCAATGTACGAAACAGAGTGATACTAACAAAACAACCTCAGAATTACAAGTTGATGAAAAGATTTATGACGACGTGGAGGTTTTTCCAAAGTATGTAGGAGGGACAACTGAAATGTCCAATTTTATTGTTGAAAATGTAAATTATCCTAAGGAGGCTGCCGAAGAGGGAGTTGAAGGTGTTGCATATGTCCAGTTTGTGGTTTCAAAAGCAGGTGAAATTGAAAATGTTGAGGTCATTAATGACTTAGACGGACGATTGGCTAAGGAGGCATTAAGAGTTGTTAAATTAATGCCAGCTTGGACTCCGGGGGAAAACAAAGGAGAAAAAGTGGGCGTTAGATACACTTTACCAATTAGTTTTAAATTAAGCTAGTTGGCTTAATCATTTTTAAACACATATTACACAATTGCTAAAGAGTGTAGCATAATTAAGAGCATTTGCAATTTTTGCAAGTGCTCTTTTTTTGTCTAAATACGGCCAAACAAATGATAAACTGAATTAACGCAATCAAGTTAATAATATAACATTGTAAATAGTACTATTCGATAAACTCACGGTTGAGGATTAAGAAATGCACATTGATAATTGAATCATTGCACATTGAAAATCCGTATCTTAGAGGAGAATAAAAGCAAACTATGAAACTATTTTTAAGTCTCCTGTTCGCGTTTTCGACATTTTACGGAAGTGCACAACTCAATATTATTAGTACAAATCCTATTGCTGAACAAGTAATGTTAGGCTATTTTGATCCTGCAGATTATGTTGCTACAGAAGTGATAAATGCACATGATGACATCATTATGGGAATTAATGCACAAATCAATTCTGAATCGTTAAAGTCATATTTAGTTGATATGGCTGGTTTTATGAATCGAAATACGGGTTCAGATACTGTTTCTGCCACGACGGGAATTGGAGCAGCAAGAAGATGGGCTTATGAAGAGTTTGAAGCCATTAGTGCTGCAAATGACAATAGGTTAATTCCTAGTTACTTGCAGTTTGATCAAGTGGTTTGTGGCATGAGTCAACACCGAAATATTTTTGCTGTGCTACCTGGAAGTAATATTGTGAACCATGAAGTGATTATAATTGAGGCACATTTTGATAGTAGATGTGCTACTGCTTGCGATATTGATTGTGAGGCGCAAGGAATGGAAGATAATGGCTCGGGTTCTGCTTTGGTTATGGAGTTGGCTCGGGTTATGAGTGCCTATACATTTGAAAATACGATTGTATTTATGTTGACTATTGGTGAAGAGCAAGGTTTGTATGGCTCCAACGCTTTTTCGCAATATGCAGTAGATAATGACATGCCAATAAAAGCCGTGCTCAATAATGATGTTATTGGAGGCGTTATCTGCGGTGAAACTTCCTCGGCACCATCTTGCCCAGGAGAAAATGAAATTGACAGTACACAAGTACGTTTTTTTACCGAAGGTGGTTTTAATTCTCGCAATAAACAATTGGCACGTTTTGTCAAACTGCAATACCAAGAAGAATTATTGCCTCTTGTGGATGTGGCTATGCAATTAACTATAATGTCTGCTGAGGATCGTGTGGGTAGAGGTGGAGATCATATTCCATTTAGACAAGATGGATTTACAGCCATGCGATTTACTTCGGCACATGAACATGGTGATGCTGGTGTAGGAGGTGATTATCACGATCGTCAGCATACTTCTGATGATATTTTAGGAGTAGACACAGACGGAGATATGGAATTGGATAGCTTCTTTGTAGATTTTAATTATTTGGGTAGAAATGCTGTCATCAACGGAATTGGCGCTGCAATGATAGCAATTGGACCAAAGCCTTGCGACTTTTTAATAGAAACGTTTGAAGGACCAGGGATTGTGGTTCGTATTACGGGTGAGACAGGTTATGATAAGTATCGTGTTGGCTTAAGAACAGAAACCAATGATTGGGATTCAGTTTATGTATTAGAAGGGTTTTTAGACACCATTTACCCACCGACCACTGATAATTATATTATTAGCGTAGCATCTGTAGATGAGTATGATATTGAAAGTTTGTTTTCGTCGGAAATAGCAATTACAAATGGAGAAATATCAATAGCGGAAGAAAAACAACCGCAGCAAGATTTTGAACTCATGCAAAACAGACCAAATCCTTTTGATGAGGCGACTATTATTGGTGTTAAAGTGAATCAGGCGCAAAATGTAAAAGAGGCCTTCATTTCCATTCGCGATTTGCAAGGAAAAGAAATAGAACGAATACCGATAGATTTGACTTCTGAGATGAATGAGGTTCTTTATCATCATGGTTATGGTCAGGTTGGCACGTACGCTTATACTTTAGTTGTTGATGGGCAGGATAGAGGAACCAAAATGATGGTTTTTGCGAATTAAGATGTCAAAACGGTTAGCTGTAATATGCGCAGTCTTTCTTATTGGAATTCTATTGTCTTTTAAAGCAAAACAGACGACTTATCAGTCCGATTTCCGACCTTATTCAGTCGCATTTGATTTGCATGGATGTGATTGCGGTGCGCCAGATTGTTATGAGACAAAGTATTCCTTTAAATGGGATCATCAAAATGAAGCACCTGAATTACTACAAATAACTGTGAGTGAAACAGGGTGTATAGAATCTCTAACCAAATCTGATGATTTTGAAAAGGTTGAGTCGGCAACGTGTTGGAGTTATTATAGCGCGAAATTAGGAATGAACCTTGTTATAGAGTGGAATGAAGAAATAATTTGTGAAGCATACTGTGTAATGGGAGAGGAAGTGCGACATTGGCATGAAATAAGTGATTTTTTGGATGCGTCATGTAATGAGAATTCAGAAATTGACGTGTTTCGATTAAGTTGTAATGGATGATTGCAAATTCTCGGCTTAATTTTTGATCAATTAAGGAAAATCAATCCTATGAATCGCTTTCTAATTCCTTTCGTAATTATTACGGTTTTCTGTGCCTTTAGTTCTTGCAAAAATAAACGCGTGCGTACCTGTTATTTGTTAGATCGTACTGCGTTCGACACCATTGATGTTTATAAACAGGAAGGGTTGTTCAATAAGTATGCAGAACGGAATTGTGAGCAGGAAGTTGAGCGTCGTGACACGCTAGAGGAATATGATTGGGGGTATTTTGATTGTGACTGTTCTGTTAGGCGAAAATAGATGCAGTACGATTAACCTGAACTCAGTTATGGATATTTCGCCTGAATTGTTTTAATTGAATCTATAATCATTGCTTCAAGTATTACTATATCAACGTCAGCCAATTTTTTTATATAAAGGCATGATTTTCCTGTTTTAAATTTTCCCAATTTTGATAAATATCCGTCATATTTAGAGAATCCAGCCATAATATATAATGATAAAGCAGACTTGCGTGGAGAGAAACCTGCGAGCATAGAATCGCCTTCACGTCCACTATCATATTTATAATGATACCTCCCAAAACCAATGATTGATGGTCCCCACATCATACCCTTTTCTCCGGTTATTTTTTCGAAAAGTATAAGTAATGTTTTGGCATCATTTCGTTTCTGTTCGTTCTCAACTTGATCAATAAAATCGGATACGGATGTCGAAGATGGTTGCGTTTTGTTTTCCGCCATTGCTATTAATTATAAAATTCGTTTTAATAAAGTTAAGAATTTTTCCTTGAACTAAATGCATACCAATAGTGTTCAAAAGGGGCTAGGGTATATTTGAGAAAGTTCTTATATCTTTACCTTTTAAGACTATATAATTTACACCTTGATTGATTTATGATCTACGTTTTATTGCTTGTTTCAGTGATCATAGTAATTATTGCACTTAGCAATAAACGGAAAAAGGAAAAAGTAATTCCTACTGAATGGAATGCTTTGCTTGAAGGGCATGTTCGTTTTTATCAGCTTTTAAATGATGCGGAAAAGCAATTGTTTAAAGATCAAATGTTAGTGTTTTTAGAGGAGGTTTATATTGATGCTGTTCATTTTGAATTAGAAGAAATTGATCGTGTATTTGTTGCATCCAGTGCCATAATTCCAGTTTTTAGATTCCGAAATTGGCATTATACGAACATTAAAAGTGTGATTATTTACCCTGACAATTTTAATGAAAACTTAGGCTTCGGTAGTGATGATGAAGACCGTTGGATTGCTGGGATGGTCGGAACTGGAAAGTATGAAAATCAAATGCTTTTATCACGTAAAGCTTTACATCACGGGTTTAAAAACAAAACAGACAAGCTTAATACCGGTATCCATGAATTCATTCATTTATTAGACAAAACTGATGGTCAAATTGATGGTGTTCCGCATAATTTCTTGGGGCAAGAATACATCATTCCTTGGCTAAATTTAATGCATCAAGGAATGGAAGCTATTAATAACGATCAATCTGATCTCCGTAACTATGGAGGAACTAAACAGGCCGAGTTCTTTACGGTTGCTTCTGAATATTTTTTCGAACGTCCAAAATTATTACGGCGCAAACATCCTGAGCTTTATGAGATGTTAGAGCGCTGCTATGATCCTAATAAAGGATAGTCGAACTCAAGTTAATAAGCAAGAAGAGATTAATATTTTATCACTCTTGCCGTTCGCTCCCGATCTCCTTCAGTCAATTTCATAATGTAAATTCCTTTTTCCAAGAATAATAAATCTTGTTGTGGAATATTTACGACACGTTCTAGAATAACCCTGCCTTGCGAATCAATTATCGTTAAGTTGGGGCTTGTGAACCCGGTAAAATCAAGATTTATTGTTGATTTAAATGGATTTGGATAAACGTTAAGGGTAGCGTTAATGGTGTTTTCTGTTAAAGTCAACATTGTAGGCGGTACATTAACAACAACATATCCGCTATCTCCAACTGCCCATGCTATTGAGTCTGAATAAGTGTCCATTGCATAGACTGGATGGTCTACATTCCAATAATTCCAAAAAGTTCCGTCATTTTCAAAAATCACTCCTAATTCTCCAAAAGATGGAACAGCTGCGACATAAATATGATTTGAATTAGAATGAACAATTTCATAAAAGGCGGGATAATAAAATGTTCCTGTGGCGAGATCCTGAGACCATGTAAGACCGGCATCTGTTGTCGTCAATAAAGCAAATCCGCCGCCGTCTTGATTATACCCAGCAAAGGCCAGCGTATCATTAATGATTTTTACTGATGTGATTGGAACTGTATTTCCTAAACTTGATGGAATTGAATCCCATGTGACGCCGCTATTAATGGTTCTAAAAATCCTTCCACCTGAACTTGATGCTAAGCCATAATTGTCATCTAAAAAATCAATTTGTGTGATAGATTCACCACCGGCCATTCCGTTATAATTCATTATTGAAGCAGTCGTAGTTCCGGCCGCTACAATATCAATTAATTCTCCTTCAAAACAACCGTCGCCTCCAATAAATCCGTCATCTTCATCAAAAAAGAAAGTTCCTCCTACATAGCACAAGTTGAGAGAAACAGTTATAATATCCCAATTTAAGCCACCATCAATTGTTTTGTAAGTGCCGCCATATGGTCCGACTGTCATATAGCCAATATTCTCATCTATAAAATTTAGATCTAGAATGTTTTCTCCACCTGCATAAACAGTTACTCCGCTAAAATCAACTGGACTCCAATTGTTTCCGCCGTCTGTTGTTTTAAGTAAGAGTGTGTCATTGCCACCGATATATCCAACTAGAGATGAAGGAAAATCAATTGTATTTAATTTATTGTGAACCCCAGTAGGGATCTCATACCATGTTGTTTGTGCATTTGTTACAATAAATGCAAAGCTTGATAAAATTAGTAGTATCGTTTTCATAATTATAAATTTCATTTCTATGCAAAGTTAGGTTAGGGATGGGTTCAATGAAATGTATAATTCATACTATATCATGTATAATGAGAAGTCTTGGCAAACAAGTTTTTTTAATGTTGATCTTATAATTGTTGGGTATAAAAAAACTCGCCTTGGTTAACCAAGGCGAGTTTTTGAGAATTAAGTAGAATTTTTCTTCTATATTATTAAGCAACTTCCGTCAGATCAAGTGGTTTTAATTTTTGGTGTATCCAAAAAATTAAAATTGTATCGAGAGCTGGCGGCACATTTTCTCACTTACGTTCGAGATGTTTGTGGCTGCGTCATACTTTGAGCAAGCTCAAGTTTGATCTTAGCCTCCCGATAGCTATCGGGAGCACATTTTCTCACTTACGTTCG
>JBLHOW010000033.1:0-60276 GCA_047623705.1 Crocinitomix sp.
CTTCAAGTGGTAAAAAGTTTTTAATATTAAATGTTACCCATGATTTTGGTTCTAAAACCTCAGAATATGAATTGATCTCTCCAGTTGATACGTCCGAAGATGATTCGAGAACTTCTAAAGAAAAATAATTTTCTTTCTCAAACTCAAGTATAAATTCAGTGACCATTTCACGCTCAAAAGATATTTCAAATGCTCCTGCAGCGTCAGTAGTTGTAGCTCCTCCAAGTGAATATCCTTCTCCAGCGAGACCGTTTTGAATAATTTTTTGCGAAATCGTTACATCAACACCCGAAACCGGAGCGTCACCGATAGAACTTTTTACAATACCATCAAAGTCATAATGAATTGGTCCTTTATCACAGGAAGTGGGCACGATACTTGTAAACAGGATAATTAGAATGAAAACGAAATTAATTTTTCTCATAATTGAAGCCACATTTTTTATGCAAGCAAGTGCTATGCAACATTGTAAAGGTAAAAATATTCAAGCTGAAATACAAATGCAAAATATGGTTAACAATTGGAATTTTAAATTTTTTCCGTCAGAAACGTTAATGTCCGCTAGTTTTATAGAAGAAAATATTACAAAGAATTTTACGCTCCCTCTGCAAATTTACTTAAATTAGAAACCACATTAAACACCACAAATGAAAAAGACCATCATTTTATTGCTACTAATTGTTTCTGCAAATGCAGGATTCACAATGGGTAACGGTATTAATACACTGCAAGACTCTTCAATGATTTATGATTTCCCAGAGCAAATGGCACATTTCCCTGGAGATGGAGATGCAATGGATTTGTTCATTCGTAAAAATTTGCATTATCCACCAAAATTAAAAGCAGCAGGTGTTCAAGGCAAAGTGTATATTCAATTTATTGTTGAAAAAGATGGAAGCATTTCAAATATTACCGTTCGAAGAGGATGTAAGAATGACGAGTTGGATCAAGAGGCGGTAAATGTTATCAAAAAAATGCCAAATTGGACACCAGGAACCATGCGTGGTAAAAAGGTAAGAGTGAAACAAACTATACCTGTATCATTCACGTTGTAAAACCTTGTTTTACAGTGTTTAATACTTTTTTTAATTAATGAAAGATTTAACTACCGTAGATTGGTTGCACGAAAACTTTCATGATAAGGATCTAATACTATTAGACGCAAGTAGTCAGTCAAATGCTCAAGGTAATTCTTCTATTCACAAATCGATCACGATTAAAAATGCGCGCTTTTTTGATTTGAAAAATAAGTTTGCAAATTCTTCAAGTCCATTTCCAAATACCGTTCCTACAGCTGAACAATTCGAATTAGAGGCAAGAAAACTGGGGATTAACAAAACTTCAAAAATAGTGGTATTTGATAACCTCGGAATTTATACTAGCCCACGCGTTTGGTGGTTGTTTAAAATTATGGGGCATAAAAATGTCTCAGTTTTAGATGGCGGATTACCGGCATGGATTAATCAGGGTTTTGCAACTGCTGCTAAGTATTTTACTCCTAATGAAACGGGAGATTTCAAAGTAAATTTTCAGCAAAATCTTCTCAAGACTTATAATGATGTATTGCTTAATATTGACGAAAACCAGTTCACGTTGATAGATGCAAGATCTAAGGGTAGGTTTGAAGGAGTAGAGGATGAGCCACGCAAACATTTAAAGAGTGGACATATTTCTAATTCCATTAACATTCCTTATAAAGACTTATTGACAGCTGGTAAATTTAAATCTGAAACAGAGCTAAGAAAAATTTTCGAAACGCAACTGACTGCTGACAAAGAGCTTGTTTTTAGCTGTGGTTCAGGAGTTACTGCTTGTATAGTGATGTTGGCTGGGCATATCGCAAACAGAAAAAGTCTCAAATTATATGACGGGTCATGGTCTGAGTGGGCTGAATTACAAGGCTTGATTCAGGGATAAGGTCGAAAGGAAGAGGTTCTGGTAAGCTTTTTTTACGCAGTGATTCTGGATTAATTGATTAATTTTATATCAATCTATTCAATCAATAACAGCATGAAAAAATATTCTCTTTTTATATTTATCGTCCCCTTTCTAATTCAATGCAGCACAAAGGCTGATTTAGATCGAGACAATCAAATTTCAAGGCAAATTGAACCGAAAATTCAACCATTTATTATCGATCAATCTAAAGATACGTTGATAAGATGTGATAAAGGGACCTTGGTACATTTTAATGCAAACTCCTTTGTGCTAGAAAATGGTGCCGTTCCTGAAGGGGTTATTGAAATTGAGATTCAAGAGTATTATTCTACAAAAGATTTGATTTCGAGAGATTTAGTGACAATGTCAGATACGAGTTTACTTGTTTCAGGGGGAATGATAGATGTTACGGCCTGGGCTGGCAGTGAGATGTGTTATCTTAAAATGGATCATCCGTTTACAATATTCTTTCCAAAAGAAGAGGAGGTAAATGCAAATATGAAGCTTTTTTATACCGAAGTAGGAGAGGATGTAAATTGGAAACTCAATCCAGAAAATGTTTTTGATCCTGAGCAAGGAAATGTTGTTCCTTATGATGTTGATGTATTGTTAGAATGCGGTTTAGAGTGGGATGGTATTGGAGGTTTTGGTTACGTGGGGCATAAGGAAGATGCAGTATTGCCAGACTTGAGTGAGTTTTATAAGTACAAAAATGAAAATTTTGTGTTTACGTCCGAAATGAAAAAATACTTTTGTGAGAATCACGACGAATACATTGGTGTGTCGGTTGATTTGGATGAAGATGCGCGTGTGATTTCGGCCGAAATATACGGCGAGTCAACTCCCTTTGATGCTTATGTAATTACATTCTTTGACACGATTACACAAAGTTTTGATCCAAATGGCCCATTTAACCCTATGAGCTCGTTTTTTAGTTTTTCATCCACTACTGAGCCCAGTTCTGATGATTTTCTCTACAGTTTTAATGAAAAATATGCGGAATTTAGAAACGCTGCTATGACCAAAGTAGACAATGCCGAGTTAAATTATTATGTAATGAACTCCATCTCTTTTGGTTTAATTAATTGTGATTACTTCTCTGATAACACAGGTGAAAAAGTAGATTTTGTGGTTAAAAGTGATTTGAAGGAAGATACAAAAGTTTATTTGGTATTTGAGGAAGCTCGTGGTATGATGCTAGAAAGCGAGTTTAGAAATAGCGGATATGTATTTGAAAATATCCCTATAGGCAAAAATGTTAAAATTGTTGCGATCAACAGTGGGGAAGAGCAACCTAAACTTGCCATTGAATATGCTATAGTCAATTCAGAAGGTGTAAATCTTTCCAGTTTTAAAACATTTACGTTGGAAGAGCTTGATAGGGAATTAGAGAACTTATAAAAAGAGTTGCAGCATTAATTTTCTTCCAATAAATCAGGACGTCGTTCTTGCGTTCGGATGACGCTTTGCTCATTGCGCCACTCATCAATCTTCTTGTTATGTCCTGACATGAGAATTTCTGGAACGATATTACCTTTATAATCCTCCGGTCTGGTATAAACGGGCGGCGCTAATAAACCATCTTGAAAAGAATCGGTTAGGGCAGAGGTTTCATCATTTAGTACACCAGGTATTAAACGAACCACAGCATCTACTAAAACCGCAGCACCTAATTCACCGCCAGACATAACATAGCTGCCAATCGAAATTTCTTTTGTAATAAACAAATCACGAATCCGTTGATCAACGCCTTTGTAGTGTCCACATAATATGAGCAAGTTTTTTTGCAGTGAAAAAGCATTGCAATGCGATTGTTCTAACAATTCTCCATCAGGAGTCATATAAATCAATTCGTCATAGGTTCGTTCGGCTTGCAATTTTTCAATGCAATCAGCAATCGGTTGAATCGTCATGACCATTCCAGCGCCACCACCATATTGATAATCATCTACACTGTTTTGGCGGTGCGTTGAATAATCTCTAATGTTGTGTATATGAATCTCAGCGTGACCTTTTTCCTGAGCGCGTTTCATTATTGAGTCGTTAAACGGACTTTCTAATAATTTTGGTAATATGGTGAGAATATCTATGCGCATAGTGTAAAATTAGTCAACGAATACAACCATTATAAAAAATAATAACGAGAAAAGAAATGCAGATAGCGCGACCTTTTTTAATTCAGGATCAAAATCTTTAGGATCAGTTGTGCGATATACTTTTCTTAAATGAATAAAGTGAATGATGGCAGTAGGAACAAAGGCTAATAGCGTAATTGATCCACCTTGAGAAAAACTTAATACCACCATTGGAATTGGAAATGCCAAATAAGCTATAGCGAATAAGGAATAATGATAAACTTTACTTTTCTTGAAGCCTAATTTCACAACAACCGTGTTTTTGCCCACCTTTTGATCGTTTTCACGATCCCGCATGTTGTTTAAATTCAATACAGCAACACTGAAGCAACCCATTGTAATGGCTGGAAGGACGATTAGCCAAGTAAGGTTCCCGCCAATTTCTAAATAAAATGTTCCCATTACCCCAAGTAATCCAAAAAAAACAAATACAAACAGATCACCTAAACCCGAATATCCATAAGCGCCTTTGCCAACCGTATACTTGATGGCTGCTGCAATGGCTGCAATTCCCAATATGAAAAAAATGATGAATGTCCAGCTGAGATTATAGTCAAACGCTTCTAGTAGCAACCAAATACCAAAAATAAGTGATAGAATTGCTGTGATTATGATTCCGATAAGCATTTCCTTTGGAGAAATCACGCCACTCTGAATGGCTCTTTCTGGGCCAATCCTTCCTTCATTATCTGCGCCTTTCTTAGCGTCCCCATAGTCGTTCGCTAAGTTTGACAAAATTTGTAAAAGCAGCGTTGTGATCAAAATAAGAGTAAACGTTCCCCATGGTAAACTCAATTCGGACCAAGTTCCTTTAATGACGCCAAAAGCCAGAGCTGTACCTAATAAGATATTACTAAACGACAAAGGCAAAGTCCTCAGTCGCATAGCACTAATCCAAGCTTTAACTTTTGAACTTTTATTTTTTATTTCTTCACTCATTATTACCACTTGTTTTCGATACAATTATAATTAATTGCTCTGCAATTAGTTATAATTACTCGAACTGACGTTACATTTTTGTTCTATTGTTTCTAGTCTGATCTCCATTTTCTTAATTCAGTCGTGCAGCCTGACGTTATCATTCATGTTCTATTTTCATTGCTATACTACTAACGACTAGTCACTACTTCCCGTCATATTTCTCCCCCCATAAGTTCTTAATCGTCTTCTCAATATCTTGTTCTCTAGCCGAACTTCCTGCTTCAAAAAAGTTAGTACCACTAATCTCATCAGGTAAAAACTCTTGGTTCACATAATTGTTCGCAAAATCGTGCGAATATTTATAATCCTCACCATAACCCAAATCCTTCATTAATTTAGTAGGTGCATTGCGCAAATGGAGTGGAACACTCAAATTTCCAGTTTCTTTAACCAAGGCCTGGGCTTTCCCGATTGCCATATAAGAACCATTTCCTTTTGGTGAAGTAGCTAGATAGATGGTGCATTGTGATAAAACAATACGCCCTTCAGGCCATCCAATTTTATTAATAGCGTCAAAAGTATTATTTGCCATGATTAATGCATTTGGATTTGCCAGACCAATATCTTCAGCCGCAGAAATCATCAAACGCCGTGCAATAAATTTAGGATCTTCACCACCTTCAATCATACGAGCTAACCAATAAACTGCGCCGTTTGGATCACTACCTCGAATAGATTTAATAAAAGCCGAGATAACGTCATAGTGCATTTCGCCATCTTTATCGTAGTTGGCAATATTGGCTTGTATGATATTTGTAACTAAATCGTTCGTTACATTCAATGTCTTACCCTCATAGGCCTGTTCTACGACCATTTCAAGCGCGTTTAATAACTTTCGGGCATCACCGCCTGAAATTTTTATTAAAGCGCCTGTCTCCTTTAATTTTATTTTTTTTGATTTTAAATAGTCGTCCGTGGACAATGCACGATTCATTAAGCCGACTAATTCATCTTTTGAATGGTGTCTTAACGTATAAACTTGGCTTCGTGACAGCAAGGCCGAAATAACTTCAAATGATGGATTTTCTGTTGTGGCTCCAATTAAGGTTATGATGCCTTTTTCAACGGCACCCAATAATGAATCTTGTTGCGATTTACTAAAGCGGTGAATTTCATCAATGAATAAAATGGCGTTTTGAGCACCAAACAAACCTTGATTACCCACTTTTGCAATAATCTCTCTAATGTCTTTTACCCCAGAATTAATGGCACTTAAAGAATGGAATGGGCGATCTACGGTATTGGCAATGATTTGTGCCAAGGTTGTTTTTCCAACACCCGGTGGTCCCCAAAATATCATGGAAGGAATGTGTCCTGATTCAATTGCTTTTCGCAATCCAGAATTTTCACCAATTATATGGTCTTGTCCCATATAATCGGCCAAGGTATTCGGCCGCATACGTTCGGCTAATGGTATCATACTCATTCTGACAACTAATTTAGCTATTTATTTAGTGGCAGGTTGGAAATAAACGAAGTTTTATAAATCAAATGACTTTTGAGAAATAGTTTCGTTATTTTCTTTACGAGAAGAAAAAGAGAAGCTTTTGAAGACCAAACGTTTAGTATAAACATCAGACGACGAGGGGAAAATAAAAATAGACTCAAAATCGTTGATTTTAATTTTGTTTTATTTCGGACTTGTCACTATTTACTTTTGAAGGTAGGTGTTTCCACCTTTTGTGAGACCATAACCAGAAATCTGGTTTTTCTTTGATTAAATCTTCCAGTAAATTGACGTAAATATCTGTTACTTCACCAGCTTTCATTTCAGCAGGATTGTCACTAATCAGTGTAAACTCTACTTCGTAATAACCGCGTTTTACTTTTTTAGAATGCCCGAATAGAATCGTGTAATCATATTTGGTCGCCAATTTTTCTGGACCTACATTCCAACCAGTTTCTTGGTTTAAAAAAGTATTCCAATGTGCCGTTTTTAGATTCGTAGGAGATTGATCATTGACAATGATCACCATTTTTTTCTCCTTGGTTGAACTGGTGAAAAAAGGAATTATATCTTTTGTCCCAATTAAATTCATGCCATTACGCGTTCTCGAATTGAATAAAATCTGATCGTAAAACTTGTTTTTCAATGGTTGATAAATCGAATAAGTCGTGTATTTGGTCAATTTTGGTAAACTCAATGAGTAAAATTCCCAATTATTATAATGTCCACAGGTAACAATTACGTTTTTATCTTGTTTAAACAATTCCTCCAAAAGCTCTGGATTTTTGATTGAAGTACGCTTTAAAACTTGCTTACTTGAAATGCTTACAGCCTTAATACTTTCAAAGATAAAATCAATAAAATGTTTGTAGAAACCTTTCTCAATTGCCTTTAATTCGGCTGGTATTTTCTCAGGGAAGGCTTTTTCTAGGTTGGTACGCACCACTTTACGACGATAACGAACAAAGTTGTACGTCAAAAAATATACGATACTCGAAAAGAAATACAACAGTCCTAAAGGCAGGTATGAAAGGGGTTTCAGGATGACGTAAAACAATATTCGGTCAGCAATTTTTATCATTCACAGCGAAAAATAGGTTGCAAAGTTAAAAGTATCGGGAAATTGAATGCCATGAATCATCTCTTTTTATTTGATTTTTTTATTTAAAGTTGAAAAATCACGCCAGTTTAATGTATCGAAATGTTTAATTTTGCGTTTTAATTGTAATGAATAAGCGCTACGCACTAATCATATTATCCTTATTATTCTCATTCAATCTTTCTGCTGGAAAAATTGAAAAGGGATTCCAATCTTTGGATATCTATAATTACTTTGATGCAAAGCGATTATTTGAGAAAGGACTCAAACGAGATAATGTTGCCGCGTCATATGGTTTAAGTCTAATTTATTTACGATCCGATAATCCTTTTTTCAATTTGGATAGTGCACATAGCTGCATTGTTCGCGCAACGGTTAATTATGCCAATGTAAAACCAAAGAAAAAAATCAAGTATGCCAATTGGGGAGCAGATAGTTTAAAAATATTCGAACACCGCGATAAAGTTTCAAGTTCCTTGTTTATAGCTGTGAAAGAACAGCATGCTGTTGCGGTTTATCAGCGTTTTTTAGATCGTAATCCTTGGAGTAAACATGTAGACTCTGTCATTTATTATAGAGATGAATTGGCCTTTGAACTAGCGAACCAAAATAATACCGCTGCGGCATATGGAGAGTTTATGCAGGTGTACCCAAATTCTGAAAGGACTGCGGATGCACAAGCGGCATTTGATCGTTTGAATTATCAAGAGACTACCGTAGCGAATAACTTTATTGATTATGTGAGGTTCATTAAACTATTTCCTAATAGTCCTTATAGAGCAGATGCAGAGGATCAGATATACACCATTGCAACTGTTACTGGAAGTTTGGAATCCTATAAAAACTTTATTGCTGATCATCCAGAAAATAGAAATGTTCCTATTGCTTGGAAAAAAATGTTCTCTACACATTTGCAACAAGATTATTCAACCAGTAGCATTCAAGCATTCTTAAATGAGTTTTCCGATTATCCGTTTAAGGAAGAGTTAATGGTGCAACTCAATAGTGTTGATCGTGTATTATATCCGATTAAAGTACGTAATAAGTGGGGATATATAGATGAGGATGAGGAGTTCTATATTGCTCCGAAATATGAGGTTGCAGAAGCCTTTCACGAAGGGTTAGCAATAGTTCAGCTAGAGGGTAAGTATGGGTTTATTGATAAAACAGGCGATCTTGTAATTGATGCTATTTTTGATGATGCTTATAAAATGAGCGAAGGACACGCGGTGGTTGAAGTGGATGAAAAGTGGGGATTAATTAACCGAAGCGGCGAATTTGTAATTAATCCGGCTTACGAAGATCTTGGGAATTTAAATGAAGGATTTTGTTATTTCTCTGAAGGAGATTCCTATGGATATTTTGATTTGAAAGGAATTGTGCGATTAAAACAGCAATATTCTGATGCGGATGATTTTAATAATGGGAAAGCAATTGTAAGTAAAAATGGCAACTATGGCTTAATTGACGTTTTTGGAACAACCTCTATACCTTTTAAATACACCAAACTCAAATTGTATTATCCTGGTGTATATCTTGCTAAATTTGAAGGGAAATGGGGTGTATTGAATCAGAAACAAGATTCTATTTTAACATTTGAATATGATTTCATTGGAGAGATGCATGATAATAGAGCAATTGTAGAAAAAGAAGAATTGTTTAATTATATTGATGCTAAAGGAGAATTGATTTTAAAAGATTGGGTGGAAACTTATCCAGAATTTAGACAAATGGCTGTTTTTCAAAATGCGCATGCAAAAATTCAATTTGATGAGGGATACAATTTGATCGACACCAATGGTAGAAAGTTATTTGGACGAGAACAGAAAAAACTGGGAGATTATGGCACCTATATTGCTGTACAAAAAGGAGATAAATGGGGATATTTAAATCAAAATGGACGTTTGGTGATTCCTTATAATTTTACAGCTGCAAATTCGTTCAACGGGAAACTAGCAAAGGCTGGCGGGGCACCACTGGTTGGTCTAATCAATCAAAAAGGTAATTACGTAGTTGGTCCATTTTTCGAAAGATTAGAACAATTTAATGATACCATTCTAATTGCAAAAAGTAGAGGAAGTTTTGGACTTCTAGAAACAAACGGAGATACATTACTGACTTTTTCATATATTTCTGTTGAACCCTATACCAATGAAGTTGTACAGCTAGAAACAAGAGAAGAAATATTTTACTTTCATCTCAAACGAAATGAGTTTATAAGAAAAGACGAAGAATAGTGGATCAGTTTTTAGATTATATCGAACGTTATAAGTTTGCCATTTTGGGCACTGTACTTTTTCACGTCCTATTTTTTATGACGACTAATTTCACAACGATTAGAACACCTTATGGACATAATAGTGAACAATACGAAGAGGTTGAATTAGATGCAGATGCCATTGAAATGGACGAAGAAATGCTGGAGATGCTGGAAAGGTTAAATCAGGAAAATGAATTGAAGAATGAACAACTCTATAATTTAACTGCAGATGCTAACGACCAACGCGAAAAGTCTTACGAGAATTTTTCAGCACAAGAATTAGATGAACAAGTTGAGCGCGAAGCAAGGGAATTAGAGCAACAGTTTTTTGATGAATGGGCAGCAACACATCCCAATTCTGACGAGCCACCACCTCGCAATGAGGTTAATAATGACGCATTTGGTGACGCGGATGACACTAGAGACAAACCCAATAATAGCAATATTGACAATAATGGTGAAAATGCTTTTGCCGGTCAGGTAATGGTTTCGTTTAACTTGAAAAACCGCAAGGCACACTCACTAGAAATACCTGGTTATACCTGTAACGGTTCAGGAACTGTTGTAATTGATATTAAAGTTGATAAAAGTGGTAATGTAAAAAGTACTGAATTCAATTCAAGTCTATCACGTGGTGCATCAGAATGTATGATTCTGAAATCAAAACGTTATGCTAAAAAATCACGTTTTGATTATTCTCAGTCTGCATCAGGACTGTCAAGTGGCACAATCACCTATAAATTTCAAGGGCAATGAGTTTGAAAGATGTGGTTCGCGGTCTAACGCCTAGTTTTTTATTAAACTGGAATAGAAAACGGAAAAAGAACAATCGAAATGCCGAATTGGCAAATAAGCAAAGTACGGGTAAAAGTTTTACAACTACCGATTTAGTTAAAAACCTTGAGGCAATTGGAATTAAACCTGGCGATTCTGTTTTAGTACATTCAAGCTTAAGTAGAATTGGGCATTTGGTAGGTGGTCCAAAAACCTTTATAGATGCTTTAATCGAAGCAGTAGGGGCCGAGGGGACGGTTTTAATGCCAACTTCTCCGAATAACGTGTTTCAATTGAACTATATCAGAAACACTCCCTTTTTTGATGTCTTGAACTCACCGTCTAAAACTGGAGCTATAACTGAGTATTTTAGAAAATTACCCAATGCTAAGCGAAGTTTACATCCTACTGAACCAGTTTCAGCAATAGGTAAATTAGCTGATTACTATACAGAGGCTCATTTCAACCAATTGACGCCATACAATGAGAATAGTCCATTTTATAGAGTGTCTGAACAAAAAGGAAAAATTTTATATGTTGGCGTTACTTTATCCATGGCAGGAACGAATTTACATACGCTAGAGGATGCTGTGGACTTCAAATTTCCCGTTTATTACAAAGACACCTTTGAAATTGATGTAATTGACGAAAAAGGAGAGAAGCATACTGTTAAAACGAAAGTGCATAATCCGGAATATTCTAAAAAACGCAAATGTGATGACTTAATTCCATTGTTTGAAGCAGAGGGCGCCTTGGTTAAGTGCAGGCTAGGCGAAGCTGCAACATTGGCTGTAGACGCTGAAAAATTTTTAGCCGTAATGATTGATGAGTATCAGCAAAATGGCGTAACAATGTATACGCCTAAAGGCAGTTAAGTTTGACTTGAAATGTTAGCGAAATTAAATCTTCCGTCCGAATTAGAATTGATTGATTATGAATTGTTTAATTCATTTAATATAAAGTGTTACATTAAACGTGATGATCAAATACATACAGAGATTTCTGGGAATAAATGGCGGAAATTAAACCTCAATATAGAGAAATATAAGCAAGGCCAATATGACGGGATCTTAACCTTTGGTGGGGCTTATTCTAACCACATCCATGCTACAGCAGCCTTAGGTCGCGACTTGGGTATTCATACAATCGGAATTATAAGAGGAGAAGAATTAACTACAACTTCAAACGCCACATTGCAAGCAGCATCAGACGCAGGAATGCAGCTAATATTTGTTAACCGAGAGGAATATAGTTGGCGATATGAGCGAGATTATAAAGAATTACTGCGTAGAAAACACGGCAATGTTTTAGTAATTGAAGAGGGTGGAGCAAATTATTTGGGTCTTATTGGTTGTACTGCTATAGTTGCTGAAATTGACATTGAGCCAGATTACTATATCCTACCATCTGGCACAGGAACTACTGCAGCAGGCATTTTAATGGCGGTTGATACGGAAAAAGTAATCTCAGTGCCCGTATTTAAAAAAGGTGACTTTATTCGAGATGAAATTTCAAATTTACTAACCATATCGGGGCTTGGAGAGGTAGAGATTGCAGAAAAAATGGAGCAATTAAATTTGGCTACAAATTATGCGTTTGGTGGTTATGGCAAATTCAATCAAACATTAATTGATTTTATTAATCATATATATAATGAAACAGGTTTAAAGTTAGATCAAATCTATACTGGTAAAATGTTTTATGCCTTATGTGAATTGGTAAAGTCAGGTGAGATTCCAGCTGGAAGCAAAGTTGTAGCAATACATACGGGAGGATTACAAGGGACAAGTTCAATTGCTGATAAATTGGAATTTAGGCAATAGGTTGATGTCATTAGTCAACCCATATAATTGAAAGCTGAACTATCGAAATGAGGTGATACTAACCTCTAATATCCAATATCTATTTTGCCAAATCCTTTAAATGAAAGATAGGTTGGTATTTCTCTTCGTCAAAGAAGGTTGAAAATAACAATTGGTAAGATTCCTTTTTCTTTCGGATATTCATTTGATTTTCACCTGTTAAATCACGTAAAATGCAGAAAATCAATTCAGAACAATAAATCCGATCCTGTTCAAACAAATCGAAAGAATGATCAAAGGGCGCTTCAGTCGCTAAGTACTCATAGGCTTTGTCTCTAATTTTCGGTCCTAAAGAATCCTCAAAAGTTGCTCTGCAAATGAACATCATAGAATCCGCTGCGTAAGCAACGAACTCCTTTAAATCTACCATCTGCATTCCATCAACATCTCCTTTACTTACAGAGCCTCCCATGGCATGAATAACACGCCATTTATCATCCTCTTTCACAATAATTCCACAATGCGAATAATCTTCTTTCGTAGCGTTCATTATATGAAATGAAAGTGGACCTGTGCCTTTACGCATAATAAAGTCGCCGTCTTGCAATTTATCATAAACGCTGTCGGGCATAGTAGGGGGCACGTGCACATATTTTCTAGACTCTTCAACCGCGCTGTCGCAACTTGTTAAAGCAGTAATGAAAAGAAGAATTAATGATGCAAATTGAATAATTTTCATGGGGGTAAATTTAAGTGATTTATAGGGTACTCCCAAAAGATAGGCGAGTTTTTAATTTAAGAAAGCTGTGTGCCGTAAAAATTAGGGCATAAAAAAATCCTGACGTTACCGTCAGGATTTAAATATTTTAACTAGGAGTGTAGATTACTCACCTAAGTTCATGTCACCCATGTCCATTTGCTTGTTAAAAGCAGACACTTTCCATGCACCATCAACCTTTTTAAGATCGTAATCATATGTCATGTCCATACCATCTCTCTTTTCAGTACAAGCACAAGCTGAAGTTTCTTCAGTTGTTTCGCAAGATACAGAAACGATTTCTGATTGGTACTCATCACATCCAGCGTCAATTGTACTCTGAACTGATTCTTTTGCGCTTTCTACAGCCATTCCCATAGCTTTTTCGCAATCTCCTGCAGCTAATGCATTAACGAAGTCCTTCGTTACATCTTCTGGCGCTGCACCACCACCACAAGCTGTTAACAACAAACCTGCAACCGCTCCTACTAATAATGTCTTTAATTTCATAACTTACTTTTTCTTACTTATAAATGTATATTTCAAGTGCAAATATAGATTAGTTTTCTATAAAACAAAATTTTTTTTATTTAAAAAGATGTTTTATTTAAGCGTTAAGATTTAAATTTGCAGCAAAAAAAGAAACAGTTCAAATGATTCAAGTAAACAATCTATCCCTTCAGTTCGGTAAAAAAGTACTTTTTGAAGACGTTAATTTAAAATATGTTGAAGGCAATTGCTATGGCGTAATTGGTGCCAACGGTGCAGGAAAGTCAACCTTTCTAAGAGTTCTAACTGGTGATCAAGACCCAAATAAAGGCAGTATTAGTATTGAAACTGGTAAACGAATGGCGGTTTTAAAACAGAACCATTACGAGTTTGATGGTTATTCTGTATTGCATACCGTAATGATGGGACATCAAGAATTATGGAAAATCATGGATGAGAAAGAAAAAATCTATGCAAAAGCTGATTTTTCTGAGGCAGATGGAATGCGTGCTTCCGAATTAGAGGGTGAATTTGCTGAGATGGATGGTTGGAATGCAGAAACAGATGCTGCTACAATATTGAGTAACCTTGGTATAGCTGAAGATCAACATTATACATTAATGGCTGACATTCCGGGTGAATTTAAAGTAAGAATCCTATTGGCACAAGCCTTATTTGGTAATCCAGACATTTTGGTTTTGGATGAACCTACCAATGATTTGGACATTAAAACCATTAGTTGGTTAGAGGATTTTTTATTGGATTTTAAAAACACAGTAATAGTGGTGTCGCACGATAGACACTTTTTAGATACGGTTTGTACACATATTTGTGATATTGACTTTGGTAAAATCAACCTATACACAGGTAACTATACATTCTGGTATAAGTCGTCACAATTAGTAGCGCGCCAACAAGGCGATAAGAATAAAAAATTAGAGGAGAAACGTAAAGAATTGAAAGAATTCATTTCTCGATTTAGCGCCAATGCCTCTAAATCAAAACAAGCTACAAGTAGACGTAAATTATTAGGGAAATTAGAACTGGAAGATATTAAACCTTCTAGTCGTAAATATCCAGGTATTATATACGAACAAGAGCGTATAGCTGGGGATCAAATTTTACATATTGAACAATTATCAGCTTCCTTTCAAGGAGATACGTTATTTCAAAATTTAGATTTGAATGTTTCTAAAGGTGATAAAATTGCCTTCATATCAAAAAATAGTAACGCCATTTCTAGATTTTTTGACATTGTTTCGGGAGAAAGAGAGCCAGATAATGGTTCATTCCATTTTGGAACAACAATTAAGACAACATATTTACCAAGTGATAATACTGAATTTTTTACGGATAAAAATTTGAACTTGATCGATTGGTTGCGACAATATGCAACAACTGATGAAGAGAAGGATGAAGTTTATTTGAGAGGGTTTTTAGGAAGAATGCTATTTTCAGGTGAAGAGGCTTTAAAAAGCTCAAGTGTATTGTCTGGAGGAGAAAAAGTACGTTGTATGATTTCTCGTATGTTATTTGGAAGAGGGAATCTGTTGATTTTAGATGAACCTACTAATCACTTGGACTTGGAATCGATTACAGCATTCAATAATGCCTTGATTAATTTCCCTGGAACAATTCTATTTGCTTCGCATGATCATGAGTTTGTGCAAACAGTTGCCAATCGAATTGTTGAATTAACACCGAACGGAAACATTGACAAGTTAATGTCTTATGACGACTATTTGAAGGATGATAAAATTCAGGCACAGGCAGAACAATTGTACGTATAGGATATGATTTCGAAAGTAAAAGCCGCGTTTAAGAAATACATGCCGTATTTCGCAGACTTTTGGCAATACTTAGTAATTGTGCTTATTTTTATTATTGCTGCCCTCTTTATTTTGTAGTTCTAGATTTGACATTTAGGTAAATGTTTCAGCTTATACAGCTCAACTAATGAAAGACTGTTTTGTATCATTTAAAACACGTATAAAGCACATTGAATTGCCGCTTCAGCTAAATAATCCCTTTGGAAATGAAATTCCAGAAATAGCTCAAATTGCTGTAAACGAATTGCAGGACTACATTTCTGCCAATGAGGTGGATTGGGTCCATGATTTTGGTTTTGGTACATCAATACAACAAGGCGTAAAAGGGAAAATGTTTGGTGTTTTGGTGGTTCAAAATGTTAAAGGTGAATTGGGTTATCTGTCCACATTCTCGGGCAAATTATTGGATGATACAGCGAACAATTATTTTGTTCCCAGCGTTTTTGACGCTACCGTTGACGATAATTTTATTCAAAAAGGAATGCTCGCCTTGACAGCAATGTCTCGCGAAATTAAGGATTTAGAAGCCGCAGAGAGTTCAGCAGAAACAGTAGCCGAATTAAAGCGAAACCGCAAAAACAAATCATACCAATTGCAGGAGCAATTATTTGCCAACTATCATTTTACCAATCGCACAGGTATAACACAAAACCTGCTTACAATCTTTGCAAACACGCCAAATACCAGACCTGCGGCAGGAACAGGGGAGTGCGCTGCTCCTAAATTGTTAGAATATGCCATGCAAAATAGCTTGAAACCGATTGCTATTACTGAATTCTGGTGGGGTCGATCGCCGAAAGCTGTTAAACGTGAACATAAAGCCAACTATCCAGCTTGTCAAAATAAGTGCCGCCATTTATTAGAATATATGTTGGATGACTTTACGTTGTTTGATCACGCAAATAGTTAGCGCACAAAAAAAGCGTCCCGAGGGACGCTTAAACCAAAATCTAACAACTGCGATCTTCACCGCAGTTATTTGCAGGAATGCATATCCTGCGTGCTAGTCCGCTTCCACGGTAGCAGCTTCTTCTGTTTCACAGCCATTCCACATAAAGCAATGGTCCTGTGTATTATCGCTTTGCGCATATTGCGTGTGTTTTTGGTGATGCATATAATGCATTTTTGCTGTAACGCCCAGTGCGCCAAATGTTAGTAGTGCTGTAACTATAACAATAGTTTTATTAACTCTCTTTTTCATAATTAGCGTTTTGAATTATAGTTATGGCAATGTCCTTGGCCGAAATCTGATTTGAATTGTTCGTATTGATTTTCATCCATATTACGCACATTGTCTACATAAGCTAACTTCCGTTCGCGCCATTGTTCTCTTTTCCATTTGCCGCCGCCAGCTAATTTAAAGATGGCACCTACTATTAATAATACAAGCACTAATCTAAACGCCACAAAAAATAATACGCCTACTAAAAGTCCCATTAAAACTGATCTAAAAATTGAATTTTTCATTTTATCTTTTTTTTATTTTAATCCGCTTTAAAACAAATTGCGGAATGTTTTTTAATAAATTGTTTGTCTTTGTAGTGATTGATCCATTTCCTATCCTTCACTAATATTGATGACGGATGAGCATTGCTAATATTTTAAATTGTAATGCTTATTTTTAACTCAATGATTTTTAAACCCTCGATTTTCATCAGAGCAATTGTTCTTATTTCCTTTAGTCTAGCGACAATCTTGCTTGTTTCAGGAGTGATTGCTGTTTATGGTTATAAGGCGGATCTCCAAATTATGGCAATTCCAATATTTATAATTTTACCATTCCAGTTAATTTTTATGGGATTTTTGGCCTTAATGCTCATTAAAACAATTGAAAGGACGGATGATGAATGGATTTTTAGGTATAAGTATCGCAAGCGCGTTGTGCGGCTCAATAAGGACAGCGTTAAGCTAATTACTATTAATAGATCAATTGGTAGCAGCAAAGGTCATATTGGAGGAGTCGTTTTTATTAGACCTAATAAGGGTCAGCGGATTATATTTACGTCAATGGATTTTAAACAGTATTCAAAATTGTTCGCTTTAATTGAAAAAGATTTTGAAGAAAAAGTCACGATTAGAAAAGGGATGTTTGCCAAATGAAACTAATCTTAGTTACCATACTTTTGGTTGCTTTGCCATCCGATAACTGGGTTGATGAATTAAAAGAGCGCGTAAAACTGTTTGATTTCGAAGCAGAGTTCGTCAAAGAGAAAAACATATCGCATGATTTTTGGCAAGGGACGATCACTAATTATAAGTTAAAAAAAGAGCGATTAGCAGTTTTTAATACGTTTAATTCACCTGTTCAAAATTGGACAATGAATCAAAAAATATATTCCCGTAATAATTTTGTCTATGCTGATTTACTCACAATGACAGTGCCTCATATTTATAAGGGTAAACCAACTAGTGACCTGCCCGTTAAGCTTATTGTTGAAGAGAATTCATATTATAAAAATAAGACAGAGGGAATTGCTTTCTATCGAGAAATTGATTGTTTTGAAGGTGAAGATGAGGATTCTCTTATGCTTGAATTACAAAAGCTTGAATTTGAAGTGAGACCTTTGAAAGAACGTGATTACAATACTTCAAAAAGAATTCCAAAAGAGATGAAAAAGTATTGATAAGCGGTTCTTAGTGTAGTCTAATAAATTAAGTTAAAAGGATGTGGAATCAATGTAAAGTCTCGCGTTCCAAAGAAATTCTTAGTGCAAAAGTCATAGATTACCTATTTTTATGAAATGAAATTATTGCTAATAAGCATCTTTTTTGCTTTTCTTCCAGCAGACAACTGGATAGATGAAGCCAATATTCGCATTAATATTGTGGATTCAAAAGCAAAACTGATTAAAGAAAAACCAATATACGTTGATCAAGAATGGTCAGGGACATATTCCAGTTTTAAATTAAAAAAAGAGCGCTTAATCTTTGTAGAAGCTGCTAATTCAACCTCAGTATAGAATTATACTCGAAAAACGTATTCTAATGAGCATAAAGTATATGCTAGTTTACTCATTGCTTTAGGTGAAAATTCGCCTGCACCTGTTTCAGATGACAAGTCGCCAATTGGATGTTTACTTGAAGAAAACAGCTATTTTAAAAGTAAAAATGAAGGTATGGCGTTTTTTAGATCAATTGATTATTATGGAGGAGAAAACACCGATTCTCTCGCATTAGATATTACAAAAACTGGAATTTACAAGGAGGAAATTGGATAATAACGATTATAAAGACATAAGAATGTTCAATGAATACGCATATCACTTCTAATAATTATCTTTGCCTCAAATAATTCGCTTAAATACATGAATTTTACCGCCATTGATTTCGAAACAGCAACAGCTAAAAGAGATTCCGCATGTGCCATTGGATTAGTTAAAGTTGAAAACGGCAGAATTGTCGACGAGTATTCTGCTTTGATTAAACCACCAAATAATGAATACAATTGGCATAACACAAATGTACATGGCATAACTGCATACGAAACACGTAATTCACCAAATTTTGCTGCTTTATTTGCTGAAATAGAAGGACGCATTAATGGACAAACGTTGGTGGCGCACAATGCTTCGTTTGATCGTAGTGTCCTTCAAAAAACCATGCTATCTTTTGGATTAAATTATGAGCAATTGAACCTTAATTGGGAGTGTACACTTAAAATTTATAAGAGCAAGGGATATTCTCCTGCTAAATTAAATGTTTGTTGCCAACGACACGGTATTCCATTAAACCATCATGATGCCCTTTCAGATGCTAAGGCCTGTGCGCAACTTTATTTAATTCGATAGAATTGCAGATATTCCGTATTTTAGAAGTACTTATGGTTTTGAATATTAAAAATTGGCGTTTTGTTGCTGTTGTATTAGCGGCTTTATTGACTTTCTCCTTCTTCTCTAATTCTAAACCATCTCTAAAAAGTATTCCGCTCCAATTTGTACAAAATTTGGATGGAGATTTCTCCTTCACAAAAAATTGGGATTACGATTGGGGTGTTTATGTAAACCAATACGGTCAATTAAGTTGTGATGGGTTTTGCCCTGATCGTGCTTACGAAATGAAGGTTGACGGTAAAATCCCTGAAGATTCTTTAGCCGCCTTTTATCAATTGGTAGATACGTCTCATCTACATCATACCATGAGTTCGGTAGCTTTAATGTATGAATTCACGGGTTGCGATTATATCTATATTAAACGCGATTCAATGAATCGAATTGTAGGTGAAACTGGAATTACGCCAGGTACACATTCTACGCTCAACTTTGAAATTGAAAAGGGTCAATGTGAAATTTGGGCACATTATAATAGCATCTCTGCTCAAAAACCTAGAAACTTCCCGCTTAAATCCGGATTCATAAAGCTAGACCTTGGTGCCTATGAAGTCGATACCATAAAAGCCCAATTCGATTTAACCTTTCAAAACACGTTAGAATCTGACATGGCCTTAACCTGGAAAGGGTTAATTTATGCGCCGATTGATTAATAAAAAGAACTATTTTGCTAGCCTATAATGTTTCTGTAATTTCTATTATAAATCCAGATTATAGAATTTTCGATACGGAGGATGATTTTGAGGCATATTTGGGACCCTTTTTCTCAAGCGAAAGGTTTATCAAAATTGTTTCGGGATTAATGAAAATTGCACAAAACAAACCGAAAAGTGCAATTTGAACCGTTTCCTTTACAATTAATTAGCTCGAAAATCAAGGTATTACCTGCAAATAATAAGTCATTTATTGATCGTTCATCCATCTTTAGGGATACATGGGATTGATTCCTAAATTTGGAATCATGTTAAAAGGTGCACAATTTATTAATGTTCTAGCTTTGATAGTGAGTCTCTTTCTCAGCATAAATTCAATTGCCCAAAAACCATACGCATGGATCAACATGCAGTATAATGCCAATTACAATGGCGAATTCGACCAATTTTTTGAATATAGAAAAATGGAAGGCCCCGTTCGCCAAATTGAAACCTTTGAATACATAATAGAACAAGATTCGTTTAGTTTAGAAAGTATGGCAAAATATAATAGCCTTGGACAATTCATTTATTATGCATTTTACAGTTCTAAGGAAAGTGAGTATCCTTATTATATTGATGAGAAAGGCACTAAGGTATATCGTGGAAGAATAATGGAATACGACACGAATTACTATGCTTTTGAATATAACACCGCTGAAGACAGCGTTAAAACCACTTCAAAATGGTATAGCGAAACAGTATATGCTGATTCTTTATTTTATTCAGTAAAAGAAAGTTATTTAGAGCAGGATAAGGGATTTGACTTGAAGTATGATTCTACAGGGAGGGTTATAGAGTATTGGTTCGATTCAGTTCCCGTTTATACAACTTATGATAAGTTCGGACGCAAAGTTTGTGATTCTGTTATAGGCACAGGCCATGGGGTGGAACATGTACACGAATATTGCTATTCAAAAAATACTGTTATCAAGAAAGAAACAAATCCTTGGGACGTTCATGAAACGAAATATGAAGTTGATGCACATGGCAATTGGATCAATATGTATTATCGCAAGGCTTCTCCTAATTGGGTGCTTTTCGCCAAACGAAATATAAAATACTATGAATAATGCATAAATTTTTAGTTATCATATTCCTCAGTTCAAACATATTGTTGTACAACTGCGCAAATAATACTGGCGGTGAAGTAGCAAATAAGGATGAGCGTTTCATCACTTATGAAGTAAACCTAAGCACCCAAACACTAAAAATGTATTGGAAGGATGACGTCAACGAAAACTTCAAAAACGCAAGTAATCTCAAAAGTCATCTCGAAACAAAGGGCGAAAAATTAATTTTTGCAGTGAATGGAGGAATGTACAATCAGCAAGACTCACCGCAAGGTTTGTACATTGAAAATGGAGTGGTGCTGGCGAAATTAGATACGGCTAGCTCAGGGTTTGGCAATTTCTATATGCAACCCAATGGCGTATTTTATCTTTCCAAAAATAAGCAAGCGACCATTGTTACAACTCAAAATTTCAAGTATTCAACTAATATTCAATATGCAACACAGTCTGGCCCAATGCTTTTGGTTGATGGAGTGATTAATCCTTTATTTGGAGAAAAATCTGAGAATCTAAACATTAGAAATGGTGTTAGCATTTTACCAAATGGCAATGCGTTTTTTGCACAATCAACAGGTGAAGTAAATCTTTACGAATTTGCGGAAGTCTTTAAGGATGAAGGCTGCGAGAATGCTCTTTATTTAGATGGCTATGTGTCTAAAACTTATTTGCCTGAAAAAAAATGGGAGCAATTAGATGGTGATTTTGCCGTTATGATTGCTGTTACGGAGTAAATTCAATTATCGAACCACCAAACAATATTCTGCAATAATCTAATAGCGTACCGCACTAAAGACTAACAAACCTATGAATCGAATATTGTTAATCCTTATATTTCTTTTTTCCGCGCAAGTTTCATTTGCTTGTTTAAATGAATATCGCACTAGTTTGGATGGTTCTGTGCGGCAAATGCAGGGCTACAGAGGAATAGTTTATTACCATAAATTGAATCAATCGGAATTGCTACTGGATTCGATAAGTTTGTGGGATAGTTATCTAGAAAAAAGTGAAGATTCTACAGAATATCTCTCAGATTATGCTGCGACATTAGTTTATTTGACGCATTATGATCAAGCGAAAAAAATCTATTTCCAAATAGAAAAAAACTCACCTAATCTTTATACAACTGCCTCAAATTTAGGTACCATTTACGAGTTAATTGGCCAGCCGGATTCTGCTTTGTTTTGGATTAAAAAATCAATGCGACTAAATCCAAAATCGCATGGTGGTTCAGAGTGGGTTCATGTAAAAATACTTGAAGCACAAATTAAAGGGACTACTGAAAACTCAGCATCAATTTTAGAATTGAATTTCGGAACACGTTCACTACCTGTTAATGGCGGTAATTATGATTTAGATGACTTAATTAGGGATATCAACCATCAACTTGATGAGCGATTAAAGTTTGTGGACGCACCTAATAAAACGGTGGGTAATATTTATTTCGATTATGGAAACCTGATTGCTTTAGCATCAAACTTAGAAAACGCTTTGGATAGCTATGCGGAAGCAGAGAGATTTGGATTTGATACGGAATTATTGCAATTAAGAAAAGCAGCCTTTTTAAGTCGAACGAAATTTACTAGCTTTAAAGGTCATGTTAATGATTTTATTAAAGAGCATATAATTTTATCCTTAGTCCTATTTTTTGTTGGGCTAATTGTATTTATTTGGATCCTAAATAAGCTATATCGTAAATGGAAAAGGTGGAAAATGAAATAATAGAACCGAGATTATGAGATTATGAGACTATTTATTCTATTTATAAGTATTTGCACTTCTGTCGTAGTGGGGTATGGGCAAAACAAATTGCCTTCTAATGAATTAGTGCTCATGAAATTTTCATTAGAACATGCACATATCGATTCACAAGCTGTGCAGGCTTTTACGCTCAATTCAACCGAAATTAATACCGTAGATTCACTCATTTTTTCAATTGTTGATTTTTACAATGTTCAGGTTTCACGAGGGGCATTAACGATTGCTGAGAAGCACGAATTAGATAGTTTGAGTAAGCTGCAAGGAGATTTTCGACTGGTACATAGACGCAAAGCAAAATATAAGAAAAGAAAGATGGAGCGTTTTACATTAGAACGCCAAACGCAAATTAAAAATTTTGGTGATAATAGAGATAGCGTGTATCAGGTCATGATGCGATTGTATACAAAGTCAATGCCGGATCGCAGTCATAAAGTGGTACAATTTGGACCAATGGATAGAGATACAGTGGACATCCTTAATTATAAACGACAATATATGCCATATCTAAACCAAAATGGTGAACGAATGGTTTTTGCAAATTGTTCGCGTGATTATGGAGGAGACCCTGCAATGAGTCCCGAATTAAAAGCTGAATTGGAGAATGAGTTTATGTGGTGTGGAGATTGTTATGAAGGGATGATTATGATGCGAATTAATCTGGATATAAAAAAAATAGTTCAGTTCCATACTAATTAAGATTCAAGTTTCTTACAGTTTATAAAAATTCCTCGACGATTTAATTGATTTTTAACTCGATTGATTAAGTTGCATATAATTGGATGCATTGAGTCTCTTTATAAAATGGCACCTTTAATTAAAGGAAATGTCATTCAAGAGGATGTCTTGTAGTTTTGCGATTTTGGCAAATAGTAAATATGAATTGCGGAATTCAATTCGGATATCGCTTCATTACTTCGTACATTTGATTATCAAAACAAAATGATTATGAATAATTTGCTTTTATTTATCGCATTTTTTGGTTTTATAACCTTAAACAACGTGAATTTTGCCCAATCAGATTCAACGAGATATAAAGTTACCAAAAATGACGGCACGCAATATGTTGGGGTTTTAATAAAAAATGATGCAAAAGAGGTCATTCTAATTACTGAATCCTTGGGTGAAGTTGCCATTCCAAAACATACAATTAAAAGTATTGAAAAAGTAGATCCTTCTGAAATTCAACAAGATGGCGCCATTTGGTCACGTAATTTATTAGCGTCACGCTACTCAATTACCACGAATGGTTTTCCTGTTCGTAAACATGAAGGCTATTTAAAAGTTATGCCATTAGGACTTGACTTTCAATTTGCCTTAACGGACAATTGGTCACTTGGTGGAATGGCAAGTTGGTATGGAGTTCCACTTATTCTTACAACAAAATACAGTCATGAAATTAGCCCTACATTAAATGTTTCTGGCGGACTCTTATATGGTAATTTATTATATGCCTCTAATATTTTTGGTAATGGCGGTTCATTCACAACTGGAGGTGGTATAGCTTTTGGAAATTTAACGTTTGGTACAGAAGAACGAAATTTTAACATCAGTACTGGATACGGTTTTGTCCACAATTCAAGTAATCAAAATGATCCAATAACAGGAGAGCTTATAGGATCGAATATCGAAAGCAATGGAGCTGGAATGTTCTCAGTTGCAGGTATGGCAAGAGTAAGTGAACAAGCAACTCTTGTGTTTGATTCAATGGGCTTAATATATGACGGCGATATTTACTTTATGATTAACCCAGCAGTAAGATACATGCCTAAGCCACAAAACATTTGGCAGTTTGGAATGTCAATGGTTGGTTATACAGAAGAAGTATTGCCGCTACCTATTCCAATGATTAGTTTTACTATAGTTTTCATAGAATAGACTGTTCAGCAGACATAGAGCAACGTATTCGCGAGCAATTTAAAGAAATTGATTGTGCCGCAGTTATCAGCGAATTAAATACTATTGGCTTAAAACATGTTATGGCAGAATCTGAGTTTAATTTGCAGAATACGCGGTTTGCAATATTGCAATTAGCAAAGGGAAAACTGTCGCGCGTTGTAGAATTAACAGAGCATGCAAAGGTTGACTTTCGAGATATTATTTATTGGGTATCGTTAGATTCTAATTCCTGATTTAAAGAAATCGATAGTTGTGTAAAACCGTCAATAAAGTTGATCATTTCATAAAAACCAATAGAATTGGCCACTTGTAATTGGCTTTGAAAGTTTGATTTGTGAGAATTTGGCGAAAATTTTAATTTGGAAGGGTATAATTTTGAACAAATTGTTCTTTTATATGAAAAATAGATTGATTTTAATGTAGACTTTTACCATTTACTTAAATTATGAGGTCAAATATTTTAGTTTCAATTGTTCTTATTTCTTCAGTTCAATGTTATAGTCAACCTACTGTTGACACATTAGAAGGAAATAATGCGAGGGTGCATATTGCAAATAACGGCGTGTTTTTTAATGAGTTTTTTGATTCTGCAGCTGGTTATGAAATACCCAAAGGTGAGGACAAGAATCTTTTCTATAGTTCTGGATTTTGGTTTGGAGGAATTGATGACGAAGGAATTTTAAGACTCTCTGCACAGGATTATATTGGTGGTTCTGACCAATTCCCCGGTGCCATAACTACAACTGGGACTCCAGAAGTTACTGATCCTGTTGTTGGTGGTGGTGGTTATTCAGTTTCAAGAGAAGAAATTGAGACGCATATTGCGAGTTTAGATTTAGTAGATTATGAAATTCCAGAATCTATTTTAAACTGGCCTGCACATGGCGATTTAGATTTAGACTTGGATTTTTATTTAGCGCCATTCGTTGATATTAATGGAGATGCAATTTATAATCCCGAAGAAGGCGATTACCCAGAAATTAGAGGAGATTATGCAACTTACGTAATTATGAATGATGTTGCAGAAGATCACCTTACTGCTGGGTTACCCTTAGGAATAGAAATGCACTTCATGTTTTATCAATATGCAACGGATGATTATTTGAATGACGCGACATTTATTAATTTGAAATTAATCAACAGAGGTTCACATAACTATTCAGACTTTCGAACCGGGTATTTTTTAGATACAGACCTGGGAAATTATGCTGATGATTATGTCGGTTGCAATCCAGGAACAAATCTGGGATTTGCTTATAATAGTACTAATATTGATGCAGATGGAGTTATAATTCCAGGTTATGGTGAAAACCCTCCTTCAACAGGGGTTGTTTTATTAAATCATGAAATGAGTTCTTTTACCGCATTTACTGTTGGTGTTGGACCAATGTCTGATCCCACGTTACCTTCAGAATATTGGAATTATTTAAATTCAAAATGGAAAGATGGAACCCATTTCACATATGGTGGAACAGGTTACGGTGGCACTGATGAAACTGATTATCTATATAGTGGAAATCCTAATTCCCCATCTTCATGGAGTGAAATAATTGAAGGAAATACAGCTGGGGATAGAAGAATATTACTCGTTGCGGATGGTGTGAGTCTAGAGCCTGGTCAAATGATGTGTTACGATTATGCTGTTCTTTATAATCGTGAAGGAGATTTTCTAGAAAACGTTCAGAATATTATAGACCTTTCAGCAGAGGTCAAATTGTTCTATACAGAACAGTCTCACTATTCTTGTAATCAGTCATACCTTAATATATCTGAAAAAAAGGAAATCCAAGAGGTTAAAGTTTATCCGAATCCCTCGACTGGAAATTTTGTGATTAATTTTGAAGGTGTATATGACTTTGAATTGTTCGGCATTGATGGACGAAAAGTTATGAGTAAAAAAGACAATATTGGTATAACTAAAATTGAATCAGACTTTACTTCAGGTACCTACTTACTTGTAATTTCGCAAAATGGCGAACGCTTCCATTCTAAAGTTATTATTGAGAAATAAACTTTTAATGGCATTAAAAGTTCTGTTTTTTAGCTGATTGGATAGATCTTAGCGAGTTTCACGAATAGTTCTGGATTAATTCTTATTTCAAATTAGCATGCAACTAATTGGGCAAAAGAAGCACATTTGTGTAACCAAAAACACAAACGTAATTATTGATTCAAAACAAACTAATCCAAATAGTATTTAAAACAAGCCTATGAAAAATTTAATTATACTCATTACAATTTTGATTTTCTCTCCCGTCAGTCATGCGCAAAATAGCAATATGGAAGTTTGTAAGGAGGCTTGTACAAAACGCATGGAAAGCAATTTTTATTTTGTAAGTACTTACCCAAAAGATAAATGCGTAACAATTAAAGGCGAAATGGGTGACCAAATTGTTGCGGCGCTATATGCTGAGGCAAATAAAAAACGGCGTAATAATAATTTTCATGCCAATATTAGAAACTTCGCAATAGCTGGGATAGCAGATAAAATGCGTATTTCAATCATTGAAGGAATACATACATATCAACCAGCAAAAGGACGCTCTACGTTTAATGTTTTTGACAATGAAAAAAATAAACAAGCACGTTTGAATTCAATGCAAGAAAATCAGCAAAGAGGATATTCAATTCATTTTAGACATGCATCTTTTTTAAGATCTTCCAAAGACGAAGTGACAGAGAAGCTAGAAGCTTATTTGATTGGGCTAATTAACTAAGCTTTCATTTTATTCTTTTGTTTATTTTAGCAATGTAGGTTGATCAAAATGGTGACTGATAGTTATAAGAAAGCTTTAATAAACGTATGGAAAAAGAATTTTGGGACAAACGTTGGAATACAAAAAAAACGCAATGGGATATGGGAAATGTATCCCCTCCTTTAAAAGCCTATATCGATCAATTAACAGATAAAACCATCCGAATTTTAATACCTGGTTGTGGTAATGCGTACGAGGCGCAATATTTAATGGAGCAGGGTTTTAAAAATACGTTCATTATTGAAATATCGAAAGGTGCGATTGATTCGTTTAAAACGCGCTATCCGGATTTTCCTGAGGAGCAAATATTCCATGAAGATTTTTTCGACCTTCAAAGTGATAAGATATACGATCTTATTCTGGAGCAAACATTTTTTTGCGCCATTCAACCTGAAAAGCGGAATGATTACGCTGTAAAGATGAAGTCTTTGCTCAAACCAAAAGGAAAATTAATTGGCCTTATGTTCGATTTCCCGTTAGAATCGGGACCACCTTTTGGCGGTTCAATTACAGAATATGAAACCTATTTTAAACCTCTATTTACACAGGTGGCAATGGAGCCTGCACACAATTCAATTAAGGCAAGACAAGGAAGAGAATTATTTGTGATAATCTGTAATTAATGCTACAAGCTAACAATCAAATCAACCAAACGATTAGAATATCCAGCTTCATTATCATACCAAGAAACCACTTTAATCATACGCCCAACTACACTCGTAAGTTTTGAGTCAAATGTAGCAGAGTAGGGGCTTCCTATAATATCTACAGATACAATAGGGTCTTCTGTATAGTCTAAAATTCCTTTTAATTCATTTAAAGAAGCTGCTTTAAAAGCGGCGTTAATTTCGGCAATTGAAATTTCATGATCCATAATAAAAGTCATGTCCGTTAAAGATCCATCAGGAACAGGAACACGAATCCCGCATCCGCCCATATGCCCTTCCAGTTCGGGGAAAATTTTTGTTATAGCTTTAGCCGCACCGGTTGTTGTTGGTACAATAGATTCTGCGGCAGCCCGTGCACGCCTTAAATCTTTGTGTGGCGCATCATGTAAGCGTTGATCGGAGGTGTAAGAGTGAACAGTAGTGATATAACAACTTTCAATAATTCCAAGTTTTTTCATTACATGTACTAAAGGCGCAGCCGAGTTTGTTGTACATGAGGCGTTGGAAATGATGGTCTCATCTCCATTTAAAATATCTCTATTTACACCTAAAACCACAGATTTAATTCCTTCAGAACTTGGTGGTGCGCTTAATATGACTCTTTTGGCACCCGCTTTAATATGTAAATTCGCTAATTCTTCGGTTCTAAAAATACCGGTAGATTCTAAAACAACATCAATCTCTAATTCACCCCATGGCAATAATGCTGGATCCCGCTCAGTGAACATTTTAACGCCCTGTCCATTAATGATCATCTGATCACCTTTTGATTCAACAGTTCCGTTAAATCGGCGGTGAATTGAATCATATTTAAAAAGATGTGCTAATGTATCCGTATCAGATAAATCGTTGATAGCAACAATTTCAATGTCATTATTCTCGATCGCCATTCTAGTGAAATAGCGTCCTATTCGCCCAAATCCGTTAATTGCTACTCTAATTGCCATAGTTTGTGTTTTTACAGTATGAATTTACTAAAAAACCAACTAGAAATTACTTTCAATGATAAAGAAGAATGCTCCAATTATTACTTGCTATGAAGTCACGATTATTCCTTTGACAATTAAATAAGCGTAAATTGCTTAAAATGAGTAATAAAAAGGGAGCAAATGAAAAATCAAATGCTCCCTCCGTTTTAAGTGGTTTTAGTCAATTATCATTTTAAAATGAGGAGTCTAAATAGCAATAAATGACTCCAAATTCAGTTTTTTTAATTGAAAAGAGCAAAGATACGGTGATAAAGTACGTGACAATTGTAATTTAGATTAAGGCTCCAAAACTGTCGATAAAAACTTGTTGGTTAGTGCAGTGACTTCCGAAAAAAATAAGAACACAAAAAAAGAGGATTCAAAATGAATCCTCTTTCCCTATCAATTGTTAATTTATCGTGTATTGGTCAATTATGCTTCTAATGGTGGGATTACAAGAACTTGTCCTGCATAAATTAAATTTGCGTCCTTTAACATTGGTTTATTTGCTTCAAATATTAATGGATATTTATTAGCATTTCCATATACTGTTTTTGATATTTTAGACAAATAGTCACCTTTTTTTACTGTGTAAAATTGCTTATTGTTTGCAATATCAGCTGCCTCAGCATTTGCTGCAGGAACTTCGGCTGTTGGCCCATTTCCCCATGTAGAACTAGCTTCTGCTCCTGCTAATGTAATTCTATCTTCAATTTCAGAAATACCATGAATGTTACCTGCTGTCGCTAAAATTTTATTCTTTTCATGAATAGAATTTACTTCGCCTTCAACTATTAATTTTTCTCCTTCGAATGAAGCAGTCATATTATCAGGAATTAGGTCGTACTTTTTTAAATGTGCGAGTATTAATTCTGTTTTTTCGGTAGCAGCTTTGTTTTCTTTAAAAACGTCTTCTCCAGCATTTTTTGTGAATGAAAATGAACCCATATATAATGTTTATATTTTTAGTTATTAATTTGTTGACACAAACATAGCTACAAGAAGAGGACGATATTTTTATAATAGATTAAAGGGGGGATTTATTCGTTCACTGTACATTTCATTAGTAAAGTGAGATACCCGATAAACTTAGCACGACACAGCTTCCTAGGCTTCGATCAGGGCAATGCATTTTGAATTTCGATTTATAGCACAAAAAAAGAGGATCCTTTTAGGAATCCTCTTTCTCTATCAATTGTTAATTAACTACTTATTCAAAATAGAAATTACCATTACTGGTCTATTCTAAAATCAGTTACTTGATTAAACCCTTTAAGGCATCAATTTTTCCTTTTTGATCGTCAATTTGTGTTTTCACTGCATCAACTTTCGCTTGTGCAGCAGCAATTTTCGCAAATTTAGTATCAGCTTCATCTTGCTTAATGTCACCGTTATCAAGTGCTGCTTGAACACGTTCTTTCGCTGCAGCAATTTTATCTTGCGTTCCAGTTACTTTAGTTTCCATTTCAGCAACATCCGTAGCTGCTTTTTCACTTGTAGCAGTTGCATTAGAAGTAGCGTTGTCCGCACGATCTTGTGTCATTTCTCCAGCATCTTCAGTTGCTGTAGTTGCCGATTCAGTCGCTGAACTTGCTGCGTCAGTTGCTGCATCTGTAGTTGCATCCGTAGCACCGTCAACGGCGTCTTCAGCATTTCCAGTTAAGTTATCGACTGCGTCTGTAGCAGTTGACACAACATCTCCTGCAACTTCATTCGCTTTGTCAGTTACTTTATTAATTCCTTCGTTTTTATCAGCTGCTAAAGATTGTGCACCTTCTTCAACTTTATCCGAAGCTTTGTTAATTTCAGAAGCTCCAACTGTTTGAACTTCTTCTACTTTTTGAAATCCTGATTGCGCTGAAACTGTAGCTGTAAATCCTACAGCTGCTATTAATATAAATACTTTTTTCATGATTATATTCCGTTTAAAAGTGAATCAACATCTGTGTTTAATTCGTTGATATTATTTTCTAAATTTTCAAGACCTTCTTCTACTGCATTTGTTGCGTTTTCCATTTCAACAACTGCTTCAGTATTGATTGTGTTCTCAACTTCGTCAACAACATCAGTGTCTCCGCCACAAGATGTTACTGCAAGAGCGATAAACGCTCCAAAAATTACTTTTTTCATAGTGTTAAATTATTTTTGGGCAAATTTAACCAGAATAACATGATATTGAAGAATGAATCGACTTGTCGCTATTAAAAATCGATAACTGGTAACTAAAGTCGATTTTGACTGCAATTTGAGTAGCAGGTTGTTTTGCCATCTCTTGAAAAAGCGAGTAGGGTAATCCCATATTCCTTTGCAAAATCAATGGCTAATGTAGATGGTGCAGAGACCGCCATAATTGTTGGGATTTTTGCACGAAACGCTTTCGACACGATTTCATAAGAAAGTCGTCCGCTAAAGGTGATTATTTTTGCTTTCGCTAAATTATTTGATCGAATCAAACTGCCAACTACTTTATCCATGGCATTGTGTCGACCAATGTCCTCTCTTAACGCCAGCATTTCGCCTTCAATGGTAAAAGCCGCAACACCATGGCATCCGCCGGTTGTATTAAAGTTAAGTTGATTGTCGTTCATCTGCTTTTGCATTTTAAACAACTCGTCCATTTTCCATTCGTGTTGATTGCCTTCGACTGCTAACTTTCCTTCTTGGATTTGTAAATCTTCCAACGATTGTTTACCACAAATGCCGCAAGATGATACAGAGAGTAAACTTCTGGCGCTTAAATAACCATCTCCAATTTCATCCTTAGGAACAATTGCATTGAGTCGTTCAATTAAGCCATTTTCGTTTAAGTGTGGTTCAAACTTTACCACAGTGTTTTTGCTGATGACATCCTCAACAAATAAAAGACCTCTTGCTAAATCTATTTCATCACCGGGAGTTTGCATAACTACTGTAAATGCTTTACCGTTAATGTCAATTTGTAGCGCATGTTCTATGGTTAAAGGGTCGATCACTTTCGTAATCGACCCTTCTTTAAATAGTATTCCTTCGTATTTTGATACGCCTTTCATTGGATTAAGATAATCCAGAAATTTTTCCATTTTTATCAATCGACATACCTTCTGATGCTGGTGTTGCTGGTAAACCGGGCATTCTCATCATTACACCCAAGATAGGAATAATGAAGCCTGCACCTGCTGCAAATTCGAATTCACGAACGCCCACTTTAAACCCACTAGGTCTTCCTAATAGTTTATCATTATCAGAAAATGATTTCTGCGTTTTGGCCATGCAAATTGGTAAAGCAGCCAATCCTAAAGCTTCTATTTTCTTTAGATCAGCCAATGCTTTTTTAGAATAATCAACACCATCCGCACCATAAATTTCGCGCGCAATTGTTTCAATTTTTTCTTTAACAGGTGAATTCCAATCATACAATTGTTTGAATTGATTGCTACCGCTCTCAATCACATCAACAACGGCGTGTGCTAAATCAGTCATTCCTTCTCCGCCATCAGCCCAGCCATTTCCTACAACAGCCTTAACGCCTTTTGCAGCACATCTTTCTTTTATTAACGCAACTTCTTCATCACTGTCAGTTGGGAAAGCATTGATTGCAACTACTGGACTTAATCCAAATTTTTGCATGTTTTCAATGTGTTTATCCAAATTAGCTAATCCATCACGAACTCTGTCAATATTAGGAGTGTTATATTCTTCTTTAGGTGCACCGCCATGATGACGTAAAGCACGAATTGTAGCTACAAGTACAGTCGCTTTCGGTTTTAAACCTCCAGAAACGCATTTAATATCTAAGAATTTTTCAGCTCCTAAGTCAGCACCAAATCCAGCTTCCGTTACCACATATTCAGATAAAGAAAGGCCCATTTTAGTGGCTAAAATTGTATTAGTCCCCTGCGCAATATTAGCAAACGGTCCACCATGAATAATGGCCGGATTTCCTTCTAAGGTTTGAACTAGATTAGGTTTAATCGCATCCTTCAATAAAATCGCCATTGCATTTTCGGCTTTCAAGTCGCGTGCGTAAATTGGTTTTTTATCAATCCACGTTAAGCCTATGTATATATTACCAAGACGATTTTTTAAATCTTCAAAATCTTCTGCCATGCATAAAATTGCCATGACCTCAGAAGCTGGCGTAATGTTAAATCCATCTTCACGTGGAATTCCATTTCCAGTACCACCCAAACCAATAGTAATGTCGCGCAAGGCTCTATCATTCATGTCCATGACACGTTTCCAACCAATTGTTCTTGGATCAATCCCTAGACTACGCGTTCTGCTTTGAATATTGTTATCAATTAATGCCGACAATAAGTTGTTCGCCTTTTCTATGGCTGAAAAATCACCCGTAAAATGCAAGTTAATATCTTCCATTGGCACAACTTGCGAATAACCGCCACCAGCTGCTCCACCTTTTATACCAAATACAGGACCTAGAGATGGTTCACGTAAAACAACCGTTGTTTTTTTACCAATTTTATTTAACCCTTCGGTTAATCCAATTGAAGTAGTTGTTTTTCCTTCTCCCGCAGGAGTAGGGGTTAATGCAGTTACCAATATCAAATTACTTTCAGCAATTTTATCAGGGTCAATTAAAGAAAGCGGAAGCTTTGCTTTGTATTTGCCATACAACTCAAGGTCATCTTCTTCTATATTCAATTTACTTGCAATATCTCTAATGTGCTGCATTTGGGCAGCTTGAGCGATCTCAATATCAGATCCAACGATTTTTGTCATAGTGTGTTAATTTTGAAGATACAATATAATAAATTTTTCAGCTTCATTGAGAATTTAACGAAATCGAAATTTGGTTTAACAGGCATTTTTGATTAGGATTCATAGAAGCAAGAAAATAAGTCGTCTAAATTAACGTAACTAGAATTTGGCTTTTTGTATATTTACCGTATGATGTTGAATAAACTTCTTGGAGTTCTCTTTCTAATAATACTAGTCTTTGTTGGTTGCAAAAAAGATTTGCCCTTAACGCCAACAAACGGGATCTATAGGGGAGTGTTTAGTCGTATTATTAACGGTAACGACACAAGTGGTACAGGGGTTGTACATTTAGCAATGAATGAATCTGATTCCTCTTTTATTTTGTCTGGTGACACAAGTTCTAATGCACCGTATTCGTGCAATGGGATTTTTAAATTGACGCCGGGTAAAATTGAATTTATAAACGCGGCATTTATTGCGGAATTTACTGAAGACCCGTTTTATGATCCTTTTTATGTCTTGGATACCGTTTTTGAATATGAATTCTTAGATTCAGGCTTTTATTTTCATTTGGATTTTGACACAGTTGTATACGACTATAGTTTGATTAGAATCTAGTCTTTTCCAAAGTTGTGAATGTCGTTGTGCGTTTCTTCAATTTGATCTTTTAATACCCGAATTCTTTCCGCAATCATTGCAAATTCTTGATGCCCATTTTTGATGAGCCAATTAGAAGAGGCTACATCTTGATCACCAGCCAATGCCACATGTTTTAATACTTGAAAATTGGCTTTATGTAACCAATGAACAGCGTCAGCATTTCCCTCGGCACCATTAATCATAGCCATTAAATGGGCGTATCCGTTTTTCATGAGCCACTCTCTTGCGTCGTCTTTAAGTAATAAGGCATGAATAACCATTCCCAATTCTTTGTATTCTTTACTGCTTAAAAACCAATCACGTAAATCTGTATTTCCGCCAATAGCTTCGGCCCAACCAATCAAAATTTTAGTAGGGTAATTGAGGGGCTGTAATTTGACAACCTCTGTTACTTCAACTTCTTCTTCTTCTTTTTTCTTCTTCTTTTTAAAAAACATGGCTCGTCTTAAAAATTACCTAAATATTGAATTGATTTTATTTTGCCTTTGGAAAATGTAAAAGCGTAAGATTTTGGTATCTCTTGCTCGCCAGCATGATAACCAAGTATGGTGTGTTGCAAAAAGGATAGTTTTGCATATACAACTTCGTCTGGAGCTTCTCCAACAGTTTTAATTGAGCTCACCAAGAAATCTATATTAGCAGTCGAATCTAATGCCATGAAATTGTCTACAACTTCATTACTATTATAACATAATGTATCATAAGCCTGGTCATATAAAACGCAAGAACTTTGCATATATTCTAAATTTTCACTGGGTTGATGGTTGTTCCAATTGGATGTGAAGTTTTGTACTACAGTATTCGGTTTTAGTATTTCTTTATCCGCATCTCCACCAAAAAACATTGTTGCAATAATAATACCCGCAATTATACCACCCAAATCTGCCAATAAGCCAGCTTTAATAGCATAGCGCGTTTTACGAATCCCAACTGAACCAAAATAGACTGCTATGATGTAAAAGGTAGTGTCGGTAGCTCCTTGCAGGGTAGAGGTGAGTTTGCCAACAAAACTATCTACGCCAAATGTGTTGAATGATTCAATCATCATTCCGCGTGCACCTGAGCCGCTTAAAGGTTTCATAAATGCGGTAGGTAAACCATCAACAAAGGCCACGTTTTCAAAGAAATAACCAAAGATAAATTTAAAGCCATCCATTAAAAAATCCATGGCGCCCGAAGCCCTGAAAACGCCAATTGAAACTAATATTGCTACTAGATAAGGGATGATTTTAATTGCAATTCCAAATCCATCTTTGGCACCTTCAACAAAACTTTCATAAATATTAATCTTTTTGGTTAAGCCCATTATGATGAAAATGCAAATGATTCCATACAAAATAATATTACTAAGTAAAGCGGATTGTGACTGCAACTCTTCAGGAGTGAGATGGTTGAAATACACAATTAGACCAATAATGACTGCGGTTAAACCGCCGACATAGGCCAAAATCACTTTATCAAAAAGGTTGATTTTTTGGTAAATAGCAACTACTATTAAACCTACAATTGAGGCGAAAAATGTCGAGATTAAAATGGGAATAAAAATATCAGCAGGATTCTCTGCACCGAATGAACTACGATAATTCATTACAGCCACGGGAATCAATGTTAAGCCAGAAGTGTTTAATACCAAGAACATGATCATGGCATTGGAAGCTGTGTCCTTTTTATCATTGATTTGCTGCAAATCATTCATGGCTTTTAAACCCATTGGTGTTGCGGCATTGTCTAAGCCCAACATATTGGCAGAAAAGTTCATGAGCATTGCGCCACGCGCAGGATGATCTTCGGGAACATCAGGGAAAAGTTTGTTAAAAAATGGGCCAACTAGGCGCGATAATGCTTGAACGGCACCGCCTTTTTCTCCAATTTTCATGATACCTAACCACAAACAAAGGATACCTGTTAAACCAATTGAAATGTCAAAAGCTACTTCAGATAAACTAAAAGTACTGTCTACAATTGCTTGAAAAACACCAGATTCACCCCCAACGGTTCTAATAATCGCAACGAGCAAGGCTACTAAAAAAAAGCTAATCCAAATGTAATTTAATACCACGGCAGTAGTTTGGTTGTGCTAAATTTAAGAAAATTTATAAAGACCGCTGCGCTGTTAGACCACTTCGTTGATAGAACATAGATCACTTCGCTGTTAGATTGAATTTAGTAGGAGGTAAAATAGTTTGTGCATCCTCATTGAAAAATGACACCCTTCGATAAATTCAGTGCAGTTTTTAATAAACCAATTCCCCGATACCTTCACGAATTATTTCGACATCACCTTGAGAAAGATCTACGACGGTTGAAGGGACATTTAAACCATAACCACCGTCAATTACAGCATCTACCTTATCTTCCCAATTACCAGCAATTAAATTGGGGTCGGTAGAGTATTCGATAACTTCATCCTCATCATGAATAGATGTTGTGACTATAGGATGACCTAAGCGTTCAACAATTTGTAACGCTATATTATTATCAGGAATTCGAATACCGACTGTTTTTTTACTGCTGTCAAATAGTTTTGGAATTTTGCTTGTAGCTTCCAAGATAAATGTAAATGGGCCAGGTAAGTTTTTATTTAGAATTTTATACGTGGGTCGATCAATATGCTTGGCATAATCTGACAATTGACTCAAATCATTAAAAATGAGCGAAAAATTGGCATGTTTTAGTTTAATACCTTTAAGTCGTGCTAACTTTTCAATGGCACGCTTGTGTTGTAAACTGCAACCTAATGCATAAACTGTATCTGTCGGATACACAATTATTCCACCGCGATCAAGTAAGTCTGCAATGAGTTTAATCTTTTGCGGATCCGGATTTTGAGGATGGATTATGTGTTGCATGTTTTAAATAAAAAGGCCAAATTAGGTCATTTTAACCAATTAAGCTTTTTTTTGATGATAAGTTTAACTTATTTATTCCCTAAAACGCGCCCTGTTTTTTTATCATAGCCATAAGGGCAATGTTTACAGCCACTCTTGCAGCAATGTCCTCTTTTCAGATGATATTGCTCTGTGAAAACAATATATCCTTCTTCGGTTTTATAATAATCCTCTGGATCGAGGTCATTTAGCTTTGAAAAAAAACTCATCTTATTGCTTTACAAACTTTTTGTTGATGATTCCGTCTGCAGTTTCCACTTGAATAATATAAATACCCGGACTTAATGCCGCAATATTTAATGGACCTGTATTGAGATTAGATTCGCTTAGTACCAATTTACCATCATTTGAGTAAATCGTAATTTTTTCAATTGCAACATTACTTTCCAAATACAATTCTTGATTAGCAGGGTTAGGATAAATCGTTAAGTACAATTCATTCTCAGGAATAGACGCTTGTGGTCCAATGTATAGACAATAATCCTCATATTCTCCAAAAAAGGCAGAAGTGGGACAAGATTCAGGTTCAGACAAAGCCGCCATTGCAAATCGAATTTTTGTAACACCAATTGCAGCATCTAAAGGAATTGTAATGTCTTGCGTCAATCCACCTAAGACCATATAGTTATCAACAGGAGCTTCTTCAGGTAAATCAAATACACCATTATGGTTATAATCGATAAAAATAGAATACCGCTCTGTAAAAGAACCTCCCGTAAAATCTGGAACTACTCTAAATTGATAGGTTTCACCAGGTGTTAAAGCAGTAATGATTTGTTCTGAACGTAACCAACCTTCATTTTTGCCAGTTTGGTTGGCATAACCATTTACTTTCACAGAATCAATCCACTCGTAAGTAATATTAGCACCAATTACAGGGCAATAGTCCAATTCTGTGCAAACACCACAGCCTAGCGTTCTAAATACTTGCGAATCGCTGAAACCCCTAGTACTGTCAGAACAAAGCGTATAGATTTGGAAATCATATTCGGTACATTTTGCTAAATCTTCAATTAAAAGAGGTGAAGTAACATCAGTTAATTCAGTCCAATCGTCCTCGCCAGTAATAGAATAGCGGAAATCATATTGGGTGGCGTATAAAATTTCATCCCATGTAATGGTTAAGTCATTTTCAGTTTTAGTAGGGTTCGCTAATACAGGATTAGTGCAACAACCATCTGTAATAAAATGAAATGGATATGAAGGTGGACTTAAATCGCCACTGAGGCATAATGCTTGAATTGTAACGGTGTAATTTGTGCACGGTGTTAAGGTGTCAAATGAAAAGGCAAAGTCCTCGATCCCTATTTCACTGGAAGTGCCACCTTCGGGTGTAATCGTTAGAATATAGCCATCCGTAAATCCATCCCATTCAATTGTTACGGAAGTATCGGTAATATCATTTGCGCGCATATTATAAGGCGAGATACAGGCCTCATCATCACATTCACCTGTTATTAGTTCTATAGTATTATTCACATTTAAACGTCCGCCAGTTGCAACATCATCTCCAAGGGCGTCTAATTCGTCAACACCATTAAAAATATATTGACGCATTTGCAAGGCCGCAGCAGCAGGATCATATTTTACGAAATTGATGAATTCTGCACAAGGCACTGAATATGCTAAGGCAATAGCACCTGTTACACATGGCGTAGCAAAAGAAGTTCCGCTTGTTGTTGAATATAAATCGCCAGGAAGAGTTAAGCGAACTGAACTTCCAGGTGCAGCCAAATCAACTGAGGTTGTTCCGTAACCCGAGCCAGCCCGAACATCCACATTATTGCTCATAGTAACGCCAATAAAGAACTCGCTCGTACAATTGGTTGGTAGATCTCCTACTTCTTCTACATTTAAATTATTATTTGTTGTCGCGCCAACGCTTATTATTCCTTGCATGCCCAAAGAATCATACATTGCGCACCAAAGTGGTGAATCTGCAGGATTGCCACCATCAATTCCCCATGATGCATTTGTTGCAACTACAAAAGCTCCCTCGGCTCCAAAAGTTTCGTTATATAATTTACGCATTTTAAGCGGGTAGGAGTAGGCTGCAATTACAGTTGCTTCGTTTGAAGCAGTTTGCCCTTTAACCACCATCATTTTTACGTTCCAGTTGACACCAGAAATACCAATGCCATTATTACCGCTAGCGCCAATCATTCCGCTAACACGGGTTCCATGACTACCAAATCCAACAGCATCATCTTCTGATTGTACATTCCAGCCGTCAAAATCATCCACATACCCATTTCCATCATTGTCAATGTCGTCACCCGGTATTTCACCATAGTTTTTCCAAATATTTCCGACTAAATCTTCATGATTTATATCAACGCCTCCGCCTTCTATGACACAAACTACTATGGTGTCATTATGTGTCGTTATTCCACCCGTAGTTACATCCCATGCATCTGTTGCATCTATATCAGCATCTACATCTCCGCCATCTAATCCTGTATTTTTTAAATGCCATTGTGTTGCAAAAAGTGGATCCGTTGGAATAGTTTCTCTGTCGCTAACAAAATGATTTTTTTGTACTAATTGAACTTCATAGTAGCCATATAAAACACCAATTATTTGATCTAAATTCAATGTCTTTTCAAGAAATTTAATCTGATATATATTTACAACTTCACTTATTTGATCAAAAGCTACAATACCAAGTTGTTCTTTCTCTTCAAACTTTCGAATGAATTGGTCAGAATTAGTTCCGCTTATTAATTGCACCAGTAATTCATCTGACTCATAATCTATATTCTGCCCGAAGGAGAAAATAACAGAGAATGTGGAGAGAAGGATTAGTAAATAGCGCATTTCAAGTCGTTTTGGTAAAAATAGTGAAAACTAACCTGTTGTGCAGTCAATAAATAGTGAACCTTCTGTTTTATTGATTGAAGTCGCATGCAATAAGGAGTAACGGTAATTTCTGTTATGATTATATGGACTTTTTTGGGTCAATATGTAACATTTATTTACAAAGAACTGTATATCACAGTATGACAAACCGATACCTATTCATTGTACTATTCCTATTTCCGTTCGTTTTTACGGCAGCAGGGCAGGGCAGTGGAAAACTAACCATTAATGCTGATTTAAGTTCTATTGCTGATTATGATCCAGATATTGAAGTGTCCGTGATCAACTTGGCTTCGAACAGAGAAATCATGCGAAAGAGTGTTGAAGAGAATTTCGAATTTACGTTTCCTTTAAATGCACGCTTTATGCTCTATTTTAAAAAAGCAGGAGCATCATCAACCCGTTTATTGCTAGATACACGAACGTTTATGTCAGGTTATTATTCAATTAGTTTTGATTTAACTGTAGGAAATCCTTCTGCTGGTCATTCAGGAGCAACAGTTCCGATTGGTACGATTAAATTTGACCGTACTAGTACTAATTTTGGATATAAGGCTTCTAGCTTATTGGCTAACCAACCATTGAAAGTAGTTTCAAGTATTCGAAAATCGGATATAGCGTCATTCTAACCTAGGTTTTTAGAAGTTTGATTTAAAACCTATATGCACTTTTGTATCTGACAAAGCAAAGGGGTTATCATTCAATACACCGTTTGCAACAATTATTTCCAATTGGCTAGAATTATTGATCAAACCAAAGCCAATTCCAGCACTATGCGTATAGTTTTTACTTTCGCCTCTAAAATTGGAATAATCATACAATACTTTTAAGGATAATAATTCGATCGGTCTGAATTCAATTTCATTCCTTACCACCCAATTTTCTCTACCAGCCAATTCTAATTCGTAAAATCCACGGACGCTTTGCAATCCGCCGAAATAAATAAATTCGTTGCGCGATAAATTAATTGAAGACGCTAAGCCCTGATATTGCAAGGAATTATTTAGATGGAAGTATTTTAAAAAGTCAATTGAATGCTCGTATTTCAACAAGTATTTATTGTTTGCAATTTTTCTTGTTTCGTCATCTAGGGTGTCAGCTCTATAGTTGAAAACACCTCCTGATATGGTGAATTGCGGATGATAGAATGATAAATTATCGGGTAAAAAAGGACGGTATTGTACCGAAAGTCCAATGGTGTTTTTTGAGAAATCTCGAAAGCCAGCAATTGGTACTGCGGATATAGTTGAAGAAGCCTCAATTTGGTCAAAAATGGCAATTCTAAATTGCGGATTTCGATAAATCAATTCAAACAATAAATCTGACCGCACAAAAGAAGTGTCTTGTTTTTGTAAATCAATATTGGCACCAACCCCAACAGGTGAACCAAAAAGATAGGGGTATTCAACAATGGTTTTAAGGTCTTGTGTTTTATCTGGATTATTTTTCCAGTTCAAATGAATGGTTTCAGCACGATTTAAGGCATTTTTCAATTCCAAATTAATGAATCCGTTCAGTACTAGTCTTTCACTGACTTTATCCTGTTGAAAGCCCACATAACCATCTGCACTGCTGGATTTCTTTTTTTCAATATAAACATACAATTCCGCCAATCCTTGCTTAAATAATAATTCTGGCGGACGCGGTGTATTATAGATAGCAGTATTTTGAAAAATGGCGGAGAGGTTCCTTATTTTCTCTTCGTTATAAGGTTCCCCTGGCTTAATTCCCATTATACTAAGTACCGTTTTTTCATTAAAATCCGTTTTACTTTTAATGTGAATTTTGTCAATGATAAAATAGGCGCCCGAATCAATTTTATAGGTTAGGTTTAATTGTTTATCCTTTTCTTCCTGTTGAATAATCTCAAGTCGTGCAAAAGGGAACCCATGGTTCTCCAATTGCGTTATTTTAGCATTGATTTCTTCAACTGTACGTTGTAAATTTTTTTGAACAGTAATTCGGTTCCTTTTTCGTCCAGTTTCAATTAATGCCACGCGCTTAAATTGATTTTCGAAGGAGAAATAGTAATGAATTGTTCCTCTTTTTATGATGGTATCAGTAGGTTGGATGCCTAAATATCCGTTCATTCTAAATTGGTTGATGGCAGCTTCTCTATCTAAAGTTTTTCGTGTACTATCTTTAGTCACCTTTACTTTAACACTCAGTTTGTCCAAATGATAGTGAACGTTTTTTGCTTCCTGTCCATACAGGGCAGAAGTAAATAGGAAATGAAATATGATAATACAAATTTGCCGCATGGATTTATTATAACGTAAAATGTATTTTAAAAGTACAGTTCAACCTTAAAAACTGCCTAAACTTAATCCTTTAGTTTGTATTGATCTCTTTTACTGCATTATTTCTTCAAATAGTGTACCACTGTGGCTACTTAATCCGGTACTTTTTCTAAGTAGGATTTCAAAATCTTTTTTGGGGTAATCAATCATTGAATTTAAACCATAGATGAGAACATTAACATTCCCCAAGGATTTATCCAATTCTTGATTCCTTTCTTTTCTGTTTTGAGGGTAGGTAAAGCTGTCAAGCTTATTGCTATCTCTTCTTGAAATTCATCATTTAAATGGTTATTGAAAAAACGTTTGGAAGCTTGTTTGCTACAGTTATGTGTTTAAAACGTAGTTACGGAAATCTACGTTTGTTAGGATAGGTTTTTTCCATAAATTTAAAAATAAAATGAAAAAAATTTACCTCATATTTATCTTGTTATTAAGTTGGATTAATACTTTTACTCAAGTTATTGATTGGGCCTCAGAAACAGGTCTGTCACTAGGCTCTACTTTCGTAGACGGTCAAGTAATTACTGATTTTGCTAGTTCAGGTATTGATGTAACAATTAATGTGAATATTGTCTCTGGATATCCATCAATCAACGCATCTGATGGAACAATAGTTGATATTAACAATGCAGATGATGCATCATTTACATTAACTGTTTCAGGAGGAGTTGAAATGGATTTAATATTGAACAATTCTGGAAATCTACAAGAAGGGGAAAAAATAATACTTTCAAACCCTAATAGTGAACCAATAACAATTACTGAAACTGGTTCTAACGGTGTTGATAGAATGGAAGTTGATGGTGTACTTATGACAGGTGCACTTCCTTCAGTGATTATTGGAGTTGATTCTATTATTATCCGTGAGTCAGATGATGGCGCAGGAACAGATTGGAATGCCAGTTTGAATAGTGTAATAAGTTTTACTTGGAAATACGAAGTTGCTTCAGGCACTTCTGATAATGAAGGGTTTAAAATGAATTTACTTAACACAACTCTGCCCATTGAGCTAGTTGCTTTTTCAGCAATGTATGATGAATTCTATGAGGGAATTGACATAACTTGGATTACTAAATCAGAAACAAACAATGATTATTTTGTAATTGAAAAGTCTCCCAATGGAATAGAGTGGTCGGAAATTCAAATTATTGATGGTGCTGGAAACTCTTTGTCTACATTGAATTATCAATATTTTGATCCTAATTTACAATATGGAGTATATTATTACAGATTGAAGCAGGTTGATTTTGACGGTAAATATTCTTACTCACAAGTAAAAAGTGTGTATGTAGACCAATTAACTGAAATGCTCTCATATCCGAATCCCGTTAATTTTGGGGAAAAGGTTACTTTATTGTTCAGAGGAGAAACTAAAGGAATGTATAACATCCAAATAGTGGATTTTATGGGGAGAACAATATCAAATAATACATTTGAATACAAACAAGGTTTGAACGAATTGGAAATCATTTCTAATAATTTTGAGAAGGGAGTTTACTACATCCTAGTAAGAGATCCTCAAGAAGGGAGACTGAACAGAACAATAAAAATTGTAGTCGTCTGATCTAAAAAATTGCCTTGTTCTAGATCTGAAAAATGCCAAATCATTTCCAAAAACCAAATTTAATTAGCTACTGCAATATGCCAATTCAATTTACGATAAATGCTTTATAAATAGGTAGATAAAAGGTTGGGAATAATTAGTCAACGCGACCCGGATAAACTTTTAGTGCCTCTTCAATACATTTAACAGCCAATTTTAGGGATTCTTTTTCAAGTACATATGCAATTCGGACTTGATTCATTCCTAAGCCTGGTGTTGCATAAAATCCGCTAGCAGGTGCCATCATTACTGTATTTCCTTCATAGTCGAACGATTCTAATAACCATTGGCAAAATTTATCACAATTGTCAATTGGTAATTGTGCAATACAATAAAAGGCGCCTTCAGGTTTAGGGCAATAAACCCCGTCAATTGCATTTAAACCGTCAACAGTAATGTTACGGCGGTCAACATATTCATCTACCACTTCATCAAAATAAGACTGTGGAGTTTGTAATGCGGCTTCACTAGCAATTTGTGCTAAGGTTGGCGGAGATAAACGGGCCTGAGCAAATTTTAGTACTGTATTCATTACCTCCTGATTTTTAGAGATAAGTGCGCCAATTCTTGCACCGCACATTGAATAACGTTTTGAAACGGAATCAATTAAGATTACATTTTGATCAATGCCTTCTAAACTCATGACTGAGAAAGGACTTGCGCCGTCATAGCAAAACTCGCGGTAAACTTCATCAGCAATTAAATACAAGTCATGCGCTTTAACAATGTCTCTTAATTGCTCTAATTCTTTTTTAGAATATAAATAACCCGTTGGATTACCAGGATTACAAATAACAATTCCTTTTGTCCTAGCTGTAATTAACTTTTCAAAATCGGCTACATCTGGCAATGCAAATCCATTTTCAATTTTAGCAGTTACAGGCACAACCGTTAACCCGGCTGTTTTTGCAAAACCATTATAGTTCGCGTAAAAAGGTTCAGGAATAATAACTTCATCTCCTTCGTTAAAGCAAGTCAAAAAACAAAAAGTTAAGGCTTCAGAGCCTCCAGTAGTGATGATTATATCATCCATATTGATAGCCAAGTCATTCTTTTTGTAATAGTTTGACAAACCCTTACGGTATGATTCAAACCCTGCTGAATGGCTGTATTCCAATACATCCAATTGCATATTTTTAACTGCATCAATCGCCACTTTAGGAGTAGCGATATCGGGCTGTCCAATGTTTAAATGAAAAACATTTTTCCCAGCATTTTTAGCCGCTTCTGAAAAAGGAACGAGCTTACGAATTGGTGATTGGGGCATTTCCAATCCTTTAGTTGAAATTTTTGGCATTTAATAAAAATTTTGAAATCAAAAATACATTCTTTAAATTAAATAAACCGCGCATTTTTTAATTTAGTTTACGATAACTTTGGAAAGGTAAATGTATACTCAAATCCGTCTGAAGTGTCAATGGTTAATTCTCCGTCTAATTGTTCTGTTAATGAAAAGATAAGATCCATTCCTAAAGAGTCTTCTTTTAGTTCATCAATTGTTAAGTCTGCACCAATCCCATTATCTTTAATTACCATGATGGTTTCAATATTGTCAATTTCATTTAAAGTGACCTCAATTATACCTTCTTCTCGTTCGTAAAAGGCATGTTTTAGTGCATTCGAAATAGTTTCATTTAAAATTAATCCGAATGGAATTAAAGTGTCAATACTATACTCGCCTTGGTCAATATCAAAAACAAATTTTACACGTATTTTACTTTGGTATGATTCAAGTATATTAATGCATAAATCACGTATATAGCTCTTTACTTCTAACTTAGAGAGGTTAGTAGATTGATATAGTTTTTCATGTACTAAGGCCATGCTCAAAATTCGGTTTTCAATTTCATTTAAGCGTTCTTTAAAATTATGTTCGTTAATATATTCTGATTGTAGTCGAATGAGACTGCTGATAATCTGTAAGTTATTCTTAACGCGGTGATGAATCTCTTTCAGTAATGTTTCTTTCTCCTCTTTGGATACCAAGGTTCTTTTCAATTCTTCGTTTTGTTCTGCCAATACAGATCTATGTTCCTTGGCTTGTTTTAAACGCTTTCGAAATGAAATCAAGAGTAAAACAATCATTAGAATGATCAGGGCAAGAATCCCTAATATAAAATAGAGTCGACTGGTGATCGATTCGTTTGACAGCTGTTCATTTTTATACTTTACTTCTTGCAGTTCCTGTTCAACCCGCAATTTATCCATTTCAATACTATCCTTTAAAAATTGATAGTCGGACAGTTGAATTTCTATTGCTAATGGATCATTATTTAGTTTTAGAAGTTCACTTTGTTTAAAGTATAATTCAAAATTTTCAGCTGATTTTTTATAATCCTTTAATTCAAAATAGACATGTGAAAGTTCCAAAGAAGATTGATAATCAATGTCTCCAGCTTGTTCATTATAATTCAATGACCTAGCCATTTCATACATTTGAACGGCTTCGATATATTTTCCTTGGCGCACATAAATGTTTCCGTAAATGAAATAATCGGATGCTAATTCATGATCATTACCCAATCTTTTCTTTAGTAGAACTGATCGGTCTAAATACCAGATAGCACTATCTAAATTGCCTGTTTTAATGTGAACGTTAGCTATATTATGGTAGACGAATCCTAGTTTACGATCTGGCCCAAACTCTTTTCTAGAAGCCAATGTAAGATACAAATAGTGAAAAGCAGAATCATATTTTTCTTCATTTTTAAATAGGTTCCCCAAATTATTTTGGCAATCCGCAATTTGCTCAACGGAATTTAATTCAATGAATAAGTTTAATGCACTATGATATTTGAGACTAGCTTCCCGAAAACGGTTCATGTTTTTAAGAATTAGACCAATATTTAGTTCGATTGACGCAATTCCTTTTTTATTGTTTGCCAAGTGATAATATTCTGCGGCTCGATTGAATGATTTAAGTGCTTCAATAAAATTTGAAGTTCGCTTATAATTAACGCCTATTGCTTTATATGTTTTTGCAACAAAGTTTGTGTCTTCAATTATAAAAAAGTCATTTAACGCTAAATTCATATAAACCAAAGCCAATTCATAATTTCCTTTTTGCGTTAGTGTTTGTCCAAGTCCAAAACGGATAAATGCACGGCTAGAAATATCAGGACAGTCTTGGCTAATTTGTTCGGCAATATGTAAATAGTATACTGAGCTGTCATTAGCAGTTAGGCTTCGTTCCTTAAAACTTTCGGCTGTTGAGCAGGGATCCAAAACATTTGAATAAACTTGCTCAAATGATTGATCGCTTATTAATTCAATTACATTGTCCGCTTGAGAAAGTGACGAAAGATTGAACAATAGGAATACAATAATAAGTAGGTTACGCATCTGCGAATAAAAATAACAATTCTTAGCATAAGTAAATCAGATTAAGACTGTTTTTCATACCACAGCGGTTTTTTTACATTATTTATAATATCGGTTAAAAAAAATCCATTTTTAATTATTTGGTTCATTTAAATATGTTGTCACATCTGTTTGAAAGAATTGTTTTGGCTATTTTTGCACTTAATGGCTGAGAAAAGTAAATTAGACTTAAAAATCATGGGCAAATTATTGGGGTTTTCTAAACCCTATTTTTTTGTGTTTGGAACGGCCATTGTGCTTATGATTTTGTTCGCCTTTTTAGGTCCAATACGTCCATTGATTTTTAAAGAATTAATTGACAATTACATTACTAATGACGGTTCTTCGTTGAGTGACAAAGGGGAGGTGATTCAAGGGATAGTAAATATTTTTTCAAATCCTGTTACTGTTTCAGACCAATTGTTGGCATGGACAGTTTTCATTCTAGGGCTCTTAATTATAGAGAGTATTATTCAATTTTTTCTAGTTTATTTGGCTTATTTATTGGGGCAATCTATAATAAAAGATATACGCGTTCAATTATTCGCCCATTTTAATTCTTTCAAACTTAAATATTTTGACACTACACCAAATGGAACGGTTGTAACAAGATTAGTCTCAGATATTGAGGCAATTGCGGATGTTTTTTCTACAGGATTAATCACTATGATAGGCGATATTATTCGTTTAGTATTTATTATCGTTCTCATGTTTAGCGTGAGCTGGGAACTTAGTTTAATCACTTTATTACCCATTCCATTATTGCTAATTGCAACACGAATTTTTGCGAGGGCAATGAAAAAAGCTTTTCAAAAAGAAAGATTACAGGTAAACAAGTTAAACACATTTGTACAAGAGCATCTTTCAGGAATGTTTATTGTTCAGCTTTTTAACAGACAAAAAATAGAATCGAAAAAATTTGATGGAATCAATAAAGATCACCGCCAAGCGCACATTGACGCTATTTTCGCCAATTCCATCTTTTTTCCAATAGTTGAATTGTTTAGTGCTTTATCAATTGCAGCAATAATCATTTGGGGAATGATGCAAATGAATTACGATACCGTGCAAGTTAAGGCAGCAACGGGAACAATTTTAGGATTCATAATGTGGGTTTTTATGCTCTATCGTCCAATTCGTCAATTGGCAGATCGTTTTAATGTATTGCAAAGAGGAATGGTACGTGCAGAGCGCGTTTTGGAGATTTTGGAACAGGAAGGACATATAGATGATAAAGGAACCAAAACTGATGTTAATTTTGAGCAAGACATTAGTTTTGAAAATGTGTGGTTTGCTTATAATAATGAAGATTGGATTTTAAAAGGAATTGATTTTAAAGCTAAAGCAGGTCAATCTATTGCATTGGTAGGCACGACCGGAGCTGGAAAGTCAACAATTACCAATTTATTGACACGTTTTTATGAATATCAAAAAGGCGATATAAAAATAGGAGAAGATAGCATTCGGGATATTGAATTGGATACATTGCGCAAAAACATTGCAATTGTATTGCAGGAAGTGTTTTTGTTTTCAGACACCATTCTATTCAATATAACGCTAGGTGATGAATCGATTAAAAAAGAAACTGTTATTGCTGCCGCGAAAAAAGTAGGCGCGCATCAGTTCATTATGAACTTGCCAGGTGGATATGATTATAATGTGAGAGAAAGGGGAGGAGTGCTATCTGTTGGGCAGAAACAATTGATTTCTTTCATTCGTGCGTATGTGTACGATCCTAAAGTTTTGATTTTAGATGAGGCTACCGCAAGCGTTGATTCAGAGTCAGAAGAGATGATTCAAAATGCAACAAAGGAGCTTCAGAAAGGGCGCACGTCAATAGTTGTGGCGCACAGATTGTCCACAATAATCAATTCATCCGAAATCTTGGTGATTGATGATGGCAAAATTCTAGAGCGCGGTTCTCATGAAGAATTAATTGAGCAAAAAGGGCATTATAAAAAGTTGTACGATTTGAATTTTGCGTAGTTGTTGATTACTCCTAATGATGTATACCAATTCAATAAAAGCACTTTCCATCTGTAAACGTTTTTAAAGACTTGTCTTGGATTAATTAGTTATCACTAAAAATACTTGAACATTAGTTTAAACAAAAGGCGACATTGATTACTATTAACTAGAAGCTGATTTTGCTTTAGCATTCTTAAAAAAAGTATTCAGCAATACGCCTACCAGCACTAGCATGATACCCAGAGTTGCATAAAGACTCAACTCTTCATCAAATATGAAATAACCAATCGTTACGGCGTAAATTGCGCCAACATATTTAACCGGCGCTATTCTTGCTGCAGATTCTGAATTGAAAGCCCTGGTCATTGCTACTTGCGCAATCTGGGTTAAAATACCAACGAGTAATAATAATAACCATTCTATTCCTTGTGGAATTACATAGCCAGTTATTAGCAAGGCTACGAGGGTAATTGGTGCAGCAACTAAAGGAAAATACATAACCACCGTAACAGGTTCATCTGTAGTGCTGCATTTGATGATCGCATTGTAAGCAATTCCGGAAAAAACGGCGGATATTAATCCAATAATAATCCATAGTGGATCGATAGGTGCATTGTCTACTTTGCCCATTCCAATTACGCCAATGCCCAACATGGCAATGGCAAAAAAGAGCCATTGGATGGACTTAATTTTTTGTTTGTTCAAATAAATTGCCAATATAATTGTGAAAATAGGAGAAGAGTATTGAATAATTGTGGCAATTGCCATTGGCAAATTGGTCAGTGTGTAAAAGAATAATGTCAATCCAATTGATCCCGCTAATCCTCTAATCAACAACCATTTTTTATTGACTCCAAAAAAGGGGATTTTTTTAGCTCGAATAAAAGCAATACAAATCACTAAAGAAATGATGCACCTAAAAAATACAAGCTCAAATTCTGGGTAATTTTGGATTTCTGGAAAAGCGTCCTTCCGATCAGCTAAAATTTTAACGATCAAATTCACCAGCGCAAAGCTGAATGAAGATAGCAACATATAAAGTATTCCTCTGTACAAGTTTGCAAAGGTACGGGTAAAGAAATTAAATCTTCACGCCAAGTACACAAACATCATCAATTTGATCTAAATCACCTTTCCAATTCATGAATGCATTATCCAGGTACTTTTGCTGTTGAAGCATTGTGAGGTGCTGAATATCCAATAACATTTGTAAAAAGCGGCTGGTTTTAAATTTTTTGCCATTTGGCCCGCCAAATTGATCAACATAACCGTCTGTAAGCATATAAAAAGAATCGCCTGGTTTTAATTGAACTTCTTGCATATTAAAATCTCTTGTCACAACATATTTACCAATAGGCTGACGATCTGCTCTGAATGTTTGAATTATCCCATCAGAGATTACATAAAGGTTATTATTGGCCCCTGCAAATTGAAGCATATTGGTTTTAGTGTTTAAGGATACCAGCGCAATATCCATTCCGTCTTTCACTTCCTCAAGAGAACTAGTGAAAGATTCTATCACAATATCTCTGACCTTGTTTAAAATTAAGGCAGGGTCGGTTAGATTAAACTCGCGCACGGTTCGACTTAATGTATTATTACAAACCAAACTTACCATTGCGCCTGGCACTCCGTGCCCCGTGCAATCTGCTGCGGCTAATAAAATGATGTCTTTCTTTTCGTCTAGCCAATAAAAATCACCTGCAACAATATCCTTTGGTTTAAACAAAACTAGAGCATTTCCTAATTTACGCTTCACCATTCCGCTTGAAGGGAGTACCGCACGTTGAATTCGTTTGGCGTAAGTAATAGAATCAATAATTTCTTTGTTTTTGGATTCAACCAATTCTTTTTGTTGAACAACTTCTTCTGTTCTTTCGGTCACCAATTTTTCTAGCCTCTTTCTTTGTTGTAAAAGTTTTTTAGTTCGAAATGCGGTTATAAAAACAATGATACCAATCCCAAATATGAAATAGCAGAGGTAAGCCCAAACAGTTTTCCACCAAGGTGGGCGAACAGTTATGTTAAAAGTTAAAGTTTCACTCCAAATTTCGGCTTCTCCAATGGCTTTTACATGAAAAACATAATCACCTTCTGGCAAATAACTATGTACCACTTTATTGTCGTTTGTCATTGTGTGCCATTCATTGCTTGCACCTTCTAACTTATGTACATATTTTATTTTATGTGGCGCGGTCCAATCATTGGCAGAAAATTGAATTGTTAAATGGTTCAAATCATACGGTACTTCAATATTGGAAGGGAAGTTGGTAAATTCGTAAACGCTATCAAATTTTACTTTTTTCAATTGACTTTCCCTTAATTCATTATGTTCGTAAGGCGAATCAGTATTAATCGCATCTTTTAATCCTCTATAATCAACTACTTCCTCTTTAATAAGAATATCTGTCATACTTAATTTTGGAGCAGAAATAATTCTTTCATACTTATTTAAATCAAGCATAGAAAGCGCTTTTCCGGTTCCCCACCACAATTTATTATCGCTATCTAAAAGAACTGAATTCGGATAAAAATCTATTCCCTTTAAACCGTCAAGCTTGTTATAATTTGTAATATGATAGGTATTGCTTTCTTCAATGCTAATGTGATTGAGGCCTTTTTCAGTTCCTACCCAAATGTTATTTTCATAATCTTCTACAATAGACCATATCAAGTTATTACTCAGTCCATTTTCTTCGCTAATGGTAATGAATTCATCATTTAACATCACGTTTATTCCAGCACCTTCTGTACCGATCCACAATTTACCTTCAGTATCTAACATTAAAGAGAGTACCGTATTCATGGCTAAACCTTCTTTTTTAGTATAATGCGTTAGCATTTTGCCATCAAATTTTTCCAATCCGCCAGCGTTTGTACCAAACCACATGTTCTTATCATTATCCTCGCAAATAGCGCGAATGGTATTACTTGTTAGTCCTTCTTCTGTTGTTAGATGTTCGAAATGATCACCATTAAATTTACTTAATCCACCGGTAACGGTTCCAAACCACATATTAAAGTCGGAATCCTCATACATAGAAAGAATCATGTTGCCAGATAATCCGTTTTCAACGGTATAATGCTTGAAATGAGTGCCGTCAAAATAGATTGCTCCATCTCCTTCGGTTCCAAACCAAATATTTCCTTTATGATCTTGTGTAATTACACGTACATTATTATCGCTTAATCCTTGAGCTGCTCCATAATTCTCATATGTGTAACCATTGTATTTACTGACTCCATTTGAATGACCAAACCATAAGTTCCCAAATTGATCTTCAGCTATTCCTCTTACAACTAATCCGCCCAATCCTTGTTCTTCGGTATAATTCCTAAATGAACGTTCATTGTATTTATTTAGGCCACCGTTTGTTCCAATCCACATATTAAAGTTTGAGTCCTGAAAAATCGAACGAACTGTATTGCTGCTTAAGCCCTCTGATCTGCCAATTTGAATAAACTGTGAACGATCATAAATTGTAAGACCGTTATTCGCTGATCCAATCCAGATTCGGTTATAGTCGTCCTCCAAAATTGAGGTAACAGAATTCCCGGCTAAACCATGCGATTCATCAAATGAAAAAAAGGTATAACCATCAAATAAGCAAATGCCCGCGTCAGAAAATCCAATCCAAATATTGCCTCCTGAATCCTCATAAATTGCGCTTGTATTATTGCTTAATAAACCATCTTCAGTTGTATAATGAGTGAATAATACACCGTCAAAAATTGAAAAACCATTTTCTGTTGTTATTAAAATTCGATTATTCGTTCCTAAATGAATGTCCGAGATGCTATTGCCACCTAATCCATTCTTTTGGCGATAGGTATAGAATTGCGAACCGTCAAATTTTGTAAGGCCATTATTTGTTGCAAACCACATATTTCCTCGCTCATCCTCAAGAATATCGAAAACAATGGATCCTGCCAAACCATCTTCTTCTGAAAAATTGACAAAACGGTTCCCATCAAATTTAGAGACGCCTGAGCCATCTGATCCAAACCAAATATTCCCTTCACTATCTTCAAAAATACTCCAGATATAATTCGTTAATAATCCGCTTAATTTATCATAGTTTGTGAAAGTACGACTGTTATACATACTAACACCTGTGGCCCATGTAGAAACCCATAAATTACCTCTGGAATCTTCTATAATATCCATCACATAACTTGAACTTAAACCCTGATCAACGTCTAAATATTGCAGATTATAATAAGCAGCATCTGTGGCTGCAGGAGACAGTGCTGGGTTTACTTTTGGGAAATCAATTCGTTGTGAAGTACCAACTGGTATAGACACCTCGGGTAATAAGGTTGTGTCGTCTCCTGGAGTTACTGTTGTTAAATCATCAGAGATTAAGGCAATTCCTGGAGATTGAATTGAAACAATATTTCCGTTTGCTTCTGTAATTTGCGGTGTTCCAATAGGAAATGTTTTAGGAGCAATATTATTCTCTGCAGTATTTAAGAAAATTGGAAGTGGAACGCCAGTCTCAATAGAATCTAAAAAGGAGCTAGATTCTTCATTCTTTATCGAATCTTCAGTTTCGATAATAGCTTCTCGATCTTCAACGCAGGAAACCACGCAAAGCTGGAACAAGAGTAGTATTATAAAATAAATTCTCAAAGCAGCAGTCGTAAGGTAGTCAATATATACAGTCATTCTATATTAAAAAGCGAATGTTTCGACTATCTTATGCTTGCCTAAGATATAAAAATCAAAATCGTCGATAAACGCAGAGGGTATTCTGCAAATTTTAAAAATAACCGATCTGTTTTCCTCGCTTTAAAGACGAGATGTTTGGCAAGGCGTTGTCAATTTTTAATACTATTTGATAAAAGAAACTAAGATTCGGCTGTTAATTCATTGTAAAAAGTCAATTCATTAACAATGGAATTTGTATCTATTTTTGTAAGTAGGGGCAACATTTTTTACAACAATAAGACAAAGCCTTCACTTACCATATGATAGACACTTACAGACATAAAGGCTTACGAAAAAAATTAGTTGATGAGCTGCATGAAAAAGGAATAAAAGACGAAGCTGTTTTGAAGGCAATCTTAACAGTACCGCGCCACTTTTTTTTAGATGCGGTATTTACCGAGCAAGCTTATAGTAATATGCCGTTTCAAATAGGAGCGGGTCAAACTATTTCACATCCTTATACAGTTGCTTTTCAAACAGAATTATTAGGATTAAAAAAAGGAGATCGTGTTTTAGAAATTGGGACAGGATCTGGGTTTCAAACCTCAATTTTATGTGAGGTTGGTGCAAAAGTATTTTCGATTGAACGCCAGCGTGAACTTTATTTAAAAGCTAATAGAATAGTACCAAACTTGGGTTATACCGCCAAACTAAAATATGGTGACGGTTATAAAGGTTGGCCAAGTTTTGCGCCTTTTGACAAAATTATTGTGACATGTGGCGCACCATTTGTTCCTGAAGAATTGGTGGAGCAATTAAAACCGGGTGGAATTATGGTCATTCCGATTGGTGCGGGTAAAGAGCAAGAAATGTTACTCATTAAAAAGGATTTAAATGGGGAACTGAGCCGAAATAAGGTGGGTGTTTTTAGTTTTGTTCCTATGTTGAAAGAAACCGCGAAGTAATGTTTCAATTCGCTGACAACCAAAATAATATTATTTTAGATCAACGTCTCACGGAATACGTGAGAATAGAAGCCGACCCAAATTTTATCGTTTACAACCAGTTTTTAAAGCAGTTACATTTGCCAGCGGAAAAATGGGAGTATCACACTGATCATAAGGGAGAAGTATTAGTTGAACAAGCAGATGAAGTGGAAGAGTTGGATGCCATTTTATTCAAAAATTTAGATTATTCGAAATTGGCCTCACCCTTACGTATCTATCAATACAATTTATTACAGCTATTATTGGGGAATGGACTAAACTATCAAGGAATAGGAATAATCCGGGAACGCAAAATCAGATTTTTGTTTCTAAGAACTAAATTTGACGTAGATAACATGCAAAACACCTCATTTGAAGTGAATGATTTAAGTCGATTCATTTTGCGCCGTGCAAAAAAACAAGATTTGTTAACTGCCCATGAATCATTTTTTGTTTTACTCAATGAAAAATTTAAGGCTAAATTATTGAATGCTTTAATGCTTTATCAAAGTGAATCGGGTAAAACTATATCGAAAGCACAGCTAACTGAACATCTTTTAAATACAGAACGTTTAAGTGCGTTACAGCAATTCTCTGCCAAACTTATCAATCGTTTATGAATAATTTTTTTACACTTATTTACATTGTTCCCAATCGGTTTTCAGAAGAAAAAATTACCGTTGGTATTTTAGCCAATTTAGACGGGATTCCACATTTTGGCTTATCGGATAAGCGATTGAGTTTTGCCTTGCAAAGCTTTACAAGCGAATTAAAAGCTGATGTGCGCAAGGGATTTAGGTATATGGATTTGGATGTCAATAAAATTAATCGGGGAGAAGAGGCACTTTCACTTTTTGATCCTCCGTACTCTAAAAAATTATTGAAAGAATTAAGCCAAAAGAAACGAGGCGTTATTCAATACTCTGACTTGTTTGAAGTAACACCAAGTAACCATACTAAAGCGGATTTTGAACAGCTTTTCAAAAAGTTTATTGGTGAGGCATATCAACAAAAAATAGTCAAGAAAAAAACGCCCAATTTTAACGCCCGCTTTAAAGAGTATGTATCGAGCAAAAAATTTAAGGACTTCGGCTATAATTTTAAATTAAAAGCGAATAACTTTCCGTTTATCTATCGGGATTTAACGGTTGACTTGTGTCGGAAAACGAATTATTTCACTGTGTTTTATACCATAGATTTTTCAAAGTCAATTCAAACCATCCAAGTTAATATTAGTAGATTTAGACTCATAGTTGAAAGTTTACAACAAGTTTCAGACAATGAAGGCCTAAGTTCTGGACGATATTATATGGTATACGAAAGTACTTCTAGTCAATCAAAATTGGCGCTCATTAATTCAATTAGGAATGAGAAAAATTTGGGCTATAAAATCATTCGAATGACTGAAATGAAGGATAAGGTTTGATACTGATGTTAGATCACTTCGCTCTTAGATATAAGACCACTGTATTGTTAGATTACGTTTTGACGGGGATTTTAAAGTCTAAATGATTTAATATCCAATTGGAAGTAACTCAATACTCAAGGCTAAGGACTCAAAACTAATTACCTAATAATTAAATTAAACCGTAAACCATTTGCTCGAATTTCAATGCATCTGGGTGCAAAGTTCAATGTGTTTCTATCAATATAGAGAGTTTCAATACTTCGCATTTTGCAAATTCCATATTCTAGCTGGAGTAAGGCGCCTGAGTAGGCGATATCCAATGAGTTTAAACTCGTGAGTTGATAAAACTCAGCAGGAAGTACTTCTAACATATTTCTGCCAATAAAAAACTCGCGTAAGCCAGACATTTGACCAATTTCTTTGGGTAGGGTTTCAATTTGATTATAGCCAATATAAAAATGACTGAGTGCTTTGAGTTTCCCGATTGATTTTGGTAAAGCAGTTAGGTTGTTAAAAGTTGCACGAAACAATTCTAATTTTTCAAGGTTTCCAATCGTTTCTGGCAGCTGCGTGATTTTGTTCGCTTTTATGGATAGCGTCACTAAATTTTTTAGATCACCTAATTCCTCAGGTAGTTCAGTTAGGTCATTACGACTAACTATTAATTTTTCCAGATTGACTAACTTATTAATTTCTGGTGGAATTTCTGTGATGTTATTGTGATGCAGATTGAGCACCTTTAATTCGGTTAATTCAAATACATAAGATGGGATTTCATTTAAGTGGCTATGACTTAAATTGAGTTTAGTTTTTGATCGGAGTTTGCGACTGTCTCTAGACCCATCTCCATTTTGGAACACAGAACAGGAACTAAAGCTTACGCTTAAAAACATAATTACTGCTATGAACCGAACTGTCCGCATATCTTAACTAACTAATAAAAGAGCAATTTAGCCAATTTCAAATTAACTTATTCAGTGAACAAACAATTTAAAAATATTAGATTAGTTGAATCATGTCACAAAAGCCATTCATTTCCATTATAATGCCTGTTCACAATGCTGAGAATTTCTTGGATGATTGTTTGCAGTCGATTATTAGTCAGTTGTTTATCGATTGGGAGTTGATTATTGTGAACGATTATTCGACAGATACATCCAACTCGTTATTAATAGAATGGTGTAAAAAGGATGAGCGAATCCAGTTGCTCCAAAATACAAGTAAAGGTATTATTCCGGCTTTGCAATTGGCCTTTGAGCATAGTAAGGGAAAGTATATTACCCGCATGGATGCGGATGATTTAATGCCGAGAGAAAAATTACAATTGTTTGCAAAACAAGCGCAGTTAAATCCAAATTCAGTTGTTACTGGGAAGGTGTCTTATTTTTCCGAGAAGAGCGTTTCTCAAGGTTATTTGCGTTATGAAGCTTGGTTAAATACTTTAATTGATCAAAAGGAGACCTTCGATAATCGTAGGACAGCACATTGGAAAGCTGTTTATCGCGAATGTGTTATTGCCTCACCCAATTGGTTAGTGAAGAGAAGCTGCTTTGAAGAAGATTTTGCTTTTTCTGATTTGACTTATCCAGAGGATTATGACATGGTATTTAAGTGGTACGAAAAGGGCTATGATATAGCTGTAATTAATGAAATCACGCATCTTTGGCGCGAACATCCAGCTAGAACTTCTAGGAATTCTGAAAATTACCAACAAAAGGCCTTTTTCAACTTAAAAACTGAGCGATTTATAAAGTTGGAGCTTGATTCTTCTGAAAAAATTCAATTAATTGGTGCAGGAATTAAAGGAAAGCTAGTGGCGAAAGAATTGGATAAGCATAAGATTGTTTATGATTGGTTTGATTTTAGCGCGAATAAAAAAAATCTTGATACCAATGGTATTGCCATTCAAGAACTGGCAAATGTTAAAGCAGGTTTAAAAACAATCCTAACAGTGTGGCCAGAAAATGAGCAATTGAAAGAGCAAGTCGTGAATTTTTTGAATGAAAAAGAACTCGTTTTTGGAGAAAATTGTTGGTTGTTTTGACCCCCCCCTTATATCTCTACGAATAGGAACTCAGCTTTAAAATAATAACGGCAACCAGTTGCCAGACAACTATTTGGTATAATTTTCGTTCTTACCTGTGGATGAAATTCGCCATTATAATCCTATTCTTAATGTTCCCGCTTTGTTCAATCGCTCAAAACACGATTGTCATTAATGAGTTTGTATCCAATAATACGAATGGAATAATTGATAAAGGAGGTGAATATCACGATTGGATTGAACTTTATAATCCGGGTAAAAAACGCGTAAATTTAATGGGCTACGGTTTGTCTAATGATCCTAAAGATCCATTTAAATATACCTTTCCAAAAACCATTATTAAATCAGGTTGTCATCTTTTTCTTTTTGCATCAAACAAGGAAGCGAATGTAAATGGCGAGATCCATCTCAATTTTAAAATTGATAAGAATGGTGAGCATCTTTTATTAACTGCCCCAAATGGCGCTCAATTAGACCAAGTGAATGCAATTGCGCTCGTAAAAAACAGTAGTTATGGTCGATCTATGGACGGACATACTAGTTTTGAACGCTTTTTTAGTCCTACACCAGCTTCAAGTAATAACAAAGTCTCAGGGATTATTTTTTCAAGCGAGCAGGGTTTTTATATGGAATCATTTAAGCTAGATTTGGATTCAAAAATAGGGCATGAAATACGCTATACATTGGACGGCAGTACACCAGGTAGTAATTCCCCAATTTATGACCAATCCTTTTCAATAGAAGCTACTGAAAGCGATTCTAACTCTATTGGTTATATCAATACATCACCATTAAAGAAAGTAATTACAGGAAATTATTTTACAGGAACGGTTATTAGGGCTGCTACTTTTAATAACGGTTTAATTACGTCTGAAGTGTATACAAAATCCTATTTTATTAGTCCATTAGGGCGCGATCGATATGCTAATATTGACGTTGTTTCATTAGTCACGGATAATGGGAATCTTTTTGACAAAGACACAGGTATTTATGTCGAAGGAGATTCTGTTAAATATGCTTCAAAAACGGCCAATTTTTACAAGCGTGGAAAAGTATGGGAACGGAGTGCACATGTTACCTTTTTCGACATGGAAGGAAATGTAGGATTCGAACAAAACTTGGGTATAAGATTGCATGGTGGAAAAGGCCGAAGAAACCCGCAGAAGTCCATTCGTTTATGTGCGAATAAAAAATATGGCGCACCTGCTATCAATTATCCACTTTTTGATATGCGTGAACACACTGTGTTTAAAACCGTGGTACTTAGAAATAGTCAAAGCGGATGGGAACGCTCAATTGTAAAGGATGAATGTACGGCTGAAATTTGCAAAAATTTAAATGTAGATGTATTGGCTGCCAGACCAACCATTGTGTTTATTAATGGTGATTTTTGGGGGATACATGCCATACGCGAATATTTTGATGCCGATTATATTGCCGCAAATCATGACGTGAAAAAGGCGGACGTAAATATTGTTTTAAACGGTTATGGAAACCTGCAGAAAACAGATAAAAATTGGGGCTTACTAGAAGGGAATGGTGCAACGCATGTATACATGTATCGTTATATTAAAACCCATTCATTAGCAATTTTTGAAAACTATGAATTCGTAAGCAAGTATTTAAACTTTGAAAGTATCATTGATTATTACTGTATTGAGATCTTTTTTAATAATAGAGATTGGCCCACGAATAATAATAA
>JBLHOW010000034.1:0-59286 GCA_047623705.1 Crocinitomix sp.
AAGAATTACGGTAATTTAAAAGCCTTAACCAATTTAAACGTTAAGGTGAGGAGTGGAACTGTATTTGGTATTTTAGGTCCTAATGGGAGCGGAAAAACAACAACACTTGGGATTTTAGTGGGCGTTTTAAATGCAAGTAGTGGAACATTTTCATGGTTTGGAAATGGACAAGCAGATGCCAATAGACGCAGAATAGGAACATTACTTGAAACGCCTAATTTTTATCCTTATCTAAATGCCATTCAAAATTTAGAAATCGTTTCAAAAATTAAGCGTGTCGAATTTCCCGCTGAAGAAATTGAAAAAGTTTTACGTTCTGTCGGCTTGTATAGTCGCCGAACATCTGAGTTTAGATCGTTTTCTTTAGGAATGAAGCAAAGGCTTGCAATAGCTTCTGCATTATTGGGCGGACCTGACGTACTTGTTTTAGACGAACCTACAAACGGACTTGATCCACAAGGGATTGCTGAGATTAGAGCCTTAATTATTAAAATTGCAAAGGAAGGAAAGACCATTATTGTCGCCTCGCATCAATTGGATGAAATTGAGAAAATTTGCAATCGTGTTTTGATTCTTAAAAATGGATTAACGCTTAAAGAGTCTGGCATTGATGAATTAACAGACAAGAAACGACAAATAGCAATTGCAGCGACCGATTTGAAAGAATTAGAAAAACTCGTTTTGCAAATTGACGGAGCTAAAATCGCCAAATCGACACATCTTGAACTATTGGTTGAAGTGCCAGAATCATTTTCTGCAGCAGCAATTAATCAGTTTTGTTTTGATAATGGAGTAGTGCTTAATAGTTTAAAAGAGATACAGAAAAGTTTAGAAGATCAATTTTTAGAGATTGTACAATAATGATAGAGTTACTAAAAATAGAATTCTTAAAAATTAAACATTATACCGTGTTTAAGGCTTTCATGATCATTTTTGCGGTAATCTTACCTTTGGTATTGTTTGGTATAAGTACGATTAAGTTTTTTGGCTTTCCAACGCAAGAACGTATTTTGGGTTTTCCTGAGATTTGGGGAAATATCACATATATCGCAGGTTGGGTAAATTTATTACCCGGTATTTTAGTTGTCGCATTAGTTTGTAATGAAGTGACTTTTAAAACACAAAAACAGAATGTAATTGATGGTTTGAGTCGACTAGATGTTATCATGTCAAAATTTTACGTCGTACTTGCATTGTCCTTAGTGATTACGGCTTATGTAGTGTTACTTGGTTTTGCTTTTGGGCTTATATTCTCGAATGGGGGCAGTGTGTTCAGCGGTTTTGAGAATGTGCTTTTCTTTTTCCTTCAAACCTTAGGAATCTTTTCTTTGGCTTTACTTTTGGCTGTTATTATAAGAATAGCTGCCTTAAGTATCTTAGCCTATATGTTTGTCTTTCTTCTATTAGGTGTGACTTTAGGTCAGTTTTTAGGAGCTGATTTGGCGCTTTGGATGCCTACAAATATGTTGGCGGATTTAACGCCGTTTCCTTTATATGACACCGTACTTAGGATGCAAAGGATGGCTGATAATAGTGCGGAAGTTACTCCCGACATTAATCAATGGATTAGGGTGCTTATTTCTTCTTGTTATACATTTGGTTTTATTCTATTGAGTTTCTTCATCATGAAGAAAAGAGATTTATAAACCACGAAATTTCGCCGAACAATCTACGTAAAAATTTGATGGCTAGGTATTTTAGGTTTTCAACCACCCATTAAATCGCCTATGTCTTGTCAAGCATCTGCTTAAACATTTTTTTGCTATCTTTCATTTTTTAAAATATAGATTATGCCAAAAATTAATGTTTCAAAATCATTACATATTAATGCAAAACCGAGCGAAGTCTTTTCTAAGATTAATGATTTCCACCATTGGGAAACGTGGTCGCCTTGGTTAATTATGGAGGAAGGAGTGAAATTGGACATTGAGGCAGACGGAAAAGCCTATGGTTGGGAAGGCCAGCGAACTGGATCAGGAAATATGAAGGTTACAAATGAAAAACAAGATGAATCCTTAGAAATGGATCTTAATTTCCTTAAACCCTTTAAGTCATTTGCTAAAGTTGGGTTTACTGTGAAACCAGACGGTGATGGATCTAACGTAACATGGACAATGGATAGTAGTTTGCCATTCTTTTTGTTTTTCATGAAAAAGATGATGGTTTCAGGTATTGGAATGGATTATGAAAGAGGATTAAAAATGCTGAAAGATCTTACCGAAGATGGCGAAGTGCATTCTAAAATGGAAGAAAAGGGTTCCGCTACTTATGCCGGGTGCAATTATGTAGGTATAAAAGGAGCATGCACCATTAAAGACATGAAAACTGATATGAAAGCCAAAATGGAGAAATTGATGGCTTTTTCTGAAAATAATAAAGCCAATGCGACTGGAGAAGTATTCAGCATTTATCATAAGTGGGATATGGTCACTGCGCAAGTTGAATACACCTCGGCTGTTGCCGTTAAAGAAGCTCCAACAAATTTAGGTGGAGGTTTATTTGTAGGTAATATTCCGTCAACTAAAGTTCAATAAGTTAAACATACTGGAACATATGATCATTTAGGTAATCCCTGGAGTATGCTACATATGATGCAGCGCGGTAAAGAGTTTAAAGCCAATAAAAAAGTTGATCCTTTTGAGGTCTATATAAATAATCCAATGAATACAGAACCCATTGATTTAATTACAGAAGTTAACTTTCCTATTAAATAAATTCATGAGAAAAATTGTAGTAAAACAAGCAAGCCTTTTTATAATTAGCGGAATGTTCCTTTTGTCATGCGGAGCAGAAACAAAGTTAGATGAATACCCAGAAGTTGGACTTACCTCAATGCTGAACGAAACGGAAGAGGATGCTTTAAACGAGTTAATTGATAATTCAGATGAAGGTTTGTTTGAAACCGAAACTGTTCCGAATTCTGGTTGGCAGGTTGATAATTATGCGGAACATTTGATTGGTGAAAATATTGCTTCAAGTTCCGAAACGGCAGATTATGATAAGGGAGAATATTGGTATTATCAAACACTAGACGTAGTTGGTGGTTTTGCATCTGTAACTGGTGGAGTTGAAGGATGGAAAGAGTTTGTGATTTGGAGAATGGAGGATGGAGACGATTTAGTTGGTGAGATGACTGTTGAATGTGGTCCAGCTTGTGGTTATACTTATACCTTTTACAAAGGTAAAGGCGCTGAAATTGAGGAGTATCCACAGGATAAATTATTTCCTTTGGATGCTATGAATAAACACATGAATCTAATGGCGGATATAGTCATTGAAAAGCACCCAGTTGAATATGCTGAAGACCGCCAATTGGTTTATCGTTTTCCGCAAAAAGGAACAGGAATGCAAGTAGATGTAGTTCTTGGTGCAGATGAGATTCAATTTCCAATACTTAAATTAGCATGGAATAAAACCCTTTTTACCGTTGCCGAATTGTTAAAGGATCCAAAGCTTGACGAAGGTTATTAAGCTCTATTGGCGTATTTTTTTAGTGAAATTGGCAACATGTAATAAAATGCAACGTTATACTAATAGAACAAACACGCATACAATGAAGAAAATAATCTTATCTGTTTTAGTTTTTAGTGGTGTTGCTTTTGGGCAAAATTTGGCAATGGCTAATAATATTGATGCATTACTAACAATTGAACAACCTAGTCCGGTAGATAAAACCTACCATAATTTAGATGCTGAATATGCCTTTAAATTATTTACGCACGAAGGAAAATTATTATTAGAAGGTACAAGTAATAAGGTTGAAACAACTGGATTAAAACCAGGGGCTTATTTTATTAGCTTCAATGGTAAAACTGAACGCATCATTATACCTGGTGTTGCTGGTAGTTAGTGCTTGATCGGTAATAGACGATTTTTATTTTACTATATTTTCATATAGGCACTAGTCATTATTTATAGAATACTTTCTCCATTGGCATTGGTTGTTAATATCGAACTCATATAATCAAAATAAGGTCGAATTACCTTACAGGTTTCCACTACTTTTTCGACAAAATCTGCTTGTAACACCTCTTTATCTGTGAATTCGCGAATAAGGTAAAATTGCTTTTTCCGAATCAAATCAATCGCCTTATTTTCTGGATCAAAACCACGCGGAGCAGTTTTTAGTTCTTCACCACGTATTTCTCCAAAGGTGGCTTTAAACGTTTTGTCATTTAATATGGCGCGAATCTCTGTGTCATCCATTTCAAATTCCTGTCGAATCCTTTTTAAATCATCCGTATTTGGACCATAAAATCCACCACCTACAATTGAATTGCCAGGTTCTATGTTTAAATAATAACTTCCACGTAATGCAGCCGTGGAGCGACTGAAACTTCCCGCAAATCTTGGTTTATAAGGTGTTTTGTCTTTTGAAAAACGTACGTCTCTATAAATTCGCATGAGCCTATGTCCTTCAATTTGATCGAATATAGCCAGCTTTTCATGCGCTTCCTTAAAGAAAGCTTTAGCATCCGTTTCATGACTTTTAAATACAGGTTTATTAGCGTTAAACCAATCTCTGTCATTATTTGCTTTAAGCGCTTTTAAGAATTTAAATAAGTCTTTTTCAATCATAAGTTTAAAGTTAGTATTTATGAATGAACTACGCAACTAGTCAGCCTTACTATAAGGTATCATTAATTTTCTTTTGTCGGTATATTCATGCAATACTTGACCACTTGAATCATAGTCAATGAAATACATTAAACTGTCTGAGTAGTTAATGGATAATTCAATTGAATTTTTTTTGTCATTCCGATAGTAATTCCAAACTCCAGTTTTCCAATGTTTTTCGAAGTTCCCCTCAATCCATTTGTTTCCATTTGGGTATTTCTTATTAATTGAATCGTTAATAGCGCAATTGGCTATGCACTTGCCATTTGAATTAAGAATAAGAACTTGGTCGCCCTTATAAGCTGTTATTTTTGGATTATTCGTGATATACTGTGAATATGAACCTGTCGAAGTATAAATAATGTCCGTGAGCAATTCTCCCTTGGTATTTATAATACCATAAAGTCCATTCTTCTTTACATAGCCCCAGTGTGCATTCATTCTTACATCTTCATACTCTGGCGTTAATACAAATTCGAAATTATGATTTATAATACCCCATTTCCCTTTTAACTTGACACAGATCAAACTGTCTTGGGCGCCTTTTACCGCTTCAAATTCAGAAGTATAGATAATTGAGAATGTCGTATCAAAACATCTGTAATAACCACCGCTTTGGATCCAATAACGACTTAAGTCTTCATCTAAAGCGAGCTTTATATTGTAGAAGTTTTTCAAACTATCGCCATTTTGACGATAGAAACGTGTTTGTTGGCGATTTGCAGTGCGCACAATAACATGATTAGATAGACCAATGTAAATGTTCCTAAATTCATAAGGAATGGTTGTAATACCGTTTTTACTGCATCCCCAATTTGCAGAAGAAATATTGGCGGTGTTGTTACTGCATTCTAAAGAATCAATTTTAAAGGAATAATCGCTACTTCCAAAATATGTATTAGGCCAAATATCAACACCATAAAGCGACTTTTGCAATATGCCTAAGGTGTCATATAAAAAAGTTGTATCGCCTATCCCCATAAAAAAAGTTCCCTTGAAATGAAAAGGTCCATAATCATAACATTTTATATCATCATATATAGGAGGTATTATCTCATGTAAATCGTCATTAATTATTCCAAATTTATCATTAACTTGAATTAGTGTGAATCCATCACGGAATGAGTACATTTCATCATAATAAGGAAGCTTAGCCTGCCCTTGCGCGGAATAGCTTGTTATTATTGAACCAACAATAAATATTAGGTTTAAGTATTTCAAAAAAAGTGATTTTAGTCTGATTATTTAATGTTAAAACGTATGAATGTTACACTTTAAATAAAAAAATCAGAAATATGGAATTGCTAATCGTTACTAAATTTCATTTTTTCATTATAAATTAGCAAACAACATTAAAATCAATAATAATTCGTGAATAAGCTTTGTTACATTCTATTCTTTCTGACCTTCTCCGCAAATGGATTTGCCCAATCTGCAGATACAATTTATTATAAAGGAGATCTGCAAACAAGGGTAAAAACTCCAGCTACTTTTGACTTTTATAGCATAGGCAGTTGTAATGACAATTGTTTACTAACCTATTACCGATCGAACCATACAGAATTTGGCAAATTTCCAGCCCACAGAAATAGGAGAGAGGGGGAAGGTGTTTTTTATCATGAAAATGGTGAGATTTCAAGAAAAGGGAATTTCCGAAAAGACAAACCCATTGGGACACATGACTATTTTGACGTGACAGCAATATATGTACGTTCTGAAATCTATAATCGCAGTGGAAAAATTATAGCCGAATATTATAAAACAGCATCTGGCAAAAAGGTATACACAGTTTGTAATGAATTGTCAAGTTTTGGGCAATCTAGAAACGAAACAAAAGCTTTCATGCAAATGGGAGTTTTTATTGATGAGAATTTAGTGCGAACAGAAATCTCTAAGGAATTGGATGAAGCAGTAGTTACCGTCGCTTTTTTGATTGCACCTGATGGCAGTTTAGAAGAAGTAGAAATTGTTCAGTCCGTTCACACCAAATTAAACGCTGAAGTCTTATCGGTGATGAAAAAAATGCCGAAATGGCGCCCTGCCAAATTCAAGCGCAAGGCAGTTTATTCTGAATTCTCAATTACAGTTAATTTTTAATTTTAACGAAGCCTTTCCAAATCTGAACTTATACTAGCGTTCCACAGTTAAGTTATACAATTCGCCCAACACAGGACTCACGGCATTTTCAAAATCTGTAATAGAACCAAGTATTACGCCCTTTTTTGGATTTGTAGCAGGTAATGGCCAATGTATCGAGATTGAGTTAACACCATCAATTAGTTGAGCGGTAGAAACTGGGATATTGAATGTTCTCCATGTTGTACCAGCGTTTATTTTTTCAATTAATTGATTATTAATGAAAACCTGCACAGGAGTAGCGGTTGAATAATCTGGTATTCTGAGGGTGATTTTAATCTTAACCGAATCGTTTCCAGGTATAAAAAAATTGAACGCTGTTTTTAAATTTATTTCTGAATAAAAACTCTTCCCTTTTTCTTCTAATTCACCTATGATTTGAAATGAGTTAACCGCAAATTTTGGGTCAAGTAGATCAATCTCAAGTGTCTCTGCGCCATATTTCTCAGATAATATTTGAGCATAGTTATTGTGCAAATTATTCGCGTCTAAAATACCTCGAATTGACCGTGTAATATGCGAATCCATCCGAGCATGCCCTTCATATTTAACTAAGCCTAAACCCAACAATTCATTTTCAATAAAATTTAAAGCTTCCTTGCTCAAATTCCAAGGTGTATTACTAATTGACAATTCCATGTATCCGCGCATGTTATTGATGGCATCTTTGTCAAATTCAAAGGTCTTTTTACAATGGTAATCGACTATTTCGAAGTTTTGACCACAAAGATTATTATGTAATGCTGCAAAAAAATGGGCTTTAGAAAGTACTTTTGGATCGGTTTTTAGTTCGTAAGTTTCGAGTTTTTCCGTATTCAGCGAAACGTCATTCCAAATGTTTGCCAATTTTTCTGCACAAGCTTTCATTGAAAGTACAATCCCCTCTGAACTAAGGTGACAATAATCCAAAAACAATGTTTTATCTGGAATCTTATGTTCTCCATGGTTTTCAAAAATCTCATCTGATCGAATGAGGTTGACATTGTGCTCCGCGCAATTTCTTACTATCGCTTTTTTTAATTCACCATAGATTCGGGGAAAAGTAATTGTCGCTCTATAGATCCCCTTATCGTATGCAGACCTTAATAATTCTTTTGCTGCTTGAACTTGTCCTTCATTTATTCTACAATCTGCCAACCATTCATATCCTTTGGGATGAAAGGGGTTTAATTGAATAAGTTCTTCTGCAAGCGCTTCCAAATCAACAAAATTTTCATTTTTTAGCGCTTCAATTCCTTTCTTATTAACTGCGATCCAATCTTGAGTCCTGCCATTTGGCATATACATTTCTTGATCCAATTCGGAACTTCTAAAGTCCATTAAATTAAATTCTGGTAATACAAAAAGTAAATCAACGCCTTTATCCTTATAAATTTGGGTTAGAATTGAAAAAAATGCATTCACCATACGGTCAAACCCATACTGGATCTGTTCATTTACATTTTCAAAATTTGGATTACCAGAAGTAATTTCCTCATATACTTTATTCAACTCTACCGGAGATAGACCTAGCAGAATTTCTCTCTTCCAATTGTTCCCAGCGAAAATCACAACGGTATCACCTGACAATACTAGCGATTGTTTACACAGTTGTAATATTTCTACAGAGCTACTAGATGTTACGGCAAGGTCTACAACTTCAACAGTTGCAGATGACGTTGTATTCAATATTTCCTCAAGAACTTGAGCCGGACCATAATAGGGCTCATAAAACAATCCTCTTGCCACAGATTCCCCAAAAAGTAATATGCGTTTAGTCGTGGTTTTATCTCTACGAATAAAATCTGTATGCCTTTGTGAGAGATAAAAATGCGACTTATATTCATCTGAACGAACAAAGCCATTTTCACCATTTACCTGTTCAGATTTATAAATTCCTATTTTTTCGGTTTCATTAACTGGCTCATTTTTTTTACTTGATATGCCGCCAACGATATTTGCTCCTAGTTCAGAAATTCGTTGGGCTAATTTTTCAGTATTCGTGTCTCTATCATAGATAGATTGTGCAATCGAATCTGCTTGTTCTTTTTTATTTGTAGGGTTCAAAACGTTTTTTTTATATGAATGTATAAATACCTCGATCCATTTCAATTTCCCTATCTGCCATAATTAAGAAAGGTATTTGTAAGTTTTTAAATACTTCAATGGTCTCTTCTTCTCTTTCGATAATAGACTCTTCGATTATTAATGCATCCAAATCAGCATTTACAAAGCAAGCGATCGCGTCGCTTGGAGAATTAACAATTGGCTCTCCTCTAACGTTAAAAGATGTATTCAATAGAATTGGACAGCCCGTCAAGGCCTCAAAAGCATCCAGCAATTCAGCAAATAGCGGCGAATATTTTCGGTTGACCGTCTGTACTCTTGCTGATCCATCAACATGTGTGATTGAAGGTAAATCGTGTATTTTATGTACTTGACATGTTTCAAGCATAAAAGGAGAAGGGTGGTCCAGATCAAAATAGATTTCCGCCTTTTCTTCAAGTATAACAGGTGCAAATGGTCTAAAGCCTTCTCTCTTTTTAACCTTTTGGTTTATTATGCTTCTCATATCTGGGTTTCTAGGATCTCCCAGAATTGATCTTGCACCCAAGGCTCTTGGGCCAAATTCTGTCTTGCCTTGGAACCAACCAATGACCTTGCCAGCAGCGATTAACTCTGCAGTAGCCTTTAATAAATCTTCTTTTCGTCCTTTAAAGTACTTGCTTTTGAAAGGGCTTTCTTTGATTATACTATCTACTTGTTTTGCAGAATATCCCGATCCGTAAAAGGCCGTTTTCATTGGAGATGGTTCAATTTTCTTTCCAGTAAGTTCCGTATATGCCGCTGCTGCCGCACCTAAAGCTCCTCCAGCATCATTTGAGGCGGGCTGAACGAATAGATTTTTAAATGAACTATTACGAATAATATGACCATTGGCCACGCAATTTAATGCAACGCCACCGGCCATACATAGATTCTCTTCGCCAGTTTTTGCTTGTAAATAATTCGCCTTTTCTAATAAAAGATCTTGCGTAATAACTTGTAAGCTTTTTGCAATATCCTTGTGGTATTGCAAAAGTTCACTTTCTCTTTCTCTAGGCGCTTTACCTAATAGATCCACTAATTCTTCGGTAAACATTTGACCACCTTTTGTGAAATCAAAATAATCCATATTTAACCGATATTGGCCTTCATTGCTGGATGTAATCACGTCTTTAAGGTGATTCACATAAATCGGTCTTCCGTATGGTGCTAGTCCCATCACTTTATACTCTCCATTATTCACTTTGAATCCGAGATAGTTGGTGATTGTGCTGTACAATAATCCTAATGAATTTGGGAAATTAACTTCCTCAAAAATTTCTATCCCGTTCTCCTTTCCAACACCATAAGTTGTTGTGGCCCATTCACCAACACCATCTACGGTAAAAATGGCTGCTCTATCAAATCCAGAATAATGAAAACTGCTTGCCGCATGTGACATGTGATGATCAATGAATTTGATTTCCCCTTCATAGCCTAGCTTTTCACGAATCGCTATTTCGGGTCTTCTAGGGTCCATCTTTTCTTTTAAACCTGGATCGAAATAATCAAAACCACTCCATAATTGCCTGGATAGTTTTTTTATTGGATTTTCGTAATAAGCCACGCAGTCAATATCTTCTATTGAAAGTTTACTTTCTTTTAAGCAATGTTTAAAAGAATTTACGGGTAAACTTGGGTCGTTTTTTATACGTGTGAATCTTTCCTCTTGCACCGCCGAAATTAATCGACCATCTTTAATTATACAGCATGCCGAATCATGATAAAAAGCAGATATACCTATTATATTCATAAAATAAACTCTTTAGTTTGCTTCTCTGGGTTAAAATATCGAGAATTGAAAGTCTTGGGTCGGTCAATATAGGAATTAAATTCAGAATAGACTTGTTGTCTTATGGGCATGTAAAATTATTTATAAAGAATCAGTCATATGAATAATTTTTCTTGTAAAAGACTTTCAAAAATCTTGATTGTTCAATAGGATAGGAGCGTGGTCGTTTTTACAAATAAACAATTTATATTTTTCAAAACAAGTCCATATGGTCAGTTCGAGTAATTTGCATGAAAAGCGCAGCGTAATCATGTAAATAGTATCGAGAACAAGATCTATTGACTGAATGAATTTTTGTTTAGAAAATCATTCTTATCCCCGCAGGTTTCACAGAATGAATTACGTAATTCCTCATGGTCAAACGCTTGAAAAGGAATCTTGCAGTTATTGATGAATAAATTACACCAAACATCCGTTGGTAGAATTTCTTTTAGTGCGATTAAATTTTGATAATAAGGTTCCATTCCCAACCGTGAAGGATGATCAAAGCCAATAACAGCATTATATGCTAACATTTCTAAATTATCAGGGAATGCCCTATTCAATGCATATGCTTGACCTACGTTGCTATAAAAAACGGCCATTTTAGCTAATTTAAATGTTAATGAATCTGTAATTTGGTCTTTCTCAGTATAGTATTTGTGTACGGCAGCTATCGCGTTAGCTGCATCAACGCTTGCTTCACTTGGATCGCCCGGAAACACCTTATTAAGTAAAGTCATATTCAATGTGAAATATAGACCATCAATATTTTTTTTAGCTACTGGATTTGAACCGTAAAATTCTGAAGTATAAATAAGTGCATTAAAAATGGCTTGAACCTCTTTTCGATCAGTTCCTCCGTCTGCCTCAATTTTCTTGGTTTTCTTATAACAATCATAATAGGTAAACTCAGGATATAAATGTAGCATGGTTAATTTTTCATATGTCAACGCCCTTCGCATGGCATCTTTTTGATTCACCCATATTGAATTTTTCGCAAAAGCTTCTGGAAATTGTTCGCCATAAAGAATGAATTTTTGTGCTAGTTTCTCCTTGGCTTTAAAATAGCGCATTGGAAACGTTTGTGAGGCCAGCAGTTCAATGGGAGCCTTTTCTTGAATCACACGTTTGTGCGTATAGGTGTATAAAGCCTCTAGTTTCAATAGTAGAAAGAATTCTTCATCACTATCAGGTTTGGTTTTATTAATTTCTGTTTGCAGGGTCTTAAATTCCTTTCCAATTAAATAATTAAAGGTTGATTCTTGCGGGTAAATGGAAACGTTTATTTGAACTAAGGCTTTTCTTTCTTTCTCGAATAATGGTTCCAAATCAGCCAGTACTTTTCCGTTACGTAAAAATTTGTTTACTGTGGATTTGTCCTGCGTTGCTAATTGTCTATAATCCGGAAATCTGCGTATGTTTTGATAAAAATGTTTCCATGAATTTTTAGTCTCAATTTTAATCGGAACTTCACTCACTTGATTTTTTGTTAAAGCAGCTACAATGCTCTCGGCCCTTTTGTTTTGGAGTGCAACATTTTTTACTGAATCTCCTTCAATAGAAGAGAATGCTTGGATATAAATTGAATCTATCGTATATGTTAGGCCATTGATAGAGTGGGTGAAGGCCTCAATATCATCCGTAGTGTAGTTATACTTATTCCGTTCAAATGGAATGGTTAGGTTGAGTTCTTTTTCTTCAGCCTGAAAAGGATAGTCGCCGCCTGATGTGTCTAGAGGTATAAACTCGTATTGTGCCGAATCGTTGTAAAGTTCACCGCAATATCCTGTAAAGTAATCAACATAGCAAATTTGATTTTCCTGAATGTAAAGCAAATTGTGCGCGTAAATTCCATTAATGTCTTTCGGAACTTTCCCTATTTTCATTTCAAAATATTCACTGTGATATTTCGCCATTTTATATTGGCTAATTCTATTTTTAAATTTGATAGAATCTGCGCCGAATAGAAAAGGTAGAAATCGCATACTTTTATTCCGCTTTCTTTTCTTGAATCCCTTAAGTAAATCTTTTTTATAAACGGGTTTTAAAATACGCCCATTCGTTTTGAGTTGCCCATTGCGTCGGCTTGGTTCCGTGTAGTAAGCAGGGTTTCCGCAAGCGTAGTCATTATAAGTAACTATTTCAACCGCCAATCCGTCTCGTCTATCTTGAATTAGTTTATGTAAATAAGCAGAGTTTTCAACCCGCAGAATAAAGTTTCCACGCTCTTGTCTCAAAGTAATAAATGGAGTTTGTTTAACCATCTCTAAACAAGACTCACATTTTTCTAATTTGTCATGTTTTAATCGCCATTCATATTTATGTGGAATAAGTTTAGCGGGAATACCAGCAAAACTCTTAGCAACTGGTTTACTTGCATAACTTGAATAAGAAAACATTTCTTCAGGTTCCTCAAATTGATATTTGTATTGCACAGTTGCAAACTTTTGACACGCATAAACCTTACCGCCTTTTTCCGTTATTGCCAATCCTGTAATTTGATATTCAGATCTAATGATATTTTTAAAATGTCCAGGAGAATTTACCCAGCCATCAACAATACTATTTGCTAAACCTTCATATGTATTGGTATTATGCGATTTTCCTTTTTTGTTTTTTACAATTGCATTTGCTGATGTCTTGAGTACATTTTCTCCAACACTATAGTTAACGGCGCCATAATACACCGCTCTATCTTGCGGCGTTTTAAACTGTGACTTATCATTTTCGAAATGACTCAAACGATTATTTTCAATCATATAATTGGCATGATGTTTTGCAGCGACATACAAAATTGAGTCATTAATCAAAGGTTTGCAATCGTGAGTCTTTCTAACATCATCCACCTTAGTTTTTACTAAATGTTCTAGATATTTGATATTTACATTGCCCGCTTGAATAGGATCAGTAGCGGATTGCCCCATACTTGAAGTTACGAGTAGTAAAAAAGTGAATAGTAAAAAGTGTTTGGCAATGCGCATGGAGCAGTAAACGTTAATAATATGAATTTGTTATCATTCAATTACTAATGTAACGATTCACAAAAAGTCACTTTTTTTTGCCCAATTCTTAAAAATATCACGCTAAGTGTTTCCTCCCAATTCAATCAAATCAGCATTTACCCTGATTGCTGATTTAAGCCTAAGCGCCAAATTTGCACTGTGATTAATAGTTGGCTACAAACAATCACAAAAGGTGGAATCTGAAAAACCTAAAAAGAGTAAGATATTATTTAAATTTTATACAATGCCAATCGATACTACACCATCAACGGTTGCCACAAATGCTTTGCAGGCTATTCCGTTTTCATCTTTAATTGGAGGCCCATTAGATGCCGCTATTAAAGCACAAGCTATGGCGGCAAAAACAAGTTGGGAATTTATTCAACAAGTTGGTTTAAACACCAATGTCGAAACCGGCGAGAAAAATGCTGTAAACGTTACGTTTTACTACAATAAAAATGGAAATCTCACCAAATTAATCGTTCCATTATTAACCATTGTTCCCATACCATATATTGCAATTGATGATGTTCAAATTAACTTCAAAGCAAACATCTCTGCAGTATCTTCATCAACCTCAGAAAACACAACGAATACTAAGATGTCTGCAGGGATTAAAGGTGGGGCCAAATTGAACTACGGTATTTTCAGTGTTCATGCTGATTTTAATGCAAATTACTCGAGTAAAAAGGATTCAAAAGCAACGGAAGAATCAAAATACTCAGTAGAATATACTATGGATGTAAGTGTTCATGCTGGGCAATCGGATATGCCCGCTGGTTTAGCTACTGTGCTTAATATTTTGCAATCTAGTATCACTGATGCAAGTGAAGGCGGATCATTTTCCTTCTCTCCAGCCAATCCATTTGTTGATTTGTCCACATTAGATTCGGAAGATTTTATCTTAAATATCAAAGCGGAAATAAAAAATTCAGATGGTCTTTTTGTTAAAGACAAAGACGTGACTTTAGTATTGCCAACGGACTTGGTTACTGATTATGGTCTTTCTGCACCAACTAAGGTCAAAACGAATAATCTAGGTCAAGTCACCATTAAATTGGAGGGGAAGGCCAAGTTGGATTCAAAACCTGCATCTGGAGATTTGACTTTTACCGTTCAGGAAGAAAATAACCAAGAATCATTAACAGGGACGGTTTCCCTAGAAATTACGGGGAAATTGCCGAAAAAAGATGATAGTGTCCCTTCTTCTGATACTAAAAAGGATAAAACGCCAGAAGGCGAATAAAATTAAAGAATAGAGATAGAACTTAGAAACTGTCTGGATTCCAAGAACTGAATTTAGACAGTTTCTTATAAAATCGAAAAAAATGGTATTAAAAGATGTTATAAAATCGGCCTTTGAGGATGTTGTTAAGGCACAATATGAGGCTTATCTCTATTCTCTTGAATTAAGAGGGAGGCAAGATGATGATGAATTGTTTCCTATTCCAACTGTTAAAGCCACGGACTTAACTTTTGAGTTGAAATATGCTTATGCTGGGAAATTGGTTGAGGGGGTAGAAATCGTTCTTGACAAAAAGAAATTTTTAAAAGATCTCAAAGCAGCAACAACAGTTGTAGTTAAACAAGGTATTCAGGCATTAATTGAATATATCAATCAAAATGAGTCGAAAAAAAATGAAGCATGGTCTACAGTTGAGGCTGGATTGCAAAAAAAAGAATTGACCAATTATGTGGTTAGCACAATAATGAAGATTCTTAAAAATAATTTTGCACTAGTTCTAAATGATCAAAACCTATTTGACAAAAGTTATTTTGAACAGACTGTAACCAGCAACTTTGATTTATATATTATCGATCATTTTGATTTGACTCCCCTCAATTTATCTCCTGGTGATAAACAATGGCTCAGCTACGCGGTTCAACCAATTTTAAAGGAGAAGTCTAAGTCATTGGAAGACAGTGTAGGTAATCGTATATCGCGAAGATCAAATCAATCTACCAGCATCATTGTAGATTCAGAACAGCTCAAAACACTTCCTCAAAAATCTATTCAGCATTTAACACTTCATGTCAAACTGGATGATTTAGAGGAGATCAAAGTGAATTAACCTAATAAAACAAATAAACATGAACGGATTATACCACACTGGGGCTACTGAGCTTCATGATATCTTTTTGGCACCTTTGAAAGCAGTAATTGACGCCGAAATGTCATTGGCAGAGTCGATCAAACGCTTTATTTGGGAAACAGGGTTTACGCCTAAAGGAGAGGTGCGAACCGTGCATTTTAATTATGAATTGCAAGGCGAAGTTCAAACGTTAAATATTCCTGTATTGTCAATTATTACCCTGCCATTGTTAGGAATCAAGGATGCCGAATTCGATATGCATGTAAAAATGATGACGATTGCCGAGAGTCATGAAGAACCGGTACAACTACCTTCCCTAACTGGAAAAGAAGCGAAACCGACAAAGCCAAAAGTAGGTCTCAAGGGCTTTTTGACACCCCATAACAACAATATTTCAGAAAGCACAAGCCTTAAAACCAACATGCGGGTAAAACTTCATATGGGCGAATCGGCAATGCCAGGTGGAATCATTAAAATTTTGGCTTTGTTGAATAATAATTTAATCGCTGACAAAAACTCAGAAAATGAACAATCAAAATAAACAAGAAACGGGCATGAATTGCCCGAGATGTGACTTTAAGATCAAGTTTAATATTCAGGACTTACTCATTAAAAACAAGATCGATTGTCCTGGATGCCTTTTGCAAATGGACATGGCTGTAACAGATCAAATCAAATCACATTTACAAGAAATCAAATTAGCACAGGATACGGTTTATAAAGCGCGAAACGCCGACCTATAATTTATATCCTGAGGTGGACAATTGCGAAAAGAGGAGTTGGGGGTGATTGCTTGTCACTTCTAGAATTTTCATAATTAGTTAGGAGAAACGGTTATTCTTCTCGTCCGGTAATTTGCTTCATCTCAGGGTGTTTTAAACTAGGTGCTACAAAAAACAAACAGGCGGTTTCCGAAAAGCCAGTATTAAATAGAGTAGGGAAAATAAAAAATAAAAATGTCATTATTTGGATATAAAAAGAAGAATGAAGAGGCTATCAAAGCCCCTTCGAATAGATTGTGGGCCATCCGAGAAGATGGACGCTGGGCCCGTTGGGCGCCTGGTTTAAACCAATGGGGAAATTACAGCGAACAACGCGCTTTTATCTTTGCTGACCCAACTAATCCTGAAGCATGTTATTATATTGATCCAGATGGAAGTGTGCACCACCGAAATATTGATCAGGATTTTGACATCCATTATAACGGTATTCTTGCTAAAGTGATTAGTGTTGGTGGTAATAAGCGATTATGGGCAATCGACAATGTCGGATGTTGGGCTCGGTGGGCGCCAGATTTGAGACAATGGCAGACATATTCAGAAAAGCGAAAATTTATTTTTGCTGATCCGAAAAGTGAAGAAGCTTGTTATTACATAAACCCTGACAGTAGCGTGCATTGGCGCAATATTGATAAGGGAGAAGACAGGAGTTATCCTGGAATTAAAGCTGTAATGATAAGCGTTGGAGCGGACAACAGTTTATGGGCTATCCAAAAAAATGGCAAGTGGGCGCGCTGGGCGCCAGATCTTGGTCATTGGGAAACTTATTTTGAGAAACGTGAATTCATTTTTGCTGATCCACTCTCTGAATCCATTTGTTACTATGCCGACCCTAATGGAAGTGTGTATTGGCGTAATGTCGATCTAGAAGAGGAACGAGAATTCCCCGGAATCAAAGCTATTATGGTCAGCGTAGGTGGATAACCCACGTAAATATTAAAGGAATTAAGACTTGTTTTTTGTAGCCTGATCAAATCCAATAAACTATTTCGAAAACGTCTTTGAGCTTATCAAATACCCATTTAGGGATTTCATTTTTCGAATTTCATTGCTTTTGATTGAAGTACAATACTCAGGTTAAATTCTTACAACATAAATAACCAATGGCGTTATCCGAAAAGCCTGTATTAAATAGAGTAGGAGAAATAAATTATAAATTATGGCAAATTGTTTATCGTATGCAGTAAATAGTGTCTCGGCAAGAGGCGCCGCGCCGCCTGATCGAAACGTGTTTTTGGAAACATACTGGGCGGAGTATATTACACCAGTTCAAGGTGAATCGAATGGGCCACCTGGTGCCGATTGGTCTGGACTAGCAGGTTGCCTTAACTGGTTAATAAATGTTAAAGGTGACATTGCTAACGCTACAGCTTTAATTAGTACACTTACAGGTCACGGATTTGAATGGAGAGCTAGAGGTATTGCTTATCCGAATCCCGACATAGAAGTTGGGAATGTAATTGTGGTAGGAAACTACAATGGACTTGGTGGAATTCATTTTTTCTCGAGATTGGCGGGTCAAGCAGATTATATCGGAATTCCGAGTGCCGCAGGAGGTCAAATCACGTCTTTTTTAGTTGCTGTAAATGCTGGGAATGGCGGGCAATTCACACAGGCTGCAACAGGTGGAGCACTCATGAATGGGATAATTACAGGCTGGTTCCGTAGCATTATCTAACGTCTGGATGATTTTGTTCATAGATTTATGTTTGAACAGAATTATTCCAATATCACAAACTCATCAGGGTTAATTAAGCGCTGCTGGGCTGCATATATAATCAGTCCAGCAGTGTTTTTAACACCCGTTTTCAAGAGTAAATTACTCTTATGGGTTTCCACAGTTTTAACAGAAATAAATAATTTAACTGCAATCTCTTTGGCCGTAAACTGTTGACAAATTAAGATTAGAACTTCAACCTCTCGTGCACTCAATTTTTCTTTATTATAGAGCGGTGGTTCTGTTATCTTATGCGAAATCTGATCGCGCAATGTCTTAACCTGTTCGCTTGCAAAATAATGACCCTTTTCCATTACTTGCCGAATAATAAATACCAAATCTTTTTTATCTGTTTCTTTAGAAAGAAAGGCATTGGCACCGGACCGTAATAAATGTCCAACAAAGGCTGGTTTATAATAAGAAGACAATACAATCACTTTCAATTCGGGGAAATCACTTGTCAGTTTTGCCGTGGTCTCTAGGCCATTCCCGTCGTTCATCTTCAAATCCATTAATACTATGTCTGGATGGTTATTTGTGTTTTGTAAAGTGCCAAGAAAACTATTCCCGCTATTTGATGTTAAACAAATATTCAAATTGGGTTCATTATTTAGATAATCTGCTAATAACTGAATCACTAATTTATCATCATCTACTAGTGCTATTTGAATTTCATTGTTCATCATGTTTTTCATTTTTTCTTTCAATTGCTGCTATAAATACTGTTCCTCCCGTTGTGTCATTTCGAAAGCGATAGGCGGCTTCTAAGATTTGGCTTCTAAGTGCTATTGTTTTCATACCTAGCCCCTTTGCAGTTTTTTCGTTAAACCCAATTCCATTGTCCGCAATACGGAGGAATATATAATTATTTGATTGGCGATAATGCACTGAAATGACCGTGGCTAAGGCGTGCTTTTCAATATTTGTAATTAATTCCTGGATCATCCGATATAGGTGAAGTTTTAATTCGGATGCAAGATTTTCTTCTGAGATATTCAATTGAATATTGACTTCATACTTTTTTAAATAAGGTTCTAAAAAGTCGTATATCAATGTTTTGAATGGAAGTTCTTTGAGCATAGGAGGAATTAAATCATGAGAAATAATTCGAGCAGTTTTTATACTCTTATTCAGTAAGGAATTCATCTTGTCATCCTCATTTCCAAGCTTTATTCTATGCAATTGAGCAATAAGGTCGTCGTGGATATTTGAAGCAATTCTAGCGCGTTCTTTTTCCTGAATTCTAACACTCGTTTCTAATAATTCACGCTGGTGTTTTAATTCAACAGTGTGCTGCAGTTTTACTTCGGATTCCATTCGTTGCACATTCTTACTGACGTAGAAAATAATGAATCCCACTAATAGAAATAGGATGAATGTTCCTCCTAAAATCCAGAAAAAAGGTGTTATGGGGTCTTTCCAATTGGCTATCATTCGTATCTGATTATTGCAACATAATAAAGTTGTAAAAGGATTGCTCTTAAAAACCAAAACCCAGCGACAAGAATGAGACTTTCATTTACCAAATAATTACTTGAAATGGATAAAAACAAGTCAAACGAAAAGTATAAGAGTGCACAATTGATAAATCGATCTATCCTTTTATCATAATTTTGAGGAACTTTCATTTTTTTTAGATAAAAAATGAAAATACAAATCACAATTACAAAGTCGTATATAAATGTTGAATAGGCTTGATAATCACGGCTGGAGTTCATAGTTGGATATAAGATGATTAGTGGAGAGATTCCCAATCCCAGAATTATATACTTATAGATATGTTTTGAGTCAAAAAAATCTGAATAAAAGAAATAAGTCAAAAACGCAAAATGAATGAATGCAGAAATGGAAAGAATAGGAAGATTGTAGTACTGAAGAATGTAGGGATAAACCTCGAAAAAAAGTAATAGTAGAAGATATGTAGTAGGCCATTTCTTTTTTCTAGAAGAGAATAATCTATAAATAAGACCGCAGAGGAGAATGACAATTGAAACAATCGGAAGGAATTTTGCAACATTCAATAGCAAAGACACTGCATCCTAACTTTTCAGTAACGAAAATAGCGAATACTCTATTGGGAATGGTGGATGCGGTATGGTTACATTCTTCATTTGAATATCCATATTGGCAATTGTTTCAAGAGCCTGCAGATAATCAACACCAGCAACCAGTAATTCAATCTCATTATCCCGATCAATGCCATCCAATGAAATCCTATCCTTAATTCCAAAAAATACGAAAGCACTGTGAATTTTTGGATTTGTAAAAAGTTCTATAAAATTAGCCAATGGTAGTGAGAAAACTCTGACTACTCCTGATTGATCCTTAAGTTCAGGTCGAGTTCCTTGCCATTCGGTCTGCATATTTTTAAACCAGACATTGCAATATAAAAACCATTTAAAAGCGCGTTTCATTCCATCCTCTTGTTGCACCTTTAATTCGGGTATGATCTGAGCGCCTTGGTCAGGAGGTAAGTTATCTTTTGTAAATCCCTTTTCAATTAAATGTTGCTCAATGGTAGAATCATCATTCGTTGCATCTGAAATTGAATCAACGAGATAAAACCTGGTTTGGTCGTTCTCATCAATTCCCAAATATACATGTATCTGTGAATTAGCATCTTTATCTCTCCATGTTAAAAAATCTGCTTCAGAAATTTCGAAGCCAAAACCGGAACTTAAGTGTTTTAAACCGAGATCAGTATTCCTGATCGTATTCCAGCGTTCAATGTTTCCTTTGATGTTTTGAATTTGGGTCATGGTAAGTAGGTTTTTACCCAAAAATAATAGAATCCAACCTTGAAAACAAATATTTGGTGCTGCCAGAACTTAAATAGGAACTAATCAAGGCTTCAAGCTTTCTGATAGCAAGAGATACAGGACGCATGACGTTCACAACATTTTTAAAACAATGTACTAAAATGTGAGTTCGAGTTCTTTCGGTTAATATCGCTGTATTTTATTCTGTACAGACTTATTGTGAAGAATGGATTTGTTCATTTCAACTTCAATACTTCAAACTCAGTCCCGTTAGTCATCTGGACAATATCGAAAGTGGAACTTCTCGCGAATCCTTTTGTGGCGAGTCTTTATAATAAAAATTGTACATAGAAAGGATAAATTTACAACCATAATTTCTGAATAAAAACGAAGAATCTAATACTTTAAATCAGTGATAAAGTCAGGTATAAGCAGAATTAAAATTGATTCTAACTTATGCATTTTGTGATATAATGTTTATTTTTAAATCATTCAACACCTAAAAGTACCCGAAGCTATGAACAATCTTTCCCAGATCGGAGAAACCAATCTCAGACAAATGTATGTGCTGAACTTAATCTCGAATCTAGACGAGGGATACACAGCTGTTAAAGAAGTCGATCTCTACAAAAACATTTTAAATATTAATTATATAAAATTAAAAGTATGTTTTAACGGTGTATTGGAACGCACGAGATAAAACTCAAGAATAAATATAAACCAGAATATCCTTCATCTAAAGCCTCTCATAAGGAAGTCTGAATATTCGCAAAACAAATAAAATGGAAAATGAACCTAAAATGGAAAGTTCAACCGAAATTGAAAATAGAATAGAAAAATATCAAAAAAAATGGAAAGAAAAGATTATCGAAATTGGTAAGGCGGGTGTTTGTAAATCCGAAAAAAAAGTAAAAGAATTATTAAATAAAATGCTCAAGGAATTATATGACTTTCAGAATAGTGTTAATCCTAAAATTCTGTTTAAACCGACCAAAGCATCCGAACACCCTTATCGAATAACCAAAAACCAAACAATTTCATATTTTATTGGAGGGAAGTATTTTGAAGATAAAGGGTTTGCATTGAATCCGTGGAAGGACGTGCACTTTGGGGAATATTATTTTATGCAACAGCCCAATCAAGTGTTCGTAATGGGTGAATATACATTTACCGATTATCAAGAAAGTAAAACTATTGTTGACTATACTTTTGGTTATCGAAAGGATGGAGCTTCTTTAAAGATATTCCTTCACCATTCGTCGCTAAGGTATGAGTAAAAATCAGCATAAAAACAATCAAGATGGAGAACCTAAATCAGATTAAAAAATTTCTAAGCGAGCAAACGAAATTCGAAGGGATTACTTTTGGAGATGAGAACTATCATTACGCTCGCCAAATTTCCAATAGTCGTTTTGGGCTAATGCCTGCTGGTATTGCCTATTGCAATACGCCTACAGATGTTCAAGTTTGCGTGAATTTTTGCAAAAATGATAATGTGCCTTTTCGGATTAGATCAGGCGGCCATCAGCATGAAGGAATGTCTTCGGCAAGTGATGCACTCATCATTGATCTGTCTAAAATGTATGGTGCTAAAATTCATGATGATGATGGGAAACCAATAACAGCTGATGCTGAAACTGCCTGGATTCCAGTCGGAATGAAGTTAGAAGTTGTTTATAAAGACCTAGCGGCATCACCAATATTTAAAACTATTCCTGGTGGAGGATGCCAATCGGTGAATTTAGGAGGACTTACGCAAGGCGGAGGCTGGGGGACATCTATTCGTAAATTTGGTTTGACTTGTGACAATATTGATGAAGCTGAACTTGTACTTGCAGACGGTTCAATTCTTAATACTGCCAAACTTGATATTTCTATAAAGGAAGTTAAGGAAAGAAAGGAACGGATTTTATGGGCATTACGTGGTGGTGGAGGTGGTAATTTTGGGGTTGTAACGCGATTTAAATTTCGACTATCTCCGCTAGGATCTGCTGTAACAACATTCGGAATTAAGTGGGACAATACAGCAGATTCAAAAAAGGTTGTTAAAAAATGGATTGATTTTCAAAAGGGGCTGACGCATAATCTTTCTTGCGCAGCCGTTTTATCGCTCGAAAGAGATAAGAAAACTGAGAAAAAGAATAGTATTAATGCGCGTATGGGTGGCAAATTCTATGGGTCGGAGCAAGATCTTTTAAAATTGCTAAAAACATTACTTGGAGATCTTGCACCAATTAGTGTAAAGGGCGAAGATCTGAAACCAATAAAAGATTCTAAAGCAGACCAATATTTTGCCGGAATAAACACAAACAATTACTCCGTACAGAAGACACAAGATCATTCCCTAAGGCTCGTTGCTGATGATCAGTGGGTTGCAGACTTTATGAGTATGAATAGTTTAATTGATGACCATACAAGAATGCTCACCTTAGGAAGTTCAGCGGCATCAAATATTGATCCTGAACCAATGGTAGTGCATGTATTAAGTGTTGAAAATGGCAGTGATCGTTCAGGATATACGGTGCTACCAAAAGCTCCTGAATCTACTTGCGATCAGCCACATCCGCATAAAGTGACTTCAGCCTTTCCGAGTATTGTTGAAACTAAGGAACACCATGAATTGGTTGATAAAGTTTATGAAAGATTGGAAATGGAAACTTTTCATCCAGATGTGAAAAAATACATGGTTTGGCATTGTTTAGGTGGTGTTTCCGATAAGGAAGAGTATGAGAAAAAAAGTGCATATCCATTCAGGAATAAACCTTATTTATTACAGTTACAATGCTGGTGGGACAATTCTGGTAAAATTGTAAATGATGTAGGCCGAGCAACCGAATATGTGAAATGGGTAAATGATTTTAGAGATGAAATTTTAGCCAAAGAGACTGCTGGTGCGTTTATTAATTTTGTAGACAAATTATTAGTGAAAGATATTTCTACCCAGGAAAATCGTTTGAAATTACTGAAGTTCTACTATGGTGATAGCCTTGATCAACTGCGGACCGCTAAAAAAGAGTTTGATCCAGAAAACCTGTTTCAATTTGAAATGAGCATTCCACCTTCGGATCATTAATAATGTCAAGCTAAAAGGGCAGCATTAAACAACCGGAAGTCAATTACAGATATAATTATTGTCACGTAAAAACAACGCGTATTACTTTTTTTTAAACTAGTGTTTCTACGCGCAATCAATTTAATTCTTGTTAATATATTTGATTTTTTAAAATTTGATCTTACTGATTCAAGCCCTAATCCTTAAGTGATTTAAACCCATCATTTGAGTCAATCATAACGTGTTTACTAGGGACTAGACGAAGTCATTAGAAGACTGAATAGGCACAAAACAAAACATTATACTAAAATTTAAATTCATAATAACGATAAGCTATGACAGAAGATAAAGTTGATTACCGCCAACTTGCGGAAGAACTGTATTTACCTAGAAATTTGAAAGGCGGAACAAAAACAAATCAAACTATTGAAGGCTATTTAGATGTGCTAGACAACGGTTTAAAAGGGACCGCGGATAAGAGTAAAGAAGTAATCGTCGTAGGCGCTGGAATTGCCGGAATGTTATCAGCTATCCTATTAGCCGATTATGGTCATAAAGTAACCATATTGGAAGCAAATGATGATCGTGTTGGTGGACGTGTAAAAACATTTGGACAAACACCTTCAAAATCTCCTTTTTCCAAGGGGCAGTATGCCGAGGCTGGAGCAATGCGTTTCCCTTCGAAACATCCATTGGTAATGGCTTATATCACTAAATACAATTTAGAGAAGCAAGAATTTTTTAACGTATCTGTAGACAATCCAAGCCCCGAAGAACCTATTAAACCTGTAAAAGTTAACAATACCTTTCTTCGTACGAATAGTTTTCAAGAACGTCGCTTCGAATATGATAAGGCACCAAAAATAACTAACAAAGGCTTTTATGAGGGAGGAGTTGCACCAGAAGTAACAGCAGGAACACTATTGGATAATGCATTAGACTCTGCAAGAGATTATTATTCAGAATTAGATCCGAATCCAGAACCAGGTACTACAGCACAACGATATGATTTTGATGATCGTGAAAAATGGATTAATGGTTGGGCAAGATTGATCAAGGATTTTGACAAATACTCTTTAGGAGGATATTTACGAGAAGTAGCTGGACTCAGCGAAGGAGATATTGGCTTGATTGGTACGTTAGAGAATTTGAGCGCAAGAATGCCACTTTCATTCATGCATAGTTTTTTAGGCAGAAGTGATATTAACCCTGGTAATACATACTACGAGTTAAAAGGTGGTTCTTGGCAATTGACTGAGGTTTTACATAATATCATAAAGTCGCATGCTAATATTACTATAAAAATGGCGCATAGAATGACGCATATTGACTGTGCTGAGCCAAACTTTATTATGGATCTTCTTGGTAAAATAAATTATGCAAATAAAGCCGAAGAAAACATATCCATTCGAACAATTAATGAAAAGAGCATTGAAAACGAAGCTGTAACAGGTGATATTTGCATAATCACGATTCCATTTTCAAGTTTGCGTTTTGTAAGAACTACGCCAGACTTTAGTTATGGAAAGCGCCGTGCAATTATTGAGTTGCACTATGATGCCGCTACTAAAGTACTTTTAGAATTTGATAAACGTTGGTGGGAGTGGACAGAAGAAGAATGGGGTGTTGAACTAAAGATTCTTTTAGAACACAAAAAAATTACTGTGGAGGAATACGACGCATACATGTTGGAACTAACTGAACCAATGCAAAATGGCGGTAGACCTGCCCTTCACGCATTTGGAGGAGGATCAATGACGGATAGTCCAAATCGCGCTATGTATTATCCTTCGCATCAGGCAATGAACAATTCTGTTGCAGTACCTGGAGGAGTTATTCTAGCAAGTTATACGTGGTCTGATGACGCAAGGCGTTGGGATTCTATGGATGATGAAGATCGCTATGATTTTGCCTTACGTGGACTTACATATGTTCATGGCAATAAAATTCTACCATTTTTTAGTGGAAAAAAACAAGGAGAATGGATAAAAGAAGGAGGAGAAATTAAAACTGGTGCAGCAACTCAAAGTTGGGCAAGAAATCCATATGCCTTTGGTGAAGCAGCTGTTTTCCAAGCTTATCAATTCACTAATTTGCATCCTAATATTCCAACCCCAGAAGGTCATGTGTTTTTTGCTGGAGAACACACTTCGCTGAAACATGCGTGGGTAGAGGGTTCTTTGGAGTCCGCAATCAGAGTAGCACAAGAGGTAAAACAAGAGACGGATCAATCATAACCATAAATAGTGGCTAGTCGGAAATAGACAAAATTTCAGAAATCGATTAGATTTTGGTTTTGCTGTATTTCCGACCAGATACTAAATACACTTTAAAATTATGAAACAAGTACCAGGTCAAATTAGAGTAGCGGATTATCTTGCAATACGTTTGGAACAATTGGGGATTAAAAAAATGTTTGGAGTTCCTGGTGATCATCTAGGTCCATTTATAAGTGCTATGGAAGAATCTACGGCGATAAAATGGAACGGTGGAACCAACGAAATTAATATCGGTTATGCAGCAGATGGTTACGCACGAGAAAACGGTGTATCTGCAGTAGGAGTGACTTATGGAGTAGGGGCGCTAAGTTTGATTAATACCATTAGCGGCGCTTTTGTTGAAAAAGTGCCTATTGTGGTTATTAACGCTTCGCCAACTTATGAACAAATACTAAATTTTCGGAATGTTGGTTTGTTGACTTCGCATATGTCTACCAATGAATTGAGTAATATAAATGCATATAGTCAGGTAACGGTTGATACTCAAAAAATCACAAACTCGGCATTAGCACCGCAACAAATTGATTGTGCCTTGAGCGCTTGTATCTCTTTGAAACAACCCGTTTATTTAGAAATTTGTCAAAATGTATTTACTGAATATTGCGACGCTCCTAGCACTGAATTAGAAGTTTTATTACCAGTTGGTAATGCAGATCAAACTGCGGGTGCTGTTACTGCTGTAATCGATTTAATAAAGAGTTTTGGAAGTCCTATTTTTTGGGTGGGTAATGAGGTAAGCAGAGAAGGGCTTCAGGATGCATTTCTTGATTTAGTAAATGAAACTCATATTCCATTTTGTTCAACAATAATGGCTAAAACCGTGGTTGGAGAAGACAACGAACATTTTCACGGAATCTACAATGGAAAAGCGAGTGACCCTGATGTTTGGCATATTTTTAAAAATGTGGCGAATTGTCGGATTGGAATTGGCGCTTGGTCCACTTCGAAAAACCTAGGAGGAACACAAAATACTGGAGCAGATTGGTCAATGGCTGCGCGCAAAGGTGTCAGTGTTGGACATCAATATTTCCCGAATGTAATGTTGAGGGATTTTATTCCACAATTACATGCCGCAATTCTCGACAATTTATCAGACATAAAATTGGAAGAAGATCTTTATTTGAGCTCTAATCAAGATGTCAAGAAAGTTAAAAGTCTAAGCAAAGGAGACCCTAGACCTGATTTATTTCAAAATAGAGCAGCATTTTTCAAACAGGCAGCATTGCATAAAAGTGTAGATAAGACAGCACTTAAATTAACGTATGATAATGTGTTTGTCACTGTAAATAATTATTTACAAGAAAAGGAGCGATACAAAACGCACTTTGTTGTGGCAGATGCTGGATTTTCGCTTCTTGGTGCTCAAACATTAAGAATGAAGCGTAGAAAGACTTTTTTCAGTCAAGCTTCTTGGTTATCAATTGGTTATTCTGTTGGAGCAGTAGTTGGCTTACAACTTGCAAAAGAGGGGAAGGACGAACAAGCAATGGTTTTTGTTGGAGACGGAGCTTTTCAAGAAACTGCACAAGCAGTTTCTGATTTAACTCGCACCAAAAGTAGAAACATAGTGTTTGTTTTCAATAATGAAGATTTCTATGGAATTGAACAAATGCTTGTAAATGCCTGCTTTTACCGAGAAGAAATGGAAGCAGATGTTTATAATAAATTACATCCATGGAATTATGAGAAATTGGCGGCAGTATTCCATCAGGAAGAAACTCCGTGTCATGGAATAACTATTCAAACAATTGGTGAATTAAAACAGGTTTTACGAGATAGAGAAACTGAAGATAATCCCATTCATAACGGTACTTTGCTGATCAGAGTTTTACTTGATCGTTTAGACTATCCAGAAGCGATAAAGTACAAAGTGGATGAAAAAGAAGGAGAATGTTAAGTTTTTGGAGTTGAACCTCAGATATAATCCACATTAAAGTAAACAATTAGAATGAAACTAGGGAAACACAATTAACGAAGTGTTTCCCTTTTTAAAAACCATTTTCTATGTATAAAATAGTACTGCTTATTCTTGTTTTAATTGTCTTTACTCCATCTGTTTCCGCTAATAGTGTTTGTAAAAAAAACAAGCTAAATAAACCACACTATTCCTTAATAATTGACGCAGGGAGTTCTGGTTCTCGTATTTACATCTACCATATAAAACCGAATACTACAGAAGGACTTCCTATTATTAAATTGATTTCTCAGAAAAAAGTAGAGCCTGGTATTTCTACTTTTGAAATGCATCCAGATTCTATTCTTACATTGATGGGTACCCTCTTATCTTTTGCGGAAAGTGAAATTGATTCTGCCCATTGGAAAGAGACCAAACTTTACTTAATGGCCACTGCTGGCATGCGTTTAGTGGAGAAAAAGCAACAAAAGATTACTATAGCGACATTGACTTCTTTTTTCAAAATAAATTCTGAATTCAATTTTGAAAAAGCAGTCATTCTTTCAGGACAATATGAAGGCTTATATGCTTGGTCAGCCCTTAATTATTTGGATGATTCATTCAATCCTTTAACTGCAAGAGAGTCCATGTTAGAAATGGGAGGAGCATCCACTCAAATTGCATTTATAGCAGAGAAGTCAAAAAAAGATAAGCATGTACTTTATCGATCTTACGGTGGGAAGTCTTATGCTATTTTCGCGAAAAGTTATTTGCAGATGGGACAGGACCGTGCCCAGGAATTAGCAGCTGTTCCAGCTTGTTATCCAGAAGGTTATCTGTTGGTAGACGATATTGCCGGAACCGGTGATTTTACTGAATGCAGCGAAGAAATTAAACGAATTTTCAATGAAATTTGCGACTCATTGGATATTGCAGATTCCTTATTTAAATCCAATTTTCAAGCAAATACTGAAAATGAGTTCGTAGCAATAGCCGCCTTTTATTATACTTTCGATTTTTTAAAATTTAAAGATACCGTAGCATTGGATGCTTTGCATTCAATCGGAGAGAATTTTTGCGATAAAACGTGGGATGAACTTAAATCAGAATATCCCAAAGAAAATGAAAGTCGCCTAAAGTCATATTGTTTTAATGCCAGCTATTTTTGGACCTTATTAAGGCAAGAGTATGGTTTTAACAAAACCGCCGTCATCAGAACGGATATAGAAATTGATAGTGTGGAAATTAGTTGGACACTTGGAGCAGTAATCGATCTAGAAATGGGTTATGAGCCTCAGAAACATAAGTAAATTGCATTGCTGAAAACACTTCAACAAGTTGGCTATCTGGTTTCTTATCTATTAAAGACTTAGACTATCAAAACAAAATTACATTATTGTTTCATTAGCGTTATTGATATCCATTAATTTGTCTCCGTTTAAATTTCCAATCATCTATGATGTCAAAATAATCGGCATTTCCATTGTCCATTTCATAGAGTCGCGGAATATCATCTTTACTTTCTTTGATAAATTTCAGCGAAAATGAATTCGTCACTGCATAAATGCGCCATTTACCTTTTTTAGGATTAGCTCTGAAATAACGTTTTTTGTTTCGAAAAATAATAGCTTACTTTAAACGATCAATTAATTTTCTAAAGAATGGTTATTAAAAAAAGCATCATTGTCTTATTACTTTGTCAATTAACATACACTGGTCTCGCACAAATTAATAAACAAGATTCGCTTAAGATACGCGACTTAGATAAAGAAGCACGCTCATATATTTCACGGGATAAAGAAAAAGCAATTGAAATTTGTGACGAGGCAATAAATCTAGCTAACTCTGATAGGGAAATGATGTTAATTCCCATGACGACAAAAGCATTGACCTACTTTCAACATGGTGAAAAAGAAGCGAGTGTTGCACTTATGAATAATGTGATTTTAATTGCTAAAGCTATAAATAATGACAAAAGTTTATCATCAGCGTATAGAAACTTAGGCCAAATTGAAGAGTATACGGGATCCTTTGATAAAGCAATCGAAAACTATATGCTCGCTAATGAAGCGTATCAGCGAAGCAGTGAATATGAAGGGAATCCTAACCTATACATGACAATAGCCGATCTACATTTTCGGTTAGAAGACATTTCAAAGGCGAAGGAAAATTATAGAAATGGACTCTCCTTGGCTCCGATATGGCAGAATGACAAACTTATTGCCGAATTTGAAGTAAAGCTTGCTAAGATATTCTTAGTTGAAGATGAAATAGACAGTGCTTTTTATTATGCAAATAAGGCAGAACTGTTCTACAATTCATCAGACCAAAAACCTACTGTAAATGACCCGAAGGAAGTATTAGCTGAAATAGCCATAAAGCAAGGTAACTTAGGAGTAGGGATTAAGTACTACGAAAACCTTTTAGACTCCTTAGTTCTCAAAGAAGATACTCGGCGAATAGCATATGTTGCTCAAAAGTTAGGAACAGTTTTGTTAAAAAAAGAAGATTATGTGGGGGCTTTAGAAGCCTTCGATCTTTCTTTAAAATCAAATGAAAAATTACAATCTCCAGCGATAATTGATGATTATGAAATGTTGGCTTTCATTAATGAAAAAAAAGGTAATCTAAAGGAGGCTTATCGATTTCAAAAAAAATATAGCGACAAATATGAAGAAATATTGAATGCAGAAAAATTGAAACAGATAAACGACCTTCAAGTTAAATATGATACGGAAAAGAAAGAGAGAGAAAACGAAAAACTAAACTTCGATTTATCGCTAAAAGAAAAAGAAAATAAAATTGTAAAATCAGGATTAACTGTTAGGAATTATATAATTGTAGGAGTAATAACACTATTCCTTATTCTATTGGGATTAGCTTTTCTTGCTTATAATCGGAGAAAAGTTGTGCAGGATAACAAGATGTTGAAACTTGAACAGAAACTGCTTAAAACTCAAATGAATCCTCATTTTATATCCAACGCGTTAATGTCTGCACAAGGATATATATATGATAATAAACCCAAAGAAGCCAGTAGTTATCTTACACAAATTGCACGATTGACAAGATTAGTCTTGGAAAACTCAAGAAAAGAATCAATTTCATTGGAAGATGAGATTTCAACACTGGAAAGCTATTTATTAGTGCAACAAAAGCGCTATGAAAATTTTGATTTTGAACTGACCGTTGGTGATGATTTAGATCCTGAAGAGATCCATCTGCCTCCTATGTTAACACAGCCTTTTGTAGAGAATGCAATTGAACATGGTGTACAAAATTTATCCTATCGCGGTTTACTTCAGATTAATTTCAGCTCAATCGAGAAGAATAAATTACAAATTTCCATTGCCGACAATGGCTTAGGAATAAACAACAGTTCAAAATCAACAGAAGACCATCAATCTTTGTCTAGTCAAATCGTAAAAGAAAGGCTTAAAAATTTGGCCGAATTTTACAAACAGAAGTTAGATTTTAATATCACGAATAACAGCACTTCACAGGAACAGGGAGAAGGAACAAAAGTTATTTTAACTTTACCATTATCTAATTAAGTTTTATATGATCTCTGCGGTAATAATAGATGATGAAGTAAATGTAAGAAATACGCTTAAAAGCATAATCTTAGCTCATGACATCCCATTAAAGATTATTGGTGAAGCTGATAATAAAATCAATGGGGCAGAACTCGTAATAAACGCTAAGCCTGATTTAATTTTGTTAGATGTTATGCTTGGAGAGGATACTAGTTTCGAAATGCTCCGTATAGTAGGTGAAATAAAAAGTAAAGTTATTTTTATTTCTGGATTTGAACAATTTGCCATTGAAGCTTTTAAATTTAGCGCTGTTGATTACATCCTTAAACCTGTTGACCCTGATGAGCTTGCTAATGCTGTTTATAGAGTTGAACAACAAATACAAACAAACGAAGCTTCAATTAAGCTTGATGTTCTTTTGAATAATCTGTCTACTGAAAATGATCAAAATAAAAAGATTGTTTTGCAAACGCTAGAGAAAACTTTCATTATACAAATTCAAGATATCTTGAGGTGCGAAAGTAATAACAACTATACTTATTTTTATCTTAAAAATGGAGAAAAGCTGTTGATTTCTAAACCTATTAAACAATATGATGAGTTATTAGCCAACTATAATTTTTTTCGCGTTCATAAATCTCATTTAGTGAACATGAACTTTGTTAAAGGCATTATTAAAAAAGATGGAGGTTTTATTGAACTTATCAATGCAGATCTTGTTCCAATTAGCTCAAGAAAGAAGGAGAAAACGCTTTCTATCATTAATCAAATGGGCGTTAACTAATCAATAATCTGCGTTAACGAATTTATCCCTAACGATAAAGAATCTTCCAAAAAAACACGTATCATAACTCCTACATTTGTACTTATAAATAATTAAATAAAATCAAGTACATATGAAAAAAATAGTATTAATATTCGTTGGAGGAATGCTTTTAGCATCTTGTGGATCAGAAGTAAACGACGCAACAGACGAATCAACAAACAGCACAACAGAAACACAAACAAATTCATCTGGGGACATTGTTAAGGATAAAATTCTTGAATTAATATCAGATGTTGATAAAGGAATGAAACCATTATCTCCAATTGCAGATGTTTCTAAATATGATGCTGATGTAAATCCTTATTTAGTTGGAGAAAAGGAAACTGGTAATTTTAATTCCAAATGGGAAAAGGGAGACTTTAATGGATCAAGATTCTACTCTAAAAAGTATAATGAGGACAGCCAGTTAGGTGAGGTGCGCCTGCAAATTTTGTTAAATGAGGATGTATATTACAATTCGGATTCAGATGAAGAAGATGCATCAAAAAAAATCGATTATGATAAATATCTTAACATAATTACCGAGGAGACTGGTGCTGAACCAGAAGAAGATTACACTGGTGATGGTCACGTTTGGAAAACGGCGACTGCAACTTGGTATCTTTCTACATACGACGACTATTCTTTAGAATTTAAAATGAAAGAAGCTAAATAGTATTAGTGCATGGATTTAAAGGATCTAATACTACCTGCATGTGTCGCATGCACTAGACGAAATGGTTGAGCTTTGCTCGACCATTTTTAGTTAAGAACATTTTTTTTCAGTTTCATTTAAAGACATGATGGCATTATAGAGTAGGGCTAATATTCAACGTTATATAAATAGTGCACTTTTGAATTCCGCTTAAATACCAATAGGCCATCCTTGAGGTAAAGAATTTTAAAAATTTCCTTTTTCTTATTTGCCTCAAATGAAAGCTGACTTCTTTTGGTCACGTCAATCACTACCTTTTGCTTTTCGGCATCAAAGGAAAAAGTCCCTTCAAAGTCACAAGCACTATATCTATTAATTTGTCTCCGTTTAAATTTCCCATCATCCATGAAGTCAAAATAATCAGCATTTCCATTATCCATTTCTTGGAGTCGCGGAATATCATCTTTACTTTCTTTGATAAATTTTAGCGAAAATGAATTCGTCACGGCATAAACACCCCATTCACCTTTTTTAAGGTTAGCCACTGAAATTTGTCCAATAGCATGTAGTGTGTTTAATATCAGCTAAATACACTAGCGTGTTGACGTAGTCTTTAATCATCTACTTTTAGTTGGGACAGTTTTCTGGTTTTGTAAGGTTGCGCTATAATTATAACCCAAGATTCAGATCACAACATACAGCATCAATCAACTGTCTGTAAATCGATTACGCATGAAGCACGCTAGCAATCAAGTTTTTTGAGGACGAATGATATTGAAGGTTGTTTGTTTTGAAAAGATGCAGTATGACAGATGTTTTAGCAAAATAACCGCAATTAGCTTTTGCATATTTCTTTTTTGTTTCGCGAGTTGCGGCCGCAGATTTATTAAACATATCAAGAGATATTCACTTTTCGGATTTTGATAAGTAAGAGGCTGCTTTTGTATTATTTTAAAAGGTATGCCTCTTCTTAAACAGAACTAAACAACTATCTTTGAATTAGAAATTCATCCTAATGGAGATTTTTAAAACAAGAAAAAAGAATTTACCAAATTTCTTTAAGGAAATTAAAAAGTAAAAGACTAGCTAGAAGAAAAATAAGCAATTTTAAATATGGAAAATAACACGATTAAAATAGATGTTGTTTCTGATGTGGCCTGTCCATGGTGTTATGTTGGTAAACGAAGATTTGAAGCTGCTTTAAAACAGTGGAAAGGAGCACCAATTGAAGTAAATTGGCACCCTTTTCAATTAGATCCATCAATGCGTTCAGAAGGAATGGACAGAGATACATATTTAACTAGCAAATTTGGCAGTCTTGACCGCGTTCAGGACAGTATGAATCACTTAATTAAAGAAGGTGAAACTGTAGGCATAGCATTCGATTTTGGCGATAATTGGTTAGCTGTAAATACATTAAAATTACATCAGTTATTGCACGTTGCGCGCGAAGAAGGTTTTGGAAATGAAATGAAGGAGCGTCTTTTAGCCGCTTATTTTGAGAAGACACAACATTTAAATAAACCAGAAACACTTTATACCATTGCAAAGGATTTTGGCTGGGATAGTGAAAAAGTGACTGCAATTCTCGCCGATCAAAAAATCGCGGAAGCAGTTAAGGCGGAAATCGAGTACTATAAGAAACGTGGCGTTTCAGGTGTGCCTTTCTTCATTGTTAATGATAAGTACGGCATCAGTGGTGCGCAATCCAGTGAGGTTTTTTTAGAGGCATTTAATTCTGTTAGTCCAATTGAGGTTGTATCTGAGGGCGAAAGCTGTGATCCTATTACTGGAGAGTGTTAGGATTGGTAGCAGTTCTGAACGTATTTTCATCTGAATAACTTATTCCGTCATAAACCTTAAACCCACTTTATACTCAAAGCTAGGGTATCATTGAATTGCTTTCATGGTCGCTTATGGTTTTTTATAGCAGCGAGAAAGAAGTTGTCCGTTGAAGGTTTCATAGGTATCTCGCAAAAAAAACGTGAATAATTGACATTTTTTTAATAAATTACCGTTCGTGAAAAATAGATTAAATAAAAATGTCCTTTTAATCGTATTATTACTGAGTGCAGGTATTGTTAGTTCACAAACCAATTTAGGGTTTTATCAGGAGTATTATGAGACACGTTCATTTGAAGCTCCTACTGAATATACATCTATAACACTGGACTCTATCGTTACTCCCGATTTCAATGTAACAATACACCTTTCAGATACAATTGCGACAGTACTACCAACTCAATTTGGAGTTAATACCCCATTTAGAAATGGTCCTGGAATTATTTCAAGAGCCCCTATTTATAATGATGGGCATTTTGGGGTGTTTAGATTTCCGGCAGGTAGCGGGTCAAATGAATATTTTTGGGACGGTGTCATTCCTGACGATTTTGCCATTCCTCCTTTTGGTCCAATTTCGGGTGCAACAGGATTAAATTCTGAACTTTTCTCTGTCTTTTTGGATTCTACTGGCACAAGAGCCACTTTTGTTGTTAATTACTTTTACGCTAGATATGGTCTTACGGATGAAGGAACAAGAGCAGCCCGTGTTTCTCAAGCCGCTGGTTATGGTGCTTCCTGGGTTAGGTATATGAATTATGAACTAAATGCTAATATCGAACATTGGGAAGTCGGAAACGAATGCTATGGTCCTTGGGAAGTTGGTTATGAGGTAGACGGAAGTATTGTTAATGGTACCGAATATGGTGAAGACTTTAGAGTGTTTGCAGATTCAATGAAAGCTGCCGACCCGACGATTAAGGTAGGCGCTGTTCTTCACAATAATGGCGGTTCATCATGGAATCCGCAAGTATTAGCTGAAGTGGAAGATCATGCCGATTTTTTAGTTATACATAATTATTTTGTCGGATTTAGTCCAACAGGAGAGCAAATACTTAATGCTTCAAAAACCAAAATAGAGAATCTAGCTACTATGATCAGGGGCCAAGTGGAGGAGCACACGGATAAACCAGCTGATTATTACCCTATAACCCTCACTGAATATAACTCAAGAGGAGCACATACGATCACAATGCTTAATGGAATCTTTTTTACTCATGTCATTGGTGAATTAATTAAAAACGAATACGGGATGGCCACTTCATGGGTTTCTGAATGGGGATTAAAACCGCCAGATTATGATTGGACACACGGTATAATTTCTACCCCGGCTGATGAAAGTCAAGAGCCTTATACTCCTAGACCTGCTTATATGCCTTACCACCTTTATGGGAAGTGCTTCGGTGGACATATGGTTTCTTCTTCTTCCACAGATTCAGTTGGAATGTCCTTTGTTTCAGTATTTGATGAAGGGCATATTGGATTAGTAATAACCAACCCAACTGACGTTGAAAAAGTTGTTGCATTGGAAGGTCTTCCAGAAGAAGTCGATAAAATGTTTTGGTATGAGTTCTATGCTAATGATACACTGCCTGGTAATACTAAGTTTTACCTAAATGATGAAACCAGCGCTACAGATGGAGGTGGAGTAGTAGATTTTGATAATGTGCCTTTTTATGGCGCTGAAATGAATGGTAATGAGAGAATTATATTGAAACCATGGTCCTCAAATTTCTTTGTAATCACCTTACCTGAAAGTGAGGTTGGAGAAGTTAAATCTTCAATAAATAATGATGGAATTCATATTTATCCGAATCCAGCTGAAGATGTACTTTACGTTTCATTAGACAAAGCTCAAATCGGTAAAGTATTAAGAATTTTTGATACCACTGGAAAGCTAATTTATGAGACAGTTTCGAACACTGAAATGACGATAGATTTGAGTCGATTTCACCGAGGGACTTATGTCTTAAGTGTTGATAATCAATATGTCAGATTTATTGTTAATTGATTTATATAGTCTTATAAAATTGGTGGTTTGTAAAACCAATTTATAGCACTTAAGCATTGAGACCCCCTTCGACTGCGCTCGATATATACTTCTCGTCCATGAAAATCGTACTAAAATTGGAGGCCGAATGGGACTCGAACCCACAACTCAAGAGTGACAGTCTGGTGTTTTTCCTCTGATCGAAATCAGTTAAACTATCGGCCTCGTTTAAAAATACGCATTTTTAATAAAATTGAACTGGGCACGATTCGAACGCGCGACCCCTCAATTGCAGATTGAATGCTCTTCCAGCTGAGCTACCAGTTCAATTTTAATTATTGTCTTATTTTATTTGAAAACATTTCGAATCTATTTCTCTCACCCAATACTGAAAAGGGACTGCTCCCTTTTCTTACCATTCATGCTTTTTATAATTCTTCAATAAATTCCCGAAAATTACTTCTCCTTGAATTACAGTATAAATAGGGTCCATTATACGGCTAGCACCATCAACGGAATCTAGCGGCGGAACATATGCGCGTTCAAATTGTTTTTTACGTAGTTCTTCATTTGCCCCTGTTGAAATCCATCCAACATCAACACTATTCATATAAATTTCATCTTTTACAAAATCGCTTGCAGATGTCCGTGTCATCATGTTTAAAGATGCTTTAGTCATATTTGTATGCGGATGGTATTCCGTTTTATTCAGGTAACTAAAAATACCTTCAGACGAAGTAACGTTTATGATGTGTCGTTTTTCAATTTCTGAATTAAGCATCATTGGTTTTAAAGCTTTTATTAAATGATATGGAGCAATTTGATTGATCAAATTCACTTCCAACAACTCCATTAAGCTTACTTCTTCTAATTTTGAATTCCAACTTGTTTTGTTTCGATTGTCAACCGGTTGTCCAAATCGGGTTAGGGGTAAATCATTCATATTAAGTGACTCATTCGATTCTAATAAATTAACGTCTCCAATTACCGAAGTGGAATTTGGTATAAGCGTTTCCTCTTTAAAGCAATTCAATAATTTCACCTCACGTTCAAGTAAAGGCAAATAATAATTATCTGGGTAGCGAATTGTTTGTGCGGCGTTATTAATCAAAATTTCAAGGTGATTATATTGACTTTCGAAATAGCCTATAAAAGCATCAATCTGTTTTAAATCCCTTAAATCAAGTCCGTAAATAATTAAATTATTTTTCCAGTTGTTATAATCTTCCTCCAGTTGAAAGGTTTCTAGTGCCAAAGCTGGAAATCGTGATGTGCCCGCAACTTTTGCACCTGCTCGTAATAGTTTTAGAGTAGTGGAGTAACCTACTTTAACCCGGCAGCCTGTTATAATAGCTACATGCCCTGTCAAGTCCATTTCGAATTGACGTTTTTCATAATTCATTTCGGCACATTTGGGGCAAATACGACTATAAAAATAATGTGCCATTTTAAATGATCGATTGCAGCAATAGCAATTCTGAGGAATGTTTAATTCCGTAAATTTTGTTTTACCACTTTCCAATAAATCAATCCCATAATTGGTTTTACCCTCAATAGCATTTGACACGATTGCTGACCGTTTTTGAAGATCAATATCGGCTGCCTTTTTATGATCATACCCTTCCTTACGAATCTGCTTTCTAGAATTTTTCTTGATTTTAGTTATTAACCCTTTAAATTTATTGTTATCAGGATTGTTAAGCGGTTCATCTTTCAATAACGTCAATACTTTAAGGCAAGTTTTCCACTCGTCAGAAGTAAAAGGATAGGGGGTGTTTTCAGTTTCCATAGTTGCTAAAAAGGTTCAACAAAACCAATGAATTTATTATGATCAATAGACCAACGCAAACCATGGCCGCTTTCTACTCTTATTTCATATACATTTCCATGTTTAAAATGTCCAAAAACATTCCACCAATTATGATTGTCCATAATTCTGCTTACTAATGTTTTCACATGTTCCTCTTTTTCATGCGGAGTACCATCAATTTTGCCCCAAAAGCCAGTTTCATTTCTGCCTACATGTTTTTCCCAGGCACGGACAGCTGTTTTAATCTCAGTATTATAAGGTTTAAAAGCTTGTGCTAAAAGTGTATCTAGTTCTGGAGGGACAGCAACTATTGTTTGCACACTTGCAGGTGTTAAACGTTGCCCAAGAATGATTAATAATTCGCTAAAAGGTCGTTCCATAAAAAAGTTGCGAATAAAGTCACGCGCATCCTGAGGATTGATTTTTGCAAGCCGTTGAATAAAGTCATGATGCATTTGCCAAATTTCTGAATGCTGCACGATAATTTCTTCCTCAAAGCTTGGAACAGTTCTTTTGAAAATAAAACTCGAAAAATTGGACTCATCTAAGTTGTTCAAATAACGATTGAGGATAGATTCTTCAAAAAAATGACCATAGGATAATAACTCATCTTCTGAAAAGTAAAGATGCGCGTCCGTGAAATATGTATCCAATAATTTTTCCATGTTATTTTCTGACTCGAAGGACAGCATTGTCCTGATTAATAATGACACAAACTTACCTGGCTACTGCGCAATCTTTTTACGTAGTTTAAATATAAGCCATTTTTAACTCATGTCATTGTCCCAACAAGGCTTAAAGTAGTCTCATATAACGGCAGTTTTGTCATTTTTGATTTTAACCAAGCATAGAAACTAATTAAAAATAAATCCTCTTCTTCAGTCGGTTTCCATTCAAAAGCCTTTTCAACTTTAGCAATGAATTCCTTTGAGGTGGCCAATTGCGGATTTTGGTGATAGGTTTTTATTAATTTCAAAAAAGTTAAACCTTGGACTGTTGCTCCCTTAAAAAAAAACTCCTTTTTACGTATTAAGCTATTTATCCTGCTGTCTACAAAAGATGTATTCCCCAATTCAATATGCAGCAAAATTTCAATGAATTTTTTATTGAGTAGCCATTCCATTCCAATATTGTCTGTGTACCAACTGTCACTTCGTTTTAATTCACCCAGCAACCTTTTGGCCAAAAATAATTCTTCTTGTTGCATATGAATCATAGTTCGAGCAAGTTTGGCTTGAAGATGTTCGCGACTTATTTCACCCTTAGTTGGAACAAGGATTGTGTCCAAAGCTGTTTCAGCAAGTGGGTAGTCACCTTTAAAATTATGATTAAGCGCATATAAGGTTTGGTGCTTTGCAATCCGAATGTTATAATAACGCTTATTGAACCGCGTCATTTGCACCTTCATACTTTCTAAATGAACAAGGCTTTGCTTAAAATCCATTTTACGGAAATATATATGCGCAATTAAATAAACCAAATCAATATGATAAATGAGTTGATCTTCATTGTCCAACGGTCCAGCTTTAATTTTCTTGATTTGTTGTTCAAAGAAAAGGTCAACGCCGAAGTAGTTTTTCCTTAAGGCACCCGAAATATCTGTCATTTCAGCAATTTGATATAAAGATTTGAAATTATACCCAACATCTTTTTGAACGCCAAATTTTATAAAGTTAGCCTCAATTATTGTACTTAAATTAAAAGGAGTAGCTTGCCTTTCGTAACTATGAAATTGTTTGCGAATAACAGCATAAGCCATATTTAAATTTGATTGATTTTCAAAAGCTTTTTTATTGATTTGGAATTGGGCAATTACTTCATCTTGATCAGGTGCATACTCATGGTAAGAATGTTCGATTAACGTATGGTATATTTCATTCAATAAATGATAATGTTGAATTTTAATTGCTTTTTTTTTCGCTAAATTTAATAGTTTAAAAGCTGTTTTATATTGTTTAAAGCTAAATAGCTTTCGACCTAAAATGATCAATTTCATGATCTCAACTTCAGTTGTATTCTCCTTCTCTAAAATACATCCCGCTGTATAGTCAATTAATCGGTCAGTCAATCTTTTATTCAATACATTATAAGCGTTCAAGCCAATTTCTTCTTGCAGTTTATAGCCTTGGTCTTTTTGCAAGTCTTTGAATAATTGAATGTTGCGCGCATCCAGCCTTTTGTTTCTCTTTTTAAGATGATACTGAAAACCCAATTTCTCGTTTTCGCTTAATAAAGATAATAAAGTTTTAACCGTATTTGACATTTATATCGTAATTAAAGTTTTACATAATAGTTTATAAATCAACATTTTATCATTTTTGTGTACTCATAAATATAGTAATTATATAATGAATATTGCTTTTTATTTAGATGATTGATACCGCACCTTTGATCCAAACAAAAACAATAAATATGGAAACTCAAGTGAATACAGAAGAAATGATTCAAAAGAAAAAAAAGAACAATTTTAACGGTGTTAGACCAACGGCAGCATTTATTGGAGCTGCTTGGGCTGGATTAGGAATTGGCCTTATTTCCTATTGTATAGGACTATGGAATGCTCAAATGGAATTGAATGAAAAGGGATATTATTTTGCGATCGTTTTATTCGGTCTCTTTTCCGCAATATCCGTTCAAAAATGTGTGCGAGATAAGGCCGAAGGAATAGAAGTGACAGACATTTATTACGGTTTAAGTTGGGTAATGACAGTCGCATCTATTGTGTTATTAGTAGTTGGCTTGCGAAATGCAGAAATTAGTTTGAGCGAAAAAGGATTTTATGGGATGTCATACACATTAGCACTTTTTGCTGCAATTGCAGTACAAAAAAATACCCGCGACATTAAAATTATGGATCGCGAGCAATAACTCCGGTATTATTTAATCAACCCCTAAATTCAAAATCATGAAGTATAATAATAAGCGTCTCGTTCGCTTTTCAAAGTTCATTCATTACGCAATAGCTGCAGTTTTGTGTGGTTTCTTAATCGCGCTTTCAAGCGTATTGCTTGATGACGCCAATCAGTGGAAGGAATTCCCTCATTCTCAAACGTATCAAAACAGTTTACTATTGGCTGAACAGGAAGTCTTAAAGGATTCTGTCAGTTCAATAGTTGATAACTTTTGGGAAGAAGAAGAACGTTTTGAAGTACAACTAAGCGCCATTGAAACGGATCACGAAAACGCCAAGGAATCATTTGAGACGTGGTTAGCAGCACGTGGAACTATTGGTTCATCCGATCAGGATCAGGCTGTTTTGGAAAGAGCAAGTGAATTGGATCAATATTTTGAATTGGAGCGACAAATCAATTCGAGTATCGATTCTGTTAAAGCATTGGTGCGATCTCAAGATGAAGAATTGGAGCAAATTCAGGACGTAATTAATTCGGAAGATATGCGGGCAAATGCGGCCTGGATGGATGCGGTTAGAACCTATGAATTAACTATTTTTTTCATTCGTTTCTCAATTATATTTCCCATCCTTTTATTAGGGATATTCTTTGCCGTAAAATTCAGAAAGCATAAATATTGGCCTTTGTTTTTAGGATTTATTCTCTTTTCTGTTTACGCTTTCTTTGTGGGGTTAGTTCCGTATTTACCAAGTTTCGGCGGATATATTCGCTATGCCGTTGGAATAATTTTGTGCTTAGGATTTGGAATTTATGCCATAAATCGAATTCGGGCATTTATAGAACGTAAGCGCAATGAAATGAAAGTTTCGCAACAAGAACGCGCTACGAACGTTCAAACTGATATTGCAGAGAAAGCTTTAGAGGATAGAATTTGTCCTTCGTGTGGGAAAGACTTTGTCATTAAAAGTTGGCGAAAATTATCCGGTAAGGATGCGAAGATTCAAACCATTATTCAAAACACGAAGTTTTGCAGGTTTTGTGGTTTGGTATTGTTTCAAGATTGTAATACCTGCGGAACTGAGAATTTTGCTCATTTGCCTTTTTGTTCAAATTGTGGAGATGAAGTAAAAGTGGGGAAGGTGAGCAGTAAACCTTCTGTTGAATTGAACGAAACTTAATTTTCACACTTTATTTAATTAAGAACGAATTTTAGCCAGTTATTGGCTGGAATTCGTTCTTTGAATTTATTCAATTCTTTAAGGCATCATGAATCTTTATGATAGTAAACACAAGTATTATAAATGCTCCTATTGAAAAAAATAAAATAAAGGTGGATGATTTACTTTTTTTACTGAATGATGATAAGATAAACGCAAAAACCGTTAAGGCAATTCCTATGCCAATAATGCTTAAAAATAAATCGAAGAATACATCCATTAATTAATTTTGTTTTCCAAAGATCAATCGATCATTTTCTAATAAGCTCTTTAATTTGTACCCCTTGCTTACATTCGTTATTAAATATACCATCATTGTCATCTGGCGGATAAACGCCAAAATAACCATATAAATTACGTTTTGGAATTGAATCTAAAGCAATGCTTTCATGAATAATTAATCTATTTTCTGGAACTCCCTTGTCGACTAACAAATAATATAAAAGTAATGTACGTTGACTTGCCAATTCTTCAGGAAAATCTTCTGATGTTATGCCAGATAATTCATATTGAGAATCTGTTGTTAGCATTGTTGCGGAAATAGAATCGGTATTGTTACAAAACGTCTCCACAATATTCAACGAAGTGCTTTCAAAATGCACAAATCGTTTATTTTGCCCTTGAAAACATAGAAAGAAATTGAATTTAAGATCTGTATAGCCGTTTGGCACATTCGGACCAGCATATACTTCTACGGAATCTACTCTTCCAAAATACGCATCAATAAAAAGAACGTGATAATATCCAGTATCCAATATTATACCAGCCCCTTTTAAATTCAAGCGATCTTCGTAAGTACTGTGTTCATTGAATGCAATCAAAACTGTGTCAGACAATTTTAGATAACTATTTCCAGAGCTATATGCGCAAAACTGATCGCTAGAACAAAAACCACCATTAAATGCGGTTAAATAAGTTAGGTTGGATTTTGCGCTGTTATCCTGACAAAACGCTTGATACGCGTGGACTAAAAGCAAGGTTAAAAAAAGGGATTTCACTTTCATTTTTGTTAAAAATAAGCAAGATCATTTGAATAAAGAAATCATTGTTCACAAGTTATCACTAAAAAGCCATGGATTTCTGAGAATAAGAATGTACCTTTGTGCCGTCTTAAGGGATTAAGACGTAGTTATTGTTCCAGGTTAATCCTAAAAAGAAGCGAATTCTCGCTTCATTCTCTGATTGTTTTTCCTTCTTCAATGGCTAAAGCGCCTAGGTACAGTAATATTTATAAACGAAATAGAATTAATGGGAAGATCGAACGAAACCTTTAGTAAAAAAGAAAAAGAAAAGAAAAAAATTGCTAAGCGTAAAGAAAAGTTAGCCAAAAAAGAGGCTAGAAAAGAAAACGCAACTAGCGGTAGCTTGGATGATATGATCGCTTATGTTGATGAAAATGGTGTGATTACAGATACTCCGCCGGATCCGACTAAGAAGAAAAAAGTGATTAAAGCAAGTTCAATTGAAATTGGCGTTCCTAAGCGTGAGGATATTGAAATTGATCCAGTACACCAAGGTATTGTTGCATTTTTCAATGACGAAAAAGGATATGGCTTTATAAAAGATCTTGAATCTCAAGACAGTTATTTTGTTCATATTAACAATACAAAAGAGCCTATTTCTGAGGGGAATAAAGTTTCTTTCGAATTGGAGTCTGGACCTAAAGGTCCGGTTGCTGTAAAAGTTTCAATTGTTAAGAACGAGCCGAAACCAGCACCGAAGCCTGCACCAAAAGCAGAATCGACTGAAACGGAATCGACTACTGATGAGGCAGATGCAAAAGCAGAAGCTGGAGAAGAGGAAGAGGAAGAGTAATTGATAATGCCTGTCTTTAATAAGGTAAATAATCAATTATGATTTTACGCGGCAAATTTTCTCCCTTCATTTTATTGTTATTCATCTATTCATGCGGAAGTGTTTCTGATGAAGCTATGGATGAAATACCTATTGATCCAACTGCCCAATTAATGGAGAGCGTTGCTGATGCACATGGTGAATTGGGAAACTATGTTTTCGTTTTTAGGGAAAATTCTTATTCCTTCGAAATTACCGATTCTAGCTATAGTTATACGAAGGAAGTAGATACTGACACCCTATTACGGAAAGATTTATTGACAAACGAGAAGTTCGAACGTTTTGAAAATGGTGAACTGCTTAATTTAAGTCAAGAAGATTCTGATCGATATGCTGAATCATTAAACTCTGTAATTTATTTCACATGTTTGCCATTGAACTTGAGCGACCCTGCTGTGAATCGAGCCTTAAAATCTAACATTGACATTAAGAACATCACTTATGATGTGATGGAGGTCACTTTTGACGAAGAGGGTGGCGGAACCGATCACGACGATATTTTCTATTATTGGTTCAACAAAGAAACACATCAAATGGACTATATGGCTTATAGTTATGCTGTGAATGGAGGAGGAGTGCGATTCAGGTCTGCTTATAATTCAAGAATGATTGACGGCATGCGTTTTCAAGATTATATTAATTATGGTGCGCCTGTTGGAACGCCCTTAGATAGTTTGCCCATTTTATTTGAACAAAATAAGTTAGAAGAGCTTTCTAGTATTGAGTCGGAAGAAGTGCGATCATTTTAACAATCTGTTTAAACTATTTGATTTGTGCACTATCTGCCCGATCCGAGCAGTTAATTTAACCAGACGAACTATCTTCTGTGCTCTGTAAATTAATACGCAAACAATTACAAGAACTATTACACAAGTGAATTTAAGTCATATTGAATTGATAATTCATAAAGTCAAATCGCATTACTTATTTTCAATTGTTCTTTGTAAACTGAGTAAAATCCTATGCACGCATAAAAAATTCAATCCAAATCACAAACACTTACATAATTTCCTGTATTTTTGTTAGAAACCGAATAAGAGAATGGCTGAACGTAAAACATTATCCGATATTTTAAACATAGAACACCCCATAATAATGGCCCCCATGTTCTTAGTGTCGAATGCAAAAATGTTAATTGCTGCTGGTAACAGTGGGATAACTGGAGCAGTTCCTGCTCTTAACTACAGAACAGATGAAGCGTTTCGTGAAGCCATTAAGGAAGTACGAGCAAATACAAAAGGACCAATAGGAGTTAATCTGATCGTTAATAAATCCAACCCAAAAGTGCCACAGCAATTAAAAACGTCGGTTGAAATGGGGGTAGATTATATCATTACTTCATTAGGCAGTCCAAGGGAAGTGATTAAGCAATGCAAACCAAAAGGCATTAAAGTATTTTGTGATGTAGTGGATTTAAAATTTGCACTAAAAGTACAAGACTTAGGAGCAGATGCTGTAATAGCAGTAAATAAAGAAGCTGGGGGACATGCAGGGCCAATGTCTAGAGAGGAATTGATTCCTCTATTGGTTGAGAAGTGTACTATTCCTGTTATTTCGGCTGGAGGAGTAGGTAGTTATGAAGAATTACAAAAGATTTTGGCTTTAGGTGCCTGTGGAGCCTCAATAGGAAGTGTTTTTATTGCAAGTAACGAATCTGACGTCTCTGATGAATATAAACAAGCTTGTGTTGATTATGGCGCCAAAGACATTGTAATGAGCACCAAGGTGTCCGGGACGCCTTGCACAGTAATTAACACCCCTTATGTTCAGAAGATTGGGACTAAGCAAAGTTGGCTTGAAAGAGTTCTGAGCAAAAACAAAAAACTCAAGAAATGGGTGAAAATGTTGACTTTCGCTAAAGGAATGAAAGCCTTGGAGAAATCTGCATTTAGTGCTACTTATAAAACCGTTTGGTGTGCTGGTCCAACAATTGAACATGTCAACGCTATTCGTCCAATTAGCGAAATTGTTAAGGGGTTAACAGAGCCAAAAGGATAGGGGATTCAATTCACTATTTATGGAACTGAATAATAAGTGATTTCAAAGGTTTCAATTTCGTTTAATTCACCTTCAAAATAAAGTTTCCGTTCGATACAATTATCAAACACGTCATATTTATGAGTGATTCTATTCGTGAAAGTAAGATCGTATTCAGCGTTATAATATTCTTGCCGCTCAACATCTCCTTGTTTATTATAGAAAAAATCAATTTCAACAATTAGTTCATTATCAATATTAGTCTGTGTTTCTCGCGCCACTTGTCCTTTATTATTATATGTAAATGTTCTGATATAACTATCTGCGGTATAAGGGCTCTTACTTTGGTCAAAATCTTCTCTACTCGTAATCTCACCATTCGAATCTTTGTGAATTACACTCCTTCGTGCCCAATTTGAATCAACCATTGTTTCTTTGATCAAAAAACCTCTTCGATCATAAGCGAATGTTTTGATGTTTGTAACGTTTTTTCTGAGGTTAGCAATTTTTATTATTTGACTTGCAGTACTGTATTCATACGTAATTTCACTTATTTGTTCTTCTTGTGAAATGAGATAGGAGTAAGTTCGAATTATTCGACCATTCGTATCATATTCATAATGAAAGCTGCTCCAATGTTCTTGACCAATAATCAAATCTTCTTTAATTGAATTTCCTGAGTCATAGTAAGTAAAAATATGTCTGCGTGAAGTATCGCCTTTGTCAAATTCAAATTCGACTAAACAAGTCTTTTCATCTTTACTAAAATTCCGCAAGTATTTATTCGTGTCACCGTACATTTTGGAAGAATGAATTTTAGAGTATAAAAAACCAGTTTTAGTATACATGAGTACTTCATCATATCTTTCATCATAATTGTCCTCCGCAGGTATGATTTGCAAATAAGTTACCATTTTAACTGGTCCATTCAACTGGCAAGTATCTTTTTTGAAATCTTGTGCGAAACTCTGATTTGTTAGGATAATTAGAAATAATAATGTCTTTGGGGTTAATTTTAAAAATCGATTCATTTATCTCCGTTAAGTGTTACTTTAAATATAACGATTTTCGACTGGATTGGGGCTTGAGTAGGGCATAATTCCGTCCAATAAACAGTAACTTTTAATAACGTTAAGTTTAATTATGGACCAATAGTCGGCTATGATTCTGTTGTCAATGTTACCAGCTGTTTTTTGAAGATGATAAAATCATCAAAATTAATGGTGAGTGGATGGCATACAATGACAATTAGAAAAATTAACCAAAGTATGACCATATGCTAGCCATTCAAAAGACATATCACTCCATTCAAGATTATCACTCGTCAGTACGAGTGATTTTAATATAGCGCAGGAATTAATTAAAATTGAATCGAGAACTATCTTATTCCAATAAATTCAGCTGTATTGATTCCTTTATTATAAGTGAACTTCAATTTGTTTTCATCTGAAATAAAAATGAAATCGCTCAAATAGGGATCCGCTTGAGAAACAGGTTCTACATTGATTCCGTTTGAAGTCACTAAAACTTCAAAGTTTTCAATGTCATTACCAGCAACGCGCACTTTATTATCATTTAAGGCCGTAACTAGAATTTGATAGCCATCTGACGTCAACGTATCGTGTTCCTCAAAAGATCCTTCAAATGACCCCGTATAAGTCCCTGACATAGTAACTGCAGGCTCTTTATCTTTCTCGCAACTCGTTAAAGCCGCAAAGCCAAAAGCAAGAATGGCGAAACTATAAATGATATTTTTTTTCATGATTCAAATTTTCTGTTTCTAAATGTAAGAAAAAGGGATGATTAATCAGAGAACTCAGGTTTAAAATTTAACAATGAGACGGACATTAATTCTACGCCCAGTTAAATGATTTGGAATCGCATAGTATCGTCCTGCAATATCTTGCAGCCATTGGTAAGAAATAATGTTATTGACTCCAAGTAGGTTAAAGGCATCCAAACTAACGGTCATTTGATTAAAGTGTTTGAGTACTTTTTTCTCAGTATACAAATGCAAACTATCCGGATTGATGATGTCATACATAAAACCTAAATCTAAGCGTAAATAAGACTTAGTACGCAAAACATCTTTATAACGTTCAAAGGTTGGTGGGCCGTAAGGTAGGGGAGTTCCCATTATTAAATTAGTAGAGACTTTTAAGTTCTCAAAATTGGGCATTTTGTCTTGAAAAAATACAGAAAAAGTAAAGCGCTGATCAGATGGGCGGGGCAACCAACCTGGCTCATTATAACTAGAATCTACAGCAACATCATCAAATGTATAACCTGGGAATATACTATCCCCATCTTGATTGTAATATGTATAATAAAAGTCATCTAAAATGTCTTCTTTCGTATTTAAATAACCAACTCTAAAAAAGGATTCAACACCAGGTACAAATTCACCGTTAATTTTCGCATCTACTCCGTAAGAATAAGCAATGGCGTTATTATCGCCATAATATCTAATTCTTACATTGTCAATTTCATAAGGCACCACATCCCACATGTATTTATAGTAGGCCTCTGAAATGAATTTGAAATCACGTCCCCAAAGTTGGAAGAAAACGTCAGCACCAACTACATTATGCCATGATTTTTGTGATATAATATTCGGATTTATCTCGCCATTTATGCCACGCATTGTTCTGTACAGTGGCGGCTGATAATAGAGGCCACTTGCCAGACGTAATTTCATATTACGGCGTAAAACTGTTGAATCTTCTGTAATGAAATATTTACGCGGAGTATAGGTAATACTAGCCCGTGGTGTTACCCAAAACTCATCATTAAATGAACGATAACCAGCTCTTGTTCCTATGTTGAATGAGAGTTTAGCAGGACTTCTATCCAATGTGTCATTTACATAGATGAATGATTTTCCTGAATCCGATTTAACCTTTCGTTTTAAATCTAAATAAACCGGTTTGTAACGGATTAGTCCTCTATTAAATTGAACATACGAAGTTGCGCGAAAGCTTTCTACAAAATTGTCTTGTTTAATAACCTCTTTTAGGTTAATAACAGATGGAGAACCGCCTGGGATAGAATAGCCAGCAGAATCAATTAGATGCCATTCACTTAAATGATCATTAAATTGTTCGTATTGTACTTTAGCTCCCCAAAATAAATTGGCTGTTTTAGAATTTTTACTAAGCGTATCCAATTTACGATCAAACGTATATTTACCGTCGTGATAAACATTTCCTATCCAAACGTTTAAATTATTTCTCGCATGATCAAGTAAACCACCTACACCAACATTACTTGTTGAATCACCAAAGTCTTCTTTAGATGGATCTGTTTCGAGTTCATTAATCCAATATTCACCCAAAATATCAAAATACTCGCTTTCTACAGAATGAAATACTGAAGTTGTAAATTTCAACTTTAAGTTATCATTATACATGTTTTCAATACCCGTTGCAGCAGTGAAAGTCTGGAATTTTGTTTCTTCTTGTCCTTCAAAGAATACGCGTAGTTGATACGCTTCGTTTACAGTTCCCCAAGAGGTGTTCCGTGTTTGAGGTTCAAAGCGATAATTATTGGTTGAAAAATGTCCTAATGTAAACCACTTACTATAATCACCCGGACTATCATAATCTAAATAAAAGTTAGTCAAAAATTGGTAATCGAAAAATGTTGGGTTATAATCTCCTTGTGTGGGTAGGCTATTTAATAAGTAAGAGTTTGCACGATAACGTGCGCCAGTAATATATGAACCACGTCTGCCGGCAAACGTTCCTTCAACATGCGCCTGTCCTCCCATTAAACTGACTTGCGCTGAACCGCCAAATGCTGTTGGCTGACGATAACGAATATCTAATACAGAACTCAATTTATCGCCGTAATAAGAATCAAAGCCTCCTGCTGAAAAGAAAATATTATTGACAAATGCGGGGTTAATAAAACTCAATCCTTCTTGCTGACCTGATCGTGCTAGAAAAGGGCGGTAAATTTGAATGCCGTTGACATATATTAAGTTCTCATCATAATTCCCACCGCGTACATTATAATTGGCTGTTAACTCGTTATTAGAATTCACACCCAATCCAACGACCTTAATTAAATCTTCAAAATTTTGTGAGGGTGTACTAATTCGTGTTAGATCAACCAATGGAATTCCATCCATAAAATCACTCGGCCTAATATCTAGAACTTCTACTTGGATTAATGTTCTATCCTTAATTGAAATTCGAATTCCTGCAATGTCAGAGGTTTGAACAGAGATTCTTTTTTTAGAAGTTCGACCAATATAATCGAAGCGAAGCGTATAACTATTATTAGCTTGAATGGAGATTGAAAAGAAGCCATCCTTATTCGTCCGGCCTAATTCTCCGATATTGTCAATACTAATTGTAACGCCTGATAGCGGCTTGCCATCTTCGTTCGACACTTCGCCAGATACGGTAACATCTTGTGCCTGAGCAGACAAGTTGATAACTAATAAGACTAAGAGTAAGAGATATTTTTTAAGTAATTCCAATGTGCGCCAAAATTAAGCATTCAGTTCTAATTCAAAACGCATTTTATTCGATAATATTTCAAGTCGCCTCAAATTTGAATGGGAAATAGGATACTTAGGATTCCTTGAATCGCCCGTTAAATGATTGATTTAATAAAAATCTGCTCAAATAATGAATAACTAACCGCATAATGTTAATATTCTCTTGGTTTCTTATGCAATTCATATGGTCATTCCAATTATTTTTGTAGGTGGTGCTATTCAATAATTCGAATTGCACGAAAAACGATTGTAAGCATGGCAGAAGAAGAGAAAGAGCAAGTGAATTATGACGAGGGGAATATTAAATCCTTAGAGTGGAATGAACATATACGACATAGACCGGGTATGTATATTGGGAAGTTGGGTGATGGTGCGTCTGCTGATGATGGAATCTATGTTTTGATTAAGGAGATTGTCGATAACTGTATTGATGAGTTTGTGATGGGCAATGGAAGAAGAATCGACATTAAAATTAAAGACGGTATCGCTACTATTCGTGATTACGGTCGTGGAATTCCACTCGGATCAGTTGTTGATTGTGTATCAAAAATGAACACAGGTGCTAAATACGATTCTAGAGCCTTTAAAAAATCAGTTGGACTAAATGGCGTTGGTACAAAAGCGGTAAACGCTCTAAGTCAACGCTTTCATGTAATGTCAATTCGTGATGGTGAGCAAAAGACAGCTTATTTCGAACAAGGAAATTTAATGGAAGATAAAAAGGTAGAAAAGTCTACCGAACGAAACGGGACCTATATTAATTTCACGCCCGATTCAACCATCTTTAAAAATTACCAATACAAAATTCCATACTTACAGAAACTTTTCTGGAATTATTGTTATCTAAATAGAGGATTAGCCATTTATTTTAATGGTGAGAAATTTGTTTCAGAAAACGGATTAAAAGATTTGCTGGAAGACAATATGGAAAGCGATCCCCTATATCCAATTATCCATATAGAAGGGGACGATATTGAGGTAGCAATTACACATATCCGATCTTACGGTGAGAATTACTATTCATTTGTTAACGGTCAACATACCACGCAAGGAGGGACGCATTTAACCGAATTCAGGGCTGCAGTTGCTAAAGTCATTAGAGATTTTTATGGCAAAAATTATGATGCTATAGATATTCGACAATCCATTGTAGCAGCGGTTGCTGTAAAAGTAATGGAGCCCGTTTTTGAATCACAAACGAAAACAAAACTAGGTTCTCAAGAAGTAGAGAAGGGCGGCAAATCAATGCGGGCATTTATGACCGATTTTTTGAAAGAAAAATTGGATAACTATTTGCATAAAAACCCTGAAACTGCTGAAATCTTAGAAAAGAAGATTAAACAGTCTGAAAAAGAACGGAAAGAGCTATCTGGTATTCGAAAACTTGCACGTGATCGTGCTAAAAAATCAAGTCTACATAATAAAAAGTTACGCGATTGTCGTGTACATTTTAACGATAAAGGGAATAACGAAAAGAAGGATGCAACAACTCTTTTTATAACAGAGGGAGATTCGGCGAGTGGATCAATCACCAAGTCGCGTCGTGTAGACACACAGGCAGTGTTTAGTTTGAGAGGGAAGCCTTTGAATAGTTTTGGCTTGACCAAAAAAATCGTTTACGAAAATGAGGAATTCAACCTTCTTCAAGCGGCCTTGAACATTGAGGATGGAATTGATGATTTACGTTATAAAAACATAGTAATAGCAACGGATGCTGATGTTGATGGAATGCATATTCGTTTACTGTTATTGACCTTTTTCTTACAATTCTTTCCAGATTTGGTAAGAAAAGGACATGTATTCATTTTGCAAACGCCTCTTTTTAGAGTTAGAAATAAAAAACAAACATTTTATTGCTATACAGAGGAAGAGCGCGTAAAGGCGGTTGAAATATGTGGTAAAACAGTGGAGATAACACGATTTAAGGGATTAGGAGAGATTTCTCCGGATGAGTTTGCGAATTTCATTGGAGAAGATATCCGATTAGATCCTGTGTTAATAGGTAATGATGCTAAAATAGAGGATGTTTTAACTTTTTATATGGGTAAAAACACACCCGACAGACAAGATTTTATTATTGACAATTTGAAGTTTGATGAGGCTGTTGCATAGTTGCCGTAAGTTGCGTACAATTAAAATGACCAAAATAACAATTCAATCAATCAAAGCAGGTGATTAGCATTATTTTAAGATGTTATTCAACAATTTTTTGGATATTAGAATATTAAATACATCTGAAAGGGGCGAGGGCGAACTATAAAGTGAGGTGTTTTGAATTAGTTCTCCTGAGGCGGACGAGTTCAAGACCTGTGAATCCTTAAAATTGAGAGTTACTTTTGTAAATAAATTTTAGGATAACGTAGCGCAGAGATAAAACTTTGCAGACAAACACTAATTAAAGCAAATTATAAAACGTGAAAGCACTTAAAATTCTGATCATATCAACTCTTCTTACATTTGCTGGACAAATAGGGTATTCACAAAGCAGTAACATGGGCGAAGTGCGATTCTTTGTTAATGTTGATAATAGCTATTTTGAAATAGAAATTAATGACACCATGCTCCTTAGGCGCTATAAAGACACCTTGCCTGCAGGTCATTATTCAGCAAAAGTTTGGTCACCGGGATATGTGCTCAATCGAATTGACTTTACTGTTGTAGCTGGAAAAACGACTGAAAAGCATGTTGACATGGTGAAAAACAATAATTACATAGAGTATGAGCAAGATTATAAGGCCTATCGCATGCAATTTCATAAACAATTCACAGCGCCCTTAACGCTTTCCCTGGTCAGTTCTATTACGTCAGGTGTATTTATGGTAAATGCTTATACTAATAAAAAGAAGGTGATAGCAGATTTGGAGAACTATCATCTATCATCTGTAACAAGCGAAATTGGAGAAATCAAACTCAGAATTTCAGAAAACAACAAGAAATACAATTTTCACCGCACAGCATTTTATATCAATTCTGGGTTTACATGTCTATTTATTGGTGGGACCATTTGGTCTTATATGAATTTTAAAAAGAATTATACAGAACCTGATTACGCAAAAGACAGTCCTTTTAAGGATAAATTTTCATTGAACTTAACACCATACGGATGCAGTTTAGCAATAAAACTATAATATATAACCTGGCTTTATTAATCATGCTTCCGTTGTTTTTGGGGAGTTGTTTAAAAAAAGTAGAGGGAATTGACGAAATTAACAGCAATATATTCGACCGAGAATATACGGGTGACGTTTGGTATATTGTTCAGGATATTGAGCAGGTAACCAATGATTTAGGTCAAATTAAGTCTCGATTTAGAATTTGGATTCCAAAAGCGAATTTGCCTGGATTAGTGCCAAGTAATATTAAAATTCACACGTCAGGAGATGGTTTGGACGTAACTGTTATCGATTTCCCTTTAACACCGGGTGGAGATTTTGAACGCTCGATAGATTTGCCGTATACAGGCACAGGTGAATATTGTATCACACTAGGTATCTATAATGAGGAGGAGAATGCTGCCATCAACCTTTTTGAAACATGCAAAACGCTGTAATAGCAGGCATGGTAATGCTAGTGGCGTTTGACTAACATTAACGAATAGTATCTGTTTTCCTTTTATTACAAAACTAATTTCATAATTCCAGTTTTCTTATTTGGGCTTTTCTTTGTGAAAGTGTATTTCCACTGTGAAAATTAAAACCAAAATGTTGATAACTCAGGCGCTTAACCTGTCTAGTTTTAATGACTTCTGGTTATTTTTGTTGGTTGCAGAAAAAGAACTATGTCAGAAGATAATCAAGAACCGGAAGAGCAACAACAATTCGACCCGACAAACAATGCTGGGGCTGATATGGGGCAGGACGATAACGGTGACCAAATCATTCCGCTTTCAGGAATGTATAAGGATTGGTTTTTAGATTATGCTTCCTATGTTATTCTAGAAAGAGCCGTGCCTGCGTTAACAGATGGATTTAAACCTGTTCAGCGTAGAATACTTCATTCCATGAAGGAAATGGATGATGGCCGCTATAATAAAGTTGCCAACATTATAGGTAACACTATGAAGTATCATCCACATGGAGATGCTTCAATTGGTGACGCTTTAGTGCAGTTAGGACAAAAAGATTTGCTAATTGACATGCAAGGTAACTGGGGTAATACGCTGACGGGTGACCGCGCAGCTGCTCCAAGATATATTGAGGCCCGTTTGTCTAAATTTGCGAATCATGTCACTTTTAATGCGAAAACAACGGATTGGGCGCCCTCTTATGATGGTAGAAATAACGAACCGGTTTTATTACCAGTAAAGTTCCCATTGCTTTTAGCACAAGGTGCCGAGGGGATAGCCGTAGGTATGGCTTGTAAAATTTTACCGCATAATTTTATTGAATTGATAGAGGCTTCTATTGATGTATTACGCGGAAAAAAGACCAATATATTACCCGATTTTCAAAATGGTGGAATGGCCGATTTTTCTGGCTATAATGATGGATTAAGAGGTGGGAAAGTGAGGGTGCGTGCAAGAATTGAAAAGGTTGATTCTAAAACTTTACGCATTGTTGAAATTCCGTTTGGAACAAATACCTCCACATTAATTGATTCTATCCTTAAAGCCAATGAAAAAGGGAAGATAAAAATAAAAAGAGTAGAAGATAACACTGCGGCAGAAGTTGAAATAATGATTTATTTGTCGCCAGGTGTATCACCAGATAAATCTATTGATGCGCTATATGCATTCACTAATTGTGAAATGTCTATATCGCCTAACAGTTCAGTGATTTTAGACAATAAACCCTATTTTCTTGGCGTCAATGAAATCTTAAAAATTAACACCAACAATACCGTTGGATTGTTAAAACGCGAACTTGAAATAAGGTTGGCGGAACTATTAGAATCGTGGCATTTTTCATCTTTAGAAAAAATCTTTATAGAAAATAAAATCTATATCGATTTTGACGGAAAAACATATGATGAGGCCATTCTTGTAACACATAAATTATTAAAACCGCACATTAAGCATTTAAGACGAGCGGTTACGGATGATGATGTAAAGCGTTTGCTAGAAATCAAAATGCGTCGAATTACTAAACATGATTCGGATAAAGCTGATAATTATATTACCTCTTTAGAAGAGGAAATGGAGCGCATCAAATTTCATTTAGAAAACTTGGTGGATTATGCAATTGATTATTATAAAGACCTTAAAAAGCGATACTCAGCTGGAAAAGAAAGAAAAACAGAGATTAAAGCCTTTGATACCATTTCAGCTAAAAAAGTAATTGTTGCCAATAAAAAACTATATGTTGACAAGGCAGAAGGGTTTATTGGTTGGGGATTGAAGAAAGAAGAATTCATTGCAGAATGTAGTGATATTGATGATGTTATTGTTTTCTTTAAAACCGGCAAAATGATGGTTACCAAAATCAGCGATAAAAAATTCGTTGGGAAAGGTATTGTCTATTGTGGAATTTGGAAAAAAGGCGACATCAGGACAATCTATCATTTAATTTATAGAGACGGGCCAGAAGGCAATGCGACTTATATGAAACGTTTTGCTGTAAAAAGCATAACACGCGATAAGGAATATCCAATTACTAAAGGCGCCAAAGGAAGTAAAATGTATTATTTCTCTGTTCATCCAAATGGTGAGCGTGAAATCGTCAATGTACAATTAAGACCAAGACCACATTTAAAAAGAATTCGTTTTGATATTGATTTTGGTGATTTGCTAATTAAAGGAAGAGCATCAGGCGGGAATAGAGTAAGTAAAGAAATCATTTCGAAAATTATTCAAAAAGAAGTTGGGGAATCAACATTAGCTGCACGTAAAATTTGGTGGGATCCAGTTGTAAGTCGTTTGAATGTAGATGATCGTGGAACATTATTAGGCAGCTTTAAAGGAGACGATAAATTATTAACGCTTTATAGTTCTGGTGAATTACGATTAACCAACTTTGATATTTCAAATCGTTTTTCTGATGATTTAATTCACATTGAAAAATGGTACCCAGACCATTCTGTTAGTGCAGTATACTATGATGGCGAAAGAGATTTGTATTTTGTAAAACGTTTTTTAATTGATATTAGATCAGATAAAAAAGCATTATTTATTTCCGAATCTGAAAATTCTCGATTAGAAGTTGTCACTACCGCATATGAGCCAAAAATCAAACTGATTTATAATAAACGTTTGAAAGAAACCAAAAACCTAGCAGATAAGGAAATTGAACTGAATGGCTTCATTGATATAAAAGGAATGAAATCTCAAGGAAATCAATTAACGAAATTGAAGATTAAGGAGATTGAGCTCACCCATGCAATTGAAGGTGATGTTCCTTGGCCAGTGCCTGAGGTAGTGGAGCCTGAGGTTGTTGAGGAAGAAGATACTACCAGTGAGGAGACAGCAACAAAAGCTACGGATGATGATCAGCCGATTGAAGTTGAATGGGATCTTAGCAAAGACAAGAAGGATAAACCAAATCCAATAAAAGAAGAAGAAGATGACGATAGCCAAGGTTCGCTTTTTTAAATATTTCGCTTTATTCACATTGTTGACGGGTTTAATCGTTGGTTGTGCTCCGTCAAATCAAGCAATTACTTATAAAACGGAGTTTGAAGGTACTTCTGTAAATGGCGCACATGCACGTGCTCTTTTTGTTGGCGATTTATATATTATTGCCGCGGGACAAAAGGGGAATATTGGTGTTCATATTTTAGATACAACATTTAATAGACCGCATATCCAAGATTCTATTCCTGATGTAGAAGATTTTCGAGATGTGCGTTTAAATGCAGACGGAAATTGCATACTCATGAATTCTGGGAAGAACGGAATTATTTATGGTATTTCTCGTGGTTCATTTCGAAGAGTTTTGTATGATACCGCTGGAGTGTTTTTAGATGGTATGTCCTTTTGGAATGATAGAAACGGAATTGTTTTTGGAGATCCGATTAACGGAAAGTTTTTTTTAGCAAAAACGATTACAAGTGGTGCTACATGGGAACCAATTACGCCCATTTCAATGCCAGATGCGTTAGAGAACGAAGCGGGTTTTGCCGCAAGTGGAACTAGTATTCAAACCATTGGTGATTCAACCGTTTATTTTGGAACAGGAATGGGGGATAAAGCCCGCTTGTTTTGTAGTAATGATCAAGGGGAGAATTGGATTGTGAAAAATACAGCTATGCGAGCTGGCGATTCTTATGGTATTTACGCCATGTATTTTTGGTCAAAAAACGAAGGTATAATAGTAGGAGGCAGTTATAAAGATTCTACCTATAAAAAAGACATTTGCCAATACACTAATAATGGTGGCGATTCGTGGCAAGTGCGGACGAATGGACTTTTAGGATATTGTTCTTCAATTCATGGCACCGCAAACGGAGACTTTATTGTAACAACTGGTCGCATGGGTACGTTTTACACAACCAATCAGGGCCAAACTTGGGATGTCCTGGTGGATCGTTCATATTATTCGTGCTTTGTAACAGAAGAAAGAGTTGCATTATTAGGGCGTAGTGGGACAATGGAAATTTTAAATTATACCTTATTAAAGAAATAGGCATGGAATTTGTCTTAATAAAATTACTACAGAATTTAAATAAAATAGCTAATTTCAACGTTAATAAAGAATATCGTGTTTAAATCTATTCATATTAAAGGAATTTCAATTCTTCTAGCGCTACTTTCCGCTAGTGGATTTATCCATGGTCAAAATGACTTTGCAGTTTCTTGGAATGCACACGCTACTGGTGAAACTATTGAGGAAGATCCTTTTAATGGAAGTTTTACTGTAACCAATTTCGGTGAGTCAACTATCAATTCAGGAGACACCATTTGGTACGGTTATTTCATTGATTCTGGAATGTATGACATTGCTTTGAGTCCTGGAAATGTTTCTGGCGAAGTATTAGAAGAAGATTTTGAACCTGGTGACGAAATCGTAATAATCAATAATTTTATGTGGCCATTATTTGGTTCAGGTATAACAGTTGAATTTTGCGCAGTAGTATATGGTATTGGCTTTGAATCTTACACAGGCGAATTATATACAGGAGATGATGTTGATTCGAATAATATC
>JBLHOW010000035.1:0-58473 GCA_047623705.1 Crocinitomix sp.
GCACAAACAAAGCGAAATCAAAATAAAAACCTATAAAAAACAGAAGACCAGCAATCACGTGATTGCTGGTCTTCATTAATTATTTATCTTAGGACTAAATCTGTATCGTTTATTTAGGACTAGTCAGATTGATCCTTATTTAAAGAATCCGCCTAATTTATCTTTTAAACCACTAATCATGTCATTGTCTGTAAACATGTCCATTAGTCCGCCACCTTCTTTGTCGCCTTTTGCAGCAGCAGCTCCAGTAAAACTTCCCATTACTTTTGACATTACAGCAGATTTTATTTTGTCAATGATCCCTTCAGACATACCTGATTTGTTTTTCAAGTTGTGCGCTAAATCTCCTTCTAATTTCTTCGCTACTTTATTCGCGTCATCATTATTGTCGTTTGAAGAAAAAAGATTCGCCATTGTTCCATCATTCCCTCTTGCCTTTTCTTTATTCGTGCGATATTTAATTGCATCCGCCGCTTGGTTGGTCACCTCTTTTTTATCTTTATCAGACAATCCTACTTTTTCTAGGATGTCTCCTAAATCTACATTCTTCATTAAATCTTCTAATCCAAACATCTTATTCTAATTTTTTGTTTTTAAATTTCGTACCCCTTTGGAGAGCATGTCTAATGTAGTATTTTTAAAGCGTTTTTTCGCCGATTTATCGATAGAACCGATTGAATTCTCTATGGAACGACATAAGATGACCTTATACAGAGCCTTCTGTTAAAGACCTATAGGGATTTATTTAGTAAATTTTCCTTGGCGGCTAGTTTGTGCAAGAAAGGATTTGTGCGCATTGCGTCAATCATTTCTAAATGATGAAAATGGTGACAATCTGAACCAATCACATCTATCCAATCGCGCTCAACTAACAATTCAGCCATGCGTTTTACTTGTGGACCATAATGCCCTGTTAGCGATAACATGTTCAATTGCAATAAAACGCCTCGGTCTCTAAATTCTTGAATTCGCTCCCAATTATTATTGTAAAAAGGGTAGCGTTCTACATGCGCTAATATGGGTTTATATCCTTCCGTAATTAGTTCGAATATCGTTTCGTTCACATTCGGCTGTTCTTGAGAAAATGACAACTCAAAAAGCACATATCGATCGCCAAACGTCAAGACCTTTTTTTCTTTTATCAATTCATTCAAATGGAAATCTAAATAATATTCAGCCGCCGCTTCTATTTCAATGTCAATTCCTTGTTTGCTAAGTTCCTTTTTTACCGTGTCAAGTCCACTGAGAATTGTTTCGGGCGAATTACGATAAAAATCACTCATCACATGCGGGGTCGTGATGATCTTCTTATAACCAAGTGCTGCAAATTTTTTCAGCATGGCAATTGAATCTTCCAATGATTTTGAACCATCATCAATTGCAGGAATTAAATGACTGTGCAAATCTGTGCCTAAAATAGACAAATCTAAAGGTGGAAGTTTAGGGCCTGCGTTAAATAGCTTTTTAAAAAAATTCATTGCACGTTAAAAGTAGGTTCAAAGTAAAGTTAGCTATATATAAGCAATACACAACAACTCAAATTTTAATAAAAAGCGTTAAAATAATTTCAATAAACACTCGTTTATGCTTTCGGCACAATGTTTGTGCTCATTTTTCTTTTAATAAACATAAACCAAAACTAATGAAAAGATTTTTTTTATTGAGTGTTATAGCCCTCTTATTGGTGGCTTGTAACAAAAATCAAAAGGTTGTTAAGCAACTTGATGGTAAATGGAATATAACAAGTTATGTATACACTTGGGATGGTGAGACAGTAGATGTTCTCGCTGAAGAAGAAGGATACGCATTGTCTTGGGATTTTAACAATTGTAAATTAAAGGATGATGAGTTCTGTACAATTATTTGGACTGAAGTTTATGATGGTATTGCGGATAGTTTCGTGTTAGAATATCGTGTTGAAGGAAACGGGACATCTTTAGAATTAAGAGATTTGGATTATCCGTCTGAATTAATCTACTTTAAGATTGTTGAGCAATCAAAAGTGGCTTTAACTATTATGACGGATGATGGTGATGGCGACAATACTACAATTACTTTAGAGAAAGAGTAAACGTTTGATATTAGCAGCGTTTTTCCAATTTTACTTTTAAAAAAATAACCAATGAAAAAGATATTATTAATGAGTGTAGTAGCCCTATTATTAGTGGCTTGTAATAAAAATCAAAAAGTTGTTAAACAACTAGATGGAAACTGGAATGCAACTAGTTATGTGTTTATCTGGGATGGTGTAACAACAGACATCCTTGCAAATGACGGGTATTCTTTAACGTGGGGCTTTGATAACTGTAAGCTAAAGGATGATGAGTTCTGCAGTACCACTTGGACAGAAACGTCTGACGGTACTTCTTATATACAGATGTTAGAATATCGCGTAGCTGGATACGGAACGTCGTTAGAGCTAAGAGATGTGGAATATCCTTCTGAGTTAATCTACTTAAAGATTACTGAGCAAACAAGAGAGACGCTATCGATCGAGATTGATGAGGGTGATGGCAACATTACTAAGATTACTTTCGAGAAACAATAGTTTCTCAAATGGGATAAGAATTGAGTCCAGATCTGCCTTAGGCAGGTCTGGACTTTTTTTATGTTAAATTCGATCCTATTTGACAGAACCTTTTTAAATTCGTGAAATGAGCAGTTTTACTAAAACCGCATTTCTATTTTGCGGAATGTTTGTCTTTTTTCAATGCGGAGCCGATCATGAAGATCCATTGAGTGTAGATTTACCTATAGATGAATTGGTGGAAGAGGAGGGTTTTGAAGGCGTAAAATTGGTTGTATTAGGAACTGTTCAAGATGCCGGATCACCGCAAATTGCATGTCAAAAAAGCTGTTGTGCCAATTTATTTGAACATCCAGATGCCACGCGTATGGTTGCTTCATTGGGTTTGATTGATGGAGTAGACAATAAAACTTATTTATTTGATGCAAGTCCTGATCTGCCAGCGCAATTGGAGATATTGAATCGAAAAAGCGGTTCAGATCTGAGTAAAACACCTGATGGGATTTTCTTGACGCATGCACATATTGGACATTATACAGGGTTAATGTATCTAGGTAAAGAAGCCATGAACGCCAAAAGTGTTCCCGTTTACGCCATGCCTCGAATGAAAGAGTTTTTACAGACTAATGGACCATGGAGTCAATTAGTTGCAAATAAAAATATTGCTTTAAAAGAATTGCGCGCGTCTGATACTTTTGGATTGGGAAAGGATATTACTGTTACACCATTAATCGTTCCGCACCGTGATGAGTTTTCTGAAACTGTGGGCTTTATTATTTCTGGGCCAAACAAAACGGCGCTTTTCATTCCGGATATTGACAAATGGGAAAAGTGGGATCAAGACATAGTGGAGTTGGTGAAAAAAGTAGACATTGCCTTTTTGGATGCTACTTTTTATGATGCCGAAGAAATTAATAACCGCGATATTTCCGAAATTCCACATCCATTCGTAGTTGAGAGTATGAAAACATTTGCCGGTTTGGGTTTAGAAGATCGGAATAAGATCTATCTCATTCATTTCAATCATACAAATCCTTTATTGCGGAAGAATGGTGATCAAATCGAAGAAGTGTTAGATTTTGGATTTAACATTGCAGAAACTGAAATGGTCTTTAATCTTTAGCCTTAATTGTAAATAATCCGTTAATTTTGGCAAAGTCTAAAGTGGTACATTTCCGATTGTAGATCGACATGAGTAAAAGGTTTCTTTTTCTAGTAATTCTCACCTTTTTATTATATGCTTGCGCAGATGAAAAAGTGCAGGCTATTAATCTTGTTGGGTATTTTGAAAGTGATTTAGAGGGAATTGTTAATGTTGACGGCGTTAATAAGTTTGAAACATCTGATGCTGCTATTTTGTTAGGAGGAGCTTTTAGCGTTTCAACAGATTTTGCGAGAAGCGGAGTGCATTCGGTAAAGCTAGATTCTATCAACCATTATGCATTAAATATCAAACTGAAAGATTTGGAGGTAGGTGAATTTGTGCAACTTTCAGTGTGGGTGCATGTCGATAGTAAAGACCCAACTTTACAAGCTCATTTGAAGGGAGAGGAAGTTGAATACCGTTATCGTGCCGTAACAAATAAAAACGATCCTGGGGTTGATGGATGGCGCAAGCAAAATTTAACCTTTACTATTCCTGACGGTATTGAATCGGTATGGATCAATGTTTTTTCAGGAAAAAAAGTAGCTTATTTTGACGACTTTTCACTCACGCGTCAAAAAGAAGTACCCCAAAATGAATTGTCGCATCAATTGAATTTAACCATCCCTGACTCATCACAGCAAACGTTGAATAGCTATATCATGAAAGCGGCTGGTCAACAGTCTATTCCGGTCAGTTGTAAAAAGTATGTGAATGCATCAATTGTAAAGGGGCAGGATTCTGTCAAAGTGCAAATGAAACTAAAAGGAGATTGGACGGATCATTTATTTTCAGGAAAAGAATCGTACCGGGTTAAAATTAAAGGCGATTTAGCATTTTTTGGTTTAAAGAGTTTTTCGGTGCAGCACCCACGAGCAAGAAAATATTTAGGTGAATGGGTCATGCATAAAATGGCGGAACGAGAAGGGGTGCTAACCACAACTTATGATTTTGTAAATGTAAAAATTAATGAAATTAATCATGGTGTTTATGCCTTAGAAGAGCATTTTGATAAACAGCTATTAGAGAGCCGAGCACGAAGAGAAGGTCCAATTTTGAAAATGGACGAAACGAGTTTTTGGGCAGCGAATAAAAAGAATGAAACGGCCATAAAAGGAATTGAATTTCCGTTTTTCGAGGAAAGTACTATATCCGTATTTAAAAAGAATAGAACCCGAAAATCAGATCAACTTTCAAAACAATTTGATGAAGGGAAAAAATTATTAGCCTTATTCAAAAACGGTTATATTGGTGTGGCCGACTTATTTGATATTGATCAATTAGCAAAGTTCTACGTTTTAATGGAACTGAGTGGAAGTTATCATGGTTTAAGATGGCATAATCGCCGTTTTTATTATAATCCTATTACACAAAAATTGGAGCATATTGCCTACGATATTCTTCCTTTTATTAAAGGGCGAAATTTTGAAAGTGCCATGCTTCGAAAACTGAATGAGGATAATATTCCCAAAGAATTTTGCTTTGATAATGCCATTCTTTTTGATGCCGATTTTCAAAATAAATTTTTTTATTATCTGGATCAAAAAACGCAGCCTGCTTATTTAGATTCTTTGTTTTCAGAATTAGGTCCCGAATTAAATCAATACCTCGCTGCTATAAATGGCGAGATGCCAGATTATAAATTTCAACATGAATTGTATTACGATCAAGCTGCTTACTTGAGAAGTATAATACCAGAATTAAAAACGACGTGGGATCAAAAAATCAGGACTTATTTAAAGCCTGAAGACTGGGAAAAAAAGATAGTTTTTGAGCCAAATGAAGGGTCGCTTTTTCTGAAAGACTTGTCGGTAAATGCTTATCGGACAATTCGTCAAACTGATTACTTAGTGGAATTAGAAAATTATCACACCAATGACGTCTTAATACGTGGTTATAAAGTAAAGGATAGCACGGTAGGCAGAGTTTTGTTTGATACTCCAATTTCACTTGCTGGATTTACAACGTACGCTGATACCGCCATGTTTGCGACCACTTTGAAGCCCAAAAAAATATACTTCACGGTTTCGAATAATCCAAGCTTGGTCATAACCAAATCATTAATGGCTTGGGAGAAACCGAAAGGCGTATCCACTCGAATGAAATTAAATTCGCAGTTTAAGACGCAAAGCAAGTACTATTCCATCAGTAGTAATGAGGTCGTATTTAGGGGCGATATTGTAGTAGATCAATTGTTATTGATTCCTGATGTTTATAAAGTTGTGATTCTGCCAGGTACAACAATTGAGTTTAAAACAGGTGGTGGAATTATAGCTACCAATAGTTTTTATGCCAAAGGAACCGAAGAAAAACCAATCCGCTTCTTTTGTACTGACGCTACATCAAATGGTTTGACCATTTTAAATGGTGCAGAGGCAATACTTTCACATGTGATTTTTAATGGACTCTCAAATTTGGACTATGAGAATTGGGAGTTAACCGGCGCTTTGACAATTTACGAAACACCCACAAGTATCAATAAATGTACAATTAGCGGGAATCTTTCGGAGGATGCGCTAAATATAATTAGAAGTGACTTTAGTATTGCTGCCCTAAATATTACAGATACCTATTCTGATGGTTTTGATGCTGATTTTTGTACTGGACATATTGAAAAATCAACTTTTGCTAGAACAGGAAATGACTGTATCGATTTTTCAGGATCAACCGTTTTAATTGAAGCCATTCAAATAACAAACTCTGGCGACAAAGGTATTTCGGGAGGAGAGGCATCTGCATTGATTTTGAATAACGTCACAATCAATGGTGCTGTAACAGGAGTTGCGGCAAAAGACGGAAGTGTGATCACAGGAACAAATATTACGATTGAAAACGTAGAATATGCCTTAGCTGCCTTCCGTAAAAAGCCTGAATATGATGGTGCGCAAATTGATTTTAAAACAGTGCTAATTAAAGCCGCTCAAGAGAAAATGTTAGTAGAGCTTAAATCATCTATTACAATTGATGGTAAACGCACACTGGGAACTGATAAACTAGATATTGAAGCACTTTATGCGCGTTTTAAATAGTGATCGTGATAGTTCATTCATTTAATTCATTAAAACCACACCAACCCATCCTTAAATATTCCGTTAACCTTGTGTTTGCAAGAACAAACTGTTAAATTTGAATCCTCGCTAGATAAAGACTGCATGAAAATAATCTATTGTGCTTGCTTCATTTTTACATTCTTGCTATTTGCATGCAAGGATGAACAATGCATGTCTGAAAATGACATCAGGGAATTTACGAGTGACCTAGAAGAGATTGAAGAGCTAGATGATGTGCAATGTTTTGTTACGTCCGTGCCAGACATTCGTTTAGGAGGGGGTGCTGCAATTAGTCAAGATTATGCCAGAAGTGGCGTAAATTGCATGCGTCTAGATTCCAATAATAAGTATGGATTAAACTATAAGATTGAAGATCTTGAGCCGCAGGAATTTATCCAAGTTTCAGTCTGGATTCATAAAGCGAGCAATGGGGGAACATTGCAAGCTCAGTTAAAAGGCGAAAATGTCGATTATCGTTACCGCACAACTAAAGATAAAAGTGCTATAATGGATGAGGGGTGGGAAAAGCATACCTTATCATTTACCGTCGGAACTGGGATTGATGAAATTCATATTAATGCTTTTTCGGGTAGAAAAACTGCCTATTTTGATGATTTTTCTTTAATCCGTATGGATGAAGTCCAGAAAAACGATTTACCTATCTCCTTAAATTTGTCCATTCCTGATTCGTCTCAAGCCTTGTTAGAAGGATATATTATGCAAGCTACGCCCTTAGAATCAATTCCGGCGAGTAGTAAAAAGTATGTGGCGGCTAATCTTGTGAGTGGGACAGATACCGCAAAAATTCAAATGAAATTAAAAGGTGATTGGACGGATCATTTACATACTGGAAAAGAATCTTATCGGATAAAAATTAAAGGTGATTTAGCTTTTCAAGGACTGAAAAGTTTTTCGATTCAACATCCAAAGACACGTCGATACTTGGATGAATGGGTTGTTCATAAAATAGCTGATCGTGAAGGGCTGTTGACAACGAATTACGACTTTATTAATGTCAATATTAATGAGATTCAATTTGGCGTTTATGCTTTAGAAGAACATTTTGACAAACAATTATTAGAAAGCAGAAAGAGGAGGGAAGGGCCAATTTTGAAATTTGACGAAACCAGTTATTGGACTGCCATAAAACAGAATGTTGCATTTGATAGCACGGCGTTATTTCCGTTTTTTCAGGAAAGTACCATCTCTTGTTTTAAAAAGAATAGAACAAGAAAGTCAGAACAGCTGAGCAAACAATTTGATGAAGGGAAAAAATTGCTCCAATTATTTAAAGATGGACATGCTAAAGTTGAAGATATTTTTGATATAGATCAATTAGCTAAGTTCTATGTCACAATGGAGCTGAGCGGCAGTAGTCATGCCTTAAGATGGCATAATCGTAGATTTTATTATAATCCTATTTCTCAAAAGTTAGAGCATGTGGCCTATGATATTTTGCCTTTCATTCAAGGACGGAATTTCCAATGTGATATGGTGAAAAGACTCTCTAATGATCTGCGGATTAGAGAGAATTGTTTTGATAATGCCGTTCTTTATAATCCAGAATTCCAAGCTAAATATTTGTATTATCTCGAACAAAAAACGCGTCCAGCCTATTTGGATTCTATATTTACAGCAATCTCTACTGAATTAAATTTAGCAGAACTAGCCATTCAAAATGAAGTTCCTGCTTATAGATTTCAAAAAGAAATTTATTATGAAAATGCGGTTTATTTGAGAGGGTTGTTGCCTGAGCTCAAAGGCATGTGGAATCTTAAAATAGTTGAAAAAACAACCGTAGATAGTTGGGTGTTTCCGCAAAGTTATATCCCACGGACGGATCAACAATTTTTACGTGATTTATCCATCAATGCCTATTTAGATAAAACGGTTGATGGATATCATGTTCGGCTGCAGAACTTTCATTCCAATAAAATTACTGTTCATGGTTATGCTGTTAAAGACGACTCAATTAAACACGTTTTCTTGGATGAACCTATTGAGTTGAATGGTTTTATTCAAAACGCTGTTCAAGCAGAATTTTTGACAGAATTGAAACCAAAAAGAATCTACTTTACTGTTTCTAATAATCCCAATTTGATCGTGTCCAAAAAACTGTTGCCTTGGAAAAAACCAGAAGGTCAGACAGCGCGGATGACGTTGGCCGAGCAATTCTCTAAAAACAATTCCTATTATACGGTTCGAAATAAACAGGTCATTTTTAAAGGAGATTTAGTAATTGATTCACTCTTATATGTTCCAGAGGCTTATGACGTAACCATCAAGCCAGGAACTACAATTGAATTTATAACGGGTGGCGGTATCATTGCTAGCAATAGTTTTTATGCCGAGGGAACATTGAGTCATCCTATTCATGTTTTTTGTAAAGACAGTAGTTCAAATGGTATTACTGTTTTAAATGGAGAGGCTGCGGTCTTTACGCATTGTCTTTTTGAAGGGCTGTCAAATTTAAATTATGAAAACTGGGAATTGACAGGCGCTTTGACAATTTACGAAACACCCACAAGTATCAATAAATGTACAATTAGCGGAAACCTTTCGGAAGATGCACTGAATATAATTAGAAGTGACTTTAGTATTTCTGCCCTAAATATTACAGATACCTATTCTGATGGTTTTGATGCTGATTTTTGTACTGGACATATTGAAAAATCAACTTTTGCTAGAACAGGAAATGACTGTATCGATTTTTCAGGATCAACCGTTTTAATTGAAGCCATTCAAATAACAAACTCTGGCGACAAAGGTATTTCGGGAGGAGAGGCATCTGCATTGATTTTGAATAACGTCACAATCAATGGTGCTGTAACAGGAGTTGCGGCAAAAGACGGAAGTGTGATCACAGGAACAAATATTACGATTGAAAACGTAGAATATGCCTTAGCTGCCTTCCGTAAAAAGCCTGAATATGACGGTGCGCAAATTGATTTTAAAACAGTGCTAATTAAAGCTGCTCAAGAGAAAATGCTTGTAGAACTAAAGTCATCCATTATAATTGACGGTAAACGCACGCTGGGAACTGATAAACTAGATATTGAAGCTTTATATGCTCGCTTTAATATAAACTGAACCAGTTGCGGTGTTCGGGGAATTTAATAAAACAAGTTGAGGTTCGTGTCTAGTAGGATAGAGGTGGTTGCATAATTCATTTTGATTGCAATGAATTGATCCACTAAAATTTTAAAACCTTGTTTATTACTTTGAATGCCACAATCTTGTAACGGTTTATAGCAGGATTCACCCTTAAACGCTCCTAAATATGGATTATAATTACATACGTCGTTTGAATACCAAGTGCCATTTTTCCGCTTAATTAAAGGTCTCCTATCCAAACAAATTGCTCTTAATTCACAATCACTACAAACATCTACATTCTTTTTATTTGCCCACCAAATTTCTTGAAAAGCTTCACTTTGTACAACTTCGCTAATGTTGTTTGTAAGAATGTTGCCAAAGCTAGTTGCAGTGTGAAGCGAATTTTTTATAGCGCCGGACGTATCAATATGAACTCTGTTATTATAATAAAAATGGGCATTCTCATGCTCTTCATCCTCAAGCATCCTCACGTTAAATTCATGATTGCTGTAATCCTTTAGCTTTTTAATTTCAATTTGCTTACATATTTCGGAATATGTAAAAGGTGTGTTGATGATACGAATCGCAGTTAATTTAGCTGTTTTACGGATTGTTTCGTTCAAATTAAGTCGTTTGGTATGGTCGTAATTCAAGAAAATTTTAAGTGAATCAAAATTGAGTTGACTGAACGCTTGGATGCACTTTTCAATATTTGCCTTATTCAAAAAATGAAGTTCCAATGTTTTAATGCGAGCCGTTTTAAGTGCAGAAATAAGTTGATTATTAATCGTCTTTCCAATCGAGACTGAGCAAGTATCTATAAAATAATCTAAAACATTTTTTTGAACAGGTGGCTTGTCTTGAATACAGTTCTGGACGAAGTCAATGATTCCGTTTCTCTTCAAAAACATGAGATCATTCTGAATTTCTTCCTGAGTTGAGGATGGTAATTTATGAACCAATTCATTTGCTAAAAAGCCAGCAGGATTCATGAGGATTTTGCCCCATTCATTGGGTAGGAACCAATGATGTCCTTGCTTTGTTTTAAAAACCGCATACCTCGAAAACCCTTTATAAATAAAGTGATTGGATGCTAGAGTGAGGTGTTCTGTTTTCTGCATTCAAGTTTGTTTTAGCGGAAAGACAAGCGCGAAGATTCCCGATCTTCGCACTCACCCTCCTTCCCTCACCTACAAATTCAAGAGGGACATTAACCCAAAACTGAGTAGGATCTTTCGTGCTAAAAATTTATTGTATAACTATAGGCCTTAATGATATTATTATTTAGTTTTGGTTGATATAAATATACTATTAAATTTCAAATAATTTAAATATGTTGAAATATAAATTAATTTTTATGTTTTGAATTATTTTTAAAAAATGTAATCTAAAAAGGAAATCATTCAATTGTGGCCAGTCGGAGTTGACGGCGATAAGAAGAAATTTATCTATCTTTCCACGATAAATTTCATAGCAGAACAAAAAATAAAACACCCATTTAGCCATGCAGCTTAACTTAGAAACTGAAAGGTTGGCATTATGCCTTGCAACCATTGCCGATTTAGAGGCGATACATCACCTCCATTCGTTTCCTGAAGTCGATCAATTTAATACCTTGGGAATACCCAATGACTTGAAAGAAACGGAAACAGTAATGCAGCCCTTATTTGATGCGAACGTTTCAGGTGAAAAATATACCTTTATTGTTAAAGACAAGGCCACGCAAACATTTATTGGAATGGTTGGCGCATTTCCAGGGAAGCCAAAATACAAATCCGCAGAAATATGGTATAAATTAATGCCAAATGCATGGGGAAAAGGATACGCAACAGAAATTTCTAAAGAAATAATTCGTTTTTGCTTTGAAACGCTAAATGTGCACAGAGTTGAAGCAGGATGTGCCGTTGAAAACGCGGCATCAGTTCGGGTGATGGAAAAAGTAGGGATGCAGCTAGAAGGAAGAAGAAGGCAAACGTTACCGTTGGTAACAGGATGGAGTGATAATTTTGAGTACGCTATTTTAGATGTGGATTAAAATATTACGCGAGTTAAAACCTTTCATAGAATTGAAAGTTTTTTCAAATTAGTATAACGGATATAATGCATTCTTAATAACTTAGGGACAGGCAAACAATCTAACCAGTAAACCAAAACAAACCGAATTGTTAACAAAAGAGCAACTCAATAAAACCATATTAAAAGTTCAAAGTGGCAATCATGCTGCATTTGAAGTGTTGTATGATGCGTATGCTCCAGCAATGTATGGTGTTAGTTTGAAAATTTTGCGAGATGAAAGAGTTGCTGAGGATTCTGTTCAAGATGCTTTCGTTAAAATCTGGAAAAAAATTCACTCATTTGATGTGAAAAAGGGTTCGTTTTTCACTTGGATATTGAACATTAACCGCAATACAGCGATTGATAAATATCGGAAATTGTCAAAATCAACTTTGATTCCAATCCAAAGCAATGAAAACCTCGTACATAAAAAGAGTAGCAAAGAAATCAATCAAAAAATTGATCACATAGGAATTAAAGATTTGGTGAAGGTTTTACCAGAAAAAGAACAAATTATATTAGAGTACATTTACTTCAAAGGATATACACAACAGGAAACTGCAGATGAATTAGGTTTACCACTTGGAACGGTAAAAACAAGATCTAGAAGTGCATTAAAAGGGTTAAAAGAATTATTTGGCATTTTGCTAGTATGGATATAAAGGAATACATAGCGTCCGGAATTTTAGAAAATTGTGTGCTTGGAACGGCTACTGATCAAGAACGTCAGGAAGTTGAATGCATGTCTCATATTTATCCTGAGATACAGATTGTTTTAACAACTTTTCAAGAAAGTATTGAGAATTTGGCTTTAAAAGCGTCTGCTCCTCCTCCCGTTGGGCTAAAGAAAAAAGTTTTAGAACAAATTAAAGGCGAGTTGCAAGACGGTGCAGAACAAGTACAAAAAGAAGCTAAGGTTATTCCAATCCAAAAAGATTCACCAACAAATGGAGGTGGTACTTATAAATTATTGGCGATTGCGAGTATTGCACTGTTGTTAGTTGTGAGCTATTTTGCCTATATCGCAAAAGGAAATCAATATCTCGCAGAATATAAGGTTGAAGCATCTGATCAAGTCTATGATCAATTGGTAATTGATTATAATGAATTGAATGATTCTGCACTTGATCTGTCAAATGAATTGGCGAATCTGTCTGAACAAATGGCATTTGTTGGAGATCAAAATACACAAAAAGTGGCCTTAAGTGGTACAGTGGACTATTCAGATAATTTAGCAACAGTCTTTTGGAATCAAACATCAGAAATGGTCCTATTAGATGTACAAAATTTACCCGCAACTTCAAGTGAGGAATCATACCAACTTTGGGTCTTAGTTGACGGTGTTCCAATTGATTTGGGTGTTTTTGAAAGTGAGGTTATTTCAGATGCCGTTGGTCTTTTAGAAATGAAAACTACTGGTTTGGGTGATGCCTTTGCAATTACGCGTGAACCTAAAGGGGGCAGTATTTCTCCTAATTTAGAACAACTTCATGTAATTGGAACTATTTAAATAATTCTCAGGATAGATTAAACCTTTTTACCTCACGAAAGTCTAAAATCGAACAAACTCATTAATTATGCATCTAATTCAAAAGGCGTTCTTGTTATGCGCCCTCATTTTAATTACCCCATCCATATTTAGTCAAGATGGTTTTACCTATATCAGCCAAGATTTAGAAAGTTGGAATAAGATTGGGCTAAAATATAAGATCAATAAAAAATTTGGAATCGGTTTAGAACAAAGTATTCGCTTGAATCAAAATGCTTCAACAATCGATCAGGTTTTAACAGATCTTAATTTTAAAATAAAACCGACTTCTTACTTGAATTTTGAATTGGGCTTGCGTTATGTTTCTGACAGAGGAGGAAATGATTTATTCGATAATGATTTTCGATTCAATTTGGACGCCATCTTTAAACATAAAGTCAAACCGTTTTCATTCAAATATAGGCTGCGTTTTCAAAACAGAAATGAAATTGGTTTAAGCACGGCTGAAGGAGATTATTTCAAAAATTATTTACGCTTTAAAGCTAGTGCAGAATACAATATCAAAAAATGGAAATTTGATCCTGTTTTTTCGGCAGAGATTTTTAGAGACATGACAAAATATACGGGCGGTTTCGATAAATTAAGATTCACCTTGGGTACATCATATTCATTAAAGAAATGGGGCGAATTGGCTGCTTTTTATCGCATTGAACAATCCTTGGGAGCTACCTATCCAAAAACAACCTATATCATTGGATTAGGTTATACATTCACACTTAAAAACAAGAACAATGACTAAGCTAAATCTATTTTATATCGCAACAGTTGCATTGATCGTGAGTTCTTGTTATAAAGAAACATTTATTGCAGCAGGAGAAGGGTTGGACGATTGGTCAACGGTAACACATTCATCATTAGCGTCAGCTGATTATGACGTCGTTTTTCCGCAAGATAAAGTCAACCGTTTTGACATTACGATTACAGCAGATGATTGGGCCATAATGCAATCGGATTTGGATGATTTGTATGGCGGTTCGACTAGTGGTCCAGGAGGTAGTTTTGTAGAAGAAACACCCGTATATGTTCCTTGTAATATTGAATTCAATGGATTAAATTGGTATTACGTTGGTATTCGTTATAAAGGCAACTCAAGTTTAAGTGCTTATAGTTCTGGTGTTAATAAATTACCATTTCGTTTAGAGTTTGATCAGTTTGAGGATGATTATCCAGAAATTACAGGACAGACTTTTTATGGTTTTCCAGCTTTGTCTATGAGTAGTAATTATAACGATAAGTCTTTTTTAAGAGAGAAGTATGGATGTGATTTATTCCGTGAATTTGGAGTTCCGGCGCCATATTCCGCTTTTTATGAAATGTATATTGATTATGGAGAAGGACCTGTTTATTTTGGATTATACACAGGATTAGAGGTTGTTTTTGAAACTGTTTTAAATAAACAATTTTCAAGCACCACGGGCAATTGTTATAAACCAGAGGATGATGGAGCAAGTTTTGCAGAGAGTGGATTTTCATTGACAGATTTTGCCAATAAAAATAATGGTGGAACAGGTGGAGAAGATATACAAGCCATGTATGATGCCTTGCACAGTTCATTGCGTACTTCAGATGAGGAAGCCTGGAAAACAACGTTGGAATCGGTATTTGATGTTGATGGTTATTTAAAATGGTTGGCGGTAAACACAACCATTCAAAATTGGGATACTTATGGCAGAATGACGCATAATTATTACCTCTATCATGATCCTGCGGATGATTTAATTAAATGGATTCCATGGGACAATAACGAGGCTTTTGAGGAAGGGAAAATGGGCGGTGCATTGTCGTTCGAATTTAGTGACATCACAGATTCTGAATGGCCACTAATTAGCTATGTTCACAACACGGCTGAATATGAAGCGACTTTTAAAACGCACATTATTGACTTTATAGAGGGCGCTTTTGAAACATCTAAGGTGCAAGGTGATTACGCCACATGGCAAGCAATTATTCAAGCATCTGTTGAAGCAGAAACTTCTGATTATTCGTTTTTGAATTCAATTTCTGATTTCACTTCTGCCGTTAGTACGCTTGATGCGCATGTGGTATCGCGTGTTTCCACAGCTGGTGATTATGCTTATTAATGCACTTTTTTTGATGCTAAATAATTGGCGTGATTATATTTATGATAGTGAATGCCAACGGATTTTACATTTGACGCGTTATTTGTAATAGAAGTATTATAATAAAACGTAAATCAACATGGATGAAAAATGTCTTAATCTTAATATGTGTTCTGAGTTTAACCCTAAGTTCCTGTAGTAAAGAAAAAAGTAATAAATGGGTGGTGATCGATTTAAATGTCGTGAGCGAATTTACAGGTGAACCGATAGAGGCGGACTTGAAATTGGAGTACTATTATCAAACTATGGACGGAGCGAGTGCCACTCCAATAGATCGAACTGGGAATATTGTACTGGGTACGACTATCGGCGGATATTACTACGTTGAAGAAGATGTTTCCGATATTTCTCATAACTTATACCTTATTGTAACACCAAGTGATCGAGACTTTTATCCAGACGATCTAGAGAATTTTTTTTACCTAAAAAAAGTACGCGTTTATCGTTTTAATAAGAATGTACTAACGGTTGAAATAGGTCAATCGCGATATCCATTCAAAATTAATTTGAAAAATACATCCTGCTATGATGAAACAGATACCGTTTGGGTAACGAACAAATTTGATCAACCCATTGGCACATACACGGGTTGTTGGGATGGTTATTTAAGTGAAGATGTTGTATATCAGCATGGCAATGAAATAGCGTTTAAATTAAGATCAAAGAAAAATGGAGTGATTGCCGATTTTGAGGTCAATCATATACTTCAACCAGGTGTTTTTAATGAGATCCTAATCGAATACTAAGAGGCGGGATTTTGGTTTATATTTGCATTGAATATGAATCCACTGCAAAACTTATTAATCCAAATAGAAGCAAAAGCACTTTGGCAAGAAGATTTAGTCTTGGAAAGAAACGAATATTTAAATGTCAAAGGTAAAATCAATACCAATTTATATTTTGTGGCAAATGGGAGCCTTCGCATTTTTTATCTAGACGAAGCGAACGAACATACCATTCGATTTGGATATGAAAACTCTTTCTTTGGTGCTTTAGATTCTTTCATAAAAGAGCAACCTTCCGTCTATAATATTCAGGCATTAAAAAAATCGGCATTAAAAGTTGTTTCAAAAGATGATTTCATGAGTTTGGTGAATTCTACGTTAGATAATCAGCACTTATGGCAAGAGATTTTGAGTGAATTAGTTTTTCAACAAATGGAGCGAGAAATTGATTTGTTGACCTCGTCTCCGCAAGAAAGATATCGCCGCGTACACAAAAGAAGTCCGCAATTGTTTCAAGAAATTCCGAACAAGTATATTGCCGCATATTTACGGATGACACCAGAAACTTTTTCAAGAATTAAAAAGTCTTGATTCAAATCAATGTTTAATTCAAAATGAACCCCGACATTTGTACCAAATAACATTCAAATGAAAGTAAGTAATCAAGAACTAATTGATGATTTAGTGGAGCGAACCATTGCAAACGTGTTGGTCGCTGAGGAATTAAAAAACCTCACTATTGAAAAATTGAATCAAAAAAGTTCAAGCGAAAGTTGGAGTGCATTAGAGTGTATTGAACATTTGAATCGTTATGGCGATTTCTATTTAAAAGAAATCAAAAAACAGTTTTTAACATCTGGTCAAGTCCCTGCAACAACAATTTTTAAAAGCGGATTGCTAGGAAATTATTTTGCCAAAAGTCTCCAGCCCAAAGAGAAGTTGAACAAAATGAAAACGTTTAAGGACATGAATCCAAATGGCAGTGATTTAGCAATTGAGGTGATTGATACGTTTATAGGACAACAAAAAGAAATGCTCGAAATTTTGGATCGTTCATTAACCATAAACCTCAAAAAAGTAAAAACGAGTGTTAGTATTAGCAGCGTTATTAAATTAAGGTTAGGCGACACCTTGCGCGTTGTTATTTATCACAATCAACGGCATTTAGTGCAAGCGAAGAAGGCCGTTTAGATCGCTGCGCTTTTGGTCTTTCGTCAAACTCAGGATGACAGGTTGGATCACTTTCCGAGTGATTCGAATCGTTTTTAGATATTAGACTGCGTTTTGACTTGATTTATCCTTTGTTCTTAGACAGTTTTACTTGTAGTTCCACTAGAATATCGCTAAAACCAAGATAGATAGAACGGATGTTGAGCTGATTTACATGATTTTTTTGATCAAACAATCGTCTCGTGAAACTTTTGTGATAGTATTTCAATAGTTTTGTTAGATGGAGGAAACAATTGTACTATTGATTGAGGATGACCAGGCAATTGCCGATTTGGTTATTCTTCATTTAAAAAACATTCATTATAAAGTGGATCATAGATCTACGATAACTGAAGGTTTGGCCGCAATTCAGGAAAATGATTATTCACTTCTCTTATTAGATCTAATGTTACCAGATGGTGATGGAATGGATTTGTGTAGAAAACTACGACAAGAAAAGTATAACATACCAATCATAATGTTAACTGCCAAAACCGAGGAGATAGATTTAGTTTTGGGCTTAGAGTCTGGCGCTGATGACTATATAGCAAAACCATTTAGCATTCGCGAGTTTTTGGCGAGAGTACGAGCAACAATACGTCGGTTTTCTGAACCAATTCAAGAAGGCGAAACAAAGCTTTATACATTTGAAAATTTGGAAATTGATGTTGCTAAACGCAAAGTAAGACTTAATGGCAATTCAATCGATTTAACCAAAAAAGAATTTGAATTACTTTATCTTCTCGTTCAAAATATTGGCGTTAGTTATAGCCGGTCAAAACTCTTGGATCTCATATGGGGATATAATTTTAAGGGTTATGAACATACGGTAAATTCACATATTAATCGCTTGCGGAATAAGATTGAAAAAAATCCATCCAAACCAGATTTTATCCTGACATCTTGGGGTGTCGGTTATAAATTTAACGACGAACTTTAGTTCAATTATCAGGACAATAATAATTAGCAAATGAAAAACCTATTCAGTGGATTGTTTTGGAGACTTTCCTTCTTCTTTTTAATCAGTTTAATGTGCTTTGCTGTAATGTATATCTTCATTACAAGAGACGCGTCAATCGAGTATTCTCAAGAAACAGCGCAACGTTTAAATCGTAAATTGGCGGATCGTGTTGCGCATGAAACACAACCCTTTAAAGATGGACTTCCGAATGATGAAGAATTAGAGCATTTCTTTCATAACGTAATGGTCATTAATCCATCTGTTGAAGTTTATTTATTGGATACAGAAGGACAAATTCTTTCTTATTTTGCACCTTTTGGAGAGGTGAAATTAGAGCATGTCGGTTTAGATCCAATTCATACATTCATTGAAGATACGACTGCATTTATCAAAGGCGAAGACCCCAGAAATCCCGGAATTTTCAAAGTCTTTTCGGCATCTCAGGTTTATAGTGATGAAACACATATGGGGTATATGTATGTGATTTTAGCGAGTCAGGAGTTGGCGACAGTTTCCGAAAGTTTAGCTAGCGGATTCGGATGGAGTTTGGCTTTAAAATCAATTCTGGTCACTTTAGTGCTCACCTTTTTAGTCGGTTTATTAATCATTTGGTTATTGACAAAAAATTTGAATAAAATAATGGCCACTGTGAATGAATTTAGAGAAGGTAAATTAGAAGCAAGAATTAAAACAAAAACAAGAGGAGAGTTTTCAGACTTGGCGAATAATTTTAATAGTATGGCGGACACAATTGTTAAAAACATTGATGATCTTAAATCTGTAGATAAATTACGAAAAGAGCTAATTACAAATATCTCTCACGATTTACGGACTCCCTTAACTTCAATTCATGGTTATGCCGAAACACTTTTGTTAATGGAGGGTCAGTTGGATGAAAAGCAAAAAAAAGAATATACAGAAGTGATTTTAAGCAGTACTAAACGTGTCATTAAATTGGTGGACGATTTGTTTGAAATTTCTAAATTAGAATCAGATCATATTCAAGCCAACCCCGAAACATTTTCAATCAGTCAAATGTTGTCAGATATAATTATGAAATATGATTTATTGGCCAAAAGTAAATCTATTTCACTCTCAATAGAAAATGTTGAAAAAGATGTCTTTATCTATGCAGATATTGCCTTAATTGATCGCGTTTTTCAAAATCTCTTGGACAATGCTTTAAAGCATACACCAAATGGTGAATCAATTTCGGTTAAAATTGATGAGAACAAATCAAACAGAATGGTAAGCGTTACAATTCAGGATACCGGTGTTGGTATTCCAAAGGACGAGTTGCCATTTATATTTGATCGATTTAAGAAAGTTAAGGGGAATGCCAAAGAAGGTTCAGGTCTTGGTTTAGCAATTGTCAAAAAAATATTAGAGTTGCATGAAGTTGAGATTCGCGTCCAAAGTGAATTGAATAAAGGAACGGCATTCTATTTCGATTTGCCACGTTCTACCACATAAAACTGTCTTAATAATTATCCTTCATCACAACTAAAACTGCAATTAATCAGCATTTAGGACTACTATAATGACCCTTAAATGTTGTTTTGATTAACTTAAGTTTAACCTTTCGTGATCTTTCTGTGATCTTTCATTGCGAATTTTGAAATGTATTAAATATACAATAAAACAAAATTTGAAAAGATGAAAATACACAAATTATCAATGCTTCTAATATTAGGAGCTGCAACACTTTTTTCGTGTAAGAAAGATGGTTGTACAGATGAAACTGCAAATAATTATAATGAAAAGGCCAAAAATGATGATGGCACTTGCACATATGATATGCAGTCCTTTAAATTAAATATAGAGAATATACAAGAAGAATATAGTTATAGCTCATCAGGGGTTTTTAATACGCCAGTAGGCGCTGCTATGCCAGGAGGAGCTACACCAGGAAATTCTTATCAATTTACAGTTAATGGTGGCCCCGGAAGTAAGTTGTCATTCGCAACTATGTTTGTTGGTTCAAATGATTTGTTTTTTGCACCAAATGGAGCAGGAATAGAATTGTTTAGTGGGTCAACTCCTATTTCTGGTGATATTACATCTCAAGTGATTTTATGGGATGCTGGAACTGAAGTGAATCAAGAACCAGGAGAAGGTGCTGATCAACCTGCTAATCAAACAGGACCGAACACAGGAGCCACGGAAGGTGGTTCAGTTATTAATATTTCAGACGTAGCGGATGGATTTACGTATCCTAGTGTTTCAAGCACAATTAAAGTAACAATTGATGGCGGTTCACATGTGAATGAATTCATTGTTACAATTGAGAATTTGGCTGCGAGTACAAGCCCAATTGCACCTGGTGTTTGGGTTATCCATGCAACCGATAATCCATTATTTATTGAAGGTAGCGCTGATTTTGGAAATGGTTTAGAAGCTTTGTCAGAAGATGGAAGTTCAGCTGCCTTAGGAACTTATTTAAATAGTCGATCTGGTTTAAACACACCGTTTACTCCTGGCGTTTGGGCATTAAGTTCTGAAGGGAATCCAATATTTAGTACTGGAGGATCGGCTTCGGCTGGATTGGAAATGGTTGCGGAAGATGGAGATCCTTCTGGATTGCAGTCTGAATTAAGCGCAAATAGTATGGTATCTAATAGTGGCGTATTTAATACACCAGCTGGAGCAGGTGCACCAGGTCCATTATTACCTGGGAATAATTATGAATTTACATTTACTGCGACCAAAGGTGATCGCTTATCATTGGCTACAATGTTCGTGCAATCTAATGATCTTTTTTATGGATTCGGCCCAACAGGAATCGAGTTATGGGATGGAAACAATGCGAAGACAGGAGACATAACTTCAAGTCTTGTATTATGGGATGCTGGAACAGAAGTTAACGAATTTCCAGGGGCAGGTTTAAATCAACCATTAAGACAGGCGGCAGCAAATACAGGTGCAACCGAAGGTGGAGCTGTTAATGAAGTTAGTGATGGTTTTATGTATGAAGCAACAATTTCAAATATTAAAATCACTTTAACGCTCAACTAAACGCATAAGGTATAAGAATATAAGTGGGTGGGTTCTGTCATGTTGGTTCTGGTCTTATAGTGGGAGTCGGAATCCATCCATTTTTTTTTAATAATTGTAAATAAGCAAATGAATAAATTCGATATAGATACAAAAACTTGGTACGCAGATTTTGAGCAGGTATTTCATAGTTATGCATATGCACGGGTCAATGATCGAGAAATCGCCGCAGATCTTGTTCAAGATACATTTTTGGCAGGACTCAAGGCACTTGGTAAGTTTGAGGGGAAATCGACAGTTAAAACGTGGCTTTTTTCTATTTTAAAACGGAAAATAATTGACACATGGAGAATGCAAGGCACCCGCAAAACAATGCCATTTTCTATGTATCAAAAAAATGCGGGCGAATCGGACGCTGGCTTTGAAAATAATATTCAAAGTACTCAAATAACAGGTGAAAGAGAATTTGAGAATAAAGAATTACGTGAGGCGTTATTTAAAAGCATTTATGCCTTGCCAAATAAATGGATTCCAATTGTTGTGGATCGTTTAATCTACGAACATAGTTGTGAGGAGATTGGAGAAAAATATGAAATTTCTGTGAATAATGTGTGGGTCATTATCTTTCGAGCAAAGGCAAAGTTACGTGAGGATCTTACGGTAAAGTTAGAAATGGCATCTTAGTTTTATTCTTCTACGGTTGAATAGGTTATAATCGCACTTCGCCATAAAGTGAACTAAGAAGACTTTTTCTTAACTAAATTAAAGCATGCTTTGGAAGATGATTCGGAGGTTTCTTATTATAAGTTTATCAATTGGTCTGGTTTTCTTTGGATTGATTATGGCTGATCTTATTCTCACGAGGGGCCTTTTTCTTTCTGCTGCTATTGATTATGACAATAGGCATTTTGTTGAGGTAATAGAACAAGACCCAAATGTTGTGTATGAAATCACTCCTTTAACAAATGGAAACTATCATTTCCAATTTGAGAATAATTCCATAATGCCTAAATATTTTACAGCCAGTCGAAATAGCGATATTCAATACGAAATGAATGACACTATATTTTTTATGCATGCAGATTGGGCTCAATTAGTTCTGCCAGATACGGTTATTGGAATCTATGAAAATTGGGGTTGTGGAACTGGGCTAGCTCCGGCAACCGTAAACCCGTTTGAGGTTTTTGACATGGAGTTCACCTATGAAGAATTAATTCAAAAAAGCTTTTATAATCTGCGGTATTATCATTATAGTGATCAATTCGAAGATCCTATTTATAAAGAACCAATGGTAAAAGATACCAATGGTTTTTGGATCGAAATTGATCCTCTAAAAACTATAATTCCGTGTAGTGATTCAATTGAGGTTCATTATTTCTTTTATTTAAATTCATTTTATGATAATGAACGTTACATGGTTAAATCCAACGGTATTCAGTTAAGCTATTTAGACTTAATGAACTCCTGGTTGGTGCACGAGCGAGAAAGACAAATTAGATATGCAAAAAATGATTAGTAAAAATCAATAGGCAAAATTCCAAAAGTCAAACCTCATTCAACCATTATCCCTTTAAATCATTTAAAAAACACAGGTCAAATCGCATTAAATCACGTTCCTTCGAGTGACTTTTGACAAGGGAAAAATATCATAGAGAAGCCTTTAAATCATTTAAAAAACCGTCGATAAGCATTAAATCTCCGATTTATAATGCGGGTCAGCTAAGTCTTTTCCCTGATAATCAAAATAACCAAAGGAATTAAAAAAGCTCACTTGCAAATGATCGCGCACCACTTCAATTTTATGATAACGCAATGGAACAATGATTTCTCCTGCCGCATTATACATCCCAAGATGCCTATTTTCATCAAGCAAATAAAGATCGCTTGAAACAGGGCGGATATTTTGGAAAGAGAGGGATTTATTCAAGACGCCATTGTATAAATAGTCGAAACCTTTATGTTTAACAATTAGGGCTTTTGTACTAATTGTTTTAATATCTTGATACGATTTATCGTTCAATTTTTCACCTGCCTTGGTATATACGTCGCACGTTCCATTCTTTTTAAGTGCTTTATAAAATGACGTATTATACAGTTCGATTTTTTGGTAATCTGGCGGGATAATTACTTTACCTTCCGGATTTATAACTCCCATTCCATAGCGCATAATAAAGGTCGAATTTTCATCCAATTGACCTATCCGAAACACAGGGTCGTTAAAAAGATAATCTCCATTGGCATTTACCAAACCTTTTCTTCGTTTGGTTTTAGAATAGGCCCAGCCATTTTTAATAGCGTCTAATTTTTTGAATAGCGGTTGGCAAAGCGTATCGCCTTGGAAACTTTGATATCCGAGTAAACTATTTTTGCCTCTATAAATCATGGTGCCTTCACCAATAGTGCTGATTCCTTCTAAGGGTTTGCTGATGTATTTGCCCGTTGCCACAGAAAATAGCCGTTTTTTACCATTTTTTTGAACGAGAAACACTTCATCTTTTAATGAGTAGGAGAGGATAGTACTATTTTTCGGTGTGTGAAATTCATTTTTAAAGTTTAAAAAATTAATGCGCCTGCCACGTTCTTCATAAACCAAATAATCAGCAGTTGATTCAACTACGCGCTTACAATCAGTGGCCTTGAGCAAAGTGTCGGCACTTAGGTCAACCACAGTCATTCCTTTTGAGGTTACAATGGCATAGCGATCATAGCCAAGTGGTTCAATTCGTTTTGATTTATAAAAAGGTAAAACTGAATTACCTTTAGGATCAATAATGCTTTTTTTGCCTTTAATTATTATCGTTGCATAGCCATCCTTAAAAGGATAGATATAGTCATATTCATAAGGCGTAATGTTTTGCAAGTTTGTGTCAACTAAAGCCCATGAAGATGCGCCTTTTTTTTGTGCAAACCAAGTGCCGTTGTGATAATGTTTTAAGGTTGAAATTTCTGTGGAAGAAAGCGTTCCAGTTGATTTTTGATAGAGATAATTTTCTTTAACCCGTTTGCTTACTTCAAAGTACGAATCGCCATCTATGAATACTCGTTTCACTTTTTCATGTTCAATTGGTACGATTATATTCATGGCGGTATCTACAACTCCCCATTTATCTTTAATTGCCACAATGGCTAAGCCGTGCTTGAATTCTTCTGCAAATTGAAATGGGTTTTCGTTGAGTTGTTTTCCGTTTTTATCAAGATAGTACCATTCGCCATTCTCAAATTCAATATGTTTTTCAAGCCCGCTTAATTTAAACTTTACTGCACCAACCATGTGCAAATAATCACGCGTAGTTGTGGCAGTAAATTTGGTTTTAGATGGCGTTAATTTAACCTCACCAGCTGTGCAAATGCGCAGAACATCTTCATTATAATTTCCATAGAATTTTAAGTTTTCTCGCTCGACTTCGCCCGTTGGATCGAGTAAAGACAACCCGTTGTAATAGGCACGTGCATAATAACAAGATTCAAAATCATCTAAGTTGGTATATAGAAATTGCTTTTTCGTTAAAAAAGAATAACTTTCATTATCTACCAAATAAAAAGGAGGATGAAAGACACCATAACTGCTTTCGGATAACTTTAATCCAAAACCTTTCTTAAGCATTTGAGTCTCGCTAACTTGATTTATGATTGCTCTATTTTGAGGATAAGCCTTGGTCAAATTTTGTTTTTTGTCAATCAAAATTTCCATAAATTGTGGGCTAATTACAACAGAATCTGCCGTATCTTTTAATCCCCAGCGCCCTCTTGTCTCAATTAAGCTGTCCTTTATCATTCGCTTTAAAATTGGGCGAAACCAACCGTAGGCAGGATAGTCATACTTGGGTTGATCGCGTTTATTGGAACCAAAAGTTAAATTAGTCGATCTTCGGCGTGGAATCCGTTCCTTCTCAATACTAATACTCATATAATCATTATAGGTTTTTTGGCTTTTTACATTGCCATCTGCGCCTAATTTGATAACTGTTATCGCCTTTTTTGAATAGCATTTGATATTGTTATCAAACACTCTGATTTCGGTATAGGAAACAGGTACAATTTCTTGCCCCTGCTTAGAATAAACGCCATATTGTCCCAATTGTTTAACCACATAGACATTGTCATGTACATCAATTGATTCAAACTCTAATGGTAAGACGGTATTGCCCGATAAATCGAAAATGCCAAAACGTCCAAAATCTCCAACCATTATTTCGCGGTCAAAAATTTCAGCAACTTCATAATTAGGCAGTAAAATGTCTTCACTACGTGCTAAATCCCATAAGCCTTGTTTACCGGATTTGACATAGGTTAGAATGGGGTAATTATAATCAAGAATATAATCGTGAAGATGATTGAGCTCAGGAACAGGATAGTATTCGTCCTTTTTTGCGTTTAAAAGGAGAGATTCACCCTCGATATGAGATAAAAATAAGTTGCCAAATTGATAATCTATATCGTTCATTGGTTCACCAACTAATTTTTCTTGATCCATATTGATGAGCTGAAATTGATCCTCAAATTCTACAACAGCATAATTATAAGCTGTCATATAAAATGTGTCAATTTGCGCTGTTAATAAAGTCAAATATTTTGACGAATACAGGGCATATTTATTATCTGTAAAATGCCCTACAACGATTATGTCTTCGAAAAGACTACCGCGCGTATGTTCGTTTACGGATTTTGTTTGCGATCCACCATGATAGAATATGCCAAACCCTTCTGTATACAAAAAGAAGATTTGAGTAGCAACGGGAACAATTGAATCATATTCAAATCCGAATTGCGTCTTGCTTTGAAAAGCTAAATTCCATTTGTCGTTTTGTTTATAGGTGGACCAATTGCTGTCTATTAAATTAATGTCATCATAAATCGGTTCAGATAGCACGCGTCCATTTGTGCCAATTAATCCTTTTTTTCCTTTAAATTCATATATAAATTGATTTGAAGGTTGGTGATATTCAATATAATCATATTGATATTTGAGGATGAACTTCCCGGTGTTTTCAACCAAGCCCCATTTGCCGTTTTTTGCTACAGGGAAAAGGTCATTTTGTCCAAATGTATTAGCACTTGAAACAAGAATAAACGCTATGAAAAAGAGGAGGCGCATTCAACAACATTAAAGCGTTGCTAATACATCAATTAGTGAGTTTTTATCTTCAATTGCCTCGTTCAATACTTGCATTTTAAAGGTGTGTTTTTCCTTTCCAAAACAATCAGATATATCGTCTTTACAAACAGCTATAATATTTCCAGGTAGAATGGCGATTAATTTTGATTCTGCTTCTGTGTCTACTCCAAAAGAACTCCATTGTGAACTTGGATAGTTTACTACATAATTATCATTTGGATAAACGAGAACTACCAAGGCTTCTGCTTTATCACCGTTGCTGCTTCCAAAGTCAAAATCCGCCATTAATTCTGCCGGTTCTTCAACGCGGTGGATGTAGTCGTAATTATAAGTTCCAAATCCACTAATATTTACTGATCGAACATATGGTTTCTGAATGTTTTCCATGTTTTTGGCCACCTCTGTTTTTTTGGCTTCAAATTCAGCCATGGCGACATCTAAATCTTCTCCATCTAACGCAGCTGTGCACTTTGTAGTGAATGAACTCGTTTTGTTTTTCATGGTCATATAATACTCATAAGCTCTTTCATTGGTGGGTTCTAAATCAAAGTCTGTCCATCTGTTTTTTACAACAATTGGGTTTTTACGCGGATCCAAACTATCGTCTGTCCCAGTGTATTCCCAAACAATGCCTGAAAACACTTTTAGCTCATCATAGTTAGATAGATCAAAATTGATGTCTAAAACAAAAGCATCTTCTGAAACAGGTTCAGGTTTGAGCGGCATATATTTTTCACGCTCAAATCGGGGATTATTCGCGATTGGCGAATCCGAATGTTCATAAGTCCAATCTCCTTGATTTTCATCCAGTTCATAAAAATTGAACGGTTCATCTTCTCCTAAGTCAGATGCTAAATTCATGGCGATTTCGGCCCCGTCTTTCACAAAAACGGGCGCATCATTGCAGGTTCCATCTAAACTAAACATACCAGCAGATTCAAATGTATAAGATTCTCCCAAGGTGTCATAAGACATTGGAATTCCTGATGTGATAATATCTGGAATAGAATGATATTGATTAAATGTGATTTCAACTTCATCCGTCACTGGTTCACCGGCTGCGTCAACCAATGCGTTTGCAGGAATGGTGAAATTACTGCCGTTCATGGTTTCTAAATTGTTTTCTATCTGCGGATCAATTTTGAAAGTCACATCATTAACAAAGTCACCTTCTAAAGGCGGTTGAATGCAAGATGTTTCTGTTGTTACAGTTGTAATGTCAACAGCGTTTTCTCCATTGCAAGCAATCAAAATTGGCAGGAATAATAAAGGTATATATTTCAGCATGTTATTAGGTTTTAGTAGTTCTAAGACATTTGTAAACGTGTAATTGTTACTACAGTCTTTATTAAATAATGTAGCCCAATGGAAAAAGTAACGTTTTTTTATGCTAAATCATGTCAAAATGAACTAAAAGGCGAAGAAATTGGTGCAAATGACCTATGATTTTCAATTACAAATTACAAATTACCAATGTGCAATTGATGTACTTCCTTGATTAATATTGACCGTTTTTTTTATTGCAAGCCAACATTAATGTGCTCAAAAGTGTCAATAAGATAAGCGTTTTCATAAGCTATTTTGTTCGTTTATTTATTGATGCTTATCGGGTGAAATGCGTTGCATATTAGTATGGCTTTAATACAATTATGAGGAAAGATTTAAAAAAGGTATGAATTTTGAATATCTTTAAGAAACTAAAAATAAAAAGTGATCAAAACAATTTTTCTACTACTTGCTTTAACTGGTCTCAACAGTTTCGCACAAGACAATACAGACGATTTAAAATTAAATTACCAAACCATGGAGAAGTTTGCAGCATTGCCGCTCCATTGTATTGAGACAGAGTACCCCTATAAGTTGGGTCAAGTAATTTCAAGTGACGAAGATTTACAATCACCAAGTGATTTACATCCAATTTTTTATGGCTGTTTTGATTGGCATTCATCTGTTCACGGACATTGGTTATTGGCAAAAGCAATTTCTAAATACCCAGATACGGAGTTAAGTGCAAAAGCAATTGCCTTATTTGATAAGCAATTTACGGCCGAAAAAGTAGGGCAAGAATTGGCTTATTTCGCACCGAAACTAAATAAATCTTTCGAAAGAACTTATGGTTGGGCATGGTTGTTAAAATTACAAGCTGAGTTAACGAATTTAAAAGAAGATTCAATACATCAATGGAGTGCTAATTTAAAGCCCTTAACGGATCATGTAGCAACATCCTATATTAAATTTTTGCCAAAATTGATTTACCCGATTCGCGTAGGAGAACATACCAATACAGCTTTCGGCTTATCATTGGCAATAGATTATGCACGCTCAGTTAAAAACGTAGCTTTTGAGGAGTTGATTGTACAACGTTCTAAGGATTTTTACTTAGAAGACGCTTCTTGTCCATTAAGTTGGGAGCCAAGTGGCTTTGACTTTATTTCACCCTGCTTACAAGAAGCAGAACTTATGTCAAAAGTTTTGGATAAGGCTGAATTTCGATTATGGCTCCAAGGTTTTTTACCCCAATTATTTGCAGTTGATTTTGAATTGAAACCTGGTCGAGTAGCTGACAGAACGGATGGAAAATTAGTACACTTGGACGGTTTGAATTTTTCACGTGCTTGGTGTTTGTACCGTTTAGCTGCAGTTGTTCCAGAATATAAAAAAGCTTTTGCAAACATAGGCGACATTCATATGCGTGCCTCAATGAGTCAAGTGGCAGAAAGCGATTATATGGGAAGTCATTGGTTGGCCAGTTTCTTAGTTTATGCTTTAGAGGCGCGCGAGGGGATGGGTGATTAACAAATTAGATTAATGGATACAGCTGTCTTAAAAATAGTTTGTACGAGAACTGTTTATTGTATTATTATTCTGTCGATCCTAATCCACTAGCTATTGTTAAAGATACCACTTCAACGAATGGATAATTAGAAGTTTTTCGATTAGAAGATCCAGAGCAACCGCATTTGTTAACTCCAGAAATCATGTTGATTTATAGATATAAGCATACTTGTTTTCAATAAATCCTAAATCAAGACTGTGGTTAGTTTCTTCTAGCTGTTCTTGGAGGATCAGTAATTCCTCCACCAGGTAAAATGTCTAAATACTGCACTTTTGGTGTCCATTCAATTTCATTTTTTGGCGGATCAATGGGCGCAATTGACTGTCCACTATTAATTGGATCGTCATCATGATCAATTGGAGAAGGATCAGTCACAGCTTCACCCAATCTATTCCAATCACTAAATGAAATGGTGGAAATTTAATTGTTGAAGATTTTTGATTACTCCATGTGATTAAAAAGAGCTTGGCTTCTTTGCTGTTTTCTACTTTAATTTGGGGAATATTTTTAGCGTCTCGTTGAGCTAGTAGGCCAGAAACCGGGCTAAAGATAAAAGACTTAAAATAAGCATTGAAATTCGTTTCATAAAGGGTGTTTTGAATGAATTTCAAAGGTAGAGGTGAATGTTCAATATTCAAATTATATGCGGACGTAATGCGCAGTTAACGCGGTATGTTGAGTAGTTTACAGTTATGTTATGCCAATCGTAATGTTATCCATTTTTATTGCGATCTAAAGCGTAGTAATATTCTTTTATCCACTTATTTTCTAAATGTTTCTTCTTCACTTTTTCATAGTCGCTACTTGATACTTTAAATGTTTTTAATTCGCCCTCTTCATGTGTGAATAGGACATAACTAGATTCGCCAAGATCGCCATTTGCTTTAGAGTAAGTATAATTTATTTTTATCAACTGGCCGCTATCATCATATGTATAAGAAAATCTAAATGCTAAACCTTCGAGAGAAACTGAAGCCTCGCCAGAACGCACTCTTAGCAGTCCAGAGGCTAGAAAAGTTTCATTATTGCTCGGGTTTCCTTGCTTATCGTAAAAATAAGAAGTGGTGTATAATAAATCCTTGTCACCAGTATGAATTGTTTGTTCATAAATATCTCCAACCTCGTTGTATTTATACTTGCTTATATTTTCTAATGTTTTGGTAGAATCATAGGTGTAAATAGAGTTGATTTGTGCATTTTCGCCATACTCATAATTATAATAGTAGTGCGCTTTTAAGGATTTGTAATGCGCCACCGTTATGCCGGTTACATGACCGTATTTATTATACTCATAATGTGCATAACCTTGATGGTCTTTATATCCAATATATTTAACTGTATCTGTGTTGTAATATAGAAATGTAGCAACGCCACCCTCAGAACTAGGAGAGTCTTTGAATGTAATGGATGTAATTAAGTTTTTATCGTTATAAGTTGTGTCAGCATATTCTTTAACATAATCTTCTAATTGTGCAAAACATACACCACTGGAAATAATAAGTAGAGTGAAGATTATATTTTTCATAGTTTAAATTTATGAAAAAGATTCAAAAACTATGCCTAGGATTAGAAGATTAGCTAAAAATACGGTGATGACCTTAGAGACGAAAAATTGAAACTCTATTTGACTAATTTAACCTGCCATTCATTGCTGTCGTTTTTCAAAATGAGGATATAATGTCCTCGAGGTAAATCGTCCAATTGTTCAATGCCTTTATAATCCAATTCGCCTTGTTTCACAATTTGCCCTAATTGATTCAAAAGCGTATAAGTCTTGATGTCAGTGATGCCTTTGATTTGCACTGAATGCACAAAGGGGTTTGGAAAAACTTCTAATTGTACTTCATTTATGCTTTCAGGAACGCCAACTATTTCCCTTTGTTTTGCCAAATGATTCAATGTTACCCCAGTTTGATTGGCGGTGAATTCTCCACCAATATAAAGCCCTGATGTGTTCCAATACACACAGGCTGTGCTTTTATTTAGTCGTGCAATTGCTTCTAAATGATCGTAAATTAGATGGTAATAAGCTAAATATCTACCATAGGTGCCAAATTCTCCGTCAGTTACAAAGTCTCCTGCTAGAATTATTTTAGAATCATATGCATAGGTTATGTCATTTATGGAAACGTAATTAGGAGATGCAAAATGTGAAAATAATTGTATTGGTGAGACTGTACCTAAGTTATAACGACTTAAGCAAATGTCGCTTTCAGTTTCCGGGCTTGCAGAGCCTCCAAAATATAATGTGGAACCAACTTCTTTGATGCATTTAATGGTGTCGGAAACAGGTTGATTTAAAACAGTCCATTCTTCATAATACTTTTTGCGAATCAAAATGTTTTTCGCGAGATTTAAATCGTAGCCGCCATCTTCGGTTACGGTTATTGAACTTGAAAAATGCCCAGCGTATACATGACCGTAATCAGATGAAATAATATCATATATCGTTCCGTCAATTGCTGCTTTTTTGATCCATTCTCCAGCGTCATTCAAAAACCATATTTCTTGTCCTGCAATATCTGGATGGCTAAGGGCTAACTCAGTTTGATAACCATAAGGGCCATGAAGACCGGCAGTGGAAGTTCCTCCTTCTCGCGTTGGAATACTCGTGTAAGTCCAAATTCCATCAATAAAAGTGGCCATTGGATAAGTTACGCCGTCATTAATTAAAGCGCCAAAAACAAAGTGACCATAATTATTGCTATAAACGCTATTAATAGTTCCAGCAATACCATCTCCCAAGCACGATAAGTGTTCGTCACTATAAAAACCAATATTTAAACAAGGCAGACCATCCAGTTCCGTAAAATCACCTGCAAGCAAAAAATCTCCCATACCAGACATACGTTCCATTATTCTAACAATTCCATTTGTTCCTTCGCCTAAGGGGTCATAATGTTCAGTGGGATAATAGGTAGGCTGAATCCACATTAATTCTTCGGCAGTAAATCCAAATTCTTCCGCCCATTCGCTTACTCCACCCGTTTTAATATCTTTCAAATACGCATAATTATATTCAGAGCGAATATTGTCAACTAAGTCTGAGTGACCAGATACAGCCATCATATAACCCACGGCACAATGTGTTTTTTGTTCGTCCACAAAACAGGGCTTTCTGTGTTGATAAACTGTATTTGTTGGAAATACTTTTGCGGCTGCATATTCTGCCAATTCTCGCAATAAATACATGCGGTTTTCTTTCTGACTTAGAGTGATATCTGAAGCAGGATGCTGTGCTAAATAAGTAATAACGAGATTTAAATGATTTTGAATTCTATCAGCATCTGATTCGAAATCAATGACTCCGCTTGGCGCATAATCAGTATAATTTCCCCATTGTTGATTGACGTCATACAAATGATTAAAATGTGTGTCGCTTGTTTTTGGGGCGATTGATTTTGCTGCCAATACAGGCAATGATATAAATAGGACAATGAGTGTAATTAGTAGTTGATTCGGTTTAAACGTCATTGCTTGATAGATAATAGGTTAGTTAGGTTAAAAGTAAAAATATAATAGGGAAACGTCAAGTCTAATATTAGTTGAAGTATACTAGTCTAAATGGGTTGTTTAATTAACGTTTTTCAGTTTCTGATATTGGACTGAACAAAAACAGCATACAGGATCATTTAAATCCTCCAATTAGTTTAATGAATACCTGATGGAACAAACCATGGATCATTCTCATATTTCTTTTCATCTATAGGTGGATTACTTTTCATGACATCCCAAAATTCTTTTACAATTGGATGGTTTTCCGTTAATGAATCAACTAAAAAGACTTGACCCTCATCCTGGTCTTGTAAACCGCCAATATCATCTCCCCTATGGTTATAGAAAGTGTAAGATTTTAGTTTCTGTTCTTCAAACTGAAATGTAATTTTTTTTCGACTTGCATAGGTTTCGCTATGAGGAATACCAAAGGGACAAGCATTAATAGTTTTAATAATGCCATAACGATACTGATATCTTAGAACATAATCCTTGACTTCTCCATCAGGGAGCAAACGAATTTTTTTTCTTGCTCCTACTAAGCTACTATCCTTCCAGAACTTTTCATAAGCAATGTATTCTCCAGAGTCGTTATATTCATAAGCTATCCAGCTGTCGAATTCATCATTACCCACATAAAAGTCTTTTCGGGTCATTAAAGCTCCTGTATAATGAAAGCCCATTGATTCTCTTAACCTAAGCTCCCCGCTTAAGCCATCATAATAATAACGCAAACGCGTTACACGTCCCAAATCATCATATTCGTATTCACTTTTAAATAAGGTTGTGTACCCTCGACTTTTTGTGATTACTTCGACAGAGTTGCCATAATGATCGTAATTTTTCAAAACAGTTTCTTTTTTCCCTTTAAAAAGACATGTCTCTATGGTGTCATTGGAATAGTAGGTATAAAGAGATTTGCCCAATTTATTGCCTAGCGAATCAGAGAACACAATTTTCTTTGGAAGGCTGTTCTTATAAAAACTTGTATCTGTGAGATAAATGTCACCTGGATAAGGCTGTGCCTTGCAATAAACAACTGACAGTAGAAAGAAGAATAATATGAAACAACGCATTGGATTAAAGTTAGTAAATCTCATCAATTTACCCCAAAGCCTTCAAACTTTCCATTTTGTTACGCTCTAAAAACGCATCAATGCTTTCAAAATGTTCGATTACGCGTTTGTCTTTAAATTCAAATACTTTTTGAGATAAGCCACGTAAAAAATCACGGTCGTGTGAAACTAAAATCAAGGTGCCTTCAAATTCCATAAGCGCCTCTTTTAAAACAGCTTTGGATTTTATATCTAAGTGATTCGTAGGCTCATCCAGGATTAAAAGATTGACAGGTTCCAATAATAATTTGACCATTGCCAATCTGGTTCGTTCTCCACCTGATAAAAACCCAACTTTCTTATCAATGCCATCTCCACTGAACATGAAGCGACCTAAAATATTTTTAATTTGTGTTCTAATTTCACCTTTTGCCACAATGTCTACCGTTTGAAAAACAGTCAAGTCTGGATCCATTAATGCCGCTTGATTTTGAGCAAAATAACCCACTTTAGCGTTATGGCCTAATTCGCAAGTTCCTTCAAAATCAATTTCGCCCATTATGGCTTTAATCATAGTCGATTTTCCTTCGCCATTACGTCCTACAAAGGATACTCTTTCTCCACGAGAAATAGAAAGACTTGCGTCCTTAAATACCACGTGATCATCATATGATTTTGACATTTCAAGTGCTGTAACCGGATAATCACCTGAGCGTGGCGCAGGAGGGAATCGAAGTTTTAAGGAAGCGTTATCGATCTCATCAATTTCAATAATAGGTAGCTTTTCTAACATGCGCTCGCGCGAATTCACCTGATTGGTTTTAGAATAAGTTCCTTTAAAGCGTTCAATAAAAGCCATATTATCGGCAATCATTTTTTGTTGTTCTTGGTAGGCTTTGATTTGAGATGCACGGCGGTCCTCTCGCAACTGCAGGTAATGACTATAGTTTGCCTTATAATCATAGATTTTACCCATTGTTACTTCAATTGTTCGATTTGTGATGGTATCAATAAAAGCCACATCATGCGAAATAACAATCACGGCTTTTGCTTTATTCATCAAAAAATCCTCTAACCAAATTACCGATTCAATATCCAAGTGATTGGTAGGCTCATCCAATAAAATTAAATCAGGTTTTTGCAATAAGATTTTAGCTAATTCAATGCGCATGCGCCAACCTCCGCTAAATTCACTTGTTAGTTGTGCAAAGTTTTCGCGTTTAAATCCTAAGCCCATCAATGCTTTTTCAACCTCTGCATCATAGTTCACTTCCTCAATGGCGTAAAATTTTTCACCAATTTCGGTTACCTTCTCAATGATAGACATGTACTCGGCAGATTCATAATCAGTCCGCGTTTCCAATTGCTTATTGAGTGCATCCATTTCTGTCTGCATTTCTGTAATATGTCCAAATGCTTTGGCAGTTTCTTCGAATACCGTGCTGTTATCTTCGGTTAATAGGTGTTGCGGAAGATAGGCAATGACAGTGTCTTCAGGAGTTCGGACATGTCCACGATTGGGTTTGCTTATACCTGCAATAATTTTCATCATGGTGGATTTTCCAGCACCATTTTTTCCCATTAGGGCTATTTTATCATTCTCATTAATTGAAAATGAAACATCACTGAATAAGGTTGAACCACTAAATTCAACAGCTAAAGCATCTACAGAAATCATACGAATTATTTAAGGACGCAAAGCTAAAAAAATAATAACTGTTATTGGGTTGAATTCAGAGGATGTATTTTAATTCTTTCTAATCCTTAAAAACAAATTGAGAGCGGCTGATGAGATTATAATTCTTATCAGATAGGGTTAATGTGTACAGGCCACTTTCCAAACCTGCTTGAACAAGATCGATTTCAAAATTTGATGCACTGAACGCAATGGTCTCGCACAATTTTCCAGTTATGTCATAAATATGTGCCCAGCCTTCATTGGTGTTGCCCAAATTGTTATCCATGGAAATAGAAATCGATTGATTAGAAGGATTTGGATAGATCGAAACTGGCGCTAATTCAAAAGAGTCTTCAGTTATACCCAATAACGGTCTTTCATAACATACCGCGTCTATTTCCGGACTAGTTAAGGCATCATCATAAACTCTAATATTATCAATTGTACCATTAAATTTTCGAAAATCCCATTGTCCAACCGTTGTTGTTCCGCCTGTATATGTAATTCCATATCCTCCGCCAGAATAGTCGCCTCCTACTGGAATACAATCTAAATACATATCAATATCGTTATGATCATTGTAAATGGCTATAAAATGGTACCAGGTGTCAGCGGTTAAAGTTACGTCTGTTCGTTTGCTAACGCGGTGTGACGTCCCCAAACCAGTTCCGTCGCCATATCCAACAGCCAGTTCTCCCGCAGGAGTAAGACTCAACCAAAAACCAGTATAAACGTCAGCTTGATCATCTGCTTTAAATAGGGTGGCAACTACTTCTGGAAATTCATTTACGTTAAACCAAATAGAAAGGGTGAAGGGGAATTCTAAGTTTAAAAGATCTGTTTCGTCAGTGCTAATATAATTGTCTTCGCCGTTGAAAGAATAGGCACTCGCAGCATTTCCGTCGCTGTCCTCAGTTAATGTAGCTCCCATAACGAAGCAATCTAAATCACTGTCACTTTCATCAGTAGCATCTCCAATAATAGGAAGGTGAAAAACAAGGTTATCCTCAGGTATCTGAGAAAAAGCAGTACTGTATAAAAATAGTGTTATTAAAAAGAGTAAAGAGGTTTTCATTTTGAGCGTTTAGTCTAAAAATACGAATTCTATATTCAATAGAATTCGTATTGAAAGTTAAATAATGATTTGCGCATATCGTATAATCACGTATAAGTTTACCAATGCCCTAATTTGTTTTATAAACGAACTGTTTTGGATTTTAGAGATTGAATGATGATCTGGTATTCCAATTAATTCATTGGAGATTCCATTTTTAGATGCGTTTAAATACGATTTCGAGAAAAATATCGTTTATAGAAAACTCTTTCTATAAATCAGAGTAACTAATCACACCCTAAAACGTTTTACCCGCGGATAGTTACTTTTTAATGAGCTAAACATTAATGAATAAGAGTGCCCAGAGTTTGAATTGTTTTTGCTGTACACAATTAAAATTGAATCTCGTTGGTATGATTGTTGTAGTAAAACTGAAACCTAAAAATGCCTAACATGATGAGAGTCTATTTATTATTGACAACGTTTTTAATAAGCGTTACAAGTTCGTTTGCTCTAAAAATAACAGAGCTATCCCAAATTAAAGGAAATGAAAGTGAGATTACAGAAATTGACTTGACCAATCATGGTTTGAGTGAGTTTCCAACCGAAATTTTGGGTTGTAGTAATTTGCGATCATTAAATTTATCTGACAATGGAATTGTTAATGTTCCATTAGAACTAAAATCCTTAGAAAATTTAAAAATGTTGAATTTATCCGGTAACCAAGGCATAAGCTATGGTGATTTGGGAGATGTTTTTTCGGCAGCAACGTTTCGTTTAGTGGAATTGGATTTGTCCAATTGTGAAATTGGTTTTCTCCCGCAAGAAATAGGGAAATTAAAAACACTCAAAAAACTGAACGTTGCAGGGAATTTACTGAATAACCTGCCTTACAGTATTATTCAATTAACCAAATTAGAAGATTTGAGTGTTGCCAATAATCGCATTGAAGATATGAGTTGGCAAGTATACCAATGGTGGAATTTAAGAGCACTGGATGTGTCAGATAACCCTGCTTTAAAAACAGAGGAATTGTTATTTAGTTTAAGTGTTTGTGACGGTCTAGATAAACTCGTTATTAGTCATTTAAAAACCATTCCAAATGAGTTTAAAAATTTAAAAGTTGCTGATTTAGAGATTAGAAACTCTCACATTACAACCTTTAATCGTTTAGAAAGTTCAGTTCCTATAAAAAGATTAAGTTTTGTGAAATGCACCTTTCAACGTGCTAGTAAAACTGCCGAAATTATTAACGACGCCGTACAACCAGAATTTATTTCATTCAATGAAATTGATCCGTCTGATCTTGTACATTTTTTGGGCATCCATACAGATTCGGTAGACATTAGAAATAATAATTTAACAGACATTAGCGCACTTGCAGACATTCGACAATTAAAATGGATTGATGCAAGAGGAAATAATATCAATGCCCGTTCAATTACAAAAATTCAAACTGATCGACCAGATTTAGAATTGTTATTTGCCGAGCCGGTTATGCCAGCGATTGGTATCAATCCGCCAATAGCGAAGTTTGTAAAGAAACCAACACTTAAAAGTGTAAGCGCAGCTGAGAATAACGAAGTGATTTTAGGACGCACGGCTTTTTCAATTGAAAAGAACGCCTTTTTAGATGCAAACGGAAATCCATATAAGGGTGAAGTACAATTGGCTTATACCGAGTATTTTTCACCGACAGAAGTTTTTCTTTCAGGTATTACAATGACATCTGATTCTGCTGGTGAGAATTTAGGTTTTTCGTCTGGTGGAATGTTCAGTTTAACAGCTTCTGATGATGATGGAAATGAATTAACATTAGATCCTGAAAAACCTATTGATGTGACCATGTTAAGCTCTGATCCAAGTTCTGATATGAATTTATACTATTTGGACGAAAATGGTCAATGGGATTTTAGAGGGAAAGATGAAATTGAAGAACCTTTTAGGTTGGATCAATCAAAAATTGATGCTGCTGCAGATTCCGCTTTTTTAAATTATAAACGTAGAAATATTATTGTCACAGAGAATCGATATTTACCATATGTTGTCGGAGATGGTGATACGCGCTCATTTACAATTCAATTCAGTGAGTTGAAAACGGAACGAGGAAAGAAACCGGTAATTGTTGACGAAACACAATGTCGTGTGAAAAGACCAACTGGTGCGGCTTCTTATTTATCGCGAACAAAATTGATTTATGATGGACCCATTGATAGCGTAAAATTTTACAGAAAATGGTTTAGAAAATCTAAAAAGGATGCGCAAAAAGGGTATAACAATTTTAGAAAAAGTAATGGTTTTAACTGGGGGATTAATTATTATTCGAAGATTGACTTAACTGTAGATAGAGATAAGGATCGAATGATGTTGGACTTTACCTATAAAGATTCTGCCATTAGGATTCCAGTGGTTTTAGCATCAAATGCTTCCAATCCGAAAGCAAGAGTAAAAGTATTTCAACGTTTTTTCAAAACGTATAATCGTGAAAAACGAAAAGATCAATTGGCGACAAATAGACGGAATCGTCGCGCTGTCATATTGGTTAAGAAAGAGGAGTTGAACATTCGTAATATGGCGCGACAAAGAGAAAAGTCACGTCAAAGAGCTGTTATTTATAGTGATAATTATTTATCATTAACTGCTAATGAAAGCAGCGTAGCAAGAGGTTTTCAAATGAGTGGTTTTGGGGTTTGGAATTGTGATCAAAGGTCAAGAATGGCTAGTCCTGCGGCTTTGCCAACTGAGTTTGTAGCTGAAGATGGACAACGCATTTTAATTGGAGACGATCATGATATGCCGGTTTATGTAATAGATTATGACAAGAACGGTGTATTATCATTTAGCGATAAGGACAACGCATTCTATGATAAAAAAGCAAAAAGAATGGCAATAGTAGTCTTCTTTTCTGCGACGGTAGTAGGGATTTATAAATCTTGGAAAAAAGTGACGAACAAAATCAGTCCAAATAGTCGTTCTTTAACTGTCAAGGTGATGGATGTTACTGATATGGAAACAGGCGAATTTGTTGGTGAAATAGAGAATTAGTGAAGCTGGTTGTACTAACATATTGTATAACGGCGTCTTTATTTTTGTTCGGTCAAAAACAAAAATATTATAATCAAATTGAACGTACAGAATGTGATCAAATTGAGGTTCGCGCTGCCGGAACTGTGGAGCTAGAAGTCCTTGATTTTGATCAGCAGAATTATTCTGGCATGCTCATGGAAGAATTGAATCTGAAGAGAAAAACGAGAGGCCGTCCAGGCTTTGAACTGGATAGTACTTTTAATCGTATTTGCAATACGGGTGTCAAGCATTTTTCTCGATCGATCTTTAGCAATAGAAAAAATCAGCGGAGATTGATTAGGTATACAGAGTTTGGAATTCGTTACTTGAGAGGTGATCACCGCTTGTTTAAAGCTTATTCTTTTTATTTTAATTTAACGCATTTACATAATTACACTAAATTCTTTTATGCCGCAGGTGATGAAACTACTAAGTTAAAATTATTTGTAGGGAAGAGACCGCGCACAATGAGCCCAACGCATGAGGACTATGAAGAACCAATACCCGTTAAACCAATTACAGAAAAAGAATTTGGAGCATCAATTATTCAGGCATTATTGAGGGATGACGGAGCCGTTGAATTCTTCTCTAAAAACTACAGTCATATTGGTGTGTCAATGCGAATAGATGAATATTCGATTAATCGCAGGAAAATACCACGGGCGTATATTATGATTATAATTGGGGGGAAACAAACGCAAAAGATACGGGCTCCTTATGTTATTCCTCAGAATAGTGCTGACGATAATAGTCCGTATACGATCCTGAAGTAATAGCATCAATCCATGGCTCATTTGCCAAATACCAATCTACCGTTTTTTCTAACCCTTCTTCAAATTGAATAGATGGTTCCCAGCCTAAATCTGTTTTAATTTTAGACGCATCAATCGCATAGCGCATATCATGACCAGCTCTATCAGTTACATAAGTAATGAGTTGTTCAGAAGCGCCCTTTTCACGATTCAATTTCGTGTCCATAATTTGGCAAAGACGACGGATCAAATCAATATTCGTCCATTCATTCCAACCGCCAATATTATAGGTCTCGCCAAGCTCTCCTTTATGAAATACCAAAGCAATAGCCTTGGCGTGATCTTCTACCCACAACCAATCCCGCACGTTCTCACCTGTTCCGTAAACAGGTAAAGCTTTGTTTTGGCGGATATTATTAATCATTAAGGGGATTAACTTTTCTGGAAATTGATGCGAACCGTAATTGTTTGAACAATTCGACATTTTTACCCGAATTCCGTAGGTGTGAGCGTATGCATTTACGAGATGATCTGAACTTGCTTTTGAAGCGGAGTAGGGGCTTTTAGGATCATATGCTGTTGTTTCTGTGAAAAAACCTTCTGCACCTAAAGAACCGTAAACTTCGTCCGTAGATATATGATAAAAGATATGATCGTTTTTTTTTTTCCAATGTTTGCGCGCCAAGTCTAATAAATTAGCCGTACCAACAATATTGGTAGTGATAAAGTCCATTGGGCCTGTAATAGAACGATCTACATGCGATTCTGCCGCCAAGTGGATAATGTCTGTTATTTTTTCTTTTAGAAAAATAGCCTCAAGTGCGATTGAATCCCGAATGTCACATTTTACAAACGAATAGTTTTCTGCGTTTTCAATGTCTTTGATGTTCTCAAGGTTTCCAGCGTAGGTTAAACTATCCAAATTTATAATGCGGTAATTCGGGTACGTGTTAACAAATAGCCTTACGACATGTGAGCCAATAAATCCGGCTCCACCTGTTATGAGAATGTTTTTTTTCATTTTTTTTGGCAAAAAGCAGGTGTCAATTATCAATAGGCTGATTTAAATTAACAATGCGCTATAGCTAAAACTCATCACCTCAGTATTCCATTTTTAGTCTTCATCTAAATACTAAATACTATCCTACAAACTCCAATAATCAATCGTCTTAATCTTATCTCTATATATTCCTTTCAAATCAACTATAATTCCTTGATCATCTTTCAGCATTCCGATAAAATCCTCCTCAGTAAAATTACAATATTCTCTATGGTTTACTGCGACGATAATCGCATCATAGTCATTTGTTGGATTTTCTTTTAAACCGAAGCCATATTCATGTTTTAATTGCTCAGAATCTGCATGCGGATCAATTAGATCAACAGTACAAGCAAAGGATTGTAATTCTTTAATTACGTCCTCAATTTTTGAATTACGGATATCACTTACGTCTTCTTTAAACGTGGCGCCCATAATTAAAACTTTAGATTCCATTGGGTTTTTACCATTCCCGATCATTTTTTTAACCGTTTGCTTCGCAACATAGAATCCCATAGAATCGTTAACATAACGTCCAGAGTTTATGATTTTGGCGTGATAACCTAATTGCTTCGCTTTGTGTGTTAAATAATAAGGATCAACACCAATACAATGTCCGCCAACTAAACCGGGTCTGAAATTTAAAAAATTCCACTTAGTTCCAGCAGCTTCTAACACGTCATAGGTATTAATTCCTAAACGGTTAAAGATGATTGAAAGCTCATTGATTAACGCAATGTTTACATCACGTTGCGTGTTTTCGATAATTTTTGCAGCCTCAGCAACTTTAATAGATGCGGCACGGTGGACACCAGCTTCAACTACTAATTCGTAAGTTTTTGCAATATGCTCGGCAGACTCAGGGTCACAACCCGCAGACACTTTAACGATTGTCGCAAGTGTATGTACTTTGTCTCCCGGGTTAATTCGCTCAGGTGAATAACCTACTTTAAAATCATCTCTGAATTTTAATCCAGAAACTTCTTCTAAAACAGGAATACAATCTTCTTCTGTACAACCAGGATAGACTGTTGATTCGTAAACCACATAATCTCCTTTTTTAAGAGCCGTACCAACTGTTTTACTTGCTCCAAGTAATGGAGTTAAGTCTGGCATTCTGCCAGAATCAATTGGCGTAGGAACTGCTATGATAAAGAACGTGGCTTCTTTTAAATCATCAATCGAAGCGGTAAATTTGATACTACATCCGTCAAAATCGGATGCATCTAATTCATCACTTGGATCAATGTTGTTTTTCATCATTTCAACACGTTTCTCGTTGATGTCAAACCCAATGACATCAATTTTCCGTGCAAATTCAAGTGCAATAGGTAAACCTACGTAACCCAAACCAATAACGGCAAGTTTCGTTTCTTTGTTAATTAATTTTTCGTAAATATTACTACTCATTTTTTACGTTTTATTTAACTTCTTGTTTGTTTCTGACGGCATAAATGCGCTCAATGATTTCAACTACTTTCAAGCCTTCAAGGGCATTTGTTGTTGGTTTTTTTCTTCTTTTGATTGCGTCTACTACGTTTTCTATTATATAATGATGATTTGCTGCAGATCCCTTGTAAGTACCGTAATCGTTGGCTGGGTTTGAAGGGGGTAATTCTGGCATTTCATAATTTTCTATGTGACAATTCTCAATTTTATTCATGTATTGTCCGCCAATTTTAACACTTCCTTTGCTTCCAATAATTGTCATGGAGCTTTCTAGGTTAGTATCCCAAATTGCAGTCGAATAATTCAATGAGCCCATTCCTCCTTTAATAAAGTCAAAGCTTACAAAGCCCGAATCTTCAAAATCGGTTGAATGTTTATGCGTGAAATCTGCAAATTTTCCTTGGATGTTGTCAATGTCTCCAAAAAGCCAATACATGATATCTATAAAGTGAGAGAATTGTGTAAATAAAGTACCGCCGTCTAGTTCTTTGGTGCCTTTCCAACCGCCCTTTTTATAATAGCGATCGTCACGGTTCCAATAACAGTTTAATTGTACCATGAAAATTTCTCCCAACAGTTTTCTTTCAATCACATCCTTAATCCAAACTGAAGGAGGTGAATAGCGGTTTTGCATTACGCCAAAAACTTTCTGTGAATGTTGCAAGGCGTGGTAAATAACACTTTCGCAACCATCCTTAGACAAGCCCATTGGTTTTTCACACACAACATGATTGCCTTGCTCAATAGCCATTTTAGCTTGGTCTGAGTGCAGGCCGTTAGGTGTGCATATATTTACAACGTCATATTCTAAGTCACTTGCTAAAAGCTCCTCAATCGAATTGAAAAACGGAACACCTTCAAAGTTTTCCATTCCTAATTCAGCCTTAGGTCGTATATCTACCATTGCAATTAACTCCGATTCGTCGTTTCGTTGAATCATTGTTGCATGGCGTTTACCAATGTGTCCGCAGCCTACAACTGCAAATCTTACGTTTTGATCTTCTTTGATCATTTGATGTGTGTTACTTTATTATTGTCTAACTTATATTCTTCATTACTTTCTGGACAAGTGGCACTTCCGTTCTCATCAAAATTCAATCGGTGACCATGCTTACTCATCCATCCAATTTGCTTTGCAGGGTTACCTACAAGCAATGCATAAGGCAAAACTTCCTTTGTAATTACTGCCCCTGCACCTATAAAAGCATACTCTCCGATAGGATTACCACAAACGATAGTGGCATTTGCCCCTATTGAGGCTCCTTTTTTAACGAGAGTTTCGAGGTATTGGTTACGTCTAATTATAGAACTTCTTGGATTCATCACATTTGTGAACACTATAGAGGGGCCTAAAAAGACATCATCTTCGCAAATTACACCGGTATAAAGGGATACATTATTTTGAACTTTAACATTGTTCCCGAGTACCACTTTTGGTGATACTACAACGTTTTGACCTATGTTGCAACCTTCGCCAATAGTACAATCTGGCATAATGTGTGAGAAATGCCAAATCTTGGTATTATCACCAATATTGCATCCATCATCAATTACTGCAGTTTCATGTGCAAAGTATTTAGCCATTCTTAGGTTTTTATTTTATAATAAATTTATCAAAATTGTAATGATCCTTTTCATTCAACTCAGCATCTGTTAAACTTTGGAAATAGGTATAGGTGCGTTTTAAACCTTCAGCTCTTCCAACCTGTGGTTCCCAATTTAATATTTCCCTTGCTTTTGTAATATCCGGCTGCCTTTGTTTAGGATCATCTAAAGGTAAATTTTTATAAATCACCTTTTGGGTAGTTCCTGTGAGTTGTATAATTTCTTCGGCGAATTCACTTATGGATATTTCGTTGGGATTACCAATGTTTACAGGTTGTGTATAATCCGAATGTAATAAACGTACAATCCCTTCAACCAAGTCATCAACATAGCAAAACGAGCGCGTTTGAGATCCATCTCCAAAAACAGTTAAATCTTCACCCCTTAATGCTTGCCCAATAAATGCAGGTAAAACACGTCCATCATTTAAACGCATGCGCGGTCCATATGTATTAAATATGCGGACAATACGCGTTTCAACTTGATGAAAGGTATGATAAGCCATTGTTATGGCTTCTTGAAACCGTTTGGCCTCATCATAAACACCTCTAGGCCCAATTGGGTTTACATGACCCCAATATTCTTCCGTCTGCGGATGCACTTGTGGATCGCCATAAACTTCAGAAGTTGATGCAATCATTAAGCGTGCATTTTTTGCTTTGGCTAATCCTAAACAGTTATGAATTCCTAATGATCCAACTTTTAAGGTTTGAATCGGAATTTTTAAATAATCAATTGGACTTGCGGGAGAAGCAAAGTGGAGAATGAAATCTAAATCGCCAGGAACATGGATGAACTTGCTCACGTCATGGTTGTAGAACTCAAAATTTTCCAAGGGAAAAAGATGTTCAATGTTCTTTAATCTTCCAGTGATGAGGTTATCCATTGCAATTACATGGTAATCATCTTTAATAAAACGATCACAAAGATGCGAACCTAGAAAGCCAGCTGCGCCTGTGATTAATATTTTTTTTCGTGTAGTCATTCTATGCAATTACTGTTGCTCTACCAATACTTTCGTAGTAGATTCCTTTATTTTTCATTTCGTCCAAATCGAAAAGATTTCTTCCGTCAAATATTTTAGGTGCAACTAAGGCCGCTTTTATTTTATCGAAATTTGGATTTCTGAATGCGCCCCATTCGGTAGCAATCAGCAATGCATCTTTGTTTTCAAGCGCACTGTATTCGGTTGTTGCAAATTCAATTTTGTCGCCGTAAATTGCTTTAACGTTATCCATTGCTTCTGGATCGTAAGCAGTGATACTTGCACCGGCTGCCAATAATGCATCAATTATATAAAGTGCTGGTGCTTCTCTAATGTCATCTGTATCTGGTTTAAAAGCTAATCCCCAAAGGGCAAAACTTTTCCCACTTAAATCGCCATAGTGATTCTTGAGTTTCTCAACCAAACGCAGTTTTTGTACATTGTTTACTTTTAGAACGGCCTCAATAATTTTGAACTGATAATTGGCTTCGTTTCCAGATTTAACCAATGCTTGCACATCTTTAGGGAAGCAACTTCCACCGTATCCAATTCCTGGAAATAAAAAGCGTTTTCCAATTCTAGTGTCCGATCCAATTCCAATTCTAACCGCATCCACATCTGCTCCTACTAATTCGCAAAAATTAGCAATTTCATTCATGAACGTAATCTTGGTTGCTAAAAATGAATTAGCTGCATATTTTGTTAGTTCTGCCGATTTTTCATCCATAAATAGGATAGGATTCCCTTGTCGAACGAATGGTTTATATAAATCTTTCATTACCGTCATTGCACGCTCAGATTGGGTGCCAATAACAACGCGATCAGGTTTCAAAAAATCATCTACTGCAAATCCTTCTCTTAAAAATTCTGGATTCGAAACAACGTCAAATTCAACTGTTGCATTTTTAGCAATAGCCGCGTGTACTTTCTCTGCCGTTCCAACTGGAACAGTAGATTTATCCACAATAACTTTATACTCGGTCATGATTGAACCAAGTTGATCTGCTACGCCAAGTATATAACTTAAGTCGGCCGAACCATCTTCACCAGGAGGTGTAGGTAAAGCTAAAAAGATAATTTCAGAGGCATCAACAGCTGCTTTTAAATCAGTACTAAATGTCAAACGGTTTTGACGGATGTTTCTTTCAAAAATAACATCTAAATGCGGTTCATAAATTGGAACTTCACCGTTTTGCATTTTGGTTACTTTGTCCGCATCAATATCAACACAGATTACCTCGTTTCCAGTTTCAGCAAAGCATGTGCCGCTTACTAATCCCACATATCCTGATCCGATTACAGCAATTTTTTTCATTTGATTTAAGCAATTTTATTTTCAATTAACATTAGCGCTTTTGATGTTTACAAAGGAACGAAATAATTAATTTAAGAATTCTTTCATGGCATTACAGATATAAGCCAACTGCTCGTCATCTAACTCTGTATGCATTGGTAAAGAAATAACGCATTTGCAAAGTGCATTGGTATTTGGAAAATCTTCGTGATTGAAGTTTTCGGCCCCATAAGCTTTTTGCGTATGCAAAGGCATAGGGTAATATATCATTGCAGGAATGCCTTTAGATTTCATAAAATCTTGTAGCGCATATTGATCTAAACCTTCAATTTTTAAAGTGTATTGGTGAAATACATGCGTTGAATAATCCGCAATAGTAGGCGTTTCAACGTTGTCAAAATCGGCAAAGAAATTAGAGTAATAAGCAGCTGCGTATTGACGTGCAGCAACATAAGTATCTAAAAGTCCTAACTTGATGCGTAGTACGGCAGCTTGTACAGAGTCTAAACGCGAATTCACACCTAAACGGTCATAATAATAGCGTTCACCCATTCCATGATTTACAATTGAACGCATGATTGCGGCCAATTCATCATCATTTGTGAAAATAGCACCGCCATCTCCATAGCATCCTAAGTTTTTAGAAGGGAAAAAGGAAGTTGTTCCAATTTCGCCCATTGTACCAACACTTTTTACTGCTCCATCAGGGAAAGTATATTTTGCCCCAATCGCTTGTGCTGTATCTTCGACAAGATAAATATCATGTTTTTTAGCCAAATCCAATAAAGGTTTCATATCGCATGAGTGACCAAATAGGTGCACAGGGATAATGGCCCTTGTTTTTGGAGTGATGGCTTTTTCAATTTCCGCTAAGGAGATATTGAACGTATCCATGTCAACATCTACAATAATTGGAGTTAATTGTAATAAGCCAATTACTTCAACAGTTGCGGCAAACGTAAAATCACTTGTAATGACTTCGTCACCTGGCTTTAAACCTAGAGCCATTAATGCGATTTGTAAGGCATCTGTGCCGTTAGCGCAAGGAATGACGTGTTTAACGTCTAAATATTTTTCTAAATCTGATTGGAATGTTTTAACCTCTGGTCCATTAATGAATTGGGCGGTTTGAAAAACATTTTGTGTGGCTTCGTTAACTTCTGATTTGATTTTCTCATACTGAGAAACCAAATCTACCATCTGAATTTGCTTCATCTAAATTTTTACTTTTCATAACAGATAAAACGGCCTTTTATTGAAAACAGGATGAGTAATTATCCCAAGTACCTTTTTTCAGCAGGACGGTTCATATGTTAAATTTCATTAATCATTTCTATAAACTTTGTAAATATAGCCAATATTTATCGCTTTTAAGCGTTTCTTTGACTGGCTTTATTTAAATTCGCAACATGAAAATTATCTTTCTTTTATTGTTTTTATCGGTTTTTGGAACCTATGCTCAAAAAAGCTTAAAAGACTCAACGGTCAGAAACATATTAGTTGGCTTAAACTATAAGGCAAACTTTACTGGAGGTGATTTGGCCGATCGTTGGGGCTTTAATAATCAATTGGGTATTGATGTTGATTGTAAATTCAAAAACAATTTAACTGTTGGTGTAGGTGGAGGTTTCATTTTTGGAAGTAAATTAAAAGACACTACAATATTTGCTGACGTATACAATTCTTTTGGAACCATTACAAGTTCTGCAGGTCAAGAGGCAGGTGTGTTATTTTTAATGCGCGGTGCTAGTGTTTATGGTTCGGTGGGATATGTCTTTAATAAATTCGGGAATAATCCCAATTCTGGTTTGTGGGTGAATTTTGGATTGGGTTATTTGGTACATAAAATTAGAATTGAAAGTTTGTTTGATGTCGTTCCGCAATTAGAAGGGCCGTATCGAAAAGGGTATGATAAATTATCAATGGGTATTTCAAGTAAACAGTTTATTGGTTATTTGTATCAATCAGATGTTCGTTTGATTAAATTTTTTGCAGGATTTGAATTCTCGCAAGGTTTAACAAAAAATGTACGTACTTATAATTTTGATACTGGTGGACCTGATTATGATTTAAAATTGGATTTACTATACGGTTTAAAAGTAGGTTGGATTTTACCAATCAGTCATAGAACCCGTGGTGAATACCATACCTATTAATGCGCCTATTATACATTCTTGGAGTACGTAGTTATTCGTTCATGATTCGAATTGCTTCTTTATGGAATTCTAAGGCGAAAAAATGGATGCAAGGCCGTCAAGAAGTATGGAATGCTTTGGACAAATGGAATCGTCAAGATACTCCTGTTTATTGGTTTCATTGCGCTAGTTTAGGCGAGTTTGAACAAGGGCGACCTTTAATTGAAAAATTGAAGGAACAAAAGGATTGTCAAATTGTAATTACTTTTTTTTCGCCTTCAGGTTATGAAATTCGTAAGAATTACGAGTCGGCGGATTTAGTGCTTTATTTACCGCAAGAAACAACGTCAAACGTTAAACAATTTTTAGAAAAAGTGCAGCCTAAAAAAGTGTTTTTTGTGAAGTACGAATTTTGGGCGCAGTATATTTTTGAGGCGAAAAAGGCAGGGGCGGCGGTTTATTCAATCTCAGCGGTATTTCGAAAAAATCAAGTGTTTTTTAAATGGTATGGTGGATATTTATTAAAAGTACTTAAAGCTTTCGATCATATTTTTGTCCAAGATGAAAAATCGTTCAACATTTTGAAAAACGCCGCTGTAAATTCAACTGTTTCAGGTGATACGCGCTATGATAGGGTAATGAGTAACGCAGGTAAAGTTCAGCCTTACCCAGAAATTGATCAATTCGTAGACAATAAAAAAGTATTAGTTATTGGTTCGTCATGGGTTGAGGATGATGCCGTATTAATGAAAACGTTGAACGACTCAGAATTTGATTGGAAAGTGATTGTTGCTCCGCATGAAATTGATGAAAAGAGGGTGAATGCTTTACTGGCTAAGTTTAAAAAGTCAACAATACTTTATTCCAAATTGACTGAGGGAAGTAAGGCTGATGTTTTAATAATCGACAATATTGGTATGTTGATGAATGTCTACCAATATGCGGATCTGGCATATATAGGTGGAGCTTTTGGAAAAGGTTTACACAATATTTTAGAACCTGCTTGTTTTGGTGTGCCAGTTATGTTTGGTAATTCCTTCGCTAAGTTTCAAGAAGCGTATGATTTTATCGAAAATGGAATTGGTTTTTCAGTGAATGATGCGGATGAGTTTCAAATGCAATTCAATGAATTGAAGTCCATGAGTAAGCAGGATCAAGTCTTAGCATTTATGAACGAAAGAATTGGGGCGACTAATCGAATTTCGGCTGTTATTTAAACTTTCTTCAAGGTTTTTTTTATGCGTTTTATGGCGGTCATGATGGCTTACTGTGCGTGAAATAAGATATTCGGTAAACGAAGTGATTCCGGTCCATTTGTGTTTTTTCTTTTCAAATAATTCAATTACCATATGTTTCTCAATAATGGCGCACACTTTTTTGCAAGACGATTTAAAATAGCTTTCATTAAATCAATTAAATCAATTAAACGTAGAGGAACCTTTTGACTTGGGACGTACCATGTTTTATTGATTATAAATCGGAGATTAAATCAAAAAAAATCCTGATCCGTTTGCCTTAGGCGAGCGGATCAGGATTCCAGTGTCTTAAATGCGATTGAATTTAGTTCTTAACTAGAATAGCTTCACAATCAAAAGATGTGGTTATTAAATCTTCTGTGATTGCGTCATAATCCGCTTGCGGTACCTCTTCACCAGCTGCAACTTCATCATCTAATAAATGCTTTTGAAATTTAACCGTTTGTGTGTCAACTATTGTTGCACCGTAAAGAATAGCTTCCGTCCCAGAAGGTGTTTCTGTTGGAATAGTGAAATGGTCTCTAAAGAAAACACGGATAGCGTCCTCATCTCCGTTTTCAAAAGTAATCCAGCAACCTGCCATTTGGCAGACTTCATCAATATTTACAGCTACTTTACCTTCAAAAGCACCATTGTCTGTCATTGCAGCATTCATTGCTTCAACTGTGATTTCACTTCCGTCTGCATCAATTTCGCTGTGTCCATAAAGTGTGTAATCACCTTTAACTACGCCGTCAAAAGCTAATTCAACTTCTGGTTCTGCTTCAGTGCTGTCAATAGTTTCAACTACGGCAGTAGAGTCTGCATCCGTTGGTTCATCTGTAATTTCGTTATTACCGCAAGAATAAAGTCCTGCTAAACTAGCGATTGCTAATCCAAAAATAAATTTCTTGTTCATAGGTTCAATTTTGCGACAAAGATAAGTATTTATGATGAACCCAATAATGATATTTATCAGCCGATAACTAGACCGTTAATAACTTTAGAATCGGGTTGGATAAGAATAACATCATCACCTTCAACAGCGCCAAGGATTAGGCACTCGCTCATGAAATTCGCGATTTGTTTGGGTGGGAAATTCACCACGGCTAGTACCTGTTTGCCAATTAAATCTTCTGGTTTATAGCGTTTTGTTATTTGGGCGGATGTTTTTTTAATTCCTAACTCACCAAAATTTACGTGCAATTGATAAGCTGGAACGCGTGCTTTTTCAAATACTTCGGCTGCTTCAATTGTTCCTGTCCGGATGTCCAATTTCGCAAAATCTGCCCAAGTGATTTCGGCCTTATTCATTGACTTCTAGTTTAAAACCTACGCCGTGAATATTGCTGATGCTTACACTGTCGTCTGCTTTTAAATACTTTCTTAATTTGGTGATGAAAACGTCTAAACTTCGTCCAACAAAATAATCGTCTTGACCCCAAACAGCATTTAACACAATATCTCGTGTTAGTACTTTATTCCTGTTTTGCACCAATAAAAGTAAGATTTTAGCTTCTTTCTTGGTTAGTTTTTTTTCAGTTTCATCTGCGTAAACCAGTTTGAAATTTTCACTGTCAAAAACTATATTTCCTAAATTAAAGGAAGTCTGTATTTCTTTGGCATCAATTAAATCTACCCTTTTAAGAATAGCCTTAACACGCAATAAAAACTCTTCCGTACTAAAAGGTTTCGTTAAATAATCATCTCCGCCAGCCTTAAATCCTGCGACTTTATCTTCAGTTTGATTTTTTGCTGTAAGAAATAGGATAGGGATTTTAACATCTACTTTACGAATGTCTCGTGCAAGCGTGAAACCATCTTTCTTTGGCATCATTACGTCAAATATGCACATGTCAAATGGTTCAGCATTATAGCGCTGTAATCCTTCTACTCCATCAGTACATAAATTCACATCAAAACCTTCAGATTTTAATTGATCTTGGACCACAAAACCTAAATTGAAATCATCTTCAACTAATAATATTTTAATTTTTCTATCCATCACTTTAATGCTTTCTATTTTTGACTACTCTTTTTACTTAAAGGTAGGGTGATTATAAACTCACTCCCTTTACCTAGCACACTTTTAACCTGGATTGTACCATGCAATTCTTCAATAATTGTTTTGACATAAAATAAGCCTAAACCAAAGCCTTTAACGTCATGTAAATTGCCAGTTGGTACCCGATAAAATTTATCAAAAATATATTTTAAATTTTCTCTCGATATACCTTTTCCATTGTCTTTAAAACTCATAATAATCTTGCCTTTATGATTCTGCGTTGAAACCAATATGTTTGGCGTTTTATTACAGTATTTAATGGCATTATCTAAGAGGTTGTTAATGATGTTGGTGATATGGACAATGTCCGCATTCAAAACAGGTTCCTCTGCGGCTAAATCAATTTGAATTTCACCACCATTTTCTTCCAATTGATTAAACTCAAAATTTTCCTTGGCTTCTTCAATAACTTCATGAATGTTAAATACCGTTGGATTTAAATTTATTTCACTTTTATCGAGATTAGCAACGTTTAAAACCCTTTCAACTTGAGACTCTAAGCGTTTATTCTCCTTGTAAATGATACTAGCGTATCGCAATAATTTATCTCGGGCATTGTCATTGTCCGGGTTTAAATTCATTAATGTCTCGCTTGAAATACCTATTGTAGCAATAGGGGTTTTTAGCTCATGGGTCATGTTGTTAATGAAATCATTTTTAATTTCAGAGAGCTTTTTCTGCTTAAATATGACAGAAATGGAGAATCCGAAAAACACCAAAATGAATAAAATAATGGCAAACATATAATACCAAGGGGTGACGTCATTTGGTAATTCTTCTAAAGAAATATTTTCAATTTTTGGAAAAACAATAGAAAAATAATGCAGATCCGAATTTAGTTTGAGCTGCAATTGTTGGTTCAAATCGTGTTCATTTTTGACTGGAGCATTCGTGAACGTGGAGTCACCTTCAAAGCGAATATAATCGCCGTAGACAATACTGTCCGAGAAACAGTCATAGATGCCGTATTGAAAGTCTTCTTTTATATTATGGTCATAAAACTCATGTTTTAGTAAGAGTTCTAATAAAAACGGATGTAAAGTATCTTGCAATTCAACCGTGAAATAATTGGAGGTTAATTGCTTGACATTCCCATAAAGGTCGCCAGGTTGTTGGTTAATGCGCTGAATTTCGTCAGCCACATTTTTTAATGCTATGGTAACTTGATCACCGAATTGTTCTTGGCTTAGGCTATCCTGTTTGTTTTGGATAGCAATATTTGTTTCTTGAAACTGTATGTTTTTTTTAATCCAGAAAAACTGAATCGTAAGAATACTGAGAATAGATGCGATTCCCAATATTATGACAGTTCGTAGATTTTTATTACTCATTGATAGATAAATTTAAAGCTAAAATTTGTCTTAGCTTTAAAAGTGTTAACTTTTCACAACTATTTAACTAAAAATTAAGAAAAATGGCAGTAATGAAGGTAATTGAAGTGTTATCAAGCTCTTCAAAAAGTTGGGAAGATGCAACAGCAAAAGCTGTAAAACAAGCTTCAAAATCAATTAAAAATATACGTTCAGTATATGTACAGGATCAAAGTGCGGTTGTATTTGATGGTAGAGTTAGCGAATATAGAATGGCTTTAAAATTGACTTTTGAAGTAGGGAAGTAATACCTACTATAGAGCAAAAAAAGCCGTGACATTTATTGTCACGGCTTTTTTGCGTTTACAAAAAATGGCCTTTAGTCTAAAACCTATTGCCTAAAAAAGACTAATAAATAAGCGTATAAGATTTTTCGCTCGAATTACCTTTGCCATCTTTAGCTGAAATGCGAACAGTATTCTTCCCTTTTAATAAGTATGGACGACTATGTGCGTCGAGTGGGATAATATAGCGTCTTTTTTTACGGTCATATTTCATGAGGACCCATTTCTCATTTAAATAAGCCTTGTATTCCATAACGCCGGCCAAATTATCATGGATTTCTAATTCTAGCGTATTGTATTTGGTTATGGTTTTACCCTCGTTAAAGTCTAAAGGGGTAATTTTTGGAGCAACTGTATCCAATACTAAAACAAAACGCCCAAAGTTTCTTGAGCGGGCTTCTACCCATCCATCAACAAAATTTCCACCCAAAAAATTTAGATAGCCACGATCTGAAAGTAAACCGATTCCTAATTTATAACCCGGCAGTTCTTTATGCACGTCTGGCACTTTTATGCGCACATCATATTTGCTTTGAACTGGGATTGTATATTCTGAAAATTCATAAATTGGACTTAAATATTTACTATTAGAATCAATGCTAACAACTTTTTGCAAAGGCTCATAAAAGCAACCAGGCTCAATCAAAACTTGAAAATCTTCCGTAATATGGGTGTTTACTACGTCAGGAAATAGGTAGGCGCCTGTTTTGTCAAAAGGATTTGCGGCTGGTTTATTTTCTGCATTGCCTATTGTGAAACTAATTGCACGTGCATTTCCATGTGCATCATACACGTCAAATTCATATGTTCCAGCGCAAGCCTCCCATTTAATTTTTCCGTCATTCTGAGGATAGATTGTCAAAGGATTAATAACCGTTGTAAAGTTTTTATGAATATTTTTCTTGTTCTGCTTGAATTCATAATAATCTTGATGGGAATTTAGAAAGCGGTTATGATCAAAATCAATATAGTCAATTTGCTGTTCGTGCTTTTTTGTTCCGTTATGTGTTAAAATAGTATGATGAACGCCACAAACATTACCTGCTGCATCCAACCTGTCTGTTGTGTGGAGTCCAATACCAAGCATTGAGTTTTCTGTAATTAAATTATTTATATCAATCGGTTTGTTTTCATTAATAATCCATTTTTTACCCACTAGTCGACAGGTGTAATATTTTGATCTGCCTGGAATCATAAATCCTTTTTCTGTAATGGCATAAAGCTTAATTCCAGAAACTTTAGGAGGTGTGCTATCCTTTATTTTCGCTTGAAACGTTTTAAATAATAATGGATTTAAGGCATGCTCTGTTGCTGTTTCTCGAATTTCAAAATGGAGATGTGGAGCGTAAGAGCTACCAGAGTTTCCTGAGTAGGCAATTAATTGCCCTTTTTTCACAAAAAATGAATCCTGCAATACAATTTCATCAAGAACATAAGATTCAGTTAGCGCTTGTTGCGCATAAATGAGTGAATCAATTGCAGGCGGAAATTTGCTTAAATGTGCGTAAAGACTTGTTAATCCATTGGGATGATCAATATAAAGAGCATTGCCATAGCCCCAAGGTGAAACGCGCACACGTGAAATATATCCGTCCTCGATCGCAATTATTTTTTGCCCAATTACACCTTTTGTTTTAATGTCTAAGCCCGTATGGAAATGATTCCCGCGCATTTCACCAAAATTACCTGCTAGTATCAGCGGTATCTGCATGGGTGCAGCAAATTCAATTGATTCAAAATCAACCGTCTTAGGTGTATAGTTTTGACACTGTGCAGCCAACACTGTGAAGGTTAAAATGAAGAATAAATATTTCATGCAATTTTGTTTTTTTTGCGTGTGTATGGAATTGGTATTGCAATATTAGTTCCATGTTAGCTTACTTTATACTGAATCATCTTTTATTATTAAAAAAACGTTTTTAATAAATCATTCCTAAATCCTTTGAAGTTGGCAATCTGAATCGTACTTTTGTCCTACTATTTTGAAGTTGGTTTAACAATGTCGGAGACGAAAAAATTACTTGAAGAATTAGATGGGAAGGTTACAGGATTGCTTTCAAACTTGAGAGAGTCAAAAGCTAGTTCCCTAAAGCTAAATCAAGAAATTGAGGCTCTGAAAAGTGAATTGACAAAAAAAAATGATGCGTTGGAACTCTTGAGCAAAGAGAATGAAACGCTAAAAAATGAGCTTCCTAAGGAAAATCAGGAAGATCTCAAAATCAAAATAGGAGAAATGGTAAAAGAAATTGACAGATGTATTTCTTTGCTAAAAGTGTAGACAATAATGGATAAGATAGCTCTTAAGATAATAATCGCCGGAAGGACTTATCCTTTAACAATAAAAAAGGAAGAAGAAAGTGCTATCCGTAGTGCTGCAGATCGAATTAATTCGAATATTCAAAAGCTTCAAGGAAGCTATGCAGTAAAGGATATGCAAGATTTACTAGCAATGACGGCTTTACAAATAGCCGTGCAGCAAAATAGCGCCGCTGAAGAGCGAGCCCCTTCTTTCGATCCTACAGCTTTTAACGAAGATCTTCGTAATATAATTGGGAAAATTGACGCTTAAACCGTCTTTGGTCTTAATGCTTTTTCTGCCGTTTTTCAGGGTGAAATGACCCAGGAAGTGGAGATTGAAATATTAATTATTAGATATATATAATATGGTTACTAACATCATTATTGGATTAGTAATAGGAATCGTTGCAGGTGGTTTAATTACTTTTTTATTGCAAAAAAGTATTTTAAAAGGAAAAGCTGAAAACATAATAAAAGAGGCTGAGGCAGACGGAGAAACGCGCAAGAAAGATAAAATATTACAAGCAAAAGAACGCTTTTTACAGCTAAAGGATGAACATGAAAAAGCAGTAAGAAATAGAGAGCGTAATGTTCAAAGCTTAGAAGATAAAACGAAGGCTAAAGACAAAAAATTAAATCATCAATTAGAGGATATCAATCGCAAAAACAAGCAGGTTGAGGGTTTGAAGCAGAGTGTGGAAACTCAAGTTGAGGTGATTGAAGCTAAGAAATCAGAGATCATTAAACTACACCAAAAACAAGTTAACGAATTATCTAAAATTTCGGGATACTCACCTGATGAAGCAAAAGCCACTATGATGGATGCTTTAAAGGATGAGGCAAGAACGGATGCAATGTCATACATTAAAGACATTGTTGATGAAGCGAAAATTAATGCAACTGGTGAAGCAAAGAAAATTGTAGTACAAGCAATACAGCGTGTAGCTACTGAACAGGCAATTGAAAATTCAGTGTCTATCTTTAGAATTGAAAGTGATGAAATGAAAGGCCGAATCATTGGTCGTGAGGGTAGAAATATTAGAGCACTTGAAGCTGCAACAGGAGTTGAAATTATCGTAGATGATACGCCTGAGGCAATTATCCTTTCATGTTTTGATTCTGTTCGAAGAGAAGTAGCAAGATTAGCCTTGCATCAATTGGTGTCGGATGGTAGAATTCACCCAGCACGTATTGAAGAGGTGGTAGCCAAAACGAGAAAATCATTGAACGAGGAGATTGTTGAAACGGGTAGAAGAACTTGTATTGATTTGGGGATTCACGGATTACATCCTGAATTGATGCGTATGGTTGGTCGAATGAAATATCGTTCGTCTTACGGGCAAAATTTGTTACAGCACTCGCGTGAAGTAGCAAACCTTTGTGCGATTATGGCTGCTGAGTTAGGTTTAAACGTGAAAATTGCAAAGCGTGCAGGTTTATTACACGATATTGGAAAAGTAGCAGAAGATGAGCCAGAATTACCGCATGCTATTTTAGGAATGAAGCTTGCTGAAAAGCATGGTGAAAAACCAGATGTATGTAATGCAATTGGAGCTCACCACGACGAAATTGAAATGACTACTTTAATTTCTCCTATTGTACAGGTTTGTGATGCCGTTTCAGGTGCTAGACCAGGAGCGCGTAGAGAAATTGCTGAATCATACATTAAAAGAATTAAAGAATTAGAAACTACGGCACTTGGATTTGACGGCGTAATTAAGTCATATGCAATTCAAGCTGGACGTGAGCTAAGGGTAATGGTGGAAAGTGAGAAAGTAAACGATCAACGAGCAGACGAACTTTCATTTATCATTTCTCAAAAAATTCAAAATGAAATGACTTATCCTGGACAAGTTAAGGTTACTGTAATTAGAGAAAGCAGAGCGGTTCATTACGCGAAGTAATTAGCAATGTTCATTCTTAATTGAAAAATTGCATATTGTACATTGAAAAGCGGTCTTTCTAACTAAGAAAGATCGCTTTTTGTTTGGAATCAACTAATTTCGCAAAACATATTTGGGTGAATTCCCGTATGAACAGTTATAGAAAAAGCACAGATGAAGAAAATTTTAGTACTTGCCCCGCATACAGATGATGGTGAATTTGGATGTGGAGGTACAATTAACAAGCTGATTGAAGAAGGAAATGAGGTTTATTATGTGGCCTTTTCTCCTTGCAAACAATCTGTGCTTTCGCATTTTCCATCAGACATATTAGTGACTGAAGTTAAAG
>JBLHOW010000036.1:0-58337 GCA_047623705.1 Crocinitomix sp.
ATCTGCTCCTGCGTTATTTGGATTGGCAAAATTTTCAGATTCATTGATGAAATTAACAACAGCTAATTCTGTTCCTTCACAATCTGTATTTAGTTGATCAGAATCAACGGTAAAGGCAGCAATCGGATTCAATGAGTCAATTACAATAGTTGCGGTTAAAACACATCCATTTGCGTCTGTAATGTAAATAGTGCAACCTCCTGGATCTTGTCCGCCCCAAGTTGAATTATCCGTAACATCCCCTACTTCATTTGTCCATTCATATGTATAATCAGGTGTTCCACCAGAAGCTGCCGCAAAAACGACCCCATTACCAGATTGGTAGCCGAATAAACGGCAATAAGCAGGCTCAAAGCCTAATTCTGAAAAAACCAATTCTGTTGGTTCAGTTATCGTAAAGTCAATTACGTTTGAACAGCCATTATCGTCATTAATTGTCACGGTATAATCTCCTGTTGGCATTCCGTAAGCGGAATCTACACCAACACCTTCATCTCCAAAAAAGTTTGGCGCCCAATAGAAAGAAATATTGTCTAAGTCGCCTTGCGCATTATAAACAGGACGCACAACTGCAGATCCTGTAGAATCACCATAACACAATGGGTTAGTAACTGAAATATCTGCATATAATGAATCAGGTTGCCCCACTGTAATCTCTAAAGAATCAATACAATCTCCGCTTGATGCATACACCCAATAGGTTCCCGCTTGCATACTATTATAAGTTGGTCCTTCAACCGGGTTTTCAGGTACCCAAACATAATCAGCATCTCCTACTCCTGATGTAACCGTCACAGATCCATCTGAAAAGCCATAACAAGTTGGTTCACTAAATACTTCTATTTCCAAATCCAATGCAACAGAGCCTGTAATATAAATATCATTCGTGTATTGACATCCGTTGTCATCTTCAATACAAATTTCATAGGTGTTTTCGCATAAATCTGTAAAAGTTCCAACAGCTTCTGTAGTCGCACAATCATCAATACTAAAGCTGTAAGGTCCTACACCACCTGCAACTTCTAAAAGTATTTCTCCAGAGCAGTCTACATTACAAACACCATCTATGATTGTTTCAGTCACTATAAGTTCAGTTGGTTCAATTAATTCTACTTCAATTTCTTCTGTACACCCGTTTTCGTCTGTAATAATAATTGTATGTGTTCCTGCGCTAAGCCCTGTAAATTCGCCTGATGCGGCAGGACCATCTCCAATATCATAGGTTAAATCACCTGTTCCACCTGACCCGCCAATTGTTATTGCTCCATCTGTTTCACCGAAACAAGAAATATCAGTTTCTAATAAAACAACTCCTTCTATTGCATCTGGTTCTGTAATTGTGATTACCAATGTTTCAACAATACCATCAACATCTGTCACTTCAACTTCATAAGTTCCCGCGCATAAATCTTCTGCTGTAATTTCTGTTCCTCCACCTGCTTCTGCATCCCATAAAAAGGTATAAGGCGGTGCCTCACCTTCAATTACCGTTGCAGATCCATCACAATCACCATTACACGTTACGTTTGTTGTTTCAAAACCACTTGTTGCAACTACTGAATTACTACAAAGAGCAACTAGACTTCCCGAAGCCCCACCAGGACCTGAAAGTGTAACCGAAGTATAAGGAGCAGGATTATTCACTCTAAAAGCACCACCACCACCATCTGGTCCGGCAAGTGCACCGCTAGAAATAACATTCCCAACTACGGTTGTAAAACATGAGCCTTCATCTATAACATCAGGAACGTCAGCTCCATCAACAGTCACAGTAAACACTTCATCTACACCTGTTCCTGTAGCCGTGATAATAAAAACGAGGTCATTTACTGGCTCACTAAAATCAAATGTATACGTAAACGCACCTGACGCTCCAAGATGAATGGAACTTGGAGGGGTTGTGAATCCGCAAGATGTCCATGCAGTTAAATAGGTAGTAACTGAACCTGTCCAAGTTGATGTAACTGAAACACCATCCAACACAGTTGGTGGAACCACAGATTCATCACAATCAATTTGGGCATTGGCCATTATCGGGAATAAAAACAGTACAAACAACAATCCTTGTTTATACCACTTTTTATGCTGCTGAGTCTTATTATTTGATTTCATATTGCATTTGGTTATGAGCAATCTTCAACAATACTGTATTAAACTGCAACTTCTTCATTAAAGAAACGCATTATTCAATCAATTCGTTGCGTAAAGCAAAAATAAATTTTAAGAATAGAAGTTTGACGTCAATTACTTCACAACTGAAACATGCCCGTGAAATTCGAGCTTTTTGTCTGTAGCGATTTCTGCCGTTGTGATATGCCATATATAAACGCCATCCGGTACAAGTTCTCCGCCGTAAGTACCATTCCAGCCAGTTGCTAAATTGTACGACTCAAACATTATTTCTCCCCATCTATTGTAAATGGTAAGGTGATAATCGTAAATATCGATCCCAGTGAAATAAGGTGTAAATATTTCGTTGAAGGTATCTCCATCTGGTGTAATCGCATTTGGAACAAAGATCAACTGCTCTTGATTTACGGTGATCATTTTCGTAATGGTATTACTACAGCCATTATCAGTTACAACAGTTAATGTTATGTCATAAGTTCCTTCTTGTTCAGGAAAAATAAAGGTAGGATTTTCATCAGTTGAAGTTCCAAAACCGCCGAAATCCCATAACCAACCGTCAGCGCTAATTGAATAATCAGTGAAGTCTACTTCTGGGTCCAGCGTTGTAGGATTAACTGGATTAAAGATGAAGTTAGCCGTTGGCACTTCATATACTTCAATAAAGTCATATGCCACAAAAGTTGTAAAACAACCCCCAACATTAGTAACGGTTAAACTTACATCATAAAGTCCTGCATTAGTGTATATATGTGTTACTGCTGGCCCACAAGAAGTTGAACTCGTTCCATCTCCAAAATTCCATTCACAGCTCACTCCTGATTCACCTGTATTGGTAAATATCACTTCAACAGGTTCACATCCGTCATTAATATCAGAAGTAAAAGAAACGACTGGTAGAGGACTATCCGTAATACTAACTAACTGCACAACTGTGCATCCATTTGCATCTGTTAATGTAACTGTATAATCTCCAATTCCTATGTCGTTAAAAACATTAATACCACCTGCACCTGCCCCAATATCATAAGTATAAGGAGGGATTCCGCCAACCGCTGTTATAACAATTGCGCCATCTGCAGCGCCAGCGCATGAAACATTAGTTAAATCTAAGGTCATTATTAGTTCGTCTGGTTCGCCTATAGTGATCGTTCCCATTTCATTACATCCATCTGAATCAGCAACCTCAACAGTATATGTTCCTGCACAAAGGCCAACTGCAGTTGCTGTTGTTTGCCCCCCTGTTGCGGCGTCCCATAAATAGGTGAATGGTGCAATTCCAGCAAGTTCGGCTGTTGCCGTTGCGTCACAATCTCCAAAACAAGCCAATTCTGTATTTGTCATTACAGGCGGTTCGCAGCAGACGACATCTACAAAAATATCATCTGATGCTATTTCAACACCACATGAAATTAATATAACAGTATAAGTTGTAGGCACTAATGGACACAATGTAATATCAGGGCCAACTCCAATTAAATCTGGACCTTCGTACCATTCGATATCTGGATCTCCTAGCGGAGAATAAGCAATACCATCATTGGTAGCATCCCAAGCTGTATTATTTCTTCCAGGAGAAGGCACAGCTTCAGTCCCGTCAATATTATGTACACCTTGCGTAGCCTGACCATCATCCCAATCAACGCATATATTTTTTGTTTCTATGTAATTCTCAATTTCATTGGTAGTTTCATAAATAATTATTTGATAGGTCTCTAATTGCTCGCCGCACAAGAAATGCGGTACATTAATATAACTAACAACAAATCTTCTAGATGGCGCTATCCCTAAAATTTGGTAACGAACTTCTCCACCATCTCCCGGATCAATATCATACCACGGTCCCATGATACAATTTTTAGGAACATCTGCATCTGCAGATGGAATAGTAGATGAAGTAAATGTTGTTGGTTCCCCAGGAGAAAAAGAAACCCATCCATTTGAACCAATATATAGTTGCGAATAAGTATTGCCGTAGAAACAAAAATCAAAACCAATATCAATGGCTTCTGTTACGTCATCATCAAATAAAATAACGGGCGTCCCGTCGTACGGATCTGGAGCATATGGAATGACCGATACGTCATAATCACTCGTATTTCCCCCACCACCTTCAAAAATTGCAGTAATGTCAACGCAATCGGGAGGACAAATTACTTGGTCAGGCCCAGCATCAATTGTAGGATCTTGTGCCATTGCACCGTATCCACAAAGAAATATAGTGAGTATTAGAAATAACTTTTTCATTCCGTCTAAAATTAAACAAAAACCGCAAGGAGCAATTCATTATTAACAAATTCCAGTAATTGAAAATAGTTCAATCTAGGAATCCAAAATCATATTTTTTTCATTAATTCTAATTGCTAGCTCTTTATAAACTGCATTTAGAATTGAGTTCTATTTTACTACCGTAACATGTCCGAAAAATTCTAATTTATCGTCTGTTGCTATATCAGCCGTTGTAATGTGCCAGATGTATACGCCATCTTCAACAAGTTCTCCAGCATATGTTCCGTTCCATCCACCAGCTAAATTGTAGGATTCAAATAAAATTTCTCCCCATCTATTATAGATGGTTAAATGGTAATCATAAATATCAATTCCTGTGAAATAAGGTTTAAATATTTCATTATATGTATCGCCATCTGGTGTAATTACATTCGGAACAAAAATCAGTTGTTCTTGGTAAATATTTACCGTTTTGGTGATCGTATCACGACAACCATTGTCGGATACTGCTATTAACGTAACGTCATAAGATCCTTCTTGATCAGGAAATATAAAACTTGGATTTTGATCTGTAGAATTTCCATGACTATCAAATGTCCAAATCCAACCGCTTGCGCCAGATGAATAATCAGTAAAATCAACCTCCGTATCTAATGTCGTTGTTGTTACTGGGTCAAAAACAAAGTTTGCGATTGGAACTTCGAATACATCTATATAATCATAATAAGTCACGGAATTGCTGCATCCATTTGCGTCTATCACGGATAATGTTACATCATATATTCCTGCATTTGAATAGAGATGAGTAATTGCCCCACATGACGGAGAAATTGCGCCGTCGCCAAAACTCCATTCACACGTCGTTCCAGCATCACCTGTGTTTGTAAAAATAACTTCAACCGGCGCACAGCCACTATTTTCATTTGCTGTAAAGGAAACTACTGGTATTGGATTTACAATAATATCAAACGTTGCCAAACCACCACAACCATCAATGATCGTATTTGTAATTGTATGCGTGCCTACTCCTGCCACACTTGGATCAAAGACACCACCTAAAACTCCTGGCCCAGTTAAGGCACCAATATCAACAGCGGCGATAGTTACAGCGGCAGCATCAACACATAAAGGTCCAAACGGTGTAATTGTTGCATCCACTGCTGCAGCTCCCGCATCAACATTTAAAATACTGGTATATTGGCAACCGTTTGCATCTTCAATACAAATATTATAAGCACCAGCGCAAAGGTCTGTATAAGCTCCTAATCCACCAAAAGTTGCACAGGCATCAATACTATACGTATATGGTCCTACTCCACCAGATACCTCTAAGTCAATTGTTCCAATGCAGTCACCTGCACAAATTTCGCCGGTTGCACTTTCAATTACCACAAGTGGTTCAGGTTCATTAATTGTAATGATAATTGTTGCTTCACAGGCATTATCGTCTTGCACAGCAAATAGATAATCTCCAGCAGTTAGAGATGTGAAGGTTGTTGCAGCTCCAAAAAGTCCGCCATCAATAGAATATGTATAAGTTCCAGTACCACCTGATCCAATCACTTCTATTTCGCCGCTATCATCTCCGTTACACAGAACATCAATCGAAATTACTTCTGTTAATAAAAGTTCGGTTGGCTCTAAAATATCTATAGGGACATCAATTGTACAGCCATTTTCGTCAGTAATTGTAACAGTATAAAGTCCTCCAGCTAAATCAGTAAAATCACCACTCACAAGCGGTCCTCCACCAATATCGTAAGTTAACGCTCCAGTTCCACCTAATGCTATAACTTCTACAGTACCGTCAGCGTCACCAAAACAGGTAACATCAGTTTGACTTGATATTGCAGCAATAATTTCTTCAGGTTCAGCAATGGTTACCTCCAACACAACAAGGTCACCAACACCATTTGTAACCTCAACAGAATAAGTTCCGGCACATAAATCGTTTGCTATAGCAGTTGTTACTGCACCTGCGCCAGCATCCCATAAAAAAGTATACGGTGGAATAACGCCTTCAATAACTGTAGCCGTACCATCACATGCCCCAAAACAAGTGGCATCTGTTACATCCGTATCTAAGTCATCAACTGGCACTATGAATTCAAAATGATCTAAATGATTCCAATATGCTCCTCCTGGAGCATTTCTCACTGTAATATGTGTTGCATCATTTGGCGCAACAAATGTAAAGGTGTGATTGCCCCAAGACATTACCGTTGGCGAAACTGTTTGAATTAACGTACCAAATGCTGTAGCTGATGTAGAAGATCCAATGACAACATCTCCAGGTCCAGCAAAAGTTGTTTCACTCAAGGCCCAAAAAGATAAGGTATATGTCTCTCCTGTTACCAATGGCAAATCAATTAACATTGAAACTTCATCTTCAGGAACGTGGGCAATTGAAATACTTCTTAATCCATCTGGAAGGTCTGTTACATAACAACCGTCCATAATTATATCTGTTTCATTTCCACCTCCAAAGGCTTCAACATCTGTCATGAATCCATTGAATACTGCATTCGACAAATTATAATTGCACCCAACAGGAGCTGATGTTACCTCAAAACTACCATTGACAATGACTTGACTATAGCTATTAACACCACAGAATATTGTAATGAGAAGGTAGAATATGCGTTGAATATTAGACATAGTTGCGGTTTTATTTACTTGCTATTCCCCAATTGCACATGGGCATATAAGTAATAACGCGTTAAACTACACGCCCGTTGCCTATTTGGAAAGAATAATACCTCACAAAATTTAGCACAAAAAAAGTATTGCTCAGTTAAACTGAGCAATACTACTTTATATTTTTATAAGATCTTATTTTAAAACACTAACATGTCCGTGAAATTCTAATTTCTTATCAGAAGTCACTTCTTGTGTATTGATATGCCAAACGTATACTCCGCTTGGTACAAGTTCTCCACCATATGTCCCGTTCCAACCAACTGTTACGTCATGCGAAACAAACATTACTTCTCCCCAGCGGTTATAGACAGTTAAGGTATAATCATAAATATCTATCCCGTTAAAATAGGGCTTAAACACTTCGTTGTACAAATCACCATCTGGTGTGATTGCGTTTGGAACGAAAATTAATAATTGTTCAGAAATAATTACAGTTTGCGAAGTACTATCAACACATCCATAGCTATTTTCAACTACTAAATTCACCACATAATTGCCAGGTACTTCAGGGAAGAAAAATTTAGGGTCTTGATCATTTGAATTTCCAAGTGCATCAAATGTCCATGTCCAAGAATCTGCTCCTGTTGACATATCAGTGAATTGAATCTCAGTATTAATTGTAGTTGCAGGTTGCGGTCCAAATCTAAACACAGCGTTTGGTTCTGGATAAACCGAAATGTAATCATAAAAGGTTGATGTACTTGTACAGCCATTCGCATCAATCAATGTATAGCTCACGTCATAGTCGCCAGCGTTTTCATAGGTATGATTTACAGAACCACAAAAAGTAGAATTTGTTCCATCACCAAAATCCCAATAGCAATCAGATCCAACGTCTCCTGTATTTATAAATGGAACCGTAAGATCTTCACAGCCCGAATTTACAGCAGTCATAAATGAAACAACTGGTAAAGCATTTACAGTCACATTATAGGTAGCAATATCTCCACATCCCAATGAAATTGTATTGGTAATTGTATGTACACCGACACCCGCTAATCCTGGGTCAAATGTTCCGCCTACTACACCTGGCCCTGTAAAATCTCCTCCTGGATCTGCTGCAGTTAAAACTACTGCGGCATCATCAATACAGAATGGACCGATTGGGGTAATTGATGCATCAGCAGGTGCTGTTCCATCTAATACTGTAACAGTATTAGTATATTCACAACCGTTAGCATCAATGACACATATATCATAAGTTCCAGCACATAATCCTGTATATGATCCAACACCGTCTGATGTGGCGCAATCATCAATACTAAAAGTATATGGTGCTACGCCGTCGTAGGCATCAAGATCAATAGACCCAAGACAATCACCTAAACAAGCTTCACCAACTACAATTTCATCTACTGCAACTGGTATAGGCTCGTTAATGATTACGTCTAATGTTGTTTCACAATCATTGGCATCTTTTACAGTAAGGGTATAAGTCCCTGCTGATAAGCCACCAAATATTGGTACCGCGCCATAAGCACCACCGTCAATTGAATATTCTAGTGCTCCCGTTCCGTCAGCTCCTATAACTTCTAATGATCCATCCGATCCTCCGAAGCAAGTAACATCAACTACTCCTACTAAATCTAACGTTAAAGCTAGTGGTTCTGTTATAACAACAGCTATGGTTGTTAAACAACCATTATCATCCTGTATGTCAACATCATAAGTTCCAGCAGTTAAACCTGTAAAGGTTCCGTCGAGTACATATCCTCCTCCGTCAAGGGCAAATTCGTATGGTGTAACTCCACCAATTCCGTCAACCGTTAATTCACCGTCAGCACCTCCGTTACAAGAAACATCAATTGTTCCTACTAAAACAGGCTCTAATAAATCTGGCGATACAATATCCAATGGAATTTCAATAAAGCATCCATTTTCATCTGTAATGGTTACAGTATAAGTTCCTGGAGCCAAGTCAGTAAATTCTCCTGTTAGCATAGGTCCATCTCCAATATCGTAAGTCAAAACTCCCGTTCCACCAGTTCCTTCAACTGTTCCAGAACCATCTGTTAATCCAAAACATGAAACTAAGTTTACAACGATAACCATTCCAGTCAATTCTTCAGGTTCTAAAACCTCAACTTCTCCAGTTTCAACACAACCTAAAGCATCCGTAACGGTTACTTCATATATTCCTGCACATAAACCAACTGCCGTAGCCGTTGTTTGTGAAAGCGGATCATCCCAATCGTAAGTAAATGGTGCAACACCCACAGCTTCTGCAGTTGCAGTTCCATCACAACCTCCAAAACACAGCACATCTACCGCCGACATAATTGGCGGTTCACAGCAAATCTGATCTACTAACACTTCATCTTCAGCGACAATACCGCTACAAGAAATTAATTTTGCAATATAAGTTGTTGGAGAACCTGGGCACACTGTAATAGTTGGTCCAGTGCCAATTAATAGTGGGCCAACATACCATTCTACCTCAGGATCACCAAGTGGTGTATAACGAATAGCGTGATCGGATGCGGCCCAAACAGTATTATTTCGTCCCGGGAATGTTACGGCTTCTGATCCATCTATATTATGAACACCTTGAACAGCACGTCCACCCGCCCAACCAGGACAAGTTAATTTCGTTTCAATGTGGTTTTCAATCACATTTGTCGTTTCAAAAAGTATGATTTGTTGTGTATTCAAGGTACCTGTACACGAAAAGAATGCAACAGCTTCCCACGAAACCACTAATCTTCTAAATGGTGAAACACCTAGTACTTCATATTGAATTGTTCCAGTAATACTTGGATTTAAATCCTGCCATGGTCCCATGACACAGTTTTTAGGCACTGAACCTAATGCGCTTGGGATTGCTGACGGAGACCAAGTTCCTGGTCCACCAGAAAATCCGAGCCAACCATTAGAACTTATATAAAAATTACTGTATGTATTTCCGTAAAAACAAAAATCAAAACCAATTCCAATGGCACCAGTAGTGGCATCATCTGATAATACTCGAACTGTACCGCCATATGGTTCTGCGGCGTATGGTATTGAAGCTACCGAATAATCTGTCGTATTTCCTCCTCCTAGAAATGTCGCCTCAAGGACGACACAATCTGGTGAACAAAGAACAGTATCTACCCCTGCGTCAATAGTTGGATCTTGCGAGTATCCTGCGATTGAGGTGAGAAAAAGGCCAAATAATAGTAAACGTGTTTTCATAAAGTTAGATCATTGCTACTAAGGTAACGCTATTTTAACATGAGGGATGCCTATCTGTTAAAAAAAAAATGAACAATGTTTACAAAAGCATTCCAATTTAACCAATAGAATAATTGGTATTTAAAACGTTTGAAGTGTATAAGTCAGGGTTTCCTTTCTTATCAAAATAAAAGTCAATCCTCCCCAAAACAAGCCCTGCCCAACCAACTTGATTAATTAGTACGGCTTTGCCAATTTTATTTTCATGCATTTCTGCTTGTGGCAAAAATGTATGCGTATGCCCTCCAATAATCAAATCAATATTTGTTGTTTCTGAAGCTAAAACAGGGTCGCACATTTTATTTAATTTGGACTTATAACCCAAATGTGACAGACAGATTACCATATTACAATTATGGTCCTTTTTTAGTTCATCTGCTATTTTTTGAGCCTTGACAATTGGATCTAGATATTGAGTTGATTTATACATTTCAGGACTTACTAATCCATCTAACTCAACTCCGACCCCAAAAACGCCAATTTTTAATCCTGCTTTTTTAAATATTTGGTAGGGTTTGGTTTTACCGTTTAAAATCGTATCTGTAAAATCGTAGTTCGCGCATAGAAATGGAAAATTAGCAAGCGGCAACACTTTATTAAAACCATCCATACCTCCGTCAAAATCATGATTCCCCATTGTTGCGGCATCATAACCCATTTCTGACATTAATTTAAATTCTAATTCACCACCGTGAATATTAAAAAACGGTGTTCCTTGAAAAATATCTCCCGCATCTAATAAAAGTACTTCTTGCTCATCTTCTCGAATTAAATCGATTAATCTTTTTCGTCTACCTGCACCACCTTGTCCCGGATATTTACTGTGGTTTTCTGGAAAAGGATCAATATGTGAATGTGTATCATTCGTATGTAGAATGGTTACTTTTTTACGATTATCAACCATAGCAGCTGAACTTAGCGCAAATGCAGCAACACCACCTGTGGCAATACTTCTAAGAAATCCTCTTCTTTCCATTATTTGCTAATTATTAATCGGCCATCAATGCCTGTATTACTAATTGTATGAGTAGACTTGATATGTTCAATAAAAACATCACGAATCAGTACTCCTGAATCCCATTTCTGGGTTGAATTCTTAAGGAAATCCATTTTATCCCCGCCAGATGCCAAGTAATTGGAAGTAATGATATAAACGCCTGTTCGATTTAATTCAACTGGCAACTCATTAACAAACATTTGCCTATCCTTTTCGGTCAAATCAAAAGTAGCATTACTGATCGGCTGCCCATTCATTATGAACATATACTCGATTAAATCCATAACGCCTGCTGCGTCTACATGCACTATCGTAATGGTATTATCAAAAGGCATTAATTCAAATACATTTCCTATTGTTATATCTCCTTTATTTATTGGTGCTCGTAAACCTCCAAAATTTAACAAGGCAAATGTATTGTGTCGTCCCATATTAGAAAAACCTGGCGGTGACAACTTTATGCCTTTCTCAAAAACGACATCTGCAGCAAAGTTTCCTAAAGGAGATTCGGGCGCATATTTAATCAAAGTAGAATCACATATACCTATAATTTCGCTCATTTGAGCATCAACTTCATTTCGATAAGGCGCTATTAAGCTTTCTAAATCCGTTGAATTATAAGTTGAATCTAATTCTAGATTTTCTGCAGTGTAAGTCTCATAAGTTGAATGAGAGCATCCAGCAATAATAAATAATAGCGTTATTGCAAAAAGGGACTTCACAGTTCTATTTCACTTCTTTTTTAAGCACTAAGAAAACCGGAAAATGATCAGAATAGCCGTTTAAGTATTTACCTCCAGCATGCGTTCTTTTAGGATACCCTTTATAATTGCCTTCTTTTTGCTTGAGGTATTCCTTACTATATACATACGACTTATGAAATATATAAGATGAAGCATCTTCAGAAACTAAACTTTCACTTACTATTAATTGATCAAACAAATTCCATGCATCACGATAAGCCAAGGTACAATCACCTTGTTTAAATTTGGTATACATAGTATTATACATGTCGCCCGTTTTCATTTTGGCAATTTTTGATTTTGCCCGAATGTAGTTTTTAACACTTTTATTAATTGGGTCATCATTTAAATCACCCATCAAAATAATTTTTGCATTCGGATCATCAGCCAATAAGGAGTCAATGATCTTACGCCCTAAAATAGCGGCATCAATTCTACGAGGTTGCGACTTTTCCATCCCTCCACTTCTAGAAGGCCAGTGCGCTACTATAAAACTTACCTTATCTCCGTCCATTTCACCAGAAACAACTAATTGATCACGTGTTTTATAATCTGGGTCATGTTGAAAATTTAATTGGTGCGAAACACTATTGGTCGGTTTAAAATATTTCTCTTGATACAATAAACCTACATCAATTCCTCTTCTGTCGGGCGAATCATAATGAATGATTTTATAATCGCGGTCTTTTATTTTTTCTTCTGCAACTAAATCTACCAGCACCTTTTTATTCTCAACCTCGCAAACACCTAACACTGCGCAACCATCTGGCGAAACTGAAGTTCCCAAATCTTGAATGACGTGTGCCATATTCGTTAATTTGTTCTGATACTTTACACTACCCCAAGCATATTGCCCATTTGGTGTGAAATCCTCATCTCGTATCGTAGTGTCATCCACAGTGTCGAAAAGGTTTTCCAAGTTATAAAAACCAATACAAGCCACTTTATAGGCTTTATCTGTTTGGCCATGTCCAACAATTGAAACACCCAACAAGACTATTACTAGCATTCCAATATTGATTCCTATTTTTCTCATTTAATTTCTTCTTTTTTTGGATTGTCAAATTTAACGATTAATATCAAATACTAGACCAAGAGAGTCTATATGTAATGTTAACAAAGAATTAAGTTATCCACAATTAATCAAATATGGTGTTTTGCCCGTGATTTATTTCGTAGATTTGTCCAGCTTTTTATATTCACGCATAGTAAAAGCCTAATTTAGCATCACAAAAATGATAAAGAAAATTGGATTTCTAATTTCACTTTCCCTCTTTGCAACTAGCGGATTTTCGCAAGTTACAGAGACAGAGCAAGAAGATACACTCCTTACTAATACCCCCGTTTTTATAACAAATCTTGAAGACGGAGAAAACAGTAGCGGAAGTTCTGGAAACATCTCTGGATTATTGCAATCCTCTAGAGACGTATTTGCTTCAACAGCCGGCTTTAACTTTAGCGCTGCGCGATTTAAAATTCGTGGTTACCAGTCTGACAAAACTATGATTTTGTTAAATGGTATCCCTATGAATGATTTAGAGACCGGAAGAGGTACTTGGTATAGATGGGGCGGTTTGAATGACGTGACGCGTTATTCTGAAACTAAAAATTGGCTTTCTGATAACCCTTATCATTTTGGTGGCATTGGTGGTTATTCAAATATCAATTCAAAAGCAACGGGGATTCGAAAAGGATCAAGAGTTTCATATGCATCAACTAATCGCGCATATTCTCACCGTGTTATGTATACATATGGAACGGGAATGCAAAGTAATGGCTGGGCCTTTGCCGCATCAGTTTCTGCTAGATATGCTAATGAAGGTTATGTAGATGGAACTTTCTATGAAGCTTACAGTTATTTTTTAGCTGCAGAAAAGAACATTAACAAGAAACATAATATTAACCTAACCATTTTAGGATCTCCTTCTCGCAGAGGTAAAGGAAGTATTTCAACTCTTGAAACTTATGAATTGTCTGGTGATAATTTCTATAATTCATATTGGGGCTATCAAACTAAGCCTGACGGAACTCAAATTAAAAGAAATTCAAGGGTAGCTGATTCGCACATGCCAATTATTGCCTTTTCACATGAATGGAAAATTAACGATATTTCAACCTTAAAGACATCTGTTCATACAAGTTTTGGAAAATACGGTCAAACTGCTTTAAACTGGTATGGAGCTAAAGATCCGCGACCAGATTACTATAAATACCTCCCTTCTTATTATAATGGTATTAATGATCCAACAAATGAACAACGCATGTTCAATAATTGGCAAAACGAATCTACGCGTCAAGTACAATGGGACGATTTATATTTTGCGAACAGCAAAAACATATTTACGCACAAAGACGGGGATGGAAATGTTTTAAGAGAAGGTTTACGTTCCAAATATATTGTTGAAAACAGATGGAACAATATAGTATCAGGAGGTTTATCTTCTTTATACACGGTTGAAAAGGAGAATATGACCATTAATGCTGGACTTTTCATTCAAGCGCAACGTAACCATTATTACAATACTGTTGAAGATTTATTGGGTGGTGATTATTGGGTTGATGTGAATCAATTTGCAGAACAAGACTTTATTGATCCTAATGCAGCACAAAGTGATTTACAAAATCCTAATCGTACAGTTGGTGTAGGTGATACTTATGGGAACAATTATTATGTAATGAATATTAACGCCACTGCTTTTTCTCAAATAAACTACAGAACTAAGCGCGTTGATTATTATGCTGCGGTTGAATTATCAGATGAACAATTTTACAGAGAAGGATTATTTCAAACGGGTTTGTTCCCTGACAATTCTTTAGGTAAATCAGAAACTAAAAATTTCATCAACTACTCTGTTAAGGGTGGAGCAACGTTCAAAATATCAGGAAGACAATATATTACTGCAAATGCGGCCTACCTTACTGAGGCGCCTACTTCCAGAACAGCATTTATTTCTCCAAGAACAAGAAATGTAATGGTTGACGATTTAAAAAATGAAACTATTTACACTGGAGACATCAATTATATTTTACGTTATCCTAATTTAAAATTGCGCTTGACATATTACTATTCAGAACGTAAAGACGCAGTTTGGTCAAGAAGTTTTTATAATGATGAATACAATTCATTTGTGAATTACGTGATGAAAGATGTAGACTACTTTCACCAAGGATTAGAATTAGGTGTTGACGGTAAAATTTACGGAGGTCTTTCTGGTAACATAGTTTTAGCCATGGGACAACATCTTTATAATTCACGTCCAACGGCATCTATTTATGTAGATAACTCTGCCGAACTAATTGCTGAAGATAAAACGGTTTATTTACAGAACTATAAAATGGGTGGTATGCCGCAATCTGCTGCATCTGTTGGATTAAAGTATAGTGGTAAAAAGTATTGGTTTGCAGGTGTAAACTTCAATTATTTTGCAGACATCTATTTAGATCCAAATCCGGATAGAAGAACAGCCGAAGCAGTAGCCAACTTTGTTGAATCTGATCCTCAATTTACACAAACAATTGAGCAAACTAAACTGGACAATGGTTATTCAATGAGTTTATTCGCTGGGAAATCATTTAAAATTTCCAACTATTTTTTAAATATTAACGTCAATATAAATAACCTCACAAATAATACGCAGTTTGTAACTGGTGGATTTGAGCAGTTGCGATTTGATCAGCAAAAAATCAACAAGTTTCCACCGCGCTTAGGTTATATGTACGGATTGAACTACTTTTTAATGGCAACATTACGTTTTTAATAGCATTTGATATGAGAAGAAGAATTAACGCAATATTATTAGGGATTTTCGCCATTAGTGCAGTTACGGCTTGTAAAAAAGAACCAGACTCTCCACCTGTTAATGTAATTACTGCAGGTGATGTAATTACAATTGATAGTTTGAAGGCTTGGCAACGTTCTATTAATGATGCCATTTTAATTTCAGACACGATTTCGATTTACGGAATTGTAACTATGGACGAGGGAAACGGTAATATTTATAAAAATATTTACTTCCAAGATCATACTGGAGCAATTAATGTTCGTTTTACTAGCGGTACTGATTTGGTTCAAGGCGATTCCATTCGAATTTCTTTAAATGGAGTTACCTTAAATAACTTTAACGGCGTTTATCAATTAGATGGTGTTGAAGAGGAAACAAACGTTGTGGTACAGTCTTCTGGTCATGAAATTACACCAATCACATTGTCAATTGACTCTATCCAAAATGTATATAATACATTTTTAGCAGGAGGAACTGAGGATTTTCAATATCAATCCATGTTGGTGCGTTTTACAAATGTTCAGTTCAAAACATCTGAATTATTTAATACTTATGCGGATGCTGTGAACCAAAGTTCAGAAAACAGACTTTTTGAAGACTTTGATGGATACACAAGCTTTATCAGAACAAGCGGCTTTGCTAATTTTGCAGGAGACAGTTTACCAAAAGGTGCTGGAACAATGATTTGCATTGTTAGTGAGTTTAACGAAGAAATTCAATATATTTTAAGATCACCAGAAGAAGCTGTAATGCACGGTCCACGTGGACCTGGAGAATTATTGGTGAAAGATTTTAATGATGAAGATGTAACCTCTGGAGGTTGGATTGTGCAACAAGTAATTGGTACTGACACATGGGGAACTGCTGAATTAGGTGGTTGGGAAGATCGTCCATATGGCGTTATTTCGAACTTTGATGACGGGAATTCAGCTTGCGAAAGTTGGTTCATCTCCCCTAGCCTAGATTTGGGTAGTTCAATGGCTGCTTCGCTTTCATTTGACAATGCATATAACTTTAGTGGAGATGCGCTTGAATTATTGATTTCAACAAATTATGATGGCACTAGCGATCCAAACACAGCTACTTGGACGCCACTTTCTGCAATTTGGTCAACTGGTGGATTTGCATTTGTAAATTCTGGAAGTATTGACTTGGCAGCATATTTAACAAATAATGTTCGCATTGCGTTTAAATATACAGGAACAGATAGTAGCGGTAGAACTTGGGAAATTGACAATATTATCATTAACGGTTAAGAAAATGAAAAAATTTATTCAAAAAAGCACATTCGTTTTTATGCTAGGAGCCTTAGCGCTTTCATCATGTAAAAAAGAATACGATACACCACCGTTAGAGGATATTCCTGAAACGGCCATAATGACCATTGATGAATTACGCACATGGCAGTCAACTGAAGGTGGAATTATTTCAATCAATAATGAAGTTTCAGTTTATGGAATTATCACAATGGATGAAACTGACGGTAATGTTTACAAAAACATTTATATGCAGGATCATACTGGCGCGGTGAACGTTCGTATGTTGAACGGCGGCGGTGTTTATCAAGGAGATTCGGTTCGCATTTATTTAAAAGGAACCATTTTGAGCGAATACAATGGTGTTCTTCAAATTGATTCGGTTGACGTTGATAGAAACATTATCAAACAATCAACCAATAATAATTTTGCCCCAGAAATTGTATCAATTGATTTGATTACTGCGCTTAAAGAGTCGCAACTAATTCAGATGAATGATGTACAATTTATTAAACCTGAAGTTGGACAAACCTTTGCTGACGGTGTTGAATTAGTTTCATTGGATCGCGTTTTAGAAGATGCAGATGGAAATACAATAAAAATTAGAACAAGTGGTTACGCAGCTTTTGCAGATGAAATGATTCCTGCAGGATCAGGTAGTATTGTTTGTATTGTGAGTCATTTTAATGGAGAAGTTCAATTATTGATTCGATCATTTAGTGAAATCTCTATGAGCGGTGAGCGTTTCAGTGGTTTAGTTTCGACAAAAGACTTTGACAACGGAGATGTACAATCAGGCGATTGGACAACCTACCAAGTAACAGGGCCAGAAGTGAAATGGGAAACTAGTAGCGCTGGTGGTGCACCAAACGATTACGGTGTAATTTCAAATTTCTTTGGACCAGAAGTAGGCAATATTGCAACCGAAAATTGGTTAATCTCCCCTTCTATTGATCTTTCTAGTGCAGCTAGTCCTTATTTAAATTTTGACAATGCTTGTAGCTATGATGGTGCTTCACTAGAAATTCTAGTTTCAACGGACTATGATGGAGCAAGCAATCCAAATGAACAAGGATCATGGACGAATATTAGCGGAGCAGCAACACTTTCTACTGGATTTTTTACTTGGGTAAATTCTACTAACATGCCTATTATGACTTTAGGTGAAAACGTATACATTGCATTTAAATATACAGGTTCTGGTACTGACGGTAGAACATGGGAATTGGATAATATTATAATACATGAATAACCCTTCTTGGTTTAGGTTAAGTAGGATAATAGATTAAAAAGTTAAAACAAAAAAACAAACAATTGATTATGACTAAATTATTTACTTTATTGTTGTCTATCACGCTAGGAGCAGCGAGTTTTGGACAAGTAATTTTCGAGAGCGATTTAAGTTCTTGGACGGATGGTGATCCAGACGGATGGATGGGATCTAAAACCAATGTTGGTTCTGAAAACGTGGTGGAACAGATAATTGGAGCAACATATGGAACTTCAATGGCACAAATTTTTAATGAAACAGCGAGTCACAAACGTTTCACAACAGAAGAAATGCCTGTAACAGAATTGGAAACTTATGAAATCAAACTATGGTTAACTGGTATTGACGGTTCAATGTTGCGCACAGGTTATTATAATGCAACTGCTGACGGTTGGTACTATAACGACTATATTGATGTATTTGCCGAAACAGGAGGAGAATTAACAATGTTAAGCCAAACTGTTACGATTCCAAGTGGATGTACAGATGCTGAATTTATTCTTTCTTTTCACAGTACTGACGGACTTGCAGGAATTGTAATTGATTCTGTTGCAATTGAAACTGGAGAACCAGAAGAAAGTGAAAACGTGTCAATTTATGATATTCAATATTCTGAAGCGGTAGATTTTGTATCTCCATATGCTGATGAATTAGTAACGACAAGTGGAATTGTAACAGGCGTATTTCTTTTTGGAGCAGCTGAAGGAACTTTCTTCATCCAAGACGGTGATGGTCCTTGGAACGGAATTTATGTTTATGAAGCAGGAACAGAGGTTGCATTAGGAGATAGTGTAGTTGTTACTGGAGAAGTAACAGAATACTTTACATTAACTGAAATAGTATCTGTTATAACTGTGAACGTTATAAGTTCAGATCATACAATGCCAGCTGCAGTAGCTGTGCCAACTGGTGATGCTGTTGACGAAGAGTACGAAGGAGTTTTAGTTCAATTAGAAAATGCTAAATGTACTAACCCAGATGTTGGTTTTGGACAGTTTGAGGTTGATGATAATTCTGGTGTTCGTTTAGTTGACGACGAGATGTTTACATACACTGCTGCTTTAAATAGCTACTACAATATTACTGGTGTTACATTTTTATCATTTGGAGAAACGAAAGTTTACCCAAGAATGTTAACAGATATTGAAGTTACAGGATATGCTAGTATTTCTGAAAACGAAAACAACTTAAGCCTATACCCTAACCCTGCAAATGACATCATTACTTTGTCTATAAGTGCAACTGCGGTTGTAACAATTTATAGCATTGATGGCGCTGTGGTTTATACGGCTAATGGAAATGTAAACACAATTGATGTATCTGCTTTTGATGCAGGTGTTTACCAAGTTGTTGTTACTGAAAACGAAACAACAATGACTGAGCGTTTAATCGTTCGATAAATTTCGATTATAAAATTTTGAAAAGGGCGTTTCGCATTTGCGGAGCGCCCTTTTTTTTATTTGTTTCGGTAAACTAAGGTTTAATTTCGTTCGAAGAATCAAGTCTAATCAATAAAAAAAACAGAAAAAGACCGCGTTTACCACAGCCTTTTTATAATTACAAATTCGATTTTATTCAAGCTAGCTGATTGTCAGAACCGAATGATTAGCTGTTCCACTCCATGTGATTGTTGAAGTTGAACCACACGCTGTAAATGTCATTGAATTTACTAATCCTAACATTTGACAAATTGTCCAACCAGTTGGGTTGACGTATCCAATTTGGGATATAGATGGAATTATTCCAGCCTCCCAAGCTCGTGCACCATTTACTGTAAACGGATTTGTTTCAACTGGAGCTGCGAGCGTGATTTCATGCATGCCAGGTGTAACCATAAATGTTTGAGATCCTGAAAGGCAAGTTGACACTTCCTCAAAAGAAATAGAAATAGCCAATGTACAAGACGTAAGATTTTCTACATAAACGGTATTTTGACCCATTGCAAAAGATGAAATTGCTGACAGTAATAATAATATACTCTTTTTCATAAATAATTGTTTTAATAATAATTAATACTGCTCTAAATCTAGGTGCAAATGACAGTAGATTAAGCGTTATTAAAGCTCCTTTTATTATTTGGTAGATTAGAAGGATATTCGGTAGGAAACACCACGCGGCATCATTACTAATCGCCGCCCAACAAAGCTAAAAACACTCTTAATTATATGAAAATGCAATTATTTCAAAAAGGGATCAACCATTGGTTGATCCCTTTTTTTAAGATATAATTCTATAAAGTCCCATTGTTCAAATCTATTTCAAGGACATTGGGCAATTGCTCTAGTTCGTTTTGGAAACCTTTATTACTCTATCAATATCGTCTGACATAATTTGCACGAAATAAATTCCGTTAGGCGCATTAAATTCCATTCGAATAAGGGATGTACTTAAGTATTCATTTTGGTAAATTACTCTGCCAGTTTGGTCAAATATAACTACGTGCAAATCGGCATAAGTTTTATCCAATTTAATATTTAATGCACCTTGCGTTGGATTTGGATACAAACTGATATTCACATCTTCAACATCTCCATTTATACCAACATTTCCATCTTGAAGTTTTAGAACATATGCTTCTGGTTCATAATTATCGCCATGCAATAAGAATTCACCTCCAGCTGGATCAATATCTAAATCAGAATGCGTAGTACCAGCTAAATAAACGCTCCCTTCTGTCCCCTTTAGCAACTCTATGCAATAATCATTGTGATCGCCCGTAAAAGAAATGGCTTGTAAAAAATCACCGTCCTCATTTAAAGTGGTTAAAAATATATCGAAGTTTGAGAGAACGTCAGTTGTATGTTCTAAAATATATTCGTCAACGCTAGGATCAACATCTATATCGTCTCCATAATTCCCCGTTATATAAAGCGTATTTATTCCAGAAACTTCAATTAATGCATCCCTGTCAATTCCTGTTCCCCCAAGTTGATTGGCCCAAATTAATTCACCTGACACTGTATATTTCGTCACGAAAATGTCAGTCTGACCAATTGAAGAAAGGTTTAAAACGCCTGCACCTGGATCAAAATCAATCTCCGCTCCAGAAAAGTTTCCTACTGCATAAATATTATCATAACTGTCCAATGCTATTGAACTAAATTTAGAATAACTTGATCCAGGAACAGTGATTACCCAATCATATAGTCCAGCTTCATCTAACTTTAATAAAAATGCTTCTTTCACTCCTTCAGATGTAAGGATATACTCCCCTAAATCAACGTCAAAATCAGCTGAATTGGTATAATCTCCACCTATATAAATGTTATTATTTTTATCTACTTCTAAATCAAATACTTCGTCATAAAATTCAGATTCAATTGATTTTACCCAAATGAAATCGCCCGTATTTGACAATTTCAAAATAAAAACATCTGTTCCTTCGGCACCTTCCGCAGTCAGCTCTTCTACACCTACTCCGCTATCAAAATCAACTGTTTGGCAAAAAGTTCCAGTCACGCACACATCTCCATTTTGATCAAGTTCAATGTCTACTCCCGTATCTATACAATTGCTACCCATAGTATTTACCCACATCAATTCACCATCTGAATTCAGTTTTACGATCACAATATCTCCTCCCATTCCGAATGATCCAATAACCAATTCTTCGTCACCAGGGTCAACATCCACCGCTCCTGAAATACCGCCAGTCAGATATAGATTTCCGCTACCATCAACCGTTATTCCTTTAATTTCAAAACCATTTCCAATAATACCGTCACCAATTACTTCGGGGAATGATTTAACCCATATTAAATTTCCATTTACGTCCAACTTTTGGATAGATGTTTGCCCTTCTGCACCCCCAGTTTCTGGAAAATTAGCTGGACCAGGATCAAAATCAACTGTTTCGGTATAAATTACAGCTGTATAAGCACTTCCTACATTATCAACCGTCATGGCAGTAACCCAGGAATTTCCGTTAGCATAGTCTGCAGCCCAGGCAAAATCTTGCGCTTGTAAGTTGCAACTTAGTCCAATAACAAATAGTGATAAAATTGAAGTTTTCATATATTACGTTTAGATTATGAAAACAATATCGAAAAACCTCAAAGGAAAAACGTATAAGATTTATTGAAAGAATAGCGTTTTTATACTATTCCAATTCGTGCTAAAAATATGTGTAAGGGTTAGTTGATTGATTGACTTGTACAGATCAATAATTAAAATTGAAATTTGAGAAGAAAAATGTGCTTAGTTTTCTGAAAAAAATTACTCTTCATCCAACTCTTGACGAATTCGTTGACTTAATTGACGATTATATGTCTCTTTAAGCCAATTTAAGTAACTGTCAGTGGCTTTCGTGATACATTTAGTGTAATGCTTTAAACGACGCTCAATATCATCTTGAAGCTCTTCTAACAACATTAATCCGTCATACATGTCTTCAGAATTCTCTGCTACAACTTCAAAATGATTGTTTATTGAAATCTCAACGGCCTCTTTCCCCTTCTTACCGGCATCAATACACTCGTCATAAACTTTCTTCATTGAAAACTCTTCCAACAAACCTGGCGACTTCAATTTATCTTTAAGGTTGCGCGGTAATTCATACGCCGCCTCAAACATCATATCATCCTCTTCGCTCAAGCGAGCCTCTAAGAAACGGTCTGGATAATTAAAGGCATCTTGCCAATCAATATATTCTTGCCAATAGCCAAAACGGCGAACATTGTTTCCAAGGTCAATAACTTGGAAAGAACTTTTATACTCTAGTTTACGAGAACCACGCCCAATCATTTGATGATAAAGCGTTAATGAACGTGTTGCACGATTCAAAATAATGGTTTCAACTGTTGGTTCATCAAACCCTGTGGTTAAAATACCAACTGAGGTTAATACTGCACCTGGCGTTTCTTTAAACCATTTCAAAATATCTTTCCGCTCAGTATCTCCAAAAGTACTATCCAAATGGCGCACTTTATAATTATGTTTTTTAAATAATTCGTAAACCGAACGAGATGACTCAATTCCACTATTAAAAATAAGTGTCTTTTTCTTTAATGCAACCTCTTCATAAGCAAACAACAACTTTTCTTGCATGAAATAGTTACTATAAACTTTATCAGAAGAGCTTACCGTAAAATCACCATTCACGCCAATTTTTAAGCCGTGCAAATTAACGTCATACGTATACGTCTCAGCATTTGAAAGGTATTGTTTCTCGATTAATGACTTAATACTTTCCCCTACAATCAATTTATCGTAATTGTCTTTTAAAGGCAACGTTTTATTTGAACTCAATGGTGTTGCTGTAACACCGAGAATATTAACGTCTTGAAAATATTGGAAAATTTTACGAAATGAGTTGTTGTGTGCTTCATCAACAATTACCAGTCCTATATTTTTTATAAACTCTTTATCATCTTGCAATCGATTATTTAACGTTTCCACCATTGCGGTGAAAGAATCAAACTCAGATTGATCATCCAATGTTTTTACCAAGCTATTTACAACTTTATTCTCTATCCCTAAAGCAGTCAACTGTTTAGAGGTCTGAACACACAACTCAATTCGGTGTGTCAGTATCAAAACTTTTCTTTTCGTGTTTTTGATGTATTCCTTCGCAATATTTGAAAAGATTACGGTTTTACCACCGCCAGTTGGCAATTGAAATAGCAAATTAAAGTTTTGCCCCTCCTCTTTCAACTCCCTAATGATCTGATTAACAATGTTTTTCTGGAACGGATACAGTTCTTTTTTCTTGAAGAGGCTTTGGTCAATCATATCAATTTTTCGCTTTTTGAGCGGTGCAAAAATAGCATTCTTTAATTGAATATGAAAATTATCAGGCATCTATTATTGAAATGCCACGAAATAATCATTTTTTCAAGTTTCATGACGATTTGATCCAAAAAAAATTGAATCGTATTATCTTTGTTTTTTTTAAGAATCAACAAACGAACTAAAATGAGCGAAATAGAAAGAGTAAAATGTTTGATTATTGGATCTGGACCTGCTGGATACACAGCTGCAATTTATGCTGCTAGAGCAAATATGGCACCTGTATTATATCAAGGGTTACAACCCGGAGGACAGTTAACAACAACAAACGAAGTTGAAAATTTCCCAGGCTACCCTGATGGCGTTACCGGACCTGCTATGATGGTTGAATTACAAAAACAAGCAGAACGTTTTGATACAGACGTTCGTAATGGCTGGGTTTCAAAGGTTGATTTTACTGGACCAGTTCATAAGGTTTGGGTTGACGAGAAAACAGAAATTCATGCAGATACCGTTGTTATTTCTACAGGTGCTACGGCAAAATACTTAGGATTAGAGTCTGAGCAACACTATTTAAAAATTGGTGGTGGTGTATCAGCTTGTGCTGTTTGTGATGGATTCTTTTACAGAGGACAAGAAACTATTATTGTTGGTGCTGGGGATTCGGCATGTGAGGAAGCACATTACCTTTCTAAATTATGTACAAAGGTGACAATGTTGGTACGTAGAGATGAATTTAGAGCATCAAAGATTATGGCCAACCGTGTTAAAAACACAGAGAACATTGAAATTCTATTCAATACTGATACGGTTGAAGTTTTAGGAGATGGTGCTGGAGTTACTGGTGCAAAAGTTAAAAACAATGTTACGGGCGTAGAAACTGATATTCCTGGAACTGGATTTTTTGTTGCTATTGGACATAAACCCAATACTGACATTTTTAAAGATTGGTTAGATTTGGATAAGACTGGATACATTATTAATGTACCTGGCACTTCTAAAACGAATTGTGAAGGCGTATTTGTATCAGGAGATGCTGCTGATCATGTTTACCGTCAAGCTGTAACAGCTGCCGGAACAGGATGTATGGCTGCATTAGATGCTGAGCGATATTTAGCTTCATTAGAGGGAGTGCATAATTATTCTTAATCAGAAATACTTGCGCGAGCAAACAACAAAAGTAAATCAACTACTTTATATTTTAAGTAGTTGATTTACTTTTTATAACCTCAACCCTTTCAGGTCATTATCGTCAATACTAATTTTTCACCAACTTTCTCACAAAAGAAGAATTCTCCATTTTTACGGTGACCATATAAACCCCTGTCTCCAAATTCTCAATAGAAAATTGCATTGATAGTTCAAATTGCACTAATTCTCCTGCTAGATTATATATTGAAATACTTTCTACTAATTCGGTAGTTACAATATTCAACGAAGCAATTGCTGGATTCGGGTAAAGTAAAACTATGTCATTATCGCTCAATTCACTTAAACCTGCTGAAGATTGGTTTAACTTCAATATATAAGAATCTTCCTGGCCTGTAGATACCAAATCAGTCTCACCTACTCCTGGATCAAAATCTACGGTATTATTAAATGCTCCAGTTGAATATATATTATTTTCAGCATCAATAAATACTGCTGTAAGATTATCATCTAGGTCACCTCCAAAAAGTTGTACACTAATAAGATCTCCATCAACATTCATTTTTTTAATGAATATATCTTTACCGCCTGCTGCTGTATGATTTTCTGTATCCACTCCTGCGTCAAAATCTACCGTAGATTGAAAATAACCACCTGTATAGATGTTATTCGAAGCATCAGTTGCTACTGATATTCCCCCATCAAACGTAGAACCTCCAAATTGTTTGGACCAAATAAAATCTCCATCATTATTGAATTTTGATACGAAGATATCATAAGCTCCTTCAGAAGTTCCATTACTCTCACTTGCTGAAGGGTCAAAATCCACCGTTAGTGAATAATCTCCTGTTATAATAACGTCTCCATCACTGTCTAGTGATATTCCACTGCTAACATCTTCTTCAGTCCCTCCAAATGCTCTTGACCATAAATGACTCCCATCTAAATCCAGTTTACAAACAAAAGCGTCTGTAATACCGTTCGAAGTTAATTCACTTGTTCCTGGGCCAGGATCAAAATCTAGTGTATTTCGAAAGTAACCAGTAACATAAACATTATCCGTTGCATCCAGTTCTAACGCTCTTGCATTATCATTTCCAGTACTGCTAAATGGCACTGTCCAAATAAAATCGCCATTCTCATCTAATTTAGAAACAAAACCATCTCCGTTAATTGCCGATAAATTAAATTCAGCAGCGCCTGGATCAAAATCAACTACTCCTTGAAAAAAGCCTGCAGTATAAATATCTCCATCTGAACCAACTCTAATTTCTGACCCATAAGAAAAACTTGTTCCTGCAAAGGTCTTCACCCAAGTAAAATCTCCAGAAGCATCCAGTTTACAAATAAATATATTATTGTTTGTTGCTGAAGTTAGAATCACCTCGCCAGGTCCTGGATCAAAATCTGCAGTCCCTCTAAATTCACCAAGTAAAACTATGTTCCCGTCAGCATCTAATGCAAGACTGGTAATCTTAGAAGCTTCATCAGCAGATCCTCCCATTTGTTTTGCCCATAACAAGCCTCCTGTGGAATTATATTTCGCAACAAAAGAATCAAAAATCCCAACAGATTCCATGGTGAAAGTTGCTCCCCCTACATTAAAGTTGGTTAAACTACTGAATTGGCCAGCCACATAAACATTTCCTGAAGCATCTGCCTTAATCGTATAACCTCTATTGGTAGATGAGGCCTCAATATTTTTTGCCCAATCTAAGGTTTGTCCATTTAAATTGAAACTAATTAGTAATCCTAAAATTAAATATAAAACGTGTTTTATCATCTTTCAAATTTTTCTAGTGAAAGTAAATAACTTAAACATGATTTACTGTTAGAGTTTGAGCAATGGCCGCATAATTTTTAGCAATAGTCAAAAGACAAAGTTTTGTTTTAGTTTCTCCAAGAAAACGCCTTCCAAAACTTATACAAAAACCAATATTACACCATAGATTACTTAAAAAAAATAGGAATTCAACCATTTTCAATGGAGTGTTTCAGAACAAATAATGCAAAAAAAGAGGTTGTCCACATTATGAGAACAACCTCTTTCAAAAATTATCGCGTGAATTTTAGAAATTCGAACGCAACGGGTGACTTTCGTGAAAACCGTTAATATAGATTATCACTGTTCTGTGACATCTGTTACCTTATAAGCGTTGTATTGCCTTTTTTAGCACCTTTATTTCCATCTACAAGTTCATATTGTAGTAACCAATGAAATACCCCCGAATTTTGATCCTTGTTCATAAATGTGCCATCCCAACCAATGTTTTGTTCGGTGGTTTCAAAAACAAGTTCCCCATATCGATTATAAACAGCAAAATACATTTGTCGAATTCCAAATCCTTGAACAAATAACACATCATTATTACCATTATTGTTTGGTGAGAAAGCCGAAGCAACTCCTACTCCTTCAAGAAAATTAACTAACACATTTACCGTATCAGTTGAAAAACATCCGTCGGTAGAAGTATGCGTAACAATATATGTTTGATTTTCGATTGGTTTTGCTATAGTTAACTGACAATCCTCGCATTCAACACGATTATCTGGCGACCAAACATAACTTCCATTCAAATCACTACCTATTGCCAATAAGTTCGCCGAACCTCCAATATCAATTATTGTATCGCTCGCCGCATTTACAGTAGGCCCTTCAAAAACAGTTATTACTTTATTATAAATCGATTCATCTCCTTCGTCATTGCTCACAGTTAAGGTAATATTAAATTCGCCAGCAATTTCAAAACAATAAATAGGGTTTTGTTCTTCAGAAATATCTAAATCATCAAAGGCCCAATCCCAAGCTGTTGGCGAGCCTGTTGAACGATCAATAAAACTGATGCAATTACCGACACAAATCTCCTCTAAAGATTCAAATTCTGCCAATACCGGCGTACAAGTGATTACGTTTACAGTTATATCCGCTTCTCCAAAACATCCAAATTCATCTTCGCCTAGCACTACAAATGTCTCTGTAACAATTGGAATAAACGGAACACCATTTTCCACGCCACTTGTCCACAAATAAGTTAATGCTCCTGTCGCCAATAGGCTCACTTCATCTCCTTCACAAATTTCTGTACCTGGGTCAACATCAACTGTTATTTCTGGTAAAACTCGAACGTTGATGGCAATTGTCATGTCATCTACAAACGCTCCATTAGTGACAGTTAAAGTTACTAATTGCTCCCCTGGATTATCAAAACAAACTAAACCCGATTCTTCTCCTAAAATTGGTCCTCCAATCGCAGGATCGCTGAATGTCCAAGCATATTCAATAATACCTATTCCAATTGATTCATCTTCAAAATTTAAACAATCGCCTTGACAAATATCCAAACTACTCGGAGTAAATATTGCCTCAATTGCATCACAGTCTTCAAGCACGGTTATTGTAAATGTAGTATCATGAACTCCAGTTGCATCTTCTACTTCTAATGTAATGTCATAAACACCAGCTATATTAAAGGCAACATCATGCGGCCCCTCTGTTAATGCAGCTAACGGCAGTCCTCCTTCAAACGACCAACTCCAATCTGTTATGCCGTCCTCACTCAAACTTGCGTCTGTAAACGTTATGATATCATCTACACAGACCACCGTATTTTCAGGTGTAAAAAGAGCTGTCAGAGGCGTAGTACAATCTTCAACGGTTATTGCAAAGGTTGTGTCATGCATGCCGGTTGCATCTGTTACTTCCAATATTACATTGTATACTCCTGGCGTATCATAAAGTACAGTGTGTGGACCAACCGTTGCGGCTAAGGCCGGAAATCCTCCCTCAAAAGTCCAATTCCAAGCCGTAACGCCATCTTCGCTTAAACTAGCATCTGTAAATATTAATTCTTCATCATTACAAATAGTTGACGTTTCCGGCGTAAATAATGCCGTTAATTCAATTGGACCATCCGCAATTAAATTCACATCATAATCTACCGCCTCGCCATAAGAGTACTCGGTATCATCCATAGTTACTCCTGCATTACATGGCGCAGCATGATCACCAGGTCCGGGTGGTGGAGCGCCCCAATCGAATGGAATGATATGAGAGCGTACTACACGCATTCTTGTAATACCTGGTTCAGCAATTAAAGGAACTGTTACATTACCAACACGCGTTTCATCAGTACCCGCAAAACATGGCAAATAACCACCTCCAGTGTCCCAATTATTCATTAAATCTTCATCTTCAGTAAAAATATTATCGTGATTGAAATCGATATAAACCCCAAATAATTGTGGCTCACCATCAATGGCGTCACCAAAAGTAATGGACATTGGTGTCGCTACACCTATCATAATATCGGGTACCACTTCCTCATTATAATAATTATACATTGTAGTTCCCCAATCATAAGCAGGATCATGATCTAAAGCCCCAATTTGAACATTATCAATTGGAGCAGCTCCCCAAGCGTTGAAAACGCAATAAGGCGTTGGGTCTGTAATTTGAGAGAATAAACTCCCGGCAATTAAACATTGTAATACCAAGAAAGAAAAGATTTTCATTTGTCGTGTTTTATTATTTCTAGTGAGACGCAACAGTTGCCAAATGGTATTCGAAACCACACACTACAAAAACACTACTGATAAAAACAAAAAAATAGTCAACCATTATAAACCGCTAATAAGGCGTGACTTAAAAAAGATTTAAATCAAACATTATAAAGCAACCTAACCTACTTTAAAACAAAAAAAGCATTCACAATAATGCGAATGCTTAAATAATTATGATTTAATGCGTTTTAGAAATTCGGACGCAATGGATGACTTTCGTAAAAATCATTAATATATTGAACGGCTTCTTCTGGATCGTCTGTCATTCTTAATAAGTCCATGTCTTTTAATGAAATATTACCTTCGGTATTTAACATAGATTCTTCAATCCAACTCACCATACCTTTCCAGTATTCGGTTCCAAATAGAACGACAGGTTTCATGTCAATCTTTTTAGTTTGCATTAATGTCAAAGCTTCAAAAAGCTCATCTAAGGTTCCAAAACCACCAGGGAATGTGATAAAACCTTGCGTATATTTGACGAACATAACTTTACGAACAAAGAAATAATCAAAGTCTAACGAATGATTAATGTATTGATTACCCGACTGCTCGAATGGCAACGTAATGTTTAATCCTACTGATCTCCCATTACCTTCTGCTGCACCTTTATTACCCGCTTCCATTATTCCTGGGCCACCGCCCGTAATTACTCCGTATCCTGATTCCACTAGTAAACGTGACGTTTCTACGGCCTTCAAATAATAAGGATTATCTGGTTTTGTTCTTGCCGATCCGAAAACTGAAACACATGGCCCAATTCGTGCCATTTTTTCATATCCTTCTACAAACTCCGACATTATTTTAAATATCGCCCAACTATCGTTGGTCCTGATCTCATTCCAATCTTTTTCTGTCATAACAAATTATGCTTATTTTAAATTTCGATCTCTTAATATAAACAATCTTACATAAATAGTGGCGTTCTATTTTGACCAATCGCATGTTTAAATCTAAAAATTCGTTAAAAAATGACTTTTAATTGCTTGAATAGAAAATATTAGCACTACTCAATCGTCTACATTAAAAACAACAATACTATGCCAGTAAAAACATTAACATTTACAACGACTATAAAGAAGGAGAAAGATGCACTTAATATTTCTAACCTTTTGAAAAACTACTTTGGATTGCAATCAGCCAGTATTGATTTTGCTAAAAAAGGCAATTTATTAAAGATTGAGGGAAAAAATCTCTTACCCAAAAAAATAGAGCAAACTCTTTTACTTTTTGGATACAAGTGTAAACTACTTTAAAAAAGGTATTTAAAGATACTTGCGTTTGATTAATAAAAAAATGGAGTTAATGCTAGATTACAAACAACACACTACCAGCACTATGAAGTAAAAGTTCTTGCCGTCAATTCGTCCCGATAACTATCGGGAGGTTTTCGTAATGAAATTGGAGAATTGTGTCAAGAGCAGCCAAGCAGTCCTCAACATTGAATTGAAGATTACGTGCTGAAAGTTCGTCCCGATAGCTATTAGGAGATTCTCGTAATGAAATTAGAAAATTGTATCAAGAACAGGCATGACACAAAGGAAGATTTAATCTTTCTTCTTTTCGTCCTTTTTTGAGTTCTTAATACTGTCCAACTTTTCTTGATCTGGCGTACCATGAATGATTGGATTTGCGCTATCAGGCAAAGGTAAATCTATTACCAAAGAGTCCGTAATAGTGATCGTAGTATCGCTTGTAACTTCAGTTGAAATTGTGTCGTCAACTACTTTCACAGCATCTTCGCTTGTTCCGCAAGCCATCATTAAAAATGGAATACTAACGTATAATAATCTTTTCATTTGCTAATTGTTTATCGTCTGACAGAATTTGTACAAAATAGGTTCCACTTGCTAAATTTGCTTTATTAAATGCAAATTTGTTTTCACCTGCAAATGCTGTTCCTGAATAAAGGTGTTTTACTAATCTACCATCCATTCCAATAATTTTTACGGTAACAGGAATATCCTCTTTAACATCAAAATTTAAAACAAAGGTTTCAATAATTGGATTAGGCGCAATGGTTAAGTTTTCATCTGTTGAAGCTTCTTCAATCCCTACTGCATAATCTGCATGAATTTCTGCAATCCAAGTATTCCAGCGGTGTGACCCCGTTCCGAACATTCCATTCAGCCAAACTGAAGGCTCAGCAGCATTGTGTTTTCTTGCAATTCCAGTATAATCACCCCAACGCTCAATTGATGGAGAAGTAAAACAAGCATAAGAATTACTTTCCTTGATCAACGTTGTTTCAGACCAATCGCCAGCGTCATTTACGTGCACGGCTCTTACTTCTGGGTAAACAGAAGAACTTACACTACCGAAACTAATTAGTACAGAACGATCGTCCGGTGAAAAACCAAACCACGCGATTGAAGGATATGAATAATCCATGTTTCCAGCATCTCCAAACTTGTCAGATGTATTGGTTAAAGAAGAAACCTGTAAGCGGTTATAATTAATCCCATTCCAGCTCGAACCTACGTCAGACTGAAAAACGAAATGAATGATTCCGTTCATATAAAATCCGCTTAAGCATCTGCAATCACCATTATCTAATTGACAAGACGTACCTAACTGAGATGCATCTGCCGCTACATCATAAAACCCTGATGATACCGAGTAATAGTCCATTGTTGCACCTGCAGCAATCGTATTTGTAATATCATATAACTTAATTGTATTACCTGAAAAAGGAGAACTTGCTACCATATAAATTCCAGGTCCATAATTTAAATCAGAACCAGAAGAAACTGGCAATAATGTAAAAGGATCGGCTGTCATATCAAACCAATACTGCCAAGTTAATGAGACACCATCATATCCATCAAATTTTTCCATTTGATAAACAACAGATTGATTGAAACCACCTCCGTTGTAAAATAAGTTTCCAGATATAAATACTTCCGTATCTGAAATTGCCAATTTAGGGTAATCGAACCAGCTATTGTCAGCTAATGGATTCCCTGTTAATTTATAATAATTCCAACCGTCAGCAGGATCATTCGTCTCTGAAAACATAATCAACAGATTTGAATTTGATGAGTGTCCTGAGCATTCCTGTGCAAAAAAGATAAAACGATCTTCTTCTGGATCGTAATGAACAACAGGATCACAAACATAAGAAATTGATGGATCGTCAATAAAATCAACAATTGAATTATTATAGGTAGTTCCGCCAGCCATGCTTTTATACTGAATTGTTGTATTGGCCACACTCACTATAATTCCGTCGTTAGAAATTGCAATTGAATTATCCATTGGTGAACTACCGTTATTTGGATTTCCTGCAAATTCATTACCAACAACTGGAGTTGAACCAGCGTAAATTACTTCATCTTCTTCTCCATCAATACCGGCGAAACTAGTTTTAGTCAATAATTTTTCAGCTTTTACAGCTTCCATTTCAACTTCACCAGGTAATTTATGGCTTACTCTATTGGCTTTGCTAGTTAAAGATGGTGTCCAATCCAAATCTCCGGTTGGTGTTTGTTTTTTTGAAGATAATTCTGTTTGAAATATTTCTGATTTTTGTGCCTCTCCCAATTTTTGAGATTCATCTATTATTGCTTTGCCTGTTTGCGAATAAGCAACTGATTGGCCAATAAGTATAAGGAATAATAAGAGCGTTTGTAAGTTTTTTTTCATGTTATTGTTCTTCAAGTGTAAATCAATATTGAGTCAAATGTAAACAGTTTTATGCATTCACCCTTATTAATTATTTTTTTTCAAAGAGTAATTCATATTTTTACACTTTGAAAAGATAAGATATTATGCAAAATCCTCTCCATTCTCCATTCAGTGGAAATTTAGATACAATTCCGTTTAATTCGATAGACATAGCTCACTATAAGCCAGCTATTGTTGAAGCAATTGAAATGGCTAAGAATGAAATTGAACAAATCAAAAATAATACGGATACCGCAACTTTTGAAAATACGATTGCTACTTACGAGCGCAGTGGTGAATTATTAGGGCAAATTTCTAGTATCTTTTTTAACCTCAATAGTTCAAAGACGAACGACGAAATGCAAAAATTAGCACAAGAGCTTTCTCCTTTGCTCACGGCTTATTCAAGCGAAATTCAGTTAGACGAGCTTCTATTCAATCGAATAAAAGCGGCTAATGATAATACAGATAAAACAACACTGGAAAGCGAAAGCGCCTATTTATTAGATAAAATCTATAAAAGTTTTGTGCGAAATGGCGCCAATTTAAACGAGGCAGATAAATCGGCACTAAAATCGATCAACGCGCGCCTTTCACAATTGAGTTTGACTTTTAGCGAAAACGTGTTAAAGGATAGCAATAAATATGAACTGTGGATTAGTGATGAGAGCGATTTAGCTGGACTTCCAGAAGGAGCTAAAGAAGCTGCAAAGTTAATGGCGAAAGGAAAGGATGAAGATAATAAATGGTTGGTTAATTTAGATTACCCTTCTTATTTACCCTTCATGAAATATGCCGAGAATCGATCATTACGAGAACAATTGTTTATGGCTTTTGGAGCAAGAGGTTGTCAAGAGAATGATTTTAACAACGAATCAATACTCAAAGAAATCGCAAAGTTACGCCACGAAAAAAGTCAGCTTTTGGGCTATCAATCACATGCTGATTTTGTGCTTGAAGAACGCATGGCGAAATCGCCAGAAAATGTCTATAAATTGTGGGACGAACTTTTAACAAAAGCCTTTCCAATAGCAGAGCAAGAAATTGCAGAAGTGCAGGCCATAGCTGACCAACTAAACGGCCCTAATCCAATGCAACGTTGGGACTTTAGTTATTACGCTGAAAAGTTGAAAAACGAAAAATTTGCATTAAACGACGAATTATTAAAACCATATTTTAAGCTAGAGAATGTAATTTCTGGTGCTTTTCAAACCGCCGAAAAACTTTTCAACCTTAGATTTGAAGAAAGAACTGATATTGAAAAATATCACGAAGATGTTAAAACCTACGAGGTCCTTAATTCAAACGGTGCTCATGTTGCGATTCTTTACGCCGACTTTTTTCCAAGAGCGAGTAAACGCAACGGTGCCTGGATGACATCTTATCGGGGTCAAAATAAATACGACAATCAAAATCAACGTCCAATAACGTCTATCGTTTGTAATTTCACGAAACCTACTGAATCAAAACCATCACTACTTACTTTTGGTGAAGTCACGACACTTTTTCACGAGTTCGGTCATGCATTGCACGGCATGTTGGCTAATGGCCACTACGAAAGTTTAAGCGGCACTTCAGTATTTTGGGATTTTGTAGAATTACCTTCGCAATTAATGGAGAATTGGTGTTATGAACCTGAGTGCTTGGCCTTATTCGCCAACCATTATGAAACCGGAGAAACCATTCCGCAAGATTTGGTGCAAAAAATTAAAGACAGCATGAACTTTTTAAGTGCTTACCAAACAGTGCGTCAAGTTTCGTTAGGTAAGCTTGACATGGCATGGCACAACTTAACTGCCCCATTAGCTTATGACACAGATGTTTATACAGTTGAAAAAGAAGCAGGCGCTAAAACAGAACTTTTTCCGCCAGTAGATGGAATTGCCACTTCATGTGCGTTTTCGCATATTTTTAGCGGCGGTTATTCAGCAGGATATTATAGTTATAAATGGGCAGAAGTTTTAGAAGCTGATGCTTTTGAATATTTCAAAGAAAACGGAATTTTTGACACTGAAATAGCACAACGTTTCAACAACAACATTTTATCAAAAGGTGGATCAAGTGATCCAATGGAGCTTTATGAAGCTTTTAGAGGTCAGAAACCTTCTACTGACGCATTGTTGCGCAAAAGTGGATTAATAAGCTAATTTCCCTTATCAAAAATGACCCTTTTAAGCGATTTTAATGTCGTTTATTGATTTGTACCTTTGCATGAATAATTTCGCCTTAAGGAATGGAAATAATTACTGATGTATGGGATAATATAGTGCAAGGCTTGCTTGAACCACTCTATTATTTTAATAATCCAGAGAAACGCATTAACTATTTCTATTTAATCTCTTCCTTATTGCTGGCCTATTACGTTTATCACAAAGCCAAAGAAAAGATCCCATTTTATAAATACATTTTCAGTAAAAAAATATGGCTAAGCAAGTCCGCTTTTATTGATTATAAATACTTTTTTTTTAACGGTATAATTAAGATCGTTCTGATTGCACCAATCATTGAAGCCTGGTGGTATATGGGTGTTACCATAAATGACTGGATGGAAGAATCGTTCGGCATTTCAAAAGCCTTACTTACTGATAGTGAATTAATTACTTATTATACACTGACCTTAGTTGTACTGTCAGATTTAGTTATTTTTCTTGTACATCTAGTCATGCACAAAATTCCATTTTTATGGGAATTCCATAAAATTCATCATTCCGCCACTACTTTAAATCCTATCACACAATACAGATTGCACCCCGTTGAATTAATTATCAATAACCTTTCCTTGATCTTACTTTCAAGTTTTCTCTTTGGTTTTTTTGATTACTACTATGCAGGTTCTGTAAAAGCAGCTACGTATCTTGAAATAAATATATTTGCGCTGCTCTTTCTCTTTTGGGGATCAAGTTTGCGCCATTCGCACGTAAAACTAAAGTACTTCCATTTTTTAGAACGTTTTTTAATTAGCCCTTTCCAACACCAGTTGCACCATAGCAATAACCCTCTGCATTATGATAAAAACATGGGCTCTCAATTAGCCATATGGGATTGGATTTTTGGAACATTGGTACGTTCAGCAGAAGTGGCTAAAATACGTTTTGGTTTAGGAAAAAAAGAGGATGAAAATTACAATAGTTTTTCTAAAACTTTGTACATGCCTTTTAAAAATATTGCACGTCGCATAATTGGAAAAAATAAAGAATCGAAGTGATTTAACCCTATGGGACAAAAGTACAAATCCCCTTTATAATAAATATAAAGAGGATTTGCTTTGCTACTTTTACTAGTGTTGTAAGACAATTTGTCAAGATGACCAAATTACCACGAAAAACTCTACTCTTAAACCAACCTTTCGGTTGTTTGTCTTACAAACCCAGTCTTTTTAAAATACTTCCCTTATACGTTTACAAGGGAAACTCAATTTCATTGTTTTGGGTATCAATGTTGACACAAATCTATTGAATACATACGCACCATAAAAGCGTATTTCTACGTGATTTTCAATTATTGCACATAATTTGAGTAATTAATTGAGGTTTTTAAAGCATAAAGGTGATTTTTCATTGAGAATTAATCGCATTACTTTGACTTTTGTTGTAGAATTTTCAATGGAAACCAATTTCATAAGCAGATTTGAATCGCAAAGTGAAATTAAATTGCAATAATAGTTAGCTTAATAAAATGGACTGAAGGTTAAAATAGCAATGGAACGAAACATCATAAAATAACAAAAGCTGCTCAAGACGTTTCTTGGGCAGCTTTCGATTGCTACTTGAGCTAAGTTTATCCTTAATGAGTTGACACAATTTAAATTACCATGAAAAAACCCTACTCTTAATAATTAATTTGTCAAATCGGTATAAACTTAGTTTCTATACATCCCTATATAGGGAATGTTGATATTACTTGGGCTTTGGGCTCTTTAATGTCAATTCAAATTTAAGGCCCTTTTATAGATTAAAAAACCGTATAAAGACCTAATTATAATATTAATTGTAGGTCTTTATCATTTCGACAAAACGCTTAATTTTAATCACCGTAAACAAAAAAAGTTCCCAAATCCGAAGATTTGAGAACTTTCAAAATATTTATTTACAGCTACTTAAAGGTGAATCACCTCGCCATACGCAGCAGCTGCTGCTTCCATTATCGCCTCACTCAAAGTAGGATGCGGATGTACTGTTTTAATTATTTCATGTCCTGTAGTTTCTAATCTTCTGATGGCTACAATTTCCGCAACCATTTCTGTTACGTTCATTCCAATCATATGTCCGCCTAGTAACTCACCGTATTTTGCATCAAAAATTAGTTTGACAAAACCTTCATTAGCTCCAGCGGCACTTGCCTTACCTGATGCTGAGAATGGAAATTTACCAATCTTAATTTCGTAGCCAGCTTCTTTTGCTGCTTTCTCTGTCATTCCTACAGATGCTACTTCAGGTGAACAATAAGTACATCCTGGTATGTTTCCATAATCCAAGCCTGCAACGTTCATTCCTGATATTTTTTCTACGCAAATAATTCCTTCTGCAGAAGCAACGTGTGCCAATGCTGGACCAGATACTATATCACCAATTGCATAAAAACCAGGGATATTTGTTTGATAAAATTCATTTACCAAAACCTTACCCTTATCTGTTGCAATACCAACATCTTCTAATCCTATTCCTTCTAAATTCGTTTCAATTCCAACTGCTGAAAGTACAATATCACATTCAATGATCTCCTCACCTTTCTTCGTTTTCACTTTTACCTTGCAACCTGTTCCACTTGTATCAACTGATTCTACAGAAGAATTAGTTTTAATTTTTAAGCCTTGCTTTTTTAATGAACGCTCTAATTGTTTTGATACTTCCTCATCCTCAACAGGAACAATAACAGGCATATATTCTACAACAGTTACATCTACTCCCATGGCATTATAGAAATAAGCAAATTCAACACCAATTGCACCAGAACCTACAACTACCATTTTCTTTGGTAATTTAGGTAGCACCATTGCTTCGCGATAACCAATAATTTTTTTACCATCCTGTGGAAGGTTTGGTAATTGTCTTGATCTTGCTCCAGTTGCTAAAATAACACCTTTTTCAGCCTTATAATCAGTTACTTTGCCATCTGCATCAGTAACAGCAACAGTTTTACCTGCTTTTGCTTTTCCCGTTCCAACTAAAACATCAATCTTGTTCTTTTTCATTAAGAACTTAACGCCGCCGCTCATTTTTTCTGATACTCCTCTACTCCGCTTAACTATTCCAGCAAAATCAGGTTCGGCTCCTTTTACGTTAATTCCATAATCTGCAGCATGTGTAATGTATTCAAATACATTTGCACTCTTTAATAATGCCTTTGTAGGAATACATCCCCAATTCAAGCAAATACCACCAAGCTCTGCTTTTTCAACAACAGCTGTTTTTAAGCCTAATTGTGAAGCTCTGATTGCCGCAACATATCCACCAGGTCCGCTTCCAACTACTATAATATCGTAAGTCATAATTTGAAATTTAATCTTCAGCGAATTTAAGTAATTATCATTCAATAAATGATCGCTACTTCGAATATTTTATTTTTGATTTTATAAATTTTGCGGAATCATAAATTAGTGATTAAAATGCATGGTAAAATCAGATGGGTTTCACGCATGGATTGCTTATTTTTGAATTTGAACTAAATTTATCTGTAAGAAACCCAAATAATTCAGTCAGAATAGAAAAGAATTCAAGCATGAAAAACGATAAAATAAATAATCAAAAAAATCACGTTAAGCGCTATTTATTAGCAAGTACATTGGTGTTTTTACTTTTATCTGGCTGTGCCTTATTAAAAGGAAAGAAAGAAATAGTTGGATTAAAATTTTCTTATGCGCCAACTGCAGTGATTAATTACGGTTCTAGTTTTTCAATAAAAACCAAATTGGTTTATGAAAACGGTAAAGAAAAGGATATTACGGATAAAAAAGACTTATCAATTACAGTAACCGGTGGTATCTATCGGAAAGGTAAAATTAGCATTGGTGGCCATCCCGAAACTCTTCGCTCAGACACCGTTCATATAAGAGCTGTGTATACTTTGAACGATAAAGAATATAAATTAAGCGAATCGATTCCTTTTAATTATAATGGTACACTTATTCTTAAGTTTAAAGGTGAGAATGGAGCAAATGGTGCTGATGGTGACAATAAAGGAACACCTGTTATTTTGAGAAATGGTAAAACTGGTGGAGAAGGACTAATTGGCGGAGAAGGTGGAATTGGACAAGATTTATCGGTAAATATTTGGAAAGAGATTACAGGAGAAAGATATCGGATTTCGGCAACGAATCTAATTACAAATAAAACCTATCAGTATACCTTTAAAGATAAAGGTTTTGGAATTCGGTTTGATGTTGGCGGCGGTAGCGGCGGAATTGGTGGAGATGGCGGAAAAGGAGGAAACGGTAAGGATGGTATAATTTCTGAAAAGAAAACAAAAACCCCAGGAGACGGTGGAAATGGCGGAAATGGTGGAAATGGCGGTTTTGGAGGTTCGGGTGGAACAGTTTATATTTTTATTCATCCCAATGCAGCAGAATTAAAAAATAAAATTGCAGTTTATAATTCTGGTGGTTTGGGCGGAGCGGCAGGAAATGCTGGCAAAGCTGGTAATGCTGGAGAGCCAGCTGGTGGTCAAGATCAGGTTCCAGATGGCATTGCTGGGATTGACGGAATTGCAGGTGAGGCTGGCCAAACAGGATCCCCTTTTGAAGTTGTCGTAGAAGATTTCGATATTGAAAATTAATCGCAAAGTAAATTATTTAATGAATTACACAATCACTTACCAAAATCCAACACAACAATATATCCCTATTGAGGCCGTCTTCGATTGTCGATCTCAAAGTAAATTAGAACTTCAGTTTCCTGCATGGCGACCTGGACGCTATGAACTTGGTAATTTTGCGAAAAATGTTCGAAATTTTAAAATTGTTGATCAAAATGGTAAAAAAGTCCCTTTTGAGAAGCTAAATAAAGATTCTTGGACGGTTGACTGCGAAGGACTAAAAGAAATAAAAGTTACCTATTCCTATTTTTCAAACGAATTGAATGCAGGTTCCACTTATATAGATGACTCGCAAATATATGTCAACCCTGTGAACTGTCTGATATATATGAAGGAGCGTGAAATGGAGCCTTGTGCTATCCAATTGAATGCTCCAAGCGACTTTGAATTGGCTTGTGGTGCTTCACATCAGGAAAACTACATCTCGTTTACAGATGTGCACGAAATGATGGACTCACCTTTTATTGCGAGTTCAAGTTTGCAGCATAAAACGTATACAGTCTTCGGTATCACTTTTCATTTATGGTTTCATGGTACTGTAGAATTAGATTGGACGCGTATTATCAATGATTTTGAAAAATTCACCAAAACGCAATTGAAAAAATTCAGCGATCGAAAGACGAAAACAGTTGGATTTCCTGTAAAAGATTATCATTTCCTCTTTCAAATACAGCAAGTTAGAGCCTATCATGGTGTTGAGCATAAAACAGGTACTGTTGTATCTCTAGGTCCCGCAATTGATTTAATGGATAAGTTATATGATGACTTCCTTGGTGTAAGTTCTCACGAATTATATCATGTATGGAATATTAAAAGTATTCGCCCAACAGAAATGTACCCTTATGATTATTCGAAAGAAAATTTTTCACATTTAGGATACGTCGCTGAAGGAGTAACAACCTATTTAGGTGATCTGTTTTTAGCAGAATCAAACGTGAAAGACTTTGTATGGTATAAAAAAAAGTTTGAAATTCTTTTGCAAAAACACTTTAACAATTTTGGAAGATTCAGTTACTCAGTTGCTTCGTCAAGTTGGGACACCTGGTTAGATGGTTATGTAAAAGGAGCGCCAAACCGTAAAGTTTCTATCTATAATGAAGGTGCATTGTTGGCATTTTCAATGGATATGATCATTCGTAATGCAAGCGAAAATAGAGCATCCATTCATGATGTCATGAAAAAACTTTATACTGACTTTGCTTTAAATAATAAGGGCTATACCGAGCAAGACTATAAAGCAGCGTGTGAAGAGTTTGCAGGTAAAGATTTGAGTGCATTTTTCACAAATTTTGTTCATGGAACCTCACCGTATGAATCTATACTAGTAGAGGCCTTAGAAGCAATAGGTTATACACTTGAAATGGAACAAAACCCATTATACTCTGAACGTATTTTAGGCATTAAAACGATCAAATCAAATGGTAAATTTTTAATCACAGACATTTACCCTGGCAGCACAGCTGAATTGGGTAACTTAATGTTGGGCGATCAAATAATTTCCATCAATAATCAAGCAGTTGCAGATAATCTAGAAAATATACTAGCACCAATTTTTGATATTCCACTCACGATTCAAATAAATAGAGCTGGTCGAGTTTTAGATCTCATATGTCCCAATACCAATCGAGACGTATACCCGATCTATAAAATCGAGAAAGTAAAAATCCCGTCAAATTTAAATAAGCGAATTTTTAAATCATGGATTGCCTTTAATTGGGAAGATTGTTAGATTTGTCGAATTAAGAGAGCAGTAGAAACGAGTATGGCACTAGAAAAAATTTCAAAAACAACCTTATTTCAGCGAATTAGACGCCTTGTAATGGGTTCGGAAAAGCCGAATTTATTAACAAGAGTATCTGTTATATCTGGTGCTTTAGTTTGGTTTTACCTTTTCGTATGGCAATTAATGACATTTATATCCACCTTATTAATTGGCAATGTTCATGAGTCAGGAACAATCCGCAGTGCCTTTTATACATTAGGTAATGCAAACTATGGCTTACGAGACACGGTTAGTAGTATGAAAATGCACGCAATGGTGCAACTTATCATCTACTTTATTGTTTTAGCGAGTTTAATCTTAATTTGGAGAAAAAGAAAAATTGGTTTTCTAATTTACGTTGTCGGCAATATAACGTCTTTACTTATTACAGTTCTAATGCTCGGTTGGGCTTATCTTTTAAACGAAGTTCCAATTTTTGATTTCATCCTTATTACAGCTACAACACTTTATTTCTCTATAGGTATTTTTATTTTTTACAGAAAAGGTAAAAGTGAATGACGCGTGTCTGATCCGAAAAAGACATTGCCTATAGTTGCGCTATCATAGATATTTCAACATTAACATCTTTCGGTAACTTTGCAACTTGTACTGTTTCTCTTGCTGGAAAGTCACTTTCAAAAAAGGCAGCGTAAACCTCATTTACGGTATTAAAATCATCCATATTCTTTAAAAATATAGAAGTCTTTACCACATTGTTAAAAGAGGTGCCCGCAGCTTCCAAAACGGCAGCCATATTGGTCATAACCTGCTTCGTTTCTACTGCTATTGAGGACATATTTAATTCTCCACTCTTTGGGTCAATAGCAATTTGCCCGCTTGTAAACAATAAATTGCCTGCTACAACTGCCTGACTATAAGGTCCAATTGCTGAAGGTGCATTATTTGTTGAAATTATCTTCTTCATAATTTTTTGTTCTATTTATTCGCTAAAGATAACGATTCGATAGATTAACAGAATGAAAGAAACGTCAAAACCACGTTTTCAAACTTTTAATCGTTTTATTCCATCAATTTAATGGATCAATTAAAAACTCACATAAAACACTGATATACCGACACCTAAGATAGGTGTCAATTTAACATTTGCAAGTTTTAATATTTCCCCTAAACAGTTGTAAATCATACAAATCGTTTTATTTCAATACATTTATCGTAACCAATGAAATAAACAAGTTCGCTTGTTTAATAATACCCTACGTATGATAACCAACGCAATTAAATGGCTCAAAAGTGCTGTAATAGTGAGCCTGTCTTTATTTTCATTACACGGCTTTTCCCAATGCGATATTTTAGACTTAGACGACGAATACTGTATTGATGACGCTGCTGTTTTATTAACAGGAGATCCTCTTGGAGGAACATTCTCAGGCCCTGGAATGACAGGAGCGACATTTGACCCTGGCGTGGCTGGTGTTGGTGTACACACAATAACATATACAATTCCAGGAGATTCTGGAGATAAATATTATATCAAATCAAATATCGGTAATCCTTGGGGCAGTACTTCCAACCAAGGCGATATGGATAATGCTTTTGGTGCATTGGGTTGGATCCAAGAATCATTTGAAGCCGCAGTTCCTGGTACAGTTTTTTCACCCACTACATCTTTCGTTTTTCTAGAAGGAAGTGATGCACATGCCAACGAATTAAACACTTTTTTAATTGCCAACTTAGGGTTAATAGAAACTTGGGTAAATGCAGGCGGTAGTTTATTGATTAATGCTGCACCTAATGAGGGTGCCAATATTAATTTCGGATTTGCTGGAACCACTTTGAATTACCCATCTTACCACGGAACGGTAAATGCCTTTGATGTAGCACATCCAGCATTTTTAGGTCCATTGGTACCTTTAGCTACCACAATGACAGGACCATATTATGCGCATGGAAGAATTACTGGGGCTGGATTAACGAGTGTTTTAACAAACGGCGGCAGTGTAATTCTCTCAGAAAAACCTTGGGGCGCTGGAACCGTAATGTTTGGTGGAATGACAACGGCAAATTGGCATTCACCCGCACCTCATGCTCGAAATTTCCGAACAAACATCTTTGTTTATTTGAATGATCTTGCCAGTTCAGTCGCTTGTACAACTACACAAGAAGTGGAGGTATTTGACCTACCCGCGGTAACTGCTACTGCAGACGATATTGAAATTTGTGATGGAGAAACTGTGACCTTAACTGGCGGCGGAGCAGATACGTATGTTTGGGATTTAGGAGTAACAGATGGTGTTCCATTTACTCCTGCAAGTACAGGAACCATTACGTATACAGTAGTCGGAACAAACTCAACAACAACCTGTCAAAATACAGCAAGTATAGATGTTACTATGCATCCACTTCCAACAATTACAGCAAATGCAGATGCAATTGAAATATGTTTAGGAGAGTCGGTCATATTTACTGGCGGCGGAGGTGACACATATGTATGGGACTTGGGTGTTATAAACGGTGTTCCATTCACACCTGGTGCCGTTGGAACACTTACCTATACGGTTACTGGAACAAATACTGGAACAAGTTGTACAAATACAGCTTCAATTGATGTAACTGTAAACGACAATCCAACGGTTACCGCAACTGCAACTCCAGATGAAATTTGCCTTGGTGAATCTATTACATTTACTGGAGGCGGCGCAGACTCATATGCTTGGGATGGTGGCGTAACAGACGGAACTCCATTCACACCAGTTACAGCTGGAACATTCACATTTACTGTTACAGGATCTATAGGAGCCACTGGCTGTCAGGATACTGAAACGGTCGACGTAACAATTCATGATTTACCAATTGTTACAGCTACCGTGGATGATGACGAAATATGCGAAGGAGAATCAGTCACATTTACAGGCGGCGGCGCAGATTCATATACTTGGGATATGGGTGTTACGGATGGTGTACCCTTTACACCTGCAGGCCCTGGAACAGTTACTTATACCGTGATTGGAACGAACACTTCCACTTCATGTGAAAATACGGCCAGTGTTGACGTAACTGTCCATGCTTTGCCTGTTGTAACTGCTGCTGTTGATTTTTCTGAAATTTGTATTGGCGAGGCTGTCATCTTTACAGGCGGCGGAGCAGATACTTACACTTGGGACTTAGGCGTTACAGATGGTGTTCCTTTTACACCTGGAGCCACTGGAATTGTAACTTATACAGTAACAGGAACGAACACAAGTACTAGTTGCGAAAATACGGCAACTGTTGATGTAGAGGTTTTCGACAATCCAGTTGTAACAGCTACAGCCACTCCAGATGAAATTTGTATTGGTGAATCCATTACGTTTACTGGTGGCGGTGCGGACCTCTACGCTTGGGATGGTGGAATTACAGATGGAACTCCATTTACACCGGCAGCGCCCGGAACATTTACGTATACCGTTACTGGAAGTATCGGTGGTTCTGGATGTCAAGACGTGGCTACGATAGAAATTACCGTACATGATTTACCAATTGTTACAGCTACGGTGGATGATGACGAAATATGCGAAGGAGAATCAGTCACATTTACAGGCGGCGGCGCAGATTCATATGCTTGGGATATGGGTGTTACAGATGGTGTACCTTTTACGCCGGCAGGTCCTGGCACAGTTACTTATACCGTGATTGGAACAAATACTTCCACTACATGTGAAAACACAGCTAGTATTGACGTAACTGTTCACCCTTTACCAATTGTAACAGCAAGCGTTGATTTTACTGAAATATGTTTGGGTGAATCAGTCACTTTCACAGGCGGCGGTTCAGATTCATATGCTTGGGACATGGGCGTTACTGACGGCCTGTTATTTACACCTGCAGCTGAAGGAACGGTTACCTATACTGTAACGGGAACTAATGCTGGTACAGGATGTCAAAATACCGCATCAATAGATGTGACAGTTTATGACAATCCAGCGGTTACAGCGACTGCAACGCCTGATGAAATTTGCATTGGCGAATCAATAACATTTACAGGTGGCGGAGCGGATGCCTATGCATGGGACGGCGGAATTACCGACGGTACACCATTTACTCCTGCTGCTCCAGGATCTTATACTTATACAGTAATTGGAAGCATTGGCGCTTCTGGATGCGAAAATACAGCTTCGGTTGACATTACAGTTCATGATTTACCAATTGTAACAGCATCAGTTGATGCTGATGAAATTTGCGAAGGAGAATCTATCACATTTACGGGCGGTGGCGCAGATTCATACACGTGGGATTTAGGCGTGATTGATGGCGATCCATTTACACCAGCTGCACCCGGCACAGTGACTTATACAGTTACTGGAACGAATGCTTCAACAACATGTGAAAACACGGCAACCGTAGACGTAACGGTCAATCCACTACCTGCGGTAATTGCTGCGGTCGACTTTGCTGAAATTTGTATTGGTGAAAGTGTGATATTCACAGGATCTGGTACAGACACCTATGTCTGGGATTGGGGTGTTACAGATGGAATAGCCTTCACTCCTGCCGGAGCCGGCACAGAAACTTATACCGTAACAGGTACAGATGACATAACGGGATGTCAAAATACAGCAAGTGTTGCTGTTACCGTTTATGATAATCCAATTGTAACAGCAACGGCTACACCTGATGAAGTCTGCCTTGGTGAATCAATCACATTTACTGGAGGTGGCGCAGAAGACTATGTATGGGATGGTGGAGTAATAGACGGCGATCCGTTTACACCAGGAACTGCTGGAACATTTACTTTTAACGTAACAGGAAGCGTGGGAGCATCTGGTTGCGAAAACACAGCTTCGGTTGACATTACGGTTCATGATCTACCCGCAGTTACAGCAACTGTTTCGCCAATTGAAATTTGTATTGGTGAAACAGCAACATTTAATGGCGGCGGTGCAGATTCATATAGCTGGGATTTAGGTATATCGGATGATGTAGCATTTACACCGGCAGCGGCAGGGACAGTAACCTATACGGTTACAGGAACGGGAATTGGTGGCTGTACAAATACGGCAACAATTGATTTAACGGTGCATGATTTACCAGTAGTAACTGCAACAGCATCTGAAACTGAAATTTGCTTAGGAGATTTAGTGACCTTAACAGGCGGTGGCGCGGCTACCTATACTTGGGATGCTGGACCAATTGATGGAATCCCTTTTGAACCTGCAACTGCTGGGACATTTGTTTATACTGTAACGGGAACCTCATCAGAAGGATGTTCTGCTACAGCAAGTATTGAAATTGAAGTTATTGAATGTGAAGAAGTTTTGGCAGACTTCACTTATGATAATAATATTTGTGTTGGTGATTGTATAACATTTACGGATGCCAGCCTTGGAACTATTGTAAGTTGGAATTGGGATTTTGGTGGAGCAGTTGACCCTGCCACATCTACTGAACAAAACCCGTTCGTATGCTTCATTAGTCCTGGTGAATATTTCATTCAATTGACAATTGAAAATTTAAATGGAACCACTTCTTCAGTGAGTAATTCAATCACTATTAATAATTCCCCTGATCTTACCGTACAATTGGATACTATAATTGAACTTGGCGGAACTGCAAACTTGATTGGTAGTACCACTTCTAGTGGTGTTTACAGCTGGACACCTGAAAATGATGTTTACTGTGCAGCTTGCCCAATAACATCTGCCCAGCCAGAGGATAGCACAACATTTCATTTAGTATTTATAGACCAAAACGGTTGTAAGGCAGAAGGAGATGTACTTGTACTCGTCAACTTTGTTGAAGGAATCGGAGTTCCAACGGCATTTTCTCCCAATGGAGATGGCAGTAATGATGTCTTATACGTAAAAAGTTATAATATTGAAAAAATGAATTTCGCGATCTATAATAGATACGGTGAAGTTGTATTTAGAAGTTCTGATCAAAATATTGGATGGGATGGAACCTTTAAAAACCGTGAAGAAAACCCTGGCGTATTCACTTGGGTACTTCATTATAACTTAACTACAGGGAAATCTGGTGTATTAAAAGGAAACACTACAATCGTCCGTTAATAGAGGGCATATTTCTTAGTTATTTTTAAAATTTTGACGCTTCGTTTGATCTCCAATTAACGAAAGAGTTGCTATTTCGATTGAAAAAATCTAAAATAAGATTATCTTGTTCACTGATTTAGAGCAACCAACTGAACTTTGGATCGTTATTAAGATGTACCAACTTTTTAAATTCCTTCCTATGAAACCTGCTTATTTAAAATGCAAGGCATTTTTAATAGTCTTAATTGGATTTACCTTTAGCCAATCTAGCTTTGCCCAATGCGAAATACTGGGATTAGATCCTACTTATTGTGTTACAGACGAACCGACAGATTTGACAGGAGACCCTGGTGGAGGAACTTTTTCGGGACCTGGAATATTTGGATCAACTTTTGACCCAGGAACCGCTGGTGTAGGTATTCATACAATTACATACACAATTCCTGCTTCAGAGGATAAATATTATATTAAATCTAACATTGGCAATCCTTGGGGGAGCACTTCAAATCAAGGTGCAATGGATAACGCTTTTGACGCACTTGGTTGGACACAAGAATCTTTTGAGGCAGCCGTTCCAGGAACAGTTTTTTCACCAACCACTTCATTTGTGTTTTTAGAAGGAAGTGATGCACATGCGAACGAATTAAATGTTTTTTTAATTGCCAATTTAGCACTAATTGAAGCTTGGGTTGATGAAGGTGGTTGTATTCTTATTAATGCTGCACCAAATGAAGGTGGAAATATTAATTTCGGATTTGGTGGAACAACATTGATTTATCCATCATATGAAAACAACGTATTTGGTGTAGATGCCGCTCACCCCGCTTTTGTTGGGCCAATGGTACCAACTACAACTGCAATGACCGGTCCATTTTATTCTCACGGTAGAATTACTGGAGTAGACTTAACTAACGTTCTAACCAATGGTGGAGATATTGTTTTAGCAGAAAAAGGTTGGGGTTTTGGAACTGTAATGTTTGGTGGAATGACCACTTCAAATTGGCACTCCCCTGCTCCACAAGGAAATAATTATCGCGCAAATCTGTTGACTTATTTGAATAATTTGGCTGTAGCTGTCGGATGCATTGTAACGCAAGACGTTGAAGTATATGCATTACCAGATGTCGTAGCTACTGTAGATGATGAAGAAATTTGCGAAGGTGAGTCCGTCATTTTTACTGGATCTGGAGCAGGCGATTATACATGGGATTTAGGCGTGATTGATGGCGATCCATTTACACCGGTAGATTTGGGCGTAACAACCTATACCGTTACTGGAACAGATCCTATTACGGGCTGCCAAAACTCGGCAATAGTTGATGTCACGCTACATGAATTACCAGTAGTTACAGCTGCGGTAGATTTTGAAGAAATTTGCATTGGCGAGATCGTAATATTTACTGGAGGCGGATCAGACGATTTTGCGTGGGATGTAGTAGGTGTTACAGACGGAGTCCCTTATGAACCAGGAGCTACAGGAACAGTAACTTATACTGTAACTGGAACAGATTTTGCAACAGGTTGTACCAATACTGCTGCTGTAGATGTTACGGTTTTTGATTTACCTCCTGTTGTTGCAACAGTAAGTGAAATTGAAATATGTTTAGGTGAATCCGTTACATTTAACGGAGAAGGTGCAGAAGACTATGTATGGGATTTAGGTGTAACGGATGGTGTTGCATTTACACCAGGAGTTGCAGGAACGCTGACTTATACTGTAATTGGAACAATTGGCGCTACAGGCTGTGAAAACACGGCAAGTATTGATGTCATTGTCAACGATTTACCCACTGTTACTGCAGATGTTGCACCAGATGAAATTTGCGAAGGAGAAATGATTACCTTAACTGGTGGTGGGGCAGACGGATACGTTTGGGACCTACCAGGTGTTACGGACGGCGTTGCTTTTACACCACCTACCTCTGGAACTATTGACGCAACTGTTACAGGTACAAATGGTACAACTGGTTGTGAAAATACGGCAACAGTATCATTTATTGTTCATCCTATTCCTGATGTTACTGCATCTGCCACAACGGAAGAAGTGTGTCTAACTGAATCCGTTACTCTAACAGGATCAGGTGCAGACTCTTATACTTGGTCTCCATTAATTACGAATGGGATTCCTTTCACTCCTGGTGAATTGGGAACTACAACTTATACTGTAACTGGTACCACTGCTGAAGGTTGTTCTTCAACAGCAACCATTACAATTACTGTTATTGATTGCGAACCAGTGATTGCCTACTTTGAATATGATAATAATATTTGTTTGGGTGATTGCATTACAATAACTGATATCAGTGATGGTCCTGTTGCTTCATGGGATTGGGATTTTGGTGGTGCAGTTGATCCATCTACATCTACTGAGCAAAACCCTGAACGCTGTTTTAATACTTTAGGAGAATTTACAATTCAATTAACGGTAACAAACGCAACTGGCGCAACATCATCTATTAGCAATACAATAACGGTGAATGATAATCCAATTGTTGAATCCTTTCAAGATACAATTATTGAAATTGGTCAATCCGTTCCATTGATTTCAAATTCAGCCTCTTCTGGTGTTTACGTTTGGTCACCTGACGACAATTTAGATTGTATTAATTGTCCAATTACATCTGCAAATCCTAGAGAAAGTGTTACCTACACCGTGAATTTTACAGATGAAAATGGATGCACTGCTATCGACACTGTAATGGTACTTGTTAATTTTGTACAAGGGGTTGGAGTGCCAACTGCCTTTACACCTAACGGAGATGGAAATAATGATGTTTTATTCGTCAAAGGTTTTGGAATTGTAGGTATGAGCTTTACAGTTTATAACAGATATGGTGAAGTAGTCTTCTCTTCGTCTGATCAAAATATTGGTTGGGACGGAACATTTAAGAACCGAGAAGAAAACCCAGGCATATTTACATGGGTACTTCAATACACCTTAAATGATGGGAAATACGGACAGCAAAAAGGAAATACAACCTTATTGAGATAACATTTTAAAAAATCCGTTCATATAGTTTCTCTATATGAACGGATTTTTTTTTGAGCGCTACCCAACCTACTCTTATTCTTTTACGTTTAAAAGCATAACCAGTAAACCCTGTCTATGAAACTTTCACGAATTTTATTACCTGTTGTCCTTTTCGGATTCTTTACAGCATTTAATACTAACATTATCGCACAATGTGAAATCACAAGTGCAGACAGCTATTTATTAACAGATGATCCTGCTACTTTAACAGCAACACCCGAAGGTGGTTTTTTTGCAGGACCAGGAGTTACAGGGGGAGTATTTGATCCTGGCGCAGCTGGTGAAGGAGTTCACACAATCATCTATGTGCTTCCAGAAAGTGGAACGGGAGACATTTATTATCTACAATCTAATACCGGAGACCCATGGGGATCGCCGACAAATCAAACCTTAATGGACATTGCTTTTGGTCCCACGTCATGGAGTTTAGAATACTTTGAAACGTTGGACGCTACCACTATATTCTCAGCCGCTACGGGTTTTGTTTATATGGACGGCGGGAGCCTAAGTGCAAGTGAAATGGCCATTTTTCTAGCGATTAACCTCACGTTAATTGAAGATTGGGTAGAAGCTGGTGGTCGTTTATTTATGAACTCTGCGCCTAACGAAGGAGGAGATATTGACTTTGGGTTTGGTGAAACCTTCTTAAATTATGAACCCCCAACTACCTATGCAAATGTAGCAACAGTTTCGGATGAAGGACATCCGTCATTATTTGGTCCAGAAGTACCTACTTCAGTTGAAATGACGGGCACATATTTTGCTCATGGTGAAATCATAGGATCAGGATTGAATACAATAGTTATAAACACAGATGTACCCGATCAAATCCTTTTAGCAGAAAAAGATTGGGGAGCTGGACGTGTCATGTTTGGTAGTTTAGTCGCTCATAATTTTCAAGAACCTGCTGTTCAAGTTCAAAACTGGCGTGCAAATCTATTATTTGGTTTGTACAATGATTATTGTACGAAAGAGGTAACTGTAGGCGGCTATGCAACAATTGAAACAGAGGAAGAACTAGCACAATTAATGTACCCTAACCCGGCCACAGAAATGGTGCAATTTCAGCTAAGTTCTGAAACCACAGTTGAAATATTTTCAATTACTGGTGAACGATTATTAGCGCCTACATTAAATCTTGAATCATTTGATGTTTCAACCATTGAATCTGGAATCTATCTTGTAGTCTTCACAAATGAATCTTCGCAAACAACGCAGCGTTTAGTAGTTAATTAAAGAAGGATAAATCATTTTAAAAACAAGATTTCGAACATATTGATTGCTTACTTCATTCAATTAGCAACCTATTGTTGTTTTGCACGTATTATAGTTAAGCTATTATATCTCTAGCAGTCATATATTTAACTATTTGACTTGTTTTAGTGACTTTTTAGCTCTTTTTAATAGACGTACTTACAATTTTTAGGTACTCAATACAATTTTCTTTATCTTAGGTGAATTGTATTGTTTACACAACGACAACAACGAAGAACTATTATGAACAAATTCAAAACCCTTTGGCAAAGTGCCTTGCTCATTATTGCGGCATTCGGGATTAATGGTACTGCAATAGCACAGTGCGATTTCACGGGATTGTCCGACACTTATTGTGAAGGAGATGAACACGCGACTTTAATTGGAGATCCGCTTGGTGGGATATTTAGTGGACCTGGAATAACTGGCGATACATTTGATCCTTCAATAGCTGGACCTGGAATTCACACAATTACATACGAATTAGCTGGTGGTGGAACTGGTGACGCATTCTATTTAAAGGCTGCAGCAGGTGAACCTTGGGGTGGACCTGCAAATCCAAACTCAATGGATTTGGCTTTTGGAGTAGGACTTTGGACAATTGGCAACTACGAAACTGTAGATCCTGCCGTTGTATTTGCACCAACAACAGGATTTGTATTTATGGATGGTGGTTCAATGCACGCCTCTGAACTAGAGGCATTCTTAGTCGCTAATTTAGCAACTATGGAAGCTTGGGTTACTGCTGGTGGTCGTTTGCTTTTAAATTCAGCACCCAATGAAGGTGGAGATATTAATTTTGGTTTTGACGGAACTACAATGGAATATGACGGAAGTTCAACCTACGCTTCTTCAGTAACTGTTATTGATCCAGCGCATCCTGCACAATTAGGACCTGAATTACCTGCATCAATTGCAATGACAGGAACTTATTATGGACACGGTTTAATTATTGGAGTTGGCTATACGGATGTTATTTTCGGAGATGGAGATGCCTCTAGAATTGTACTTGCTGAAAAATGTTGGGGATCTGGTCGTGTAATGATGGGTGGTATGACTACTGATAATTTCCATGATCCTGATCCTGACGCTCAGAACTGGCGCGCTAATCTTTATACTTATATGTATAACAATGCATGTGGCGGAGGTTGTACTGTAACAAAAGAGGTTGAAGTATTTGCTGATCCTGATGTAACATTAACCGTTGCACCAACTGTTATTTGTGAAGGTGAAGAAGTTACTTTCACTGCTGGTGGAGCAGACAGTTATGTTTTTTTCCCATTAGGGCCAACAAGTGGAACAGCTTATACTGTACCTGATGTTGGAACAACAACTTATACAGTAACAGGAACGGATGCAACATCAGGTTGTACAAATACAGCATCTGTTGATGTATTAGTTAATCCTCTTCCAGATGTTACGGCTTCAACAGATGATGATGAAGTTTGCTTTGGAGATCCAATGACATTGAGCGGCGGCGGTGCTGCAACTTATGTTTGGACTGGTGGTGCTATTGATGGTGTACCTTTCACTCCTGGACCAATTGGACCAATAACTTATACAGTTACTGGAACAAGTGCAGAAGGATGCGTTTCTACAGCTGTAATCACAATTGAAGTTATTGATTGTGAACCTGTCTTTGCAGGATTCTTCTTTGATGACAATATTTGTGTTGGTGATTGTATCACATTAACAGATACGAGTGTTGGTTCTACGATTCAATCTTGGGACTGGGATTTTGGCGGAGCTGTAGACCCTAATACTTCAACTGAATTGAACCCAAGAATATGTTTTACAACAGTTGGTGAATTCAATATTTCTTTAACTATTACAAGTCTTTATGGTCAAGTTAGTACTGCAACGCATACATTAACGGTAAATGCTTTACCTATTATGTCTACAAAGCTAGATACAATTATTGACCTAGGCGGCCAAGCTGATTTAATTGCAACGAGTATCTCGGAAGGTATTTATACATGGACACCAGAAAACGGAATCGATTGTGCTGATTGTCCAATTACATGGGCCAGCCCAACAGATAGTACAACCTATAATGTTGTATTAATTGATGAAAACGGTTGTAAAACTGAGGGAGACGTATTAGTATTGGTAAACTTCGTAAAAGGAGTTGGAGTACCTACGGCATTCTCACCTAATGGTGATGGATCAAATGACGTTTTATATGTTAAAGGACTTGGATTAGCAGCTGTCAGCCTAGTGGTTTACAATAGATATGGTGAAGTAGTATTTGAAACTGACGACCAAGAAGTTGGTTGGGATGGAATGTTTAAAGGAAAAATGGAAAATCCAGGAGTATTTACATGGGTTCTACACTATGACTTTATCACAGGTGACAAAGGATACCAAGACGGAAACACAACTTTAATGAGATAGGAATTATGATTCTTCTTTCCGTAAAGGAAGGAAATCCCTCCCCTATTCCATAGTTGACAACACAACTTAACAAATGAAATCCTATGTTGCATAGGAGTTTTTACAAATGATTTTATATCTTTAATTAGATTAGAATAGGCAACAAAAACTTAATCAGCTAATAAATAGCGCCTTATGAAAAGAATATTAATTGCATCATTTACCGTGATTGCGTGCATGGCTGGCCTCAACACCCACGCCCAGCAAGATAAACATTTCAGTATGTTTACAGAATCACCGGTATTTTTGAATCCTGCAGCAGCAGGATTTGCAGATGAGCAACTTCAATTATTTACGAATTTTAGAAGTCAATGGCTCACAGTATCCGAAGATCCTTATCGAACCATTTCAGCCAGTGTTGATTGGCGAATGCTCGATCCAGAAGCAACAAAAGCGGCAAGTTTTATGGGCGCTGGCGTTAATTTCTACAATGATAAATCAGGTGTAAGTCAATACACTACGAACATCATCACCTTCCCTATTAACTATGCATTGCAAGTTGGGGTAGCTGATCATCTTTCGTTTGGACTACAACCAGCATTTTATCAACGTACAATTAATGGCGATAACCTAACTTGGGATAGTCAATGGACTGGAGTTGAATTTGATCAAGGAGTGAGTAATAACGAACTTTTATTGAATCAAAATTTGAATATCTCACGTTTTGACATTGGTGCTGGTGTATATTGGAGTAAAGTACTTGAAACTGGATCAAGTTTCAATTTAGGTCTTGCTGCACATCACCTTACCAAACAACGTGTCAACATTTTGAATGATGACAGCAAACTCTTTAGAAAATTAACTTTACATGGTGAAGGAAATTTTCAAACGTCAAATACTAACGTTCAAATTAAACCCGCTATATTGGCCTTTTTACAAGGACCAAACAAAGCATTGACATTTGGTACAGGATTTAGATTTGCGTTTAAACCACAATCTCAGCACACAGGTTATTTTAATAATATGCACATGACATTAGGAAGTTACCTCCGTGTGAATGATGCAATTATTGCTAAAATGATGATAGAAATGCATACGCTTTCATTTGGAGCTGCTTATGATTTAAATGTTTCTCGTTTAAATGTAGCCTCTAAAGGTGTTGGTGCAATGGAGTTCTTTTTAAGATATAAATTGAATTATCAAGGACGTACATTGGCAGATCCAACAATTCACTAGAATTTCAAATAAGATTATATAGTATAAAGGGACGGTTAAAGCCGTCCCTTTTGTATTTTTACCCAATTCTTATAAAACCACACGTTGAAAATACTATTACTCGATAATTACGATTCTTTCACTTATAATTTAGTGCACTACATTGAAGGGTTTGATGTGACTGTGGATGTTTTTTATAACGATCAAATCGATTTGGAAAAGGTGAAGGAATATGATAAAATTGTCCTCTCCCCTGGCCCAGGTTTACCAGCAGAAGCTGGAATTTTAATGGATGTTATTGCCGCGTATCATGAAACAAAGCCGATCCTTGGCGTTTGTTTAGGTTTTCAAGCCTTGGTTGAGTATTATGGTGGATCATTGTACAATCAAGAGTTAGTAAAGCATGGCGTGGCTGAAATGGCTAATTTTGATCAAAAATCGCGCTTATTTAAAAACACAGCTGATAAATTTAAAATTGGTTTATATCATTCTTGGGCAGCCAGTCCTTCTAATTTCCCTTCACTCCTAAATATTACGAGTACGAGTGAAAACAACGTTATCATGGCTTTTGAGCACGAAAAACTGCCAATTGCTGGCGTTCAATTTCACCCAGAATCCATCTTATCAGAGCAGGGATTTAAAATTGTTGAAAACTTCATTTTTAACTTTGAATAAAATGTCGTAGATTAGTATCACAAGTCCTCCACATAGTGAGTAGCGGCTTGAGTCAGTCGAGAGACTGACGCCCATGTAGTATGTTTTTGGTTCTTAACGTTTTATATTTTAAGGCAATCTCAACTTCAAGATGTCGGGCCTCACGAAAGTGCAAACTTTCGCATTCCGTTGAATGTTAACAGAGGATTTCAGACCCAGGTTGGTAGCTTTAGCCATGTTCTTTAGAAGAATTCTTAAAATGGAAACTATATGGGTTTTTTTTCTTTCTTTTTTAAGTTGAAAGTAAATTCTAATCATAATAAGCCCCACCCCCTATTTATTTGAATGTAACAGATATGTTTAAAATTCATTTTTGAAACATTTACTATGAAAAACGAAAAGGTTTTTTCGGTAGAATTGACAGTTTGGGCAAATCTGGATTCAAAAACTGATTTAGAACTAACGGAATAAAAAAATGAGAAGCAAATTTGAAGATAAAATATACGAAAAGGTTTATGAGAACTCAATCGTTTTTTTAAAAGACGGCATAAATAGACTCGTAAATGAAGACACTAGTAATAGTGATCATATAAAACACGACCTCCTGATGTTAACGTGTACTTCATTTCAAATTTCAATTGAACTTGCCATAAAAGCTTTAATTATCGAAAGGGCAGGAATTAAAAACATTCTGCATACAAAACATCAATCTTTAAGTATTATTGAAATCGAAAAACTCTTCTTAACCAATAAATTGACTACGCGTAAATTTGAAGAGCAAAAAAACTTTATTAAATCTAAAAACTTTATTGAAGGTTTAAATCGTGATGACTTCAAAAAAATAACTGAATTTCAAGACTATAGAAACAAAATTGTACATTTTTCATACAATTTCGAAGCAGGTGATTTTTTTGATTTGAAATATGATCTAATATCGTATTTGATTCACATAATTTTTAAAATTCTATTGTCAAAAAAACATGAAGACATCAAGCCATCTGCGTTTCTTGCAAACAAATTAGGTAAAGATTTACTTGACGGATTAATCCACTATGTACCGTATGTTCAAGAAATGGAGAAACTAGCTACTTATCTATCCGAAAAAGTATTTAAATGTATTGATTGCTATAATCGGACTTACTCCCAAGATGAAGAATATTGTTATTGCTGTAATTTTATAGGAGTAGATTATACACTAATTAATTGTGATTATTGTCATGAAAAAGAATCTGTGATTTATGACAATCTAAATATTCGGCTAAATAATAACATGATGCGTGGCTTATGCCTAAACTGTGACCGTGATTCAATTATATTCAAATGTCATAAATGCCAAAATGCGCATAATATTGAAATGCAATTTGAAGGAGTTTGTACAAATGAAAAATGTATAAATGAATAGCGAATAGAATAAAAGCGTTACGAAACACAACAAAATCTCCCCATACACTTTAAAAAAAAATGGATTTAATGTATATTACCAGCCGATCTAAAGGTGAAAATTATGGAAGACAACAAAATGCTGAATTATATTAAAGCTGTATTAGAAAATATGCCAACTAGCTGGTTGAGTCTAACAACCCACCGACTAGATATTTATGATGAAAAATTGGCTAAAACTCAATTCTTAGAACAATTTGAATCCTTATTTAATGTCAATAATTCTGAGGCAACTGCACTCAATGAATTACCCACTGCTTTCGACTATATTAGATTAGGTCATCCATTATCCTGTTTACTTGAATGGGTAATTGCTAAGTCAAATAAACTAGATACAAATAGTGTTATCAGTTTTTCATCAAAGACGGTCCCTGTTTTGGCTATTCTAAGAA
>JBLHOW010000037.1:0-57955 GCA_047623705.1 Crocinitomix sp.
AAACAATATTGAATCCATCCATTTTCTTAAAACAATTATAAAATCCACTATATTTAGGGGAATGATTTTCGAAATTGAATGAAGTTCTTAATCTCTACTTTTTTTCTTTTAGCTGCGCTCCATGTTTTCGGACAAAAAAAAGGGCAATATGAGCCTATTTCACACAATAACTATTTTGGCTTTCATTTTGACGACGATTTTTTATTTCTTGGAAATAGGGATGAACAATATACAGGTGGATTAGAACTTGAATACATTCGAAAGTCTCAAAAAACAAAGGAAAAACAAACTATTTTAAATCCATTTAGCAGCGGAGAGCGTTACTGGAATTATACTTTTGGTTCATACTTATACACGCCTTATAATGTTTCTGACTCTTTAATAATATTGAACGATCGGCCATTTAGTTCATACATTTTTGGCACTTTTGGCTATACGGCTTATTCTAAAAATCGCCAAAAAAGATTGGCAACAACTTTATATATGGGATTTATGGGATCAGCCCTTCCTGGTAGAATTCAAGACAGTATTCATACAATTGGTAACAGTCCTCCAGCATATGGCTGGGATAATAGAATTGCGGAAAGCGAGGTATTTCTCCCGAACCTTAGAATTAACTATCAAGCGAATCTTTTCAGTGCAGGAAGACTGCCAACAACGTTAATTAGATGGGTTCAGTTGAGCAGTATTTTTGAATTGAATACAGGTTTATTTCGCAATAATTTTATTGGTGGGCTAAAAATTTCTGGCTATAATAATCTCCCAAAAAGTGCGGCTTCGCATTATTTTAGTCAAACTCCTATGCACAAGCAAAAGCGTTTTAAACGAAAAAAGTTAAACCTCACTACTTATTTTTCATCTAAGTTGGAAATGGTATTTCACAATACAACATTACAAAGCCTCCCCTGGATTTACAGCCCTTACACAGTTGAAAGTCAATACATCAATAGATATGTGATAGCCCTAGAATGTGGCTTTAATCTAAATTACAACCATTTTCATTTAAGTTACGTTTTCCGAGCACGCTCTAGAGAGTTCAAGAAGTACAGCCGCAATTGGCATACGTGGGCAGGCATTACTTTAGGCTTTAGTTTCTAATTCAACTCTTTATTTTAACACAGGCAGAACGTCCTATTTTGGCGTTTCAATTTCATCTGTTGGTAAAATTTCGAATTCAATATTGTCTGCATGTTTTTTGACTTCATGCACATAATCACGCATATCTAAATCATCTTCTTCGTAATACCATGTGCATTTAACATTTGTTTTACCTGTAGCTTGTAGGCCTTTAAAGGCTTGAAACATTTTAAGAACCATGCGGGAACTTGATGAGTTTAAATAACGAAAACTAACTGTTACGAAAGTCTCTTTCTTAGGATTGTTATAATAATCTTTCAACCAATCAATGATTTTAAAATAAAAGGAGGCAGCATCTTCTGGCATTGAAATTCCGCCGAATGAAAAATTACCATCATCATTTAATTTAAAGTATGGTGTTTTTTCAGAAGCGCTTAGATCTAAATTGGTCATATATGTGGTTTAAAATAGTCTAGGCATTACTTATCTTCAATTATATCAACTTATCTCAAACCTCTATTTTCAAATTTTAATCGCGTTTTAATGGCTGATTAAAATTTCCAAAAAGAATGGTTTTAATAAGACCTTGAAAAGTCCGTACAAACACCTATAACTGGTTGTTTTCGTTACCATAATATACGAAAACTTCACCTTACCCAAGTACGAATCGCGTAGAAATACGCTTGTTTTTAGACTAAAAAATAAACATTGCTGACGAAAGTACGAATTGGCATGATGAACACTAATTGTTCTCTCAATCCGTTTTATTCGATTTAAATTTCCTTTTAAATGGAATGAAACGCCCAACTTCCTTGATGTAACGTTCGTATAAAGGATATTTTTCCTTGGTTATTGATTCGGAAAAGCCAGAACTACCCCTAAATAATAAAACTAGTAGTAAACTACCAGCTATTGACCAATTAATGCAATGACAGTGCCAATCATTTTGTTTTATCCCGCAGCCGAATAATGATCCAAGAATAAGCTCTCTTCCACGACAATAAAATGAAGTGTTATGGACGTCCCATATTCATAACCATATTCGTCCTCTCCTATTTCCTCGGCGTAAAACTGCAAATACTCTTTACCATCTACTTCTACATTTACCAAGTCTTTAAATTGCGTTTCATCCATTTTACGCATGACATACAATTCGTTTAACATAAAAAATAACGCTTCATAATCGATTATTTCTGACGTGCAACAAGCCTTAAGCTTTTCTTCATCTTTCGATTTTATCGCGGCTTTAAATTCTTGCCAAGTTGTTTCACCAATACTTTCATCTGTCGCGTCATTCGCTACATCAACTATTGGCTCCACAGTTACCACTGCTTCTTCAACAGTATTGCTAGAGGCGCAGCTACCAAAAACTGCCATGATAGTAAACACTAACACATATGCAAACCCCTTTTTTAATCTTTTATTATTTTTCATCCCTCTATTTTAATCGCTGTAATGATAATATACCACATCTGTATTGGCGTCTATCATCACATTTGGAGATTCAGACCATCCCTCAATTTTCCAGACCATGCGATACGATTTATCTGGAAGGTTACTATAATAACTTGCATCTGCAATTCCTAGTTCGCAACGAATACATTGCATCCCAAAATCTTCTAAATCACGCGCAATGAGTATAGCCTCCTTTCGCGAAACATTAGCTTGAAGGTCTATGTCTATATATTTCGGAATTGAATCCCAAGTAATTAAATCTCCTGTATTTTTAGATTTAAAAAGTCGGTATTTTTGAGTGAATAACAAATAATCTTGATAGTAGATATTACAATGCATCCCCGTTACCATTTCATTATCTATAAAACGAGACAGCGTTAAGTTTTCATATTTAGCCAAAGTATCTTCAAGCTCTTGCACCCCAATCTCTGCAGGTTTTATAATATGTTTTTGCTTTTCATTTTGACGAACACAGCGATTCTCCTTAACACACGACACAATTAGCACTAATATAATTACTGTGTATATGGATTTTAATGGATTTATTCTAAGCATTAGAAGCGCGTTTATTTTTCACTATTGTTTAAAAGTAAAAAATAATTTCAACATTCTCTAAATCATTTAGATTAGAGTAATGCGCACCTTTTTCTTTTTAAGCCGTGTATTATTGGTCAGTCGAATTGTTTCATCCACTTTACTTGCCGCAACGGCAACAAAAGCACAATCGGTTTTCAATTCAATTATACCCAATTCATCTTTACCTAATTTACCTTGCTTAAAGAATAGCCCAGCCAAATCTCCTTTCGAAATTTTGTCTTTTCTTCCACCCGAAATGAATAACGTCTTCCATTTAGAAGGCGGCGGCAATTCACTTGTAGCAAATTCAACCACGTCTGATGTAGGAATAAAGTCAGGCCATTTTTCCATTTTACTTTTTAAAACATACGCCGTTCCACTTGCATGCATACGCGCCGTACGTCCATTACGGTGTGTAAACTCTTCTGCACGGTGCGGTAGTTGAAAATGGAGAATGAATTTTAAATCAGGAATATCAATTCCTCGTGATGCCAAATCAGTAGCCACTAAAAGTTGATGCGTACCATTTCTAAATTGAATTAAAGCCCGTTCTCTATCACGCTGCTCCATTCCACCATGAAAACAACCATGACTAATTTGATGCTCATGCAAAAGATCACTCACTTCTGCAATGGTTTCTTTAAAATTACAAAATATAATTCCAGGCTGATTGCCCATATTACTAATCGTTCGAATTAACGTTTCGTCTTTATTTCTTATAGGCGATTCAACGAGTTTAATTTCAAGTTGTGCCTTTTCTTCTGTTAAAAAGTTCACCTCCTTGGGTGATTCAAATTCAACAAAGTCTGGAATATCAACGCCGTAAGTTGCCGAAGTTAGAATTTTCGTTTCTACAGCTGGCAATGCTTCTAAAATTTCAATCATTTCGTCATCAAACCCAATTTCTAAGGATTTATCAAACTCATCTAGTACCAATGTTTTAATTTCTGCTAAATCAAAGGTCTCTCTGTACATATGCGAGGCAATTCGACCAGGCGTACCAACTAATATTGCTGGTGGATGGTTTAAATCAAATTTATCTTTTGATCCAGAACGCCCACCATAAAAGGCATTGGCTTTGTAACCCGATCCCATTTCTCTTATTACTTGTTCAATTTGTATTGCCAATTCGCGAGACGGAACAATAATTAAAGCTTGAATTTTAATTAAATCCGGGTTTAATTTGGCAATAATTGGGAGTAAAAATGCCAATGTTTTACCTGTGCCTGTTGGCGATAGCAATAGTATTTCAGATTCTGATAAAATCGCTTCTTTCGCCGCTACTTGCATAGGGTTTAGCTTTGCAATTCCCAATTTATTTAAAATATCGTCTTCTGATTTTTTTGCTTCCATGCCGCAAAGTTAACCTTTAAGACGAAATTTATGAGTCCTTTATTTTATTCTCATGTGATGTTTGCCGATCTGGTCATTACAGAAATGTTGAAACCCTCATAAAAATGCAACTTCAATCTGTCATTTATCGCTCTTTTCTGTTGAATTATCGGCGCAACGTTAAATTCTCTCGATATTATTATGGATTAACAATTATTAATCATGAATTTTTTAGTATATTTCACGATCTACAAAGTGTAAGAATAAAGTATGTCAGAAAAAATAAAATACCAGCTTGAAATTGAAGTAAAATCATCTACAAAAGTTTTGTATAATATGATTAGTACGCCAAGTGGTATGAGTGAGTGGTTTGCAGATGATGTGAACATTAAGGATGATATTTTCACGTTCCTTTGGGACGGAAGTGAAGAGGATGCAAAACTCTTAACAAAGCGCAAAGGAGAATCCATTAAATTCCAGTGGATGGAAGATTTCGAAGAAGGCGAAAAAACGTATTTTGAATTAGCCATTAGAGTTGATGAATTGACAAATGATGTTGCCGTGATAATTACGGATTTCGCTGAGGAAGATGAGTTAGACGAGTCAAAACTATTATGGCGAAATCAAATCGAGACGCTGAAACAAACAATTGGAGGATAATATTCCTTGCCCAAGGAATACGATTTAATAAATCTATTCGTTCTTAAAATGTAAGACATTTTAAAATGAGCCATTCACAAATTGGTTTATTAATTATAAGAAATGATTAGAAGCGAATTTCCAATGCTCAATATGAACAGTTAGTAGATGAAAAAACTAAATATTTTCATCATAAAGTCTTTTGTTGGTCCATTCATGATCACCTTCTTTATTGCCATGTTTTTTTTGGTGATGCAATTCTTTTGGAAGTATGTTGATGATTTAATGGGGAAAGGTTTAGAAATCTCTATTTTATTGGAGCTACTTTTTTACGTTTCGGCTACAGTTATCCCACTAGCCTTGCCATTGGCCGTTCTGTTCTCTTCTATAATGACTTTTGGAAACCTATCTGAAAAGAACGAACTAACGGCATTAAAATCTTCTGGACTTTCATTATTTAGGGTAATGCGCCCCATGTTAATTTTTATTATCACGTTAAGCGCAGCGGCCTTTTATTTTTCAAATTATATCCTTCCTGTAGCTAACCTGAAGTGGCGCACCATTATTTATAATATTCAACAGAAAAAACCAACTTTTGGAATTACTGAGGGCATTTTTTATAATGACATTGCCGGGTACAGTATTAAAGTTGAAGAAAAGAATGATAATACGGGGGAATTAGTTGATGTTTTGATTTATGAGATGGGCAATAATGGACAAGGCAAAACGATTATTGCTGAACGCGGTGAAATGCTCAAATCTGCCGACTCAGAAGACAGCACTATTACCACCAACTTTTTGCTCTTAAAATTAATCAACGGTGCCATGTATGAACAAATTGGACCAACGATTAAAAATGCCACTGGGGCGCCCTATCAAAAATCATTTTTTACAGAAGCTATTATCAAGTTTGACTTGAGTGGCTTTGATATGCAAGAAGAAAGTGAGGACCTTTTTAAACGTGACTTTGAAATGATGAATTACGTGCAATTAGGCATTGCACTAGATTCGCTTCAAGGTATTAATGACACCCTGGCGGTGCAATTTGAGAGAAATATTCGACGTCAAATAACCATTGTTAATCCAGATTTGATTTCAAGAAGTAATGCCGCAGACAGTGCGGCTCTTGCAATTGAAGAAACAATGGTTAAAATAGATACCATTATTGTTTTTAGTGATTTAAAGCAAATGGAATATAGTGCCGCATTAACTGCTGCACAAAATAAAATACGCGCGACTAAAGACCTCATTTACACGCAAACTATTATAAGGAAAAGCAGGGAAAGTTCACTGCGGGATTATAAAGCCGCCTGGCATAAAAAATTCACACTGTCTTTTGCAATCCTTGTACTATTCTTTATAGGTGCGCCTTTGGGTGCGATAATAAGAAAGGGAGGTTTAGGAGCTCCACTGATTTTTGCTACCCTCTTCTTTTTACTGTATTATGTGCTTATGATTTCGGGTGAAAACGTAGTCGAATCTGGCTTATTAACCGTGTGGAAAGGGATGTGGTTAAGCGCATTCATCTTAACACCAATTGGTATTTTTCTTACCTATAAAGCGGCCAATGATTCAGCCTTATTTGACCGTGATGTTTACAAGAAGTTCTTTAGAAGGTTAATTGGAAAAGAAAACGAGTGATAAGCCAATTGCCCCAAAATAAATAGTAACTTTCGAGGGTCTAATCTATTAAAGCAACGCGTTGCAAAAATGAAAGTTTTACAACTCAGTAACAAACCTCCACAACCTATTATAGATGGTGGTTGCATTGCAATAAACAATATTGCAACTGGACTGCTTGAAAAAGGAATTGACTTAAAAATATTGACAATTGCTACACAAAAGCATCCGTTTAGCGAAAACAATTTCACTTCTGATTTTTTAACTGCAACTAATATTGAAGGTGTATTTGTTGACACGCGGATTAATATCATTGACGCTTTTTCGGCCTTAGTTACTTCTGATTCTTATAATGTAAGTCGCTTTTTTTCGCCCGATTTTAATAAAAGATTAATTCAATTATTAGAGGAGGTTGAATTTGAAATTGTGCATTTAGAAAGTCTTTTTATGACGCCTTATATTCACACAATTCGAACATATAGTTCGGCAAAAATAGTTTTACGTAGCCATAATTTAGAGCATTTAATTTGGGATCGTTTGGCGAATTCAACGGGCAATACAGCAAAGCGACTTTACTTAAAGCATTTAGCGTCAAAACTAAAAAAATACGAATATCAAACCATTAATGAGGTAGATGCAATTGCCGCTATTAGTTTTGAAGATACCTCACGTTATAAACTGTTAAATTGTGAACCTCCTTTAAAAACGATTCCGTTTGGAATTGACTTGGAGAAGTATCCTTTTGCAGAAAACACTAAAACTGTTACAAATTCATTGTTTCATATTGGATCAATGGATTGGGAGCCGAATAAAGAGGCTATTAACTGGTTGTTAGATGATATTTGGCCACAATTGGCAGACTTGGATGTGAGTTTACACTTGGCTGGCAGAAAAATGCCTGGCTATATTAGTCAACAAGGGAATGACAAACTAATTGTGCATGGTGAGGTTGACAGTGCCGTGAATTTTATGGCCGCCCATGAAATTATGATTGCTCCCCTACTCTCTGGTAGCGGAATGCGCGTAAAAATAATTGAAGCCATGGGAATGGGGAAAGCGGTTATTACTACGAAGATTGGAGCCGAAGGAATTAGTTATGAGCATGGCATAAATATAATTATTGCAGACACGGCTGAGGAGATTGTAGTCGCCATTAAAAACTTAATTGGTAATCCAAAATTAGTGCGACTAATTGGTGATAATGCGCGAAAATTGATAGAAACTGATTACGATAATGATAAAATCATGGATAACCTCATTGATTTTTACCAATCACTTTTAAGTTAATGGCTAATTTTAGATCTGAATGAAAATAGTTGTTCTCTTATCGCGCTTTCCTTATCCACTTGAAAAAGGGGACAAATTAAGAGCTTACCACCAATTAAAAGAATTAGCAAGACGGCATGAGGTCATTCTATGTTCTTTAACTGATAACCCGATTCAACAGGCATGGATTGATGAAGTTGAAAATTTTTGCACCGAACTTCATATTTTCAAGTTGAAAAAACCACTCATTTATTGGAATACGATTAAACAATTGTTTACGAATAAACCTTACCAAACGGGTTACTTTTTTCAACGTTCTATCCAGCAAAAAATTGGTAAAATTATTCAAACTGTAAAACCTGATCATATTTATTGTCAGCTGATTAGAACCACTGAATATGTGAAAAACATTCATAACATTCCTAAAACATTGGATTATATGGACGCCTTGAGCAAAGGCATGTACAGGCGCGCAGAAATAACAACTGGTATTAAGAAAAAGTTATTTTTATTAGAAGGAAAAAGGTTAGCCGAATATGAAAATAGAATTTTTGATTATTTCAATCATCACTCAATAATATCTGAACAGGATAAAAGTTTCATTAATCATCCGCAAAAGGAACAGATTGCAGTGATTGAGAATGGTATTTCGAGCGATTTTAGCACCTATAACAAAACGGTTGAACGCGAATTTGACATTGTGTTTACTGGGAATATGAATTACCCACCGAATGTTGAATGTGCGGAATATATTGTGAAAGAAATTTATCCTATTTTGTTAAAAACTAGACCAGATACGCGGATTTTATTGTCGGGCGCTAGTCCGCATCAAAGGGTGACTGACTTGGCGGTGAAGGATAAAATTGTAGTGACAGGTTGGGTTGAAGATATTAGAGACAGCTACGCTAAAGGTAAATTATTTTTAGCTCCACTTTTTATTGGAACGGGCTTACAAAATAAATTATTGGAAGCTATGGCAATGGGCTTACCTGCCATTACTACTCCGCTTGCCAATAATGCATTGGAAGCTGTACATGATGAATCAGCCATAATTGCCAATAAGGCAGAGGAGTTTGCAAGTGCAGTGATTGATTTATTAGAAGATTCCGAAAAATGGAAACGTATTTCTGCAAACGGGAGAACTTTTGTAAATGATAAGTTTGATTGGGCAAAATCTGTTGAGAAATTGGAAGGATTGATGCTATCAAAATCACAGCAATAATTCATGAAAATTAACATTCCTTTTTTTTCTTTACTTATTCTAACGCTAACCTTTTTTAGCTGCAATGATATTGTAAGCAATAAACCAACTGCAATTATTCCTGAGGGAACCTTAATTAACTTACCGACCGACACAAACACGTCAAAATACGATAGTTTTTCTTTTGAGGCATTGTTGCAAGAACTGTCTGAAAAAGCAATAGTATTAGGTGATTTTGATTTTGACACACTTAGCAAGAATTGGATTGGATTTGCCCCGGCCAATACTGAAAAAATTGAAGAGACGGAAAAAAGACTTGGTTTAAAACTACCTGAGGATTATAAAAATTTCTTAAAAATAACAAATGGTTTCCCTGCAGTGAATGAGGTAGAACCCTCATTTTTGCCTGTTAGTGAAATAGATCATTTAGTGAACGTTAATCCATTTTTAGTTTCAATTTGGGGCTCAAAAAGTCCATTAAATGTGCATAATGGAGACAAATATGACCGTGCGCTTATCATTGGAGGTGTAAATGAAGAACAGCATTTCTTTTTAATTCCGCCAATTCATGAATTTGATGAATGGGAATATTGGGAATTTGCCAGTTGGAGCCCAGGTGAAAGCCCGCATGACAATTTGCAAGATTTTTTTAAAAACGCTTTACTTTTTTGCGACTACTTAATTAAAGAGAATGAAAATGCTAAAAAGTAAGCCGTTTTTATTCGTTTTGACACCACTATTTTTTGCAATAGCGTGCAACAATAACGAACCTCTAGAGGTTGTAAACAACACTCCACGAATTGATAACCTTGATAGTGCTTTAGTTGCAGATAACCACATTGACTATTTTATGGGGTTTAATTTGGATAGCAACCAATTGCATGTAAGATGCGATACTAGTAATTATGGTTCGATAAGAATGGAGTATGCGAACTATGCGAAGCAATATTTTGGCCAATTTACGCGTAACATAATGATACCTGTATTCGACTTTGTTCCAGAAACTTCATTATCCGTTTCGATAAACAGATCGCAGAGGTATGGGGATAACATATTGACAGTTTCTGGCAATGGAGGTTATGATTCATTGCAAATTGAGATTCATTATTTGAACGCTGAATTTGATACCACATGCATAATTTATGACAGATTAAACCTGATTCCCATGCGAGCGTATAGCGCTTATGAAGATCAAGAAATTAGGGTTTCTTTTAATTTTCCGGATTTTGAATTGCGTGCACGCGAATTTGATTATTATACTACTGGAATTGCAATTGAACATGCACACTCTATTGACATTGCTTACTTTTGCCATTATGGAACTTCCGTAGCTGACTCTATTACAATGCATACGGATGATTTTAGTAGTGGTACAAAGAAATCACATTACGACACATTTAGCGTTGAGGAATAAGCCCCAAATTGATTTGTACTTAAAAGCAAAGCCTGTAAATTATTGATGGATTTATGATCATTGTTCCGCCAAGGATTGTAGTGATAGCTCTTTTTTATTTTTCAAATAATAATAATAATAATTTTAGAAAAAAAAAAGACTTTAGCGAAAAGCCTGATTTGCGACACACAGTGGAGCAAAGGCGGCCTAAAAAACAATAAATGCGCTAGACACAACAACTGATTTGAGACAAATGTGTTTTGTACATGTGTATAAAGCCCTTTAAATGTTGCTGAAAGGGATAATAAACGTTAATTTTGCAGCGTAAAATTTTACTATGAGTTTTAAGCTAGATACGATTGAAGAAGCCATTGCTGACATTAAAGCAGGGAAAATTATTATTGTTGTTGACGACGAGGATAGAGAGAATGAAGGCGACTTTATTGCTGCTGCTGAAATGGTGACGCCTGACATGATTAACTTTATGGCTACCAACGGACGTGGGCTTATTTGTGCTCCATTGACTGAAGATCGCTGCAAGGAACTTGAGTTAGACATGATGGTGAACAACAATACGGTTTTGCACAATACGCAATTTACTGTTTCGGTTGATTTGATTGGACAAGGTTGTACAACTGGAATATCAACTCATGATAGATCAAAAACGATTAAAGCTCTTACTGAAAAAGATACTTTATCCGTTCATTTAGGACGACCAGGCCATATTTTTCCGTTAAAAGCAAAAACTGGCGGTGTATTGCGCAGAGCAGGACATACAGAAGCTGCTACTGACTTAGCACGTTTAGCAGGTTTGGATCCAGCAGGAATTTTGGTTGAAATTTTAAATGAGGACGGAACCATGGCACGTTTGCCTGAATTAATTGAGGTTGGTAAAAAGTTTGACCTTAAGATTATTTCAATTGCGGATATGATTGCTTATAGAATGAAGCATGAATCTTTAATTGAACGTTCTGTTGAGGTGGATTTTAACACGGTTTGGGGTAACTTTAAAATGGTAGCCTACAAACAAACTACAACTGATGATGAGCACTTGGCAATTTATAAAGGCGAATGGGAAAAAGATGATGAAGTACTGGTTCGTGTAGAATCGTCTTCATTTACACATAATTTATTAGATGCAATTCGTTCTGATAAGCAATCGCAAATTAGTGCGGCGTTAAAAATGATTGAAGCAAACGGGCGCGGAGTGCTTGTATTTATTCAACAACAAGAAAAACAAATTGGTTTAATTGAAAAATTACAAGCATACAGCAACGGGAACAATGGCCAACCAAATTCTGATAAAAAGGATTATGGTGTTGGTGCTCAAATTTTACGTGACTTAAACATTCAACGATTGTCGTTAATCACGAACAATACGAATATGAACACGTCAGTTGTGCAGGCCTATGGTTTAGAGATTGCGAAGACTGTTCAGTTTAACTAGTTTCTGATTATAAATTCCGTTTTCTGTATTACGCTTGTCCAAAAATTGTTCATTTCGATAGTTCGACAAGCTCATTAACCTTAGCTTAATGCGACGCATTTACAAAGGTAAATTCACATAATTTTGGACTTCAGTCTTGAACTCCACCACCTCAGGAGGGCTCTTTCAAAACCATGCCTTGTCTAAGAAAATTGAAATCAACTGTGACCATTTGGTATAGTCAAGTTCTGGCTTTTACTTCTTTGCCGTAATTCTTTTTTGAATCGCCTCAGCAAAGGACATTTCATCCATTTTTGAATTGGTCCAAGCCAAAATGTCAAAATATTCTAGAATAACATTTTCTCGGTCAATTTTTAAGAGTTCTTTCAGTTTTTCATTGAATTTGACAAAGATTGCTTTTTGTGCATCTATTTCCTCTTCTCTTGACAATAACTTAATGTGTGTGATAAAGAGTTTTTCTACTTGATAATCTTTATCATACTTGTTTAAATAACGCGCAGCTGACTTCAAGTCATATTCTAAGAAGTCCATGTTCTGCAGCTCAAAATGAATAATGAGGTTGAAGATTCGGGCAAAGGAATAAATATCTTGACGCAATTGCTTTTCGTTGTCATTTAGCACTTCGTTGATATAACGCAAGGCTGTTCTATAATCACCTATTCCAAAATAGGCGTAGGCCATATTATAGGTGAACAATAGTTGTTTTTCTTTATTGATTTTTTCTTCATAAAGATCCAGACCTGTTTCTACGTCAGGAACGAGATCAATCGAATTTTGGAATTGACCTTTTCTGTTATTTAAGGACAACTCACCTATTAACGTAGCAGTAAATAAACGCACCTTAGAATCTAAAGCACTAAAGGCTTTTTTACCTTTTAAGGCTTTAATCTCTGACACGATAGACTCGGCATTTTTAAAATCGTAGGTATCAATATAACACAGCATTAAAAAGTTCAATGTTGCAATATATCTTTGCTGCAAATCATCTCGAATTTTTGATTTGCGCTCCATTACAGATTTAGCCTTGCGGAAAAAGATAAGCGCGCTTTCATAATCACGTTTACTAGCACTACAAACTCCTTTGATATAATAACAAATGGTTGTGGCCCGTGTTGAAAGTGCTGTATTTTTTCCTTTTATAAGGTGATAATCTTCAATTTCATTCACAACTTCCCGCTCCTGCTCATTTCTAGTAAAACCTCCACTTCGGAAAATATAATTGATGCGAGAATACAAAACGTGATATTCTGCCAAGTTTCTCAATTTGTCAACAACTCCTTGCTCCTCGTTAATTAAATCATCTAAGTTTATCGTAAAAATACCTGACTCATACGCTTCTTCTAGCAAGCGTTTTTCCCAGTTAATTAATTCAAACCAGTAATAAAATTTCTCATACTCCTCTGCCAATTGCTTGGCCCGTTTCACAAACTTACTGCACTCTTTATATAAAGCCTTGCGATTCAAAATGTCAATATTCTTAATCTCTTGTTTTAATTGAGAACTGACAGATTGATCAGAGTAATAGGCTCGTAAACTTTTTAATATTAGGCGGTATAAATGATTTTTCTCAGATGGTAAGTGCTTAATAAATGTCTCGACCTTAAAATTTTCTTTTAGCTCTTCCTCATTATATTTTTTTTGTTTCTCAACAAAATCAAATATTTTCAGATAATTCTTATCTCCTGATTGAAGGGAAGAGTTTAATTTAAAAAATCGCTTTTCAGACTTCGTTAATGACTTAATCAGACTGTGTAGCTCCGTTGAAGGCTTCATGCTTTTGAGGTGTTTGGTGAAAAACTTGCAAAGCTGGTGCGGTGGGATTACAATTATTTCTTGAAATAAAGATAGTACATTTTTTAGAACTGGATGTAAGACCATCAATAAATGGGACTTCTGTTGATTCAGCGGTATCAGGGATTGAGTGTGCGAATCCAACGAGACAAATCTACCAGTTAGGTAGATTTTTAATCGCCACTTATTGGAAACTATAATCAAAATTTACGCACCTAAAACTTCAAGAATGGTGAGATATTATCGATACATCCGCCAACTCCTGATAGCTATAAGGATGAATTGATCGCAAAGGGAAATGTTAATAGGGTGTAGGATTACAAATCCTGCACAGCGCAAACGGCCCAAACAGTGCAAAGGGATTAGGCCATGACACGGAGCCGTACTGTGATTCTTAAGGGCAATAAAAAACCTTTATAAAAGCGAAAAAGGGCTACCACAGCCCTTTTTCTAACAACAAACCAAAATTCTCCAACAGGATATTGCTATCCAATTGACATTAATTCTTTAACAAATTGCTTAAACAACCGTTATTGAAATTATCGGAGAATAACTTTTGTACCTTTCGGTAATACTTTGTCTGGTTCTTGGCTGAAATTATATTTCAGCAGTTTTTTTAATTTAAGTCCTTCTGCTTGTGCAACTTGACGCAATGACATGTTCTCTGTACAAATAAAGACATTTGATCCTCTTTTAGATCGTCCTTTTTTAGGGTCCAAATAAATGATTTCGCCCACTTTAAGCACATCTCTTTTGCCTAATTCATTGTACTTATATAATTGCCATAATGAAATATTAAATTCTTTTGAAATGGTATAAAAAGTATCCCCTTCACTTACGGTAACGTAACGTGTACGGTATTTATTTAATACTACTTGGTGACTGCTAACTGCGATCACTTCAATTTCTTTTTCCTCTTCATTTGTTATTACAGTCACCGGCGCATCTTTATCAACCGTTGTAGTCAATTCTGCTTGTTCGCGCTCTTTTTCCATTTCAATTGGTAAGTAGGGCATCAAATCATATTGACCCAAATCATGTCGTTCAATAATTGTAATCAATAGATCAGCATATTTAGGATTTGTTGCATAACCTGCTCTCTTCAAACCTTTTGCCCAACCTTTGTAATCGGTTAAATTCAGTTCAAACAAACCTGAGTAACGTTCCCGCCCGGTTAAAAACAGAGAATGATCATCATAGGATAACGCCGCATTTTCATAACTACGAAAACACTCATCCTTTTCATCATCATCTTGATAAAAAGTTTTACCATCCCATGCCTTATGACATTTAATGCCAAAGTGGTTATTTGCATTTTGTGCTAAACGGCTATTTCCATTGCCGCTTTCTAAAATTCCTTGTGCTAAGGTTATGCTTGCCGGAATGGCATGCTCGTTCATTTGTTCAATTGCAGTAATCTTCCATTTCGCGATATATTCTTCGCTTGTCAATTTATTCTCGGCGCTTGCAGACAAGGCAAAGAATAAGATTACAGAAAATGTGGTTAGCTTTTTCATCTTAATAATTGTTTCGTTGTGTCATCTTATTACGACAATTATTAAGTTGGGTTACAAAATTTAAAAGATTTATAAATTAAACTTAAGCCGTTCTTAAGCGTATCAACGCCCAATATCATGTAACACTTGATCGATAGCAATACAGGTACTTAATAGTGCCAAATGATCCTGTAAATCAAAGAATTCTACGACATAACCATCTTTCCAATTCAAACTATTTTTGCTGGCCTTACCAACGACTTCTCCATTTCTGATAAATCTATATTCGTTATGCCAAGAATATCGCTTAACAATATAAAACTCTGATTTACATATGTTTAATCTGAATTTTTCTCTAAATTTAAATCCGCTACCTTCTCTAATAACTTCTCCAAAATAAACTCCTGCTAGTATGATTTTATAACGAGGTTCCCAAGAATTTAAATTTTGAACTATGTAGCCTAATTTATTTTTCTTGGCATCCATAAATGAAAACTTGTGTCCTGAAGAAAATGTTTCAGGATATACCAAGTAAATTATATTTCCGCTTACATCAGTAATTGGAAATTCTTCGCCATAGGACAAAAATTTTTCACCAATTTGATATTTCATTGTCACGTTATTTGAAGAAATTAAAGTTAGTCTTTATTTACAAATCAGCCATAACGTATTAATTCTCGATTGTGAAGAACAGGTATTTCCTACCTAAAATAGGCGATTGAAAATTAAGAAATTTATCAAGTAACCAATACCTTATTACACACCCGATCACTTTTACCTATTAACACGAATAACATCAGCGGAATCTGAAAAGCTGAACAAAATAGAGTAAGAAAATTAAAACTATAGTATTATGACAAATGACAGTAGCAATATTCATGAACATACCCACATTGTTCAAGAACTTAGAGACTTATTAAATAATGAACCACTTTTAGAAGTTGCCCTTTTGGATTCTTTAAAAACTGCCGGATCAAAAGCAAAAACCGATTTAGATGACGAGCTATATTCCGCAGTTGACCGTGTTTTTAAAGGAAATGGATGGCCGATTACAATTGAAGCTTATTTCAATTATTTAGACTTGTATGTTCGTTTGGTTCCGAATGAAGAAAATGACCCTTGCTATCCCAATGCCTGGAAGAGTACAGGAGATAAAAATGGTTATAACCAAAAAGTATATGACCTGTTATGCCAGTTTTATTGGTTAGTAGATCAAAGCGAACAAGGTTCTGATAACACCTTGCAAAGCAATGCAGACTTTTCTGATTGGCTAGTCAGGTTTGCAAAGGCTTGGGGAACATTTTTAGACACTCCTCTTTCGTTAACCCAAGAAACGTTGAACTCATTTAAATATGATCCAATGTATAATTTCCATCTTTATTCAGACGGGGCAACAACTTGGCATACCTTTAACCAATTCTTTTATCGCGAATTCAATCAGAGCGATCCGAGTACTGGGATTACACCTTTAAGACCAATTGCAGAACCCAATAATAATCAAACAATTGTTGCAGGAGCGGATTGTACCTTCAAAGAAAACTATAAGATTGATGAAGCTGGAAATGTTATGGGCAAGGACGACGATCCAACAAATATTTCTTTAAAAGGAACCCACTCAATTGGCACTGTTGACGAATTACTGGATGGAAGCGAATACGCTAAAGATTTTTATGGCGGAACATTCGTTCATTATTTCTTGAGTCCATTTGATTACCACCGCTTTCATACGCCAGTTGCTGGAACTGTTTTAGAAATAGAAGCTGTTCCAGGCGAAGTGTTTTTAAATGTTCGAATGTCAGGCGGACAATGGCATGCACCTGATGGTGCCGGAGATGGTTATGAATTTTCTCAAGCACGCGGTTTGGTTATTATAGATGCAGGTCCTGTTGTTGGAAAAGTAGCTGTATTACCTATTGGAATGGCGCAAGTTTCAGGAGTAGAAATGATGACCGAACTTAAAGGACAAAACGTAATTAAAGGGCAAGAATTTGGGAAGTTTAAGTTTGGCGGTTCTGATATCATCCTTTTATTTCAAAAAGCCCCAGACTTGTATTTATTCAAGAGGGATCCTGCGCACGCTCCTATTCACTTTCAATACGGCCAAACGGTTGCGTATTGGAATGAAGCGAATCAAGATTAAACACTTTTTTTTTTGCACACAACACGAAAGTCGTATACGCCACAATGGTGTGTGCGGCTTTTTATTTATAGAAATAAATCATTCCTTTTATTCAAAAATAATTAAGGTCTTGACTTCATCATTCATTTTAAATAAATCGACCAAATTATCACTTCGTCGGTTTGAATCAAGACTAAAATAAAATTTAAAAAAAATCTCCATCCGCGTAGGGCGGATAGTATTTTTCTTAAATGTCTTGCTTCTGCCCTCTTAAGCGCAATTGTTGTCTCAAATTTAAAAATGAACAATGATGCAAAATCAACAAAAATTATCCGAATTAGAACAATTGATAAATACTTCTGGAATTTTTCCAGCAATTGACTTATTACAAGAAAAGTTGCAAACCTATCAATACACGTCAGAAGTGAAAGGTTATAGATATTCTATACAACATGAAATAAAATGTTTAAACAATGAAATCTGTGATTTAATAAATCAGTTACAATATCTGATTGATCTATCAGCAGCCTGGGAATCGATAGAATAATTTTGTTTTAAGCTGAGAAACTGTTCTAATTTATTTGATTGGAACAGTTTATTTAATGCTTCCAAATTCTGCATGACGAATTCATCCTCTTGCTACGACATCTTCCAAAAGTGAAATTAGCTGAAGATTTTCAAGTTGTTCTTCCAGAGGTTTCTCAAATGATTCTTTATAAACAGCAGAAGCCAAACCGTTTCTTGTTAATATCATATCTTCGACTGTATGATCTAATATACTCCATTCTTCGCCTGAGATAATTTCTAAATGATTTGCATCTACCATTCTCAAATGATAATCGATATCACCTCCATTATGGATGTAAATCTAAATCTTTTCTTTCGTTATCATTTATTCTTGTCTAACTTTATTAAGGATGTTATTTTTCTCGTTCATAATGACTTTGTACTACTTGCCCTAAAAAAACCTCCGTTTTCAAGTGCTTAAATTGTAGTGGTTTTACCAATTCATTAAACAAAGGAAAACCGCCACCCAACAATATTGGCATGGTTGTAATTCTCAATTCATCAATTAAATCTGCCTTTAAAAAGTTTTGCACTACCCTACCTCCATCAACGTATAATTTGAAATAGCCCCGTTCATGAATTTTATTCAAAATTTCATTCTCAGATCCAGAAAGTAGCGTCACTTTACCCTTTAATTCCTCAGGAATCTCTTTTATTGATGTACTCAACACAAAAACATGTTTCAAATATGGCCAATCTATATCAAATCCTAGAACCGTTTCAAACGTAGTTTTCCCCATCACAATCGCATCAATTTCATCCATTAAATCGGAAAAACCCATGTCATTGTTCTCTGGATTTGGAATCGCGTGTAACCAATCCAACTCTCCATTTTTTCCAGCAATAAAACCATCAATACTTTTGGCTATAAAGACAATGTTTTTCTTTTCCATTTTAACTTGTGTTGAGAACGTAGTGATAAATGTAATGAATACAAGGTTTAATTTAAAGTTTTCAACCAAAATGGAGTCATTCTTGGTGATACTTTATTAAATTCAATTTTATAAAATAAAAACCAATTATGCGAATCCTTTCAATCCTTATTTTATTAGTCCTTTTTGCTTGTTCCCCCTCATCAGAATCAGCGACGGAGGAAGTTGCCAATACCTCAAGTCCTGAAGAGACAGTAGAAGTCAATCATGAGGAAGAATTAATCTATGAAGAGGCACCCATTGAAGAACCGGTAGAGCTTAGCACTGAGAATAATAATTCGGAAGAATATGAGGACATTGATTGGGACGATTATATGGCAAGTATGACGCAAAATTTTTCTTTCGTCATTATCATTTCAACCAAAAGTTATGATGCCGCTTTAGAACGCGCGCAAGATGCATCAGATAAATTAGGATACCCGTTGAATTTAAGAGACCTGGTACCAAACGAAGAAATGGGCTTGACCTTACCACGAGAAATTTGCTCAGGTATTTGTGGTGATGACTCGATTGAATTCCCACAATACTTGCCTAGAAGTGACTATGGAGACAGTAAATATGTTTCTGTTGAATATTCAAACGGTTTCGACGGATTTAACCCAGGATATTATATTGTTGTTATTGCTAGCGGAGAAAAGGGTGACCCTGTTGTTCAAGAAGCCTTAGAAGAAGCACAGCAATATTATGATGATGCTTATGCAAAAACCTGTGGCGTTTGGATGGGGTGTGGTTGTTAAAACTAAACTAGGACTACATACATATTTTTATAAATCTCCACGATCAGGACTTACTCCTCGTTTACGTCGCTTTGGATTCCACCGTGCATCATAAGCTTGTTTCCTTTTCGCACTATAACCTGAATGCTTTCTTTTCATTCGCTCTCTCTCATTGTGTCGTCTCCTACTCTCCTTATCTAATCTATATCTCTTTTTTAAACTGTTTTTTGCAAAAGGGGGTTGTGCGCCAGAATTATAAGAAAACTCAATTGCTCGATCTCTCATCCCTCTGCTCGTTCTGCCCTTTCCCACATATCTCGATCTTGCACGATCCCAGCCTGTATGACCAATCCACCTTGGATTACCTTTCACAGTTATTTTACGCGCGTAAAAGGCCTTATTTTTTGCCGTTGGGTGTGCAAATTCTTTAATCTTACCTTTTCTTTTTATGATATGCCCCATACCATGTGTTGTATGCCTTGCACCATGAGATATTCTGATTAATCTACGCATGCGACTGTCCTTACCTGATTTATAAAGAACTCTACATCTCTGAAATGTCGTCTCACAACTAATCATTTCATCCATTCCAGGGGCCGCCGCTCTGAATATTCGCTTAAATTTTTTCTTGTCATTCTCTTCAACTGACTCCACTAATCTATTTTCTATACTCTTTTTCAAAACACGTTGCACCACAGTATTTTGAACATTACTTTTTACAAGAGTTAGGCCTTTCTTCTGCAATTGGGCTATTGGTCGATTATCTACGAGTGTTTTCGCTTTTGAAGTGTTCCTTTGATTTCTATTGGGTTGATGGGAAATCTTATTTTGGTCTTTTTTCGATTCGCTGTACATGTCAGTAGCTATTGCTTGAGTTCATTTTAAAGCTAAGGCATTTGAAGGGGAAAATGAAATAAGAAATCGACTATTCAAGTACTTGTCTATGAAATGTATACGCTTTATTAAAAACTTAGTCTAATCAAGGGTTTTTTAGAATAAAATTGCGCCGTTTTTTGTAAAAAGGAAGACTATAATAACTTTAAGCGCAAAATTTGAATGATAATAATTAACTAGCTACTTCAAAATTTCACATTCGCTTACTTCTCAGATATACAAATTCAGCTTCTGAACTATCATTCGGTGAAAACTCATAACCTTCTGCATCAAATGCTTTTAGATGTTCTGCCTTTTCAATTTTATTCTGAATAATGAAACGGGTCATTCTGCCACGTGACATTTTTGCAAAAGTCATATTCACCTTAAACTCACCATCTTTATTGATGTCTTTAAATACTGGAGTAATTATTTCAACACCTTTAAGGTCATTTAACTTGGCCGCTTTAAAATATTCAGACGAGGCTACATTTACCAATAAATTACTTCCCTCCTCTTTTAATTCGGCTGCTAATTTTTTTTGAATTTTATCTCCCCAAAACTTGTATAAATTTGTGACTTTAGGTGTCACTTTGAAGGAGGTTCCCATTTCTAGCCTGTAGGGCTGAATTAAATCAAAGGGTTTCAACAAACCATATAAACCAGATAGAATCCTCAACCTCTTTTGTCCTTCTTCTTGCTCGGCTGTTGAAAGTTCTGCAAACCTTAATCCTTGATAAGCTGCACCGCTAAAAATATATCCTGCGGGTAAACTATTCTCAGTATTAAAATCATCAGAAAATTGCTGAAAACGATCATAATTCAATGCTGCTATATCCTTGCTCACGCTCATTAACTTGGCAATTTGCCTTGCAGATAATTTCTTCAATTTTTTAGCCAAACGAAGAGTATCTTCTTCAAATGGAATAGATGTTAATGGAATATTTCCATAAGTCGCTACTTCATTTAAGGATTTTGCTGGAGAAAGTATAATTTTCATTGGTTTATTTATTGATCATCAAGAATCCATAAAATTAATGATTTGTTAGAAAAAACGCCGCATAAATCTACACCAAATATGCGACGCTTATTTAGCTTCTAATTAGAAGCGTTTAGTATATCCGTGACAATATGGTGTCCCACCTTTGTTTGCGTAATAATGTTCGTGGTAATCTTCTCCATCCCAAAACTTAGTGGCTTTAGTTATATTGGTGGCAACCTTCAAACCTTTCTCCTCTAAAGTGGCCTTTAATTTTTCTGCAATTACTTTTTGATCCTCATTTAAATAAAAAACCTCTGTTCTATATTGATCTCCAACATCTGGTCCTTGTCGATTAACTTGTGTTGGATCATGCGTTTCAAAAAACAACTTACACAAGGTTTCATAATCCGTTTTTGACGGATCGTAAACTACTTTTACCGCTTCTGCATGTCCTGTTGTATGGGCACAAACTTCTGCATATGTCGGATTTTCTTTTGTTCCTCCAATATAACCAACTTGCGTGGAGATTACCCCCGCCTCTTTTTCGAAAAAATACTCTGTTCCCCAAAAACAGCCAGAAGCAAAAATTGCTATTTCCATTTCTGTTGTTTGGTCAGTTTCTATTTGATTGTCGCTCATTATTTGAGCCTCTGTCGCAAAATTAAGGGAAATTGAATTCACACAATGACGTGTATTTTCTTTTGTAAATCCTTCACCATAAAAAGCATGTCCTAAATGTCCTTTACAATTATTACAAACAATTTCTTCTCTGCGTCCATCTGCATCTTTTACTAATTCAACCGAACTCCCTATAAACGCATCAAATGATGGCCACCCTGTTCCCGATTCAAATTTACTGTCTGATGTGAAAAGATTTGCATTACACCTTTTACATTTATAAACACCGTCTTCATGATTATCTACATATAATCCTGTCCCAGGATATTCTGTTCCTTTATACACAATTACATTCGCTTCTTCGGGAGTTAATATATTCCACGCAGTGCTGTCTTCAATAATGTTCTGAACCATATCAGAAGAGAACATTACATTATTAGTTGAAGTCTGATCTTGATTGTTAGATGTACTGATTTGATTTTGCGCCTGTCCGCAACTTGAAAATAAAAGCAATGCGGCTGCAAATGTCATTATTAAGGTCTTCATAATCTGCTTATTTTATGTGATTATTAATTAAATGGAGATACTTTGTAGTCGCCCAAGCTCTTGTTCTATTACAAGTATAATCATAACAAATGTTAAATGTGAATTGTTTTAAAAAGCTGTTTAATATTAACGAATCCTTATCTTGCATCCAGAAAAACTTTCCGCCATTCATGCAAGAACGCATTAAGAACCTCAAAAAAGCAATTGAATTTGAACGCCAAGAAGAATTGGATCGTTTTGCTGACCTCATCAATGAACAATCGATTAAAGAACGAATCAAAGCTGGAATAACGCTTTACCCCGTTGAATTTACGAGTGAAAAGTATACGGCTTTCGAAGATTTACTGCTCGAATTCAAAATCAATGAAAATCAAGATCCTTATCAATTTTCATCTAATGGAAAAGTGAGTCTATTTTCTGAAAACAATTCGGAAAGCATTGAAGGGGTGGTCGCCAATTTTAAGAATAATATTCTATCGGTGCAATTAGGGCAAAGTGAAAAGCCAGACTGGATAAAGTCTGGCAAATTGGGGTTAAATGCATTGCCTGATACGCGAACGGCCGACATTCAGTTGGCCACTTTAAAAACAATTGAAGCGGGCGAATTGCGACTAGCCAACCTCTTTTACAACACTGGCTCCAAGCAAGAATATGGTATTGAATCGCTTGCGTTTAATGGTTTTAATCCATCACAAAACCAAGCCATTAATCACTTAATGTCTAAAAATCCATTTCATATTATACACGGCCCACCAGGCACAGGGAAGACTAAAACCTTGGTGCAGGCAATTCTTCAATTAGCTGCAAGCGGTAAAAAAATCATGGTAGCTGCTCCATCTAACGCTGCCGTCGATCATATAACACATGCAATTGCGCAAGAGAACTCCGCAATCGTGCGCATGGGGAATTCCTTCAAGATTTCTGAAAAGGCGTTTCCCTTCACCCTAAAGTCGCAGGTTTTAAATAGCCCCTTTATGGATGTGGTAAAACGCTTAAAAAAAGATTCGGAAGCCATTCGAAAGAAAGCGTATAAATACAAAAGGAACTTTGACAAAGAAGCTTATGCAGAACGTAAAAGGTTGCGTTTTGAGTTGAAAGAAATTCGGCGAGACATTCGAAAAATGGAGCAAGACATGTCACTTGGGTTTATTAACGGCGCACAAATTATTACAGGAACTTTTATTGGCTTACAAGATAAAAAATTACGCCATTTGCAAGTTGATGCCGTTTTTGTTGATGAGGCTGGACAAGCTGTTGAGCCTTCTATTTGGACCGTAGCTCATTATGCCCCACAGCTTTTTATGGCTGGTGATCCATTGCAATTACCTCCGACATTATTTACGAATAAAGCGAAAGGTTTAGGCTTGGGTATTTCGTTAATTGAACAAGGGATTAAGTTAAATATTCCAACGACGTTACTAGATGTTCAATACCGAATGAATCATAAAATCATGCAGTTTTCCAACGACTATTTTTATGAAGGTAAATTAACTGCTCATGCAAGCGTTTCAGTACAAACGTTGAAAGAGGAACAATATGAACCCATTGAATTCATTGACACTGCAGGATGTGGTTATAACGAACAAAAAGATAGTTCCGGTGGGATTTCAAATCCAGGTGAAATCGAAATCGTCCAAAAACGGCTAACAGAAATTAACCTGGAAAACATTTCAGTTGGCATTATTTCTCCATACCGCAGACAGGTAGCACTATTGGAAGAAGAAATTCCAATGCAAGGAAATAATGCACAAACCATTGACAGTTTTCAAGGCCAAGAAAAAGAACTCATTATTGTTTCGTTGGTGCGGTCAAATGAGAATGGAATTATTGGCTTCTTAAAAGATTATAGAAGAATGAACGTTGCCATGACTCGGGCCAAAAAGAAACTCATTATTATAGGAGATTCTGCAACGATTGGTAATGATCCTTTCTATCAAGATTTGTTGGATTATATTGAAAATAATGGAACCTACCGCAGTGCTTGGGAGTATATTTAGTGTTTGTCTATAAAATTCGATTTCTGCGTTACGCTTGGTCTTCAAAAGTAAACTCTCATTTTTTGAGCTTCACAAGCCTTCAACTCTTCCGCCTTAGACGGATGTACTCAAATGCTTGACGGTTGTGTGAAAAGTTAGCGATTATGCTCTAACCGTGTGGCAGTTGAACTTTATTGACTTGTTAGTATTCGTTTTAATCTTGTAATTTAAAAAGTTTTGTATCCCACTCCCCACTTTTGTTTAATGTTTGAATAGCAACTCCTGTTACATTATTTTCAATCATAAATTGTCTTAACTCAATATTTACAATTTTTTGAATTTGAACCGAATCCAGCATCTTTATAGGTTCAACAATGCTCAAGTCAAAAAAATTAAAATCTCCTTCATGCCAAATCTCTAGTTCAATATATTCACAGCCAAAATTTTGGGATAAAGTTTTTTCAAGTTCACTATTTCTAATTATTCTTCCATAATGAATAATGTCATTTTGAACTATTTGTTTTCATACTCTTCTCAACAATATCTAACTCTAGGACAAAAATTTATTGCTTCATTTCGTGCTCAGGGCAATCAATTCTAAGTTCATCCTGTTCTAATGATTGTTTTAGAAATTCACAATAATGTCCCGTTGCACCATCAGTGCTATGAAACTTGCAATTCAAACACATGCGTTCTAAGGAAAGAACTCCTTTGCTTTGAAAATCAACTAAAACTGATAGTAAACTACCCCATAAATCTGACTGTTTTTCAGAAGAGAAGCCTTCAATTGTTGTTTTTAAACTATTCGAAAATAAAGCAACTTTTTTGGAAACGGCTGTCCCATTTGGGGTGAGCACAATAGAAAAACTTCTACTATCGGCGTCATTTCTTAATTTATTGATTAATTCCTTTTGCTCTAAAACGCGCACAGCATCACTAATTGTTGCTTTAGTTAAATTAAATTCTTTTGCCAAATAACTTACCTTATTCAAGTGTGATTCGTGCGTTTGAATAAAAATGAGGATTTGAATTTGAATTGGACTTAAGCCGAAAGTTTTGGCTTGCTGCCAAAGTAAAATACGGAATACTTCAGAAATTTTCTCTAAAGAAACTACAATTTTACTTGAAAGATTGGCATTTTGCTCATCTAGCCCAAATACAGAATGTTCCATTAATCATCATTTTTTATAAAGATAAGAATATTCAACTTTCCGCTTTTGGAAAAACGCAATAACGCTGGACCAAATAAATGGATCCAGCGTTATAGAATAGTTTTTATGTATTAACTTAATTAAGCACTAGTTTTTTACTCCCTTTTATTTCATCCGTATCCTTATCTAAAATATTCAGAATATAAATACCATCAGCACCAATGTCTGCTACAGGAATTGTTTGAATTGGTGCAGTTAAATCGATAGCAAGTACTTCTTCGCCAATGAGGTTTGTAATTTGAACTTCAAACGCTGTAAAATCAAAATCTGCACTCATTTCTAATGTTACTTGAGTTGACGCGGGATTTGGATAAATCTTCACGGTTAATGGATCAATTAAACCTAGACCTCCTTCTGAAGACACATCTATTATTAGTGTGTCGCATGTATAATTTCCAACAGAATAAGGTAAACTTAGATCGCCAGATGCGATTGAATACACTTCATAAACTCCAAGCATTGGTAAATCTGGATCTGATGTATTTACATTCATTAGGGCTGTAACACCGTCATAATTGAACGCCGTTTGATTATTCACGCGGGTTAAAGGTACTATACACGAAATAACATGTTCCTCCCAAACTACAGAAAACCCAGGACTATCCATATATATAGGCATTCCTGGATTTGTTGGAGGCAAAGTACTGAATTCATCTGTTGCTTTAACAGCCAACCCACCTGGAACATCTGGATTTGATTCCAACATTACCCAATGTGCATGCCATACAACTCCATCATTTGCATAATCTGAATCTAAATTTTCATCCCATAAAGGGGTATCATCAAAATCAGGGTGAGATGTAAGTGCTAATGCAACGATACCGTCCGTTGTTCCAAACCCTATATCCGAAGAAACAAGTGTCGTTGGAATAACATATCCTAAAACGGGCGCGCCGTCTAGATCGCCAATTGCCGTCGGCACCGAATCGCCCGCCATTCCTTCTACCTCAATTTTAAACACTAATTGCTTTAAGGTTTTATCCTCTTCAACTCTTACGTCTGTAATTGAAAAATTTTGTGCTATACTGGCCATACCAGTTAAAAGCATTACTATAATTAATTTAGTTCTCATGTTTCATTTTTTTAAAAGGAGTCCCATTTTTTTAAAATTAGGACTCCTAACTATTTGGGGTTAAAAAAAATACTAGCCTTTTACATCTGCCATAGATGCTCCAAAATTTAAGTGTAATACATTTTTACTTGGTGTTAACAATGCTGGTACAGATTTTACACCAGCACTCTCAGCTTCTGCAATTCGGTCTTTTGATTCGCCTAGGTGAACTAGTTCCACATTTTCATTACCCAACAAACTTACAATTTCATGCTCGGCGCTTATGCAAACTGAACATCCCGCGTGATAAAAAATTGATTTACTCATAATTGATATATAATTTATAATTAGACAATATTGCCTCTGCAAATATAGTAAGGATTCCTAACTATAAAAATATTTCATCCTTTTTCTTTTATATCTGCATTGGAAAGGATCATTTTTATCTATTTTTATGCCGCATGCAGCATTTGAAAAAATACGGGGCCATCCTCATCTTGTTATTGGCATTCCCTATCGCTCGATTTATTGCGAATAATCTCGTCTTAGAAGCGAGTAATGACATCTATGCATACATCCCTCAAGAAAGTGATTTTATTATAGAAATCAACACAAAGAATTTTATAGCTGAAATTGCATATCACCGATTATTTGAGGAGAAGTATTTTTTGGATAAAGTTTATTCAACGGAAGAAGGAGACGTACCTGAAGAAAAGTATGTTGATTCGGGAATTGACTTTTTTAGCAAAGTAATTTTGTTTAGAGAGCAATGGGCAGATGAAAGTATTTGGCTCGCATTGGTTAAATACAATGATATAGATAACGTTAAAAAATATATCCTTGAAAACATGCCAGATGCACGGTTTGAGTATGATGACGACTATATGGTGATTCAATTGTCTCCCTCTTCGAGTCAAGAAAATTTAGATGCGCATTTGAAAAAAATCAGCAATAAAGAAATAAAACGATTTACAGAACGGGTTAATTTAACTGAGATGTTTAGTCCAGATAAAGAAATTAATTGTTACATCATTCCAAAAACAACAGCGCAGAATCAATTAATAGAAGGTTATTTATCATTTGACTTTTTACAAGATCATATTGCCGTTGAAGGCTCATTTACACCAGTTCCAGGATTCAATGAAACGGCCCCAATTGCTTATGCGTTGAATGAGGACAAAGCATTTAGTATGCGAAGCTCATTGAATTTGTTCAATAGTATTTATTGGTTTAAAGATGAGAAAATAAAAAACTTACCAGAATATGACCAATTGGCATTTGACTATGATGGAGCAGAAATGTTTTTGGTTAATCGGAATCAGGGTTATTCAACCCCCTTTATCAGTTATCCAGATGTCGATTTACATTTCGATATAAGGAACCAAAATCTTTGGGATAACTTTTTTGATTCCTTAACTGTTATTGACGGAATTCAAATTGACACTGCAGAACAAAGAATTACTACAATTGAAGGTGCTTCTATTCAATATGTGCGTGGAGAAAAGCTCTTTGAATTGACGCAAAACGGAATAAATCTAGCTCCTTCAGAAGTCGCCAAATTGTATTTTGATTTACAATTACAATTGGATCCAATGTTAGATCGAGTGGTATTTAAAGTTGACGCAGAAAATCCACCAAGTACCTTAGAGCAAGGCTTTGGGATTGCGATTGGCTATGGTATGGTTGAAAATATTCGGGATTTTGCTAAAATGGAATCCATTGTATTTCAAATTACCGGAACGGATGATGATTTAGTAAAGGCGAGTGGTAGAGTGGAAATGAAAGAGAAAAACGGTCATTCAATGGTTGAAAGTTTATCGTTTGCACACGGCGCTCTTCTTTTCTTGACAGACTATTTCTAATAGGTCAACAACGGCTTAAAAAGCCTCTCCAATCGTAATATAAAATTGAAAGCCTTCATAGCTCCTTGCAACGTCTAATCTAATATGACTCATTTGCTTTTTACTTAACTGGAATCTTAAACCAGCCCCATAGGACCATAATTTGCGGTTCGTAAATGATTCTCCATACGTATTTCCAACAGAACCAATTGATGAAAAAGCAGCTCCGCGAAAACGTTTGTAAATTGGGAAACGATATTCTACTTGTAACATACTTATATTTTTATCTAGGAAACGCCGATCATTAAATCCACGCCCACGTTTACCAGAAGAAAAATAATAATAGCTAAAAAACGGCGAATCTCCAATGGTTGTACCAGTGAAAAAATTTGTCGCCAAAATATGATTTCCTTTAATTGTTTGGTAATAATTAACGTCCAGTTGAATTAAAGCATAATCAAAACTCGATCCTGTATAATTAGCCGCTTTTTCAGCCGTAAAATTTGCCAAAACACCTTTCCGTGGATAAAAAATATCATCACGTGTATCATAAGAAGCCGAAATCCCAATTGAACTAACCGTCCCACCGTCTAATCCAACAGGATTATTTGCAGTCAACAAACTATCTGTTCGTGGAATGTCGAAATAATCAAATCGATACTGAACGCCTAATAAAAAAGAAGGCGTTACGCGATAGGATAACGTACTTAATACACGCGGGAAGTTTGCGTCATATGTCTCCAAGTTTTCTACCTCACTACCTACACCAATGCCATAATAATTATAAAAATATCGGTAGTAACCTAGCTCCCCATTTAACTTCCATTTTTGTTTAAAATAAAGCTCATAAGGTGTGAAAATGAGAATTTGTTTTTTTAAAGTATAAGCGAGCCCCAATTGCACGCTAGATTTTCGCCAAGCTTTTTCTTTGCCAATATTGAAAACTGTAATCCCTACTCCTCCGAATGCTAAGCCTGTTTCAGGTAAATAAAAAATCAAAGGAAAAGCAGAGATGCTAAAATCATCTTTAGGACTATAAGCTGTCGTGTCTTTTACCAACATATCAGATTGTCCAAAGGAAAGGCCTAGAACTCCTAAAAAAACGAGAAACAACGTGATGAGCTTATGCATAATTTAATTAGTAGTTCAGTGTCATTTTTCCTTACAGCTTTTCAAACATAGAATTACACAATTGAAATAGTCTTATTTGTATGAGGTATTCTCGAAGATATAAAAATTTGTAAAGATTCTGTCTTATCTTCGTCTACGAATTATTCTAATATAAAAAATGCACTTGATATGCGCCGAGTTTACTTGATACTTTTAGGTTTAATAGTGATGACGAGTTGTGCCGACCTGCGCACCAAAGCCGCTAAGAAAAACACAGACGAAGCAAAAGCCAAACGTTTACTCAAAGAAATGGGGGCCGCACATGGCATTCAAAACTGGGACAAAATTGATACGTACACCGTTGAATTTGAAGATCAGTTTTACGGTAAAATTGGTAAAAAAGCCAATCCATACTCCGATTCATTAACAACTTTTGAATTGAGCTATGTCCCAAAATCATTTGATGGCCGAATGTCCTTTACAAGTGGAGAAATGAATGGCAAAACTTGGGGCATACAATCTTGGAATACTTATGAATTTAATGAAAGCGGTGAGGCCGAATTTCAAAAAAACAAAGATGCTTATTTTTGGATTCCAACTTATCAATATTTTATTGAATTCCCACTAAGAATACAAGAAGCTACAGCACTTAACTATGCCGGCGAAAAAACGATCAACGGGAAAGTGTGTGACGGCGTTTTAGCATCTTGGGAAACGACAAAACCGCAGAAAAAAATTGATCAATATTTAATTTGGATTGATCGTGATACTAAGCGCATTTGCAAATTAGAATATACCATTAGAGAAGTAATGTCATTCATTAAAGGAGCGGTTTACTATAATGATTATGTGGACTATAATGGTATTCTATTACCTTCAAGTTTACCCGTTGAATCTAATTTGATTAAAACCGGGTATATGCATGAAATGCGTATTAAAAATTTTAGACCAGACATTTACGGTGTTGATGAATTACGTCCGAGCACTGATTTGGAGAAGATTGGGGATGAAAAACCTTAGTTCTCTGCCTTTTTCTTAATTGGAATCCACTTCCAATATGAACAGCAGCGCCATACCCATTCGAGAGGTTCAAAACGATAGTATTTGAGCCAAAATTTACTCAGTAATATTTGAATGATAAAGACGCCTATTGAAATGAGCAGAATTTCTAATGGACTTAATTTTTCATACAAAGCCAATCCGAAAGAAGTCATTATAAAATTTCACACCAAATAAACATCCCCATCCTCTACACACTTCACATTGTCAAATACAGCTTTCGCTTCAACAAGTAAGCATTCTGTATCTTTATATCTGGACGAAAAATGGCCCAAAATTAGTTGCTCGACTTTTGCTTCCTTGGCTATAGTCGCCGCATCTTCTGCTGTGGAATGCCCCGTTGCCTTAGCACGATCCGTATGATCTTTAGTAAACGTAGCTTCATGATACAATAAACTAGCGCCCTCAATCCACTCCGGTAATTTTGCGACAAAGCGCGTATCAGTGCAATAAGCGTAGGATAGGCATTTTTCAATACCATGCGTTAGCTCTTCGTTTAAAAGTGTCCCCGTTTCTCTAATAACATCCTCTCCCCTTCTAGCAGCTAAAATTTCTTCTAAGGTTAAACCGTACTTTTTAATTTTAACCTTATTCATTTTTGATGGACGCGGTTTTTCTTGAAACAAAAAGCCATGACATTTGACGCGGTGCTTTAATGGAAAAGCATAAATTTCAATTGAATTATCCTCAAAAACCAAGGCTTTCTCTTTACAATCAATCACTATAAATTCTAAATCATAGCTTAAATAAACTTGCGATAATTTAAATTGATGCCGTACAATTTCTTCCAAACCATCAGGTCCATATATTTGCAATTTATTGGTTCTTCCCAATAAACTCATTGAAGAAATTAAGCCAAAAATGCCTAAAAAATGATCCCCATGTAAATGCGAAATAAAAATAAACTGAATGCGTTGGAATTTCACTTTGAACCTGCGTAGTTGAAGTTGCGTTCCTTCTCCACAGTCAATTAATATTCTGCGTTCGTTAATATTAAGATGCTGTGATGTAACTCCCCTGCCCAATATTGGCACTGCAGATCCTGATCCTAATATGGTTAAGTTAATCGGCAAAATTTCTTCGTTTTTAGTATAATGTTTTAAATGCTATAACACAATTTCACTCCCAATACAAATCGGAACTATACACATGACACTTTAAACTTAATACCGACTTCCTACATTCCAGGTAGTCCACCGCCACCGGCGCCTTTCATTTGGCGCATCATGTTAGCCATGTTTTTCTTATTAGACATCATGTGCATGACTTTCTTAGTCTCGCTAAATTGTTTAATCAACTTATTTACTTCTTGGATAGAAGTTCCAGATCCTGCAGCAATTCTCTTTTTTCTTGAACCGTTTAACAATGAAGGTTCTCCTCTCTCTCTAGGTGTCATTGATTGGATAATTGCTTCAATTCCTTTAAAGGCATCATCATCCACCTCAACATTTTTCATGGCTTTTCCCATTCCAGGAATCATTCCCATCAAATCCTTCACATTACCCATTTTTTTGATTTGTTGCAGTTGACTATAGAAGTCATCAAAATCAAATTTATTTTGAGCAATTTTCTTTTGAAGTTTTTTTGCTTCTTTCTCATCAAATTGTTCTTGGGCTTTTTCAACTAAGGAAACAACATCTCCCATTCCCAAGATTCGATCTGCCATACGTTTTGGATAAAAAATATCCAAAGCGTCCATTTTCTCGCCCGTACCAACAAATTTGATGGGCTTATTCACTACCGATTTAATCGATAACGCAGCTCCACCTCTTGTATCGCCATCTAACTTGGTTAAAATAACCCCGTCAAAATCAATTCGTTCATCAAATGTTTTTGCAGTGTTTACAGCATCCTGACCAGTCATTGCATCAACAACGAACAACGTTTCTGATGGATTGATAGCCTTTTTAACATCCGCAATTTCCTGCATCATTTGCTCATCAACAGCTAAACGACCCGCAGTATCAATAATCACTACATTAAACCCATTACTCTTTGCATATGCAACTGCAGCTTCAGCAATTTTTACAGGACTTTTTTCTTCTCTATTCGAAAAAACCTCAACTCCTAATTGCTCGCCTAAAACATGCAATTGATCAATCGCAGCTGGACGATAAACATCACAAGCAGCTAATAATGGATTTTTTCCTTGTTTGTTTTTTAACCAGCTGGCTAACTTTCCAGAAAACGTTGTTTTACCTGAACCTTGCAATCCAGACATCAAAATAATTCCAGGATTTCCTTTATAACTAATGTCAGCCTGTTCGCCACCCATTAATTCAACCAATTGTTCATGACAAATTTTAGTCAATAATTGGCCTGGGGAAATTGTCGTTAATACATTTCGTCCAAGTGCAGTTTCTTTAACCGTTTTTGTAAATTCTTTCGCAGTTTTATAACTAACATCCGCATCTAGCAATGCTCTTCGCACTTCTTTTAGCGTTTCTGCAACATTTATTTCAGTAATTTGTCCATGCCCTTTTAATACTTTAAAGGCTCTGTCAAATTTCTCGGTTAAATTCTCAAACATCTTTTTAACTTTATTTTTGGAAAAGCAAAGATAAGAATTTTAAAGCGGGTTTTAAAACCTCAGTTCGATTATTCCAAATGACCAAAATTGATTTAAATTTGCAGCACTTTCTATCAAACATTAAAACATGGATATTGGGCAACAATTATTGAGGGAAACTTCCCGCAGAAACTGGGACAAAGTTATTACCTATGTTGGTGAAGATGAAGAACGCTTTGCTGAATTAATGCGCATTTTTTTTACTGAAGAAAGCAAAACTATTATCGGTGCTAGCCAAGCCGTTGGAGTAATTTCAGAAAAACAACCGCGATTAATTCGACCATATGTTGTTGATTTGATCGGTTATTTAAAATCAAACCCGGTTGATGCCGTCAAGAGAAATACCATGCGGGTCTTTCAGTTTATCGACATTCCAGAAGAAATTGAAGGAGATTTATTCGACATTGCCATGACCTACTTAAAAGGTCTTGACACGGCTATTGCAATCAAAGCATTTTCTATGACTGCATTGCGCAAAATTTCCGCTAAGTATCCTGAATTAGCCCAGGAAGTAATTTTCCAAATTGAAATATTAGTGAAAGAAGAAGTTTCAAAAGGACTCACCAGCAGAGGCCAACACGAATTAGTGAAGTTAAATAAGATCTTAGTCTGAGTTATTAAAAAGAATCTACGCCGTCTTAACCATTCTAAGACTCGTACTAACCTGTCTTTTTAAATTATTACCTACCTCTTGTCTTCCGTTATAACGTAATGACATTGATTCGGCATATGCACCGCAGGAACGGATACTTAAAATATCTCCTCTTTTAAGCTCTGGTAAAATCACTCCCGATCCAAAGCTATCACTTGATTCACAAATAGGACCAACAATGTCGTAAGCCAATTCGCTAACCATAACAGCTTCATGGTTCAGTTTTTCAATTTTATGTTTTGCTCCATAAAGTGCTGGTCGCATTAACTCTGTCATACCAGCATCTAGTACAGCAAAGTTTTTATTTTCAGATTTTTTAACGTACAACACTTTGGTTCTTAAACAGCCGCATTGTGCAACAATCGAGCGGCCCAATTCAAAATGAATGGGAATATTTAATTTACGTAATCCCGATCTAAATGTATCAAAATAGGCCTCAAATGCTGGAATTAATCCTGCATCAGGATCATCATAGTTGACACCTAAACCACCGCCAACATTTAAATACTCTAGTTCCCCAATTGTCTTTTCAAATTGAGGTACAATTTCGTTAATACGTATACACAATTGTTCAAATACACTCATTTCTGTTATTTGGGAACCAATATGAAAATGCATTCCTACAATATTGATATGGTCCAAAGTTGGCATAATTGTAACTAGTTCGGCAAATTCCAAAACAGTTAACCCAAATTTATTTTCAGATAACCCTGTAGAAATTTTTTCGTGCGTCAAAGCATTAACATTCGGATTAAGTCGTAAAGCAATTTTTGGAATATAGTTCCTTGCTTCTGCCATTTCATTAATAACCAAAATCTCCTCTAAGCTTTCACAATGTATCATACCAATACGGTTGTTCAAAGCAATCGCAATTTCGTTATCCGTTTTACCCACCCCAGCAAAAGCAATTGATGCAGGACTGAAGCCAGCCTTAATTGATGCTTCAATTTCCCATCCGCTTACACAGTCAGATCCAAAACCTCTATCAGCTATTGTCTCTAATATCTTCTTATTATTATTGGCCTTTATTGCATAGTGAATATGAAAATTGTCTGATTTTGTGTTATTTAACACAGTGTTCAACGTTTCATCTAAAACATTCAGGTCATAAAAATAAAAAGGTGTATTTTCCATTATTATCGATTTTTTTTATCAAATTTAAGATATAAGTAGATACAGATGTTATTTTAATTATATTTGTATTATATTTTTAACGTTTTGTTTTATTTTTAACATGGATAGACTCAGTAAAGTTATCGAACGATTGATTAATCAATCGCCATTTATTCAAGAGGCCATTTCAGAGGGCTTAATTAACATTAGCTCTCTAGCTCGAAAGTTGAATCCTGATATTGCAAAAATTACGGGCAAAGAAGTTTCTGACAGTGCTATTATTATGGCTATAAAGAGAATGCCGCCAGGAACTAATCAAAAAATAGAACGCCGAATTAAAAATTTCATGGCCGATTTGGGAGACCTTATTGTTCGAAGTAATTTGGTGAAATGTACCTTTAATAATTATGTAGGAATTTCGCAGGATCAAGCCAAGTTTTTAACCCAAATAAAGGACATTAGCGATAATTTTTATACCGTGTCGCGAGGAGTAGCAGAAACTACCGTCATTACAAACGAACAGTTCAAGACTCAAATAACAAACATCTTTAATCAGACACAACTTATTTCTGAATCTTCAGAACTATCATCTATCACTATGAAGTTACCGCCGATTAATTCAGAAATATCAGGCGTTTATTATTATCTCTTGAAAAAATTAGCCTGGGAAGGAATCAATTTAGCAGAGGTTATTTCTACCACAAATGAGTTTACAATTGTAGTGGATACGAAAATAGTTAGCAAGGCTTTTACTGTCCTCATGGATTTGAAAACCGAAACGTTAAACTAGTTTCTTCATTTAATAAACCTGCACTCGACTATTTTAACAAACTTTAAATTCACAAGAACTTGATAATTCTTTATATTTGGGGTCTATCTACATGAGCGAGAACGAAAAGATTGATATCAGCATTGTTGTCCCGTTATTTAACGAGGATGAATCACTTCCAGAATTACACGATTGGATTGTAAAAGTAATGACCGCAAATGCGTTCACGTACGAAATATTATTCGTGAATGATGGCAGTACAGACCAGTCATGGGAGGTTATTGAAAACCTACAGACCAAAAACGCTTGCGTAAGAGGAATTAAATTTCAGCGTAATTACGGAAAATCTGCTGCACTGCATGTTGGCTTCCAAGCCACCAAAGGTCAGGTTATAATTACAATGGATGCCGACTTACAAGATAGTCCAGATGAAATTCCAGAATTGTATCGTATGATTACTGAGGATAAGTTTGACTTGGTATCGGGTTGGAAAAAGAAACGACATGACCCGCTTTCGAAAACAATTCCAACAAAACTATACAATCGTGTTAACCGCATGATGAGTGGCATTAAATTGCACGACATGAATTGCGGACTAAAAGCTTACCGTAAGGAAGTTGTTAAATCAATTGAGATTTTTGGTGAAATGCACCGTTATATTCCTGTGATTGCCAAAGCTGCTGGTTTTCCTAAAATTGGAGAAAAAGTAGTTCAGCACCAAGAACGTAAATATGGAGTGACGAAGTTTGGTTTAAACCGCTTTGTGAATGGATTTTTAGACATGTTTACCATTACGTTTATTACGCGTTTTGGTAAAAAACCAATGCACTTTTTTGGTTTGATCGGATCAATCTTCTTTTTTTTAGGAGTATGCCTTACAATTTGGCTAGCCATTTACAAACTCTTTATCGATACACAATCACGTCTCCTTGCAGATCGCGCTGAATTTTATTTGGCACTCACTTTTATTATTTTAGGTACACAATTATTCTTAGCCGGATTCATTGCCGAGCTAATTGGCAGAAATTCGACCACACGAAATAATTATTTGATAGAAAAAGAAATTTAATCTTGAGCAGTCCAGCCAATACTCCTGAGAAAATCATCATTATCTCACCTGCATTTCCTTATCGCGGTGGAATTGCCGCAACTACTGACCGTTTAGCAAAAGAATATATTGAACGCGGCGAAATAGTTGAAATCTGGACCTATAAAATGCTTTATCCCAAAGTCATCTTTCCCGGTAAAAGCCAGTATTTAGATTTAGAAAAACACAATGCCCCCGAAGGGATAACAATTCACCGCAAAATCTCATCTGTTAATCCTTTTAACTGGATAAAAGTTGGTCGCCAATTAAAAAAAGCAAATGCCAAAAAAGTACTTATTCGTTATTGGCTACCTTTTTTAGGACCATGTTTGGGCTCCATTATTCGTTTTGCAAAGAATGGTAAAACTAAATTTGTCGGTTTAATTGATAATGTTTCTCCTCATGAATCTCGATTTGGAGATAAAATGCTCTCTAAGTATTTCTATAAAAGACTAGACGGTTTTTTGGTCATGTCGAAAAAAGGAATTGACGAGCTTAAAGGTAAATTTAAGATTCAAAATAAAATCACTTATTCCCCACACCCACTTTTCGACATTTATGGCGAACCATTGAGTAAAGAGGAAGCCTGTGAAAAATTACAGCTTGATTCCAATTTAAATTATATCCTTTCATTTGGACTCGTTCGTAAATACAAGGGGGTTGATCTTTTAATCAAAGCATTTAAATCGTTCTCATCAGAAAACCCGAATCACCGTTTGCTAATTGTTGGCGAATGTTATGGCGACTGGGAAACTTATCAATCAATTATTGATGAACTTGATTTGAACGATAAAATCATTCGTTTTGATTTGTTTGTTCCTGATAATGAAGTCAAGTACTATTTCTCAGTTAGTGATTTTTTAGCATTGACATACCGGACAGCCACGCAAAGTGGGGTAACACAAATTGCTTATTCAATGGAATTGCCAATTTTAGTAACGGATGTTGGTGATTTAGCCACTATGGTTCCGAATGGTAAAGTTGGAAGAGTTGTTGAAGCAGCAAATAATCAAGCCATAGTAGATGCCATGAGTGAAATGTCTTCACCAGATCAAATAGTGCATTATAAAAAAGGTATTACAGAAGAGAAAAAACGTTTTGAATGGTCGGTTTTATGCGATAATTTAGATCAACTTTAATCACATTACGGGGATTTCTTTAACTTTATGATGATATTAATAAACACATGATTATACGCAGTAAAGCTCCTTTCAGATTGGGTTTGGCCGGTGGTGGCACAGATGTTAGTCCCTATTCAGATGAATATGGCGGAGCAATACTGAACGCAACTGTGAATTTATATGCGCATACCACCTTAATTCCCAGATCGGACGGCAAGATCATTATTCGTGCAACAGATTTAGGAAAAGAAATAACCCTTGATGCTACAGAAGAAATAGAAATTAATGGCGAGTTGGATTTACAAAAAGGGGTTTACAACCGTATTGTTAAAATCTTTTCAAAGAAAGCACTTTCGTTTGAACTCACTACAAAAATGGACGTACCCTCTGGATCTGGACTAGGTACATCTTCCACCTTAGTTGTTTCTATTTTAGGCGCATTTATTGAATGGTTAAAATTAGAATTAACTGAATATGAAATTGCACGACTCGCCTATTCAATTGAACGAGAAGATTTGCAAATGGCAGGTGGCAAACAAGATCAATACGCAGCCGTTTTTGGTGGTATAAATTTTTTGGAATTTGGAGCAAACAATGAAGTTCTGGTGCACCCACTTGACATTAACACTGATTTAGTAAATGAATTGGAAGTAAATCTTTTATTGTTTTATACAAAAACGAGTAGAGAATCTTCAAAAATCATTCAAATACAAGCAGAAAATGTGCAAAACAAGCAAAGTAAGCCCATTAATGCCATGCATTTTTTAAAAGAACAAGCCTTTGCAATGAAACTAGCGCTGATAGATGGCGATTTAAAGGCAATTGGGCAAATATTGAACACCAGTTGGCATCATAAAAAGATGATGGCAGATGGGATTTCAAATCAGATAATAGATGAAATTTATAAAACCGCTATGCAAGCTGGAGCAGTTGGTGGAAAAATTTCTGGAGCAGGTGGCGGTGGTTTTATGATTTTTTATGTCAACGATCCAGACAGAGCTGCAGTAATTGAACAATTGCACATATTCAATGGTGAGGTTAAACACTTTGAATTTTGTTTTGCAGGATTAACAACTTGGACGGTTCATTAATAAATAAATGAAATAAATAGATGCAAATTCGCGAAGCCATAGTATTAGCTGGAGGCCTGGGCACACGGTTGCGAAACGTAATTGGTGAATTCCCTAAACCCCTTGCACCAATTAACAATGTACCCTTTTTACAATATCTTTTAGATTATTTAAAGCAGAATGGTATTCAGAAAGCTGTGCTGGCCGTGGGTTATAAATGGGAGTTAATTCAAGAAAAATTTGGCAATAATTATAAAGGAATTTCATTGGTTTATTCAGTGGAATCAACACCACTTGGTACAGGCGGTGCTATCAAATTGGCTTTGGAAAAGATTACAAATGAGAACTGTTTCGTTTTAAACGGAGATACGCTTTTCAATATTTCATTAACAGAGTTAGCCCAGCAACAATTAGACAGTAATGCCGAATGCTCTATAGCGCTTAAACAAGTTGATAACGGCAGTCGTTATGGCAGCATAACAATGAATGACAGCGGAGCCATTACCGCGTTTAATGAAAAAGTAGCGGGAGTCAAAGCAATCATTAGCGGTGGGATTTATTGTTTAGCGAGCAATGCACTGTCAGACTTTGAATCAGAACAAGCTTTTTCATTTGAAACCGACTATTTGTCTATAAATGCGGAGAGCGGAAAATTATATGGCAAACTTTTCAACGCTTATTTTAAAGACATTGGGATCCCAGTTGATTATCGCCAATTTGAAAAAGATTTAAAAGAAGGCCAAATAAAAATAAGTAAATATATGCCATACGAAAAAATTAAAATCGATTCAAGCTGGACCCTATTTTTAGATCGTGATGGTGTAATGAATGAGCGGTTAATTGATGATTATGTCAAGCAATTAAATGAATTACGAATTATTGAAAATGTTCCAAAAGCCGTACAACGCTTCACCGAATTGTTTGGTAGAATAGTTGTTGTTACGAATCAACAAGGCATAGGCCGTGGAATGATGACAACTGACGATCTTTCAATGATACACGGTTTTATCGAAGAAGTCATTAAAACGGCAGGGGGAAAAATCGATAAGTTTTATTTTGCACCACAGTTACGCAGTGAAAATAGCAATTATAGAAAACCCGGAACAGGAATGGGTCTTCAAGCACAGCTCGATTATCCCGAAATTGACTTTTCTAAATCAATAATGGTTGGCGATTCTGAAAGCGATATAGAGTTTGGTATGAAATTGGGAATGAAAACAGTAATGTTAAAAAATTCCAGTAACGTATCGACAAAAGCTGATTATATTTTTAGAGATTTGTATCAGGTCTCACAAGAACTAATTAATTAAGATGAACGCAACATTAAAATACATACTTTTATTATTCGCTTTTACAACAATTGGTGCATTTGCACAGGTGAATCAAAAAGACGCACAAGGCCGCAAACAAGGGGTTTGGAAAAAGCCTTATGAAAACAGTTCGGCCTATGTTTACATTGGTAAATTCAAGGACGACAAGCCAATTGGTAAATTCACGTATAGCTACGAATCGGGAAAAACGAAAATCATAATGAATTTTTGGAAAGACGGTAAAACGAGTTATGCAAACATGTATCACGAAACGGGATATTTAATGGCGCGAGGCAAATATATAAACAAGGAAAAAGACAGCACTTGGGTGCAGTTTGATGACCGTGGAATTATTAGTAGTCAAGCAGATTATAAAAAAGGAAAACTAGACGGGCAAAGCGTTGTATATTATGAACCAAACGACGGGAAATACAAAGTAATGGAATACTCGTATTGGAAAGCTGGACTCCAACACGGCGAATACAAGAAATTTCATCCTAACGCTAAAGTAGCCGAAGTAGGAAAATACGTCGACGGTAATAAACATGGTGAAATAAAACACTATCATCCCAATGGAAAAATAGCCATGATCGAGCGTTATAAATATGCAGTAAAACATGGTTATCAAATAGCTTATAACGATAAAGGCGTGCAAGCTGGTTTTAAACTTTACTGGGAAGGTAAAGAATTGAAAGGCGAAGCACTCAAGATAAAGTCGGCGGAATTGAAAGCTGCGAAAAATTAGTTTACTAATTTACTTTGGTTCAAATCATAATTTATTTGTGCAGCAAACGATAAAAACGCTTCTTTTATCCATCTAAAAAGATCCCGTTCAAACATCAATTCTATTTTCTGATTAACTTAGGGGAACGACTGTAAGTCACGATTTTTCAAAAACTTTTTCCATGGATTTTAATCATATTGAATATAAAAAACCTTTTTATAAAATAAAAGCGCCATTACGCGAACATTTGCGGCAATATTCACGGTTGATTGATCTTCCTATTACCTACAGCGATTTAACGCATTACCATGAATTGATTCCTATGACGGATGATGCTGGTAACCCAACGTTGTGGTATGGTGTGCTATATAGTCAAACAGAATTAGACATTTTACAAAAACAATTAGTGAGGGTTTATGAATTGTTGGTGGCAGATGGTGATAAAGTGCAGTTTTTAAGGATTGAAAGCATTGAATTTTGCTCTTTTGGAAATTCAAAACCATTTCGCATTAAAGTCGTCAATGAGATTAATGATAATCATGATTATTTCTACATTAAACGGGCAGACGCCTCTCGCGTTTACGGATTAGAATTAGAAGAGATATTTTCACCGGATAAAATTTCGTTTTTGGTACACAATGAAACGTTGGTTGAAGAACATATCGTTGGCGTGCCTTGCGACGAATTTCTGCTCAATAATAAAAATGTTAAAATTGTGAACCGCTTGCGTTTTGCTAAAGAATTTGTAAAATTTAATGAACGTTGTTTCACAAGGCTATTGGGAGATATGCGGGCTTATAATTTTGTGGTTGAAATCATTCAAGATTTTGACAATATTCAATATAGATTCCGACCAATTGATTTTGACCAACAATCATACGAAGGAAGAAAAAACATCTATTTGCCGCAATTTTATGTCGATAATAGAGCACTTGTTGAATTGGGACAAGAATTATTAACTGCGAGTGTAGCGAATCAATATATGCACGAAGAACGTGTTGCCATGAAAAAACGATTCACGGTAAACAAACAACGTACTCGAAGTCTTCTCCGTCGAATGAAAAAAGATATGATTTCAACACCACAAAATCGCAAACAATTGAGCGACGAACTTGGTAAACACCACAAAACCAATGCTTTTGAAGATTTACGTACCATGGGAGATATTTTAGCGGCGCACATGGAGCTAAAATTAGGTATCAATTTTTTTAAATAAAATCACCCATCTAATCTTGTGAAATTTTTGTTGTATTGTATATTTAAATACTTTATTACTCTCCATTAAATTCACTTTATCGAGAGTTTTATACAGTTTAAACACTATAACAATAGCATTAATAGAAAAAATGTTATATTTGAACCAAAGGATATATCATATGCCATTTTTAATTGAAGGAGATAAAAGATGCCCCAGAATCGTTGCCGATTTTGAAATAGGACGCGTTGAGATTTCGGGGATCTCTCTCCCTGAGAATCCCTACAATTATTATCAGCCTCTTTTAGAGGAAATTGACAATTATGTAAAGGCTCCAAATAAGCAAACGGTATTATCTTTTAAACTAGAATATTTCAATACAGGATCGGCATTAGCTCTTAGAAATACAATTCAAAAATTAAATGATGGATTGCCAGAAAATTCTTTTACTGTGCTATGGCATTATGAAACGGATGATGTGGACATGCTAGATTCTGGTGAAGAGTTCGCCAACATTTTCAGCAAAGCTAATTTTGAAATTATCGAGGTAGAGGAATTTTAGACTCGATCTTAGTAACTGCTAACATTCTTCTTCAAACACAATTTCAATCGTTAGAGGTGTTCAAATCGCCCCTTTTAAAGCGATAAACTAATGGTTTTTTATCATAGACTAAACGCTCAATTCGACTTAAAACCTTTTCTTTCCCCCTTTTCGAAGTGTAAAAATATCGACTAACCAGGAGTTTCCTTTTATCGTATTCATTTTTTATTTGAATAGAAACAGCTCTTCCCTCATTATAATAATAATTTGTTGCATTTCCATATATGTCGTATTTAACGCGCATAGAAGCTTTCATATTTCCCTTTTCGTCTAGTTTATCCCATGATGTAACAAGATTGTACTTGATCCATGTAGTATACTTTTCCTCAGACGCTAAAGCCCCTAAATGATAGACTTTCATTGTTGTGAATAATGAATCATTTAGTATTTCGTATGAATGCACAATACGGATTCCTTCATAAGTTGTCTCAATAATCCTTCCTTGACTATCAAATTTTTGATCCCAATCAGCCAAGTCTTGATTCTCCGCTCTACTTGCTGTGTCATGATCAATCGTTTTCCATTTCACCAACTGCCCCTTTTCCCAGATAAAACCAATCGAAGCTAGTGTGTCCTTTTTTCCTAAATGAACCAAAGAACTTCGATTTCCTTTTACATCATAGGTCATGACTTCCTGTTGTGTTATTTGATAATCCTCCATAAAATGATGAATTAACCGCCCTTTTTCATCATAATTTTTCTCTTCGAAATAAGAGCCTTTTCCATAAGCAATAAATGGAGGAGCTCCACGATTATCACTTCTTAAACGATATGAGGTTAAGCCTTGTGAACTAAATTCAATTTCTTGTAACTTACCCGTAATACTGCCATTTTCCGTGATATCATCTTTATTCATTTCTAAATAAATAACGAGTGATTTTATTTTATTTTTTTTAATGGATTTCGGAATAAAATACGCGTCTAGCGGTTTTTTATAATCGACTTGAGAAAAAGATGCAAAGGCCAAAAAGAAACTAAAAACAAGAAGGACTTTTTTTTCAAAGATTTTCATAGCAAAAAGCTTTAAATCATTTTAATGTACACCACCTTTTTAGTTTCGAAAGACTCCTCAGAAAAGTATTTTTGCAACTCTAGAATCTCGGTATGACGGCGAACATTTTCAAATTCGTCTGTTAAATCACCACCTTTCAGGTAAAAAATGCCGTTTGGATAGGCGTTTTTCTGTTTGTGATAGAATTTATTATTCACCCAAGGCAAAAAATTATCGATTTGTGTTACAGCCCTACTTACAACAAAGTCAAACTTTTGCTTGACCTCCTCTGCGCGTTGGTGAGCCGCCGTAACGTTTTTCAAACCCAAGGCTTCTACAACGCCGTGTACCACTTTAATCTTTTTACCGATTGAATCTACTAAATGAAAATTTACTTTTGGAAAAAGAATCGCCAAAGGAATGCCTGGAAAACCACCTCCTGTACCTACATCTAAAATGGAAGTCGTGGGTTTAAAATCTGCCATTTTTGCAATTCCTAATGAATGCAAAACATGGCGCTCATAGAATAACTCAAAGTCTTTTCGACTAACCACATTAATTTGATCGTTCCACTCTTTATATACGTCGTATAAGGCAGCAAACTGCTCCTTCTGTACGTCCGTTAATTTGGGGAAATAATGATAGATTCGTTCAACAGTAATCATATTGTATCGCGCGTATTTTTAATCATGTCAGCTAAGAATGCTCTTGCTCTAAATAATTGCGCTTTTACGGTACCTAAAGGTAATCCCATATCCACTGCAATTTCGTCATATGATAATTCTTGGAAATAGCGTTTTTCAATCAAATCACGATAGCGTGGTTTTAATCTCTTAACTACTTCTCGCAGCATAACAACCTTTTCAGCATGCATTGTAACTTCTTCAGGATCTTTTTCAGTGCTTTTCACATCCAAACTTACAGACTCACCGTCATCATTGGTATAAGCCGTGTCCATTGAGGTAACTTTTATTCTTTTTTTACGAATAAAGTCAATCGCATTATTGGACGCTATTTTGAATAACCAAGTACTAAATGCATAGCTTGGAGAATATTGATGCAGACGATTGAATGCTTTACCAAAGGCTTCAATTGTTAAATCTTCGGCATCATCTTCTGAACGCACCATTTTTATCATCATAAAATAAATCGATTCACGATACATATCCATGAGACTCGCATAAGCCATTTGATTACCATTCAAGGCTTTTTCAACCAATGATAAATCACGTTTTCCTTTATCCGATAAATTATTTTTTTCTACCATTTACTCGTTTCTGTTCTTTCGGATGAGTAATACACGAAGGGCATTAAAAAAAAGTGCAACAGTTCAAAAACAGGATAAAATGCAATGAGGTCTCCTGATTTGAATTTCTTGAAAAGTAATCCGTTAATTATCCAATATAAAACGAATCTTAAGACAAGTAGTGCTGTAGCAAACAACCACCATTCGTAATTAAAGAGTAAAATAAAGAAAGATATCAGCATGAAAACCATGGTCATTGGAAATATTCCTAAAAATAACTTGTTGATAAGTTTGTATTTAGGGGCTGTTGTAAAGTGCCTTTGTTTCTGCTTAAACCATGCACGCCAGGTCTTTTGAGGAATTGAATAAACAAAACTCTCGGGATTTGTTTCTACTGCAACATTTTTCTTATTTCCAGCATCTTGTATAAATAAGTCATCATCACCCGACTGAATGTGGTAGTGTTTTTTAAAACCTTCAACATTAAAAAAGGTTGTTTTGGTATAACTCATGTTTCGCCCAACTGCCATATAAGGCATTCTTGTTCTGGCGAAACTCATATAGGTCATTGCAATACTTGTCGTGTCAAAACGAATCATTTTATTGAGCAAGCCTTTTTCACGTTCATAGGGACCATATCCAATCACTATTTCTTTTTTTCCAGCATAATTATTGACTAAATGCTGCAGCCACTGGTTTGAATTAGGATGACAATCTGCATCAATCAAGACTAAATGTTCATATTTAGCCCCTTTAATGCCAATGGTTAATGGTACTTTTTTACCAAATTTTCGGTGCTTATTCTTTTCTAATTCAATTAATTTTAAGTTTGGGTATTTTTCTTGGTAGGCCTTGATAATATGCCTTGAATCATCAAGACTTTGGTCATTAACGACAATTACTTCAAACTCAGGATAATCTTGTTCCAAAATTTTAGGCAAATTGTGAAAAAGGTTATCTTCTTCATTTCTTGCACAAACAATTACCGTAATAGGAAAACTAACTTTTGCTTTGGGTTTTGGCTTATAGTTTAAAAATCTAAAATGGAAAATAAACAAATACAAGATTTGAATAAATACCGCTCCACAAAAGACGAGGAATACAATTCCAATAAAATCAAATGTTATTTGTGGTATTAAATGCATTTTGCTTTCAATTAATTCAACTCCCAAAGGTGCCATAATTTAATATGGCGTATATTTGTCCATCCATTATTTATCAACAAAATGAACTTTATATTAGAAAAAGAAGATCTAGCAACAAAAGCAAGAACCGGAATAATTGAAACCGATCATGGTAAAATTAAAACGCCGATTTTTATGCCTGTTGGAACAGTTGGATCTGTTAAAGGAGTGCATCAACACGAATTGAAAGAGGATATTAAAGCACAAATTATATTAGGAAACACGTATCATCTTTTTTTACGACCAGGAATGGAAATAATGGAAGGTGCCGGTGGTTTGCACAAATTTATGGGGTGGGAAGGCCCAATCTTAACAGATAGCGGTGGTTACCAAGTTTATTCACTTTCGGGTACTCGAAGTATTAACGAACAAGGGGTTGAATTTCGTTCACATATTGACGGAAGTAAGCACTTTTTTACGCCAGAACGTTCCATTGATATTCAAAGAAGCATTGGAGCAGATATAATTATGGCCTTTGATGAGTGTACGCCATATCCTTGTGAATATAATTACGCAAAGGATTCAATGGAAATGACGCACCGTTGGCTAAAAAGGTGTGCAGACCATATGGATAAAACGGAGGATTTATACGGCCATTCTCAAGCGCTATTCCCTATTGTACAAGGTAGTACTTATAAAGATTTAAGATTAAAAAGTGCCGAAACTATTGCTAGTTTTGATTTACCGGGTAATGCAATAGGTGGTCTTTCAGTTGGTGAACCTGCTGAAGAAATTTATGCCATGACTGACCTTGTTTGCTCTGTTTTACCAAAAGACAAACCACGTTATTTAATGGGAGTTGGCACACCCGCTAACGTATTGGAATGTATTGCCCTAGGTGTTGATATGTTTGACTGCGTAATGCCTACAAGAAACGCGCGCCACGGTATGCTTTTCACAAGAAATGGTGTTATGAATATGAAAAATGCTAAATGGAAAGCAGATTTTTCACCCTTAGATGAATTTGGAACTTCTTATGTGGATTCGTTTTATTCAAAATCATATGTGCGGCATTTATTTCATGCAAAAGAATATTTGGCATTACAAATTGCCAGCATTCATAATTTGGCATTTTATTTGTGGTTAGTGGAAGAAGCACGCAATCAAATTGAAAACGGTACGTTTAGTGCATGGAAAGATGAAATAGTTCCTAAATTAAGTCAAAAAATATAGCGGTGATTCTTACCAAGCTCGATCGGTTTATCATAAAAAAATTTTTAGGAACATTCGTGTTCATGCTTATCCTTTTGATGGCGATTAGTATTGTGTTTGATTTATCTTCAAAACTTAACGAATTTATTGCGAATGGTGCCCCTTGGGACGAAATCGTATTCGTTTACTATTCAAACTTTTTCGTTAATTATGGAGCGCAATTTAGCTACTTGCTGAATTTTATTTCTGTGATTTATTTCACCTCTAAAATGGCAGGAAATACTGAAATTGTTCCCATTTTAAGTTCCGGCGTTGGGTTTAATCGCTTTTTGCGGCCTTATTTTATTTCCGCAACTGTTCTAGTTATCGCAACAATTCTGGTTTATAATTTCGTATTGCCTTCGTCAAATGCTGCGCGGATTGAATTTGAGGAAATGTATTATCGTGACCACAACAATAAACTAGATGTTCGATTGCAGTTAGCCAACGACGACATTCTTTATTTCCGGCACTACGACGGTAAAAAGAAAATCATTAAAGACTTTTCTTTAGAACGTATAGTTGGCACACGATTGGAATATTCCCTCAATGCTAAAAAAGCAATTGGTGATAGCTTGAGTAATGATTGGCATTTTGAAAATATTAGCATTAGACATAATGGCGAATTCAATGACGATTTATTTTATGCAGAAGAATTAGACACAACTCTAGAATTCGGTGTAAATGATTTGGTTTTCAGGCCCAATATTATTGAGGCTATGGACAATAAAGAGCTGGATGCATTCATCAAAGAACAAGAGAAAACTGGTTCGAGCAAAATCTCCTATTATTTAATTAAAAAGCACGAACGGTGGGCATCTCCTTTTGCCATATTTATTCTGACATTAATTGGAGTTTCGGTTTCAAGTAAAAAAAGTCGTGGAGGTTTGGGTGTTAATATTGCGCTTGGTTTAGGAATTTGTGTGCTTTATATTTTCTCTATGCAAATGACCACCGTTGCGGCTTTAAATGTTGGATTTACGCCTATACTGGCTGTTTGGTTACCCAATATTATATTTAGTGTTATCGCTTATTTCTTGTACTTAAAAGCCCCTAAATAAATCATGATAGATCCGAACACTCCACTTGAGGTTATTAATAATTTCAACAAAAACACGCTCTTAGAGCAGTTGGATATCCGCATAACAAAGTTGGGCGAAGATTTTATTGAAGGCACCATGCCTGTAGATAAAAGAACACTCCAACCCGCAGGACTATTGCATGGTGGTGCCAGTGCAGCTTTAATTGAAAGTTTAGGATCAATTGGATCGACCTTACTAGTTGATATGGCAACGCATAATATTGTTGGTTTAGAAATTAACGCGAATCATGTGCGCGGTGTAAGATCTGGAATAGTTACTGGCCGCGCAAAGATTGTTCATGCAGGTAGAAAAACACATTTATGGCAAGTTGATATTAAGAACGAAGAAGGGAAATTAGTTTGTACAGGACGCCTAACTGTTATTGTTGTAGAAAAAAAATAGCATATCGAAACGTTCGTAGCATATCGTTTACCTCATTCAAAGTCCACTCAACTTAAAAAAGGAATTGGTACGTGGATTTTAAATATGGACGAAGCTAGTTCTGAGGGAATCATTTTTCATTCGTTTAATGGCGATAAAATTTTAAACATTAGCGAGCTAAAAGCTATTAATGCTGTTGAATTCTCCACTTCTAAAAAAGCCAATAATTCGACAGAACATTCCAAGGCTGCATATTTAGCTAAGTTTGAATCGCTACAAATGGCAATCGCTAGTGGAAAGTTCAAAAAAGTAATTCTATCACGTACGAAAACGGTATTCACGGAACATGACGCTCTGACCATTTTCGATTTACTGAACAAGCATTATCCAAATACGTTAAATTACGTTATTTCTAATGCAGAATTAGGAACATGGATTGGAGCAACACCTGAACTCTTGTTATCGGTAGAAGATTTGCATTTAAAAACCATGTCTCTAGCAGGCACAAAAATGCCAAATGAAACCTGGAGCGAAAAAGAGTTTGAAGAACAGCAATTGGTGACGGACACTATCTTAAAAGGGTTGCGGCACATCCAATGTAAAAATATTCTCATTGACGGTCCTAAGAACATTCAAGCGGGAAAAATTGAACATTTGTTAACAAGTATCAAAGCTGAACTCAATCAAAAGATTGATTGGTCTGCCGTTTTAATGCAACTACACCCTACCCCTGCAGTTTGTGGTATCCCGACAGAAGAAGCCCGCAAATTCATTCCAACACTTGAAAGTTACGACCGTGAATTTTATACTGGCTTTATTGGAATCCTGAGTAAAAACAAAAAAGACTTTTACGTGAATTTACGTTGTATGCAATTGTTTGATAAAAGTGCTAAACTTTATATTGGTGGTGGAATAACAGCCCAATCAAATGGTGAAGCTGAATGGAATGAAACCGAAAGAAAAGCAGAGACATTAGCTAGTGTTTTAAGTTGATGAATTTATAATTCCTGAATAGCCGCTATCTTCTTTTCAATTATCCGATCATTTTTAGTTTCGAATAGGCAGTATTCATTTGAATTATAATCAAGTCCTATTTGCAGACACCTATGCCCAGCATACCAAGTAGCTGCTTTGGTAGCGTTAAGCCATTTTTTAATTAATGGCAATCCCGTATTGATCAAAAACTCCCTAGTTTCTTTATTTTTAGATATCTCAACTGAATAAAGTGTCATGCTCCACTCCTCTAAAACAGCTGAATAATTAACTGAAACGATACACCTAAACGAAAGAAGTTCTTCCGAACTCCCCTTCAACTTTCTTTCATCATACCATCCTGGTTCAAAAACACCTATTTTTCTACCTATATCTTGATTAAACCAAAGCGATAGACCTTCATAATGTTTGCACCCGTAAAGACTTTCTGAAATAGCTTTTAAGCCTAATGAATATGTAAAACCTTTACCTGGTTTTAACTTCCTACTGCTCTTAATTAAATCCATTCAATAGCAACATTAAATAAATTCAAAGTCCACTCTTCGATTCAATTGTTTTCCAAAAGAAGTATTGTTGGTTGTCGCCGGGTCTTTTTCTCCACGATATTCTATGACTATCTTATCAGACGGCGCACCTGCAGCTATTAAAAAACTTTTGACACGTTCTGCTCTTCGCTCTGAAAGACCAACGTTATAGTTATCCGATCCATTTGAATCTGTATGTCCAATAATTTTGATTCTTAAGTCAGAATGAGAGTTAACGATATTCGCCATTTTATTCAAATAATCGTCAAATGTTGCTTTTAGAATATCCTTATCGTGATCAAAATAAACAGGGACAAATTGAAAATCTCGCATTTCAGCTTCTCGAACATAGTAAGCGTTCCAACCTCTCGAAAGATCATTGACCATATTATTAAACCAAGAATGATATAAGGTCATTGAATCCGTTTTGGACAGTTTATATTTGGAACGATACAAGCTTATTATTCCACCTTGACGACAATCAGAAGAAATCCATTTTCCCTTTAAATATCCCGTAGAATCTGTATAAACCAAATCTCCCTTTGTCAAACACCAAACATCCGTTCCAGCATTTTTATCCAAGCCAATAAAATCATCTTTAAAACTAATTTCACGTTTGCTTTTGACGGTTCCAACGACTTTTTTGTAGGCAAAATACTTAGTAAATGGCGTTTCAACGCGAGATTCTCCTTTCATGTCTCCAGAAACAGGGTCTACGGTAAAATCAAACCAAATGGCTTTCCCATCTTTCGGGCTTTGGCCAGTTTGTGTAAGAATCCCTTGCCAAGAACCTTCTAAATAGTTTAATTGCCCGTGCAACTGCAGAGAAATTATAAGAAATATGATCAGTATTAAACGCATATATTCACTAACAAACAAGTTTCATACCTTTTATACGGCACAAGGCAAATAAGTTACATAAAGAGAGGGAGGCTGCCAATAAAATCGTGTGCCATTGCCAATCACTTCAATACCGTTGCACTTCCATCAATAAATCGCTTATTTAAATCAAAACAGGTCAAAATACTTGACCCAAATCCTGCTTTTTCATATCTTTAAAGCATGGACCTTAAAAATTTAGCGCTTATAATTTTTTGCTTGCTTTTTATTTCTTCCGCTAAAGCGCAAACCCCTCGAAAGATGCGGAACAGTGAAATTGACAGGATGAATTCGCAACGGCAAATCAAAGAACTAAAGGAAAGTGTCCTACTTGTCAGATTGCGCACACGTCAACCATTAATTGATGCCTTGTTAAAATCTGACCGTAAAGAAGAGGCTAAAAAGATAGCATTGGAACAATTAAAAAAGAACCAAGAAATTATCGCGGCATTTAACAAGTACTATGATTTTTGCCCCGTATTTTTCTTTCGGAGCGATTATTCAAATTACGTATTGAACCAACAATTAGATAGCGTAGTATTCTTAAACGACACTGCAGGCATTGATCCTGGTATTAAAATCAACTCTGAATTATTCTATATTGCTGAAATCACAGCACTTGGAAAAGACACTGCAACCTTTGAAGAAGGCACTTATTTAGTTCAAACTGAAGATGGATTAGAACGCCGAACGCAATATGGCGGTGGTGGAAATAATGGTTTTGAAGCACTTATATTCAAAAGCAGTACTTTTTATCAATTACGCCGACCATTCCCTTATTATTCAAGGACGTTGCAATCGTTACCAATAATGCGCCGGTCTTTTAAGCGTGTAATTCAAAGAGCAAATGAAGCCTTGCATTATTATTATAATAGGGTTTATTAGTGTAAAGTGGCGTTTGAAGCGTTAGGTTCAACTTGTTCTCGACACGATATTAATTTTGGCTTTGCCCAATTATCACTCGAACTGACGTTATAGCCTTATTAGATTCATGAATATGTTGATTGTTATTAGGTTGGAGCACTGAGGTGCGCGCAGTGCAAAATTCGCAGCGGTTTGTTACTGATTGTTTTAGGATTCGAACTATTGCCTACTCCCTAAGAAAATCACTTCTTCCTTGTCCACTGAGAAAAATTCGTTGTAATTCCAAAAACGTTAGATGCACCTGCTACTGAATAGAACGCAAGACCGTAACTGAATTCAAACTTCTTAGTTTTCATTCCAACTCCAAACGAAAATCCACTTGCGCCTTTACGATCTACAATTCCCAATGCATTTCTGCGCTGATAATTGAAGCCAATACGTAAAAAGAAATTATCCGAAGGAACTAGTTCAACTCCAAAGTTCGTGTGATAGGCTACTTTTTGAGCAAAACTTGCAGAGGGTACAGGTATAGTATCCCCAGTTAATTGATCAATTGTTTCTGATAAACTAGGATCGTTATAGGTTAAATCCCATGTTGTTAAATCTGTCCCCATTAAGCTAAAACGAAACGGTGCGTGGTGGAATTTATAGCTAATACCTGCCAATACTTCAATTGGCAATGGCTCATGATTACCAGGTGTATAACCTTTAATTTGATAACCTATATTTCTTGCCATTACTGTTGCTGTAATGTTTGATTCTTCATCATAAAATGTACTAGAGACATCTACTCCTACTCCAATAGACGTATACGTTTCTAGGTGCGAAAAAATGACATTTAAATTGGCTCCAGCTGAAAAATATTTATTCAATGTTTTACCATAGCCAACACCTAATGAATAATCACCAGCGGTAAATGTTCCTTCCTCTACTCCGGCTTGATCTGTTCTTGTAAATTTACCGTATGAAACATAGCGCAAGTGCCCGACAAAAGTTCCGGCCTTTTCAAATGTTTTTCCGTAAGCTATTTGTCCATAATTAATTCCTGCTGGATAGATAAAATGATTCAAGGCTAAGCTGCCATTCATTTTTTCTGTGATTGATGCAGGGTTTGAAACGGCCAAATTGATGTCTCCATCCTTTAAGGCGATAAAGTCTCCACCTAAACTCATGGAGCGTGCATTAAAATCTAAATCCAAAAACTGATACGTGTTTTGTCCGCCAGTTTGTGCAAATGAAAGAGAACCTATTATAAGGCCGAGGAGTGTAAGCTTAATTTTCATTAATAGCGTTTTTTTCTTGATAAAAACTCACGTTTTAAGTTCGTGTATTATTCTTACCACAACTCTTAACGTATTCAAATTTAATTTATTTTATCGCAATAGCCGAATTCAATACTTTTTTTGACGATTTCTTATGACGTCCATTCTAAATTACTAATGGCATAGAGCTTCCAATGGCTCATATCATCTTGGAAAAATTCTAACATTAAAATGTCTCTGTGGTCAATTTCTTCTGAATTATGATTGATATAAGCGATATGATATAAATTTGATTCGCCAAAATCCAACTCATATTCTAAATCGATATGGTCACTGCTATAATTGCCAGAGAATCCATAAGCAACAGCTCCATATCCTTCATGCCAATCTGGAGCATTATCTGTATAATTATTACGCAAAGAATCTAACCAAAATAAGCCGTTAACCATTGAATCGATCTGCATTAAATTATATTCATCTGTCATTTCATATGCACCTTTTAAACGTCCTTTCCGTTCTTTCAAAGTACTTAGATTAAATGTTTCTGGCGCAATTCGCCCGAGGGTATAATAGTACAAACCTTTTGGATGCAACATTTGCTGTACTTTACCCAATTCGTTTGATTGAAGATGCTTAAAAAGTTGCACTATTTCTGACGTAAGTATAGTTTGAATGCTATCTGTTTCATGTCGAATCTGATTTAATTGCGCCAAAGGTATAGTCTCTAACTGATTGCTTAATTCAAACAAATCAATTCCATCAACCCCATCATTCCTCATGCTAGTATCAACCGAAGAAGCCACTTCATCTGACCAACCTTCAACTTCATCCTGATTTGCATCACTGCAAGATCCAAGTAAATAAAAGGCTAGAAGAAATGTTATTATTTTCATAAATTCACTTTTGATTTAACACCTAATTCAATTGCTTCCATGTCTTTCACCTTTCCATCATCAATTGTAAAACGTAAAATAGTTTTGACTTTATGAAATCCTTTATAACCGCATGCACCTGGATTTAGCCACAAACTATTAATGTTCTTATCAAACTGCACCAATAAAATATGTGAGTGACCGCAGATGAAAATATTGGGTTTATATTTTTCAATTTCAACGCGGGCCTCTTGCGTATACTTATAAGGTTTACCAGCAATATGGGTCATTAAAACAGACATACCTTCGCAATCGAATTGATTCACTTTTGGCCAAGTTGCCCGAATCACATGATCGTCTATATTTCCATAAACACCACGAATGGGTTTAAACTGCTCCAATTCTTCAATCACTCCCATTGACCCAACATCACCTGCATGCCAAATCTCATCCACGTCTTTAAAATATTCGTAGATTTTAGGATCAACCCAACCATGGGTATCTGACATTAATCCAATTTTCTTCATCTAATCTTTATTACTTTTGCGGTATGAGTGAGCAGCGTTATTTTTTAAAACTATCCTACAAAGGAACGCATTTTTTTGGTTGGCAAATACAACCCAACGCGATAACTGTGCAAGAACATATCGAGGATGCTCTCAAAAAAATGAACCGTAATAAGAAGGTAAAGGTTATGGGATGCGGAAGAACAGACACAGGAGTTCACGCCTCAGAGTTTTATGCGCACTTTGAAATGAATTCGGATTGGGATGATGCGACTTTTGCTTATAAACTAAACTGCATGATACCCGACGACATTGCCATTCATGAAGTTACTAAAGTCCCTGCTGATTTGCATGCACGCTTTAGCGCGACAAGTAGAACTTATCATTATTTCATTCATAATGATAAAAATGCATTTTTAAACGAAACCTCTTGGTTAGCCCGACTAGAGTTGGATTTAGATAAAATGAATGCGGCCTGTGAAGTGTTAATTAATCACAAAAATTTCAAGTGTTTTAGCAAGACCATTACAGGAATTAGTAGTTTTAATTGTGATGTAACTAAAGCCCAATGGACAAAATCGCCTGAAGGATACCGTTTTACAATTCAAGCCAATCGATTTTTACGAAATATGGTGCGTGCAATTGTGGGCACAATGGTTGACATTGGTACCGATAAAATTGACCTTAAAGCGTTTCAACAAATACTCGATTCGCAAGAACGCAGTAAAGCTGGTCTATCGGTTCCACCACAAGGTTTATTTTTAGTAAAGGTGGATTATGACAATGACAAAAATATTATCTCTTAATTTTTTTATACTACTATTCATTTCGGTTATTACAACGGCTTTTATTATAAAGCCAAGCACAAATCAGGCAACAAAAAATGAAAACGCATTAGGAAACAGACAACCTGTCTGGGCAACTCATTTTGATTTCCCTGTAGGCAAACCTGATGGCGAGGGTTATTATAACGCACAAAGGTTTGGAGAGAACAATCATTTAGGAGACGATTGGAATGGAAATGGCGGAGGTGATACCGATTTTGGAGACACTATCTATAGCGTTGCAAATGGCTATATAGTATCGGCAGAAAACTTAAAAGGAGGTTGGGGTAAAGTCATTATTATCACCCATTATTTGCAAGATTTTTCAAGTGTTCACTCTCTGTATGCGCATTGCGATAAAATGTTTTTCACCAAAAAAAATCAATTAATAAAGCGCGGTGAACCTATCGGAACAATTGGCAATGCGGGAGGGATTTATCCAGCACATTTGCATTTTGAAATGAGATCTGACACCAATTTAGGAATTGGTGGCGGATATTCTGCTGATACCAGCGGATATCTTGATCCTACTGAATTTATTAATGCAAATAGATAAGCGCAAACTTTCACTGATCATTCCACAGGCAATCTAGATTAACAAGAATTCATAATTACAGGAATCACCCTATTGTTACACAGCGGCGTATAGCATAGATTTGGTGAAAACAATATTATGAAAAAATTCCTACTCATTTTTTGTATTAATTTGACAATTGCAAATGCTCAATCTACATCATACAGCGTTTATGATGATGATCCAAGCCCTGCAAAGTTTATCATGAACCTAGATATATTTCAATTAGATGTTGGCCTGGATGTAGCAAGTGCAAATTTTGGTATCTGGGGATCTTATCAAGTCAACAAATTGATTGGCGTAGATTATTTAGTTGAAAAATCTTACTATACCTCTCACCGCAAAGGAAATAAAGAAGCACCATGGAATTTTGATTTTGAAGCAGGCGCTTCATTCAATTTATTATCCTTTAATAGAGAGAAAAAGATCAAGTTACAAGTAGACTATAAAGACAATGGAAGCTCATCAACTACAACAACAGTAAAGGTACTAGGAACTAAGCTAAACCAGTTTGATGCCAGAGGAGGATTCATATTTAAAAGAAATCCAATTAAAGTATCAGGGGACACATTAATCGCTGGTCAAAATAGAGGTGGGCTTTATGCTGGAATTAATTTTTCATCATTTAAAAACGTCGCTGCTAAAGTGGATGGGTACGGTAAAAGAAGAGAATCTGGCACATTGGCAATATATGCCGATTTAATTTTTATGCCAATGCATTCCATTTCTTCGCTCAATACTCCGCCAGTTGGTGATTATGGCGCTTTAGGATACAGAGTTGGTTTCTCGATATTTGAGTCTGAATCTGCCAGTGACGGAGGTGGTGCCACAATAACGCAAAACTTTCAAATAGGCAAACGTCCTTATTCTGGATTCTTTTTGACTTACGGAATTGGTGTCTCCATTGCAATTAAAAACTAGGATGATATAAGCGTTTAGATCTGTCACAGTTAATCAATTAAATAAATCGTGTTCATGCGTAATCCTGAGTGCGACTGCTCATTTAGGCGACAGCATCCAAATCCTGTTAGACCTATTTAAATTAGGCGAAAATTAAAGAAATCAATCTTCTTATTCTCTTCAAGTCTTCCGAACTTTACAAGAATTAACGCATTCACTTTGGATTCGACCTACAGAGATAGACGACTATTTATATATTTCAACTATTTTTGTAAAAAATTGAAAGCATAACAATGATATTACCTATCGTAGCATACGGGGCGCCAGTTCTAAAAAAAATGGCAGACGAAATTGAAGAAGATCACAAAGGATTGACAGAGTTGATTGCAAATATGTTTGATACAATGTATGAAGCAAGTGGTGTTGGTTTAGCCGCGCCGCAGATTGGCAAATCACTTCGGTTGTTCATAATTGATGCTTCGCCTTTTGCTGATGTAGATGATGATGAAGAACCTGACCCTAAAGCTGCTGGCTTGCAAGGATTAAAAAAAGTATTCATTAATCCTATTATTGAAAC